>CP046174.1:637382-1274765 GCA_017161075.1 Erysipelotrichaceae bacterium 66202529 | reverse complement strand
GCAGGCTGCTAACGTAACTGTAGCGTAAGAAAAACCGTTCTTGGATCATGACCTTGTGCATGATCCTTTTTTTTGACTGTGCATATCCTGTACGGAAATGATACAATAGAGGAAAGGATGTGATGTCATGGATCGATTAGAGCTTATTCGTGAACAGAGCGACGCTATCATTCAGAAACTCAACAAGGAGGAGGAACGCAAGTTCGCCTATATCCACACATACGGAGTGGCACAGGCAGCTGCCATGCTGGCAACCATTCGAAAGCTGGATGTGGAGCTGTGCTGTATCGCTGCCATGCTGCACGATATTTCACTTTACGCATTGAATTGTCCGCATGCAGGTCATGCACAGCGAAGTGCGGAGTATGCAAAGGGATTGCTGGAAAAGCTGGAGGTATTCAGTGAGGAGGAAATCCGGATACTGACACATATGATTTCCGTGCATTCTGATAAAATGACGCGGCATGACGGGCCGATGTCTGAGCTCCTGAAGGATGCGGATGTCTTACAGCATTATCTGTACAATCCAAAAATTGAATTGTCGGAGAAAGATAAGGTGCGTCTGTTTTATCTTCTGGAGGATTTGAAGTGTGCAGAAGTGGAATAGAAAAGCGGGATTGCCATATAACCCGCTTTTTTAGTTTACACCTGCTGCACTACCTGTTGTGAAGATACCTGTGTTTTTTTCCTGCTGCGAAGCATACATCCGATGCTGACCAGGAGTGTACTGCTTTCACATACCAGCGTCGCATACCAGATTCCCTCTCCCTGAAACAGCTCGCCCATGATCCATATGGAAGCAGCGATAAAGACAAACCCGCGAAGCAGTGAAATCGTGAACGAGTATCTGCTTTTTTCCACAGCCGCAAAATAACCGCTGCATACGATATTGTAGCCGATTACCAGATAACAAAGAGAATATATCCGAAAGGCATGAATGGTATCATTGTACAGGACGGTACGTGAGGAATCAATAAATATGGATACGAGCACAGGTGTCATAATCAGACATACCGCCAATGCTATAATTGACATGACCAGTGTGGAAATCAGGGCATAGTGCAGAAACAGACGGCATACTCGTTCCTCTTTGCGTCCTCTGTAAAAGCTGACAAGCGGCTGCATTCCCTGAGATATACCGGTAAACGTCATCATCACGATATTATAAATATAAGTTATAACCGTATAGGTAACGACCCCGCTATCTCCGATATGCTTTAAAATCGCATGGTTAAACAGAAAAATAATAGTACCTGCAGACAGCTCCGTTATAAAATCTGCTGTGCCAATCGGTATGATCCGCTTGTAGATGGTCAAATCCATCGTAGTTTTACACCAGTGAATGGTTCCCTTTTTTCCCAGGAAATGAAGGGTGAATACAGTGAATGTTAATACCTGTGATAAGCCTGTCGCAATCGCTGCACCACGAATCCCCATTCCAACATGGACAACCAGAATATAATCCATCACAATGTTTGTGATCGCTCCCACCGTTACCGCAGTGGTTGCCAGCTTTGGAAATCCGTCTGTTTTAACAAGCACCTCCATAGAATAGGATACGATAAAGAAAAACGTAAACCAGATGAGAATCCCCAGATAATCATGAACATACGGAAGCGTTGCTTCACTGGCTCCTAGAAACAGTGCCAATTCATTTTGAAATACCAGTGCCAGAAAAGTAATAATCAAGGCACAGACGGTCAGAAAAATCGTATTTCTCGTAAATGTTTCATTTGCGCTTCTCATATTGTTTTCACCACGATAAATGGCTACGACCGTACTCGTTCCAACAGAGAAGAGAATGGAAAAGGCAAAGATAAAATTAACATATGGCATGGAAATATTTACGGCTGACAATGCATGCTCACCGACAAAACGGGCCACATAAATGCCGTCTACCATCGTATACAGATTGAACACCAGCATGGAAACCACGCTGGGAATTACAAATTTGAAAAACTGTTTTTTATGATTCATAATATAACCTCACTTGCATATTTATCTTAAACCCTGGTATAATACCAGAGTCAAGAGGTAATTATGAAAACATACTATAAAATCAACGAAATATCAAAATTATATAATATCGGACAGGATGCTCTGCGATATTATGAGGAGCTTGGTATTCTGCATCCTATGCGTGACAAAAACAATTACCGGCAGTATACAACAAGTGATATACACCGGCTAAATGTGATCCGAGATCTTAGAAACCTGGGATTTTCCATGCAAAGTATTCGGGAATATCTGGAAAATCGAACAATCGCCAACAGCCTGGCATTTATGGAGGAGGAAGAACGCATCATAAATAAAAAAATTGAGGAGCTGTATCAGTTGAAAATTGATATCCTACACCGTTCGGCTTCCTTGAAGGCCTGTCAGCAGCTGCCAATGGAAACGATGGAATTGCTGAAGCTGCCGCAGCGCAAGTGTGTGGCTCTAAAAACAGATACGGTACACGATGATGTGGATTACCAGCTGATGAAGCTCTCTAAGGAATATGAAAAAAACATTTATACGATTGCTAATTTCAACACCGGCTTTTTTCTGAAGATTTCCGACGATAACCAGATTCATGCAACCTCTGTTTTTATTGCCGGTGAATCCTTACAGGAATGGGAATTCACACTGCCTGCAGGAACCTATCTGAATCTGTATTATCAGGGGGCAAGAGATAAATCCTATGAGCATCTGCATAAAATGCTGCAATATTGTAAGGAAAACGGATATGTGACAGGAAACCATATGATGGAATTCTTCGTTATTGATACCCATGAAACACGGATACAGGAGGAGTATATTACACAGCTTCAGATTGAACTCAAGAATATATAATTCATGCGACAGCATACAGAGCAAAGCGGATTATCTGTATACAATCATATCAAACATTATATTCTGCAATACTGTATTTCGAAACGCATCAGTAAGGGATCACAAATAAAAACAGCAGTCTTGCATTGGCTGCTGTTTTCATTTACTTACGAATGAGCGGAGCTCTGTTTCCCTTTACTGTATAGGGAAGCCGAGCTACTGCCTCCAATATTTCCTGCATACTCCTGCGGATTTCTTCCACATCATATCCCTGCTCTTCGCAGTCCGCAAGAAATTCTTCAATAACCTCATCATACCGGTTTTTATGTGCTGTATTGCGTTTTTTCCAGTTGACACCAGCAAATGCCGGTAATATCTTTGTGTTTATTGGAAGTATGCCTTTTTTCATCCAGAGTGCTATTATGGGATAGCCGGGATAATGCTGCCAAACAGTCGCATTATCATTGCTGGAAGCCTCATCATCATAAAATCTGACCGTATACGTCTTTGCATAGTCACTGCTATCTACAAGTGCTTCCTGTTCCTTAAGGATGATGCGATCATCTGCCAGTGCACTGCAGGCCTCATAAACCTTTGCTAATGGGGGTAGTTTTTCCACATAATCACCTTCCTGCTATTAGGATACCATGATATATATCGTTTATAAAGAGGTTTTCCACTTTTCCACACTGTTTTCCACAAATGGTGGAAAAGTAAAAAAATACCGGTATCTGTGATGAAATACCGGTTACTGACGATTTCCAATTCGAGTAGGAGAATGAAATTCCTCCTAAATTCTATACGCATTTCCAACCGCCTCCCTGTCATGCGGCAGCTAGTGCTGTTTTTAAGCATGAGGGAGGCTTTGCCGTTCAACATATCTGAAAGAGGAGGGACGATTGCTTTACGGCAAACAGATGGAATGCCTGCATCCCTTACGGGATGTAAGAACCTAAATAATTGTTTCCTCTGTTTCCTTATCAAAGAAATGAACCTTGCTAAGATCCATAGCCAGCTCAATATCCTCATGTGGTCTTGCTTCAATACGAGCTGCGACCTTTGCCTCCAGACGCTGTTTTCCAAAACGTCCATGCAGGATAAATTCATGACCGAGAAGCTCGCTGACCTCAACATCAAACATAAAATGGGAGGTCGGATATGTTTCCGCAACAATTCCTTCCCCATGCAGATCCTCGGGACGGATACCCATAACAACTGCTTTTCCATCATACGGCTTCATAGCCTCATGGAACATATCCGGAAGCTCTATCCGCTGTCCGTTGCATATAAACGAATCCTTTTCATAGGTTCCCTGCAGGAAATTAGTCGCAGGTGCCCCAAGGAAGCCGGCAACGAACATGTTCTTCGGATTGTTATAGATTTCCTTCGGTGTGCCGATCTGCTGAATATAGCCTGCCTTCATGACAACAATACGATCCGCCATAGTCATCGCTTCCGTCTGGTCATGGGTTACATAAATCGTTGTTGCATTGATACGCTCATGCAGCTTGATAATTTCACTTCTCATCTGTACACGCAGCTTGGCATCCAGATTGGAAAGCGGCTCATCCATCAGGAATACCTTCGCATTTCGCACGATTGCACGTCCCAGCGCAACACGCTGCCGCTGTCCACCGGATAACGCCTTCGGCTTACGATCTAGATAATCCTCAATTTCAAGAATCCGTGCAGCATCACGAACACGCTTGTCAATTTCTTCCTTTGGTGTCTTTTTCAGCTTCAGACCAAATGCCATATTGTCATAGACACTCATATGCGGATACAATGCGTAGGACTGAAAGACCATGGCAATATCACGATCCTTTGGTTCCACATCATTCATCAGCTTGTCATCAATATAAAACTCTCCGGCGGAGATATCCTCCAATCCTGCAATCATACGCAGAGTTGTTGATTTTCCACATCCGGACGGGCCTACGAAAACAATAAACTCCTTATCCTTGATTTCAAGATTGAAATCAAAGACAGCCTGTACATTATTATCATAGATCTTATCGATATGTCTTAATGATAAATCTGCCATTTTACTTCCTCCTTCTTATTTATACTTCCGATTGTAGATATAAAGCTCTGCGAGCAGTCCGGCGAGTCCGGCAATCTCCAATCCCAGATTGCCAAGACCGACACTTTTCTGTCCGATGACGATCATGCCAAGGAACACAAAGAACAGAACTGCCATGATGATATTCCTTACAATATTGGTTTCCATTATTTCATCACCATCCATCGTATTTCCCCAGGCTGCAGTGTCACATGTTTGAGAGTACCCTCTCCGTCATACACACCACTTTCCTGGATTTCATTTGTATTATTTAAAATTGCATACTGCTTTGACTGCGGATATGCATGTACCTCGCAGTACAGATTGTCCGCATACCATTTTTTGAACGCTTCCTCTTTTCCTGCTGCATGATACAGTGCACGCAGGAGGATTCTCGTATTCTGTGTGCTGTAAGGTAGCCCTGCGATATACACACAGCGTCCATTTCCATAGGCATGTGCTGCCAGATTTACTTCACCGTTGTTATAAGCGATGATCTCCGTATCCTCATGCAGGGCATAAATATTTTTCATACCCTCCCCGAAATCCAGAGGCTCCACAACATCCTCTGTTATGAAGTGAGTAGCACACGGTGTATGGAAGTATTTATCTGTATGCAGGGTGAAGCCCAGCTCCTTATCGACACCGAAGGCATCTGCCAGCTGGAAGAAGCGCCCACCATGCTCATAGGCCGTCGGTTCACCGATTCCAACCAGACCATGACCTTCGTAAACCCATGCGCGCAGCATGCTGACCAGCTTTTCATTTTTCCAGATATCACCACCGGAAAAGGCTGTTCCGGCATCCCCAGCATTGATAATCACATCAATATCTGACGGAATCCCCTGCTCCAATAGCTCATCAAAGCTGAGGAACACAACATCGACGCTGGCACCGCTCAGGGATTCCAGCATACCGTTATAAGAATAAATCTGCTTACAGTACAGTCCATGCGCCACCATGTAGGCATGCCAGCTGCGCAGCGCCCCCCAGTGATTGAGTATGGCAACCTTTAGACCGCAATACGGTATCTGATCATGCACGATATCATAAATCTGACGGAATTCCTCACAAACCTTTTCAATGTATTCCACAAATTTCGGAAATTTATAAGCAAGACTCGGATACCCGCCGTATCCAATCCGATCGATTGGCTTACGCATGATGGCACGTCTGGCACTCAACCAGTTATCCACCGCTTCGATCACCGGATCATTGCCTTCATGGAAGGTATCCGGGAAGAAATACGGAAGGAATCTGCCTTCATGGTACTTCACACCAGGGATATCGGAAATCAGGCGCAGAGTTGCACCGCCTCCGACACTGCCAACCACGGCATCCAGACCGATAGAAGGAAAGTATTTTCCATACGGCTCGGTTCCGATCCAGTTATCACCGAGAAACATCATCGCTTCCTTACCGGCTTCATGCACCAGATCTACCAGCTCCTTTGCCCGTTCGCTGACAAAGCGCTGTGTAAAATCGATATATTCCTGATATTCCTTCGTTGGAACACAGAAGGTGGAATTATAATATCCGTTCTGGACAAAGACTTCCGGCCGCAGGCGATAGCCCTTTTCCTGTTCAAATGCAAGAATCGCTTCCGTGGAGACACTAGCACCATAGCCGCACCAGTCTACAAATTTTTCCTTCGCATATTGATTGAAAATCAACGTGAAGTGATAGAAGAAGGTCGTGAAGCGCACAACATCGCAGCGCTTATTCTCTTCCTCCTGCAGCCAGTCTTTCAAGTAATCAACAACATAGCTTCTACTGTACGGCTTGCGGACATCAAACGGTATCTCATGAGGCTTATCTCCCCAGTCGTTGGTAATATGATTGTACATCTGCGTAGGATCCCAGAGAATATAAGCAAGAAAGCTGACCGTATACTCATGAAACGGGTTCGCATGATGTATGATAACTTCATTCTGTTTTTGATCCAGCTCCCAGCTTGCAGGATCAACTACTGTATCACTGGTACGGTCAATGACTTCCCACCACTGTTTGGGATCATGATCATAATCCGGCGTGACCTGCTGGTTGAAGTATTCTGCCGCAAACGCAATGCGGACATCTTCATTTACTGCCAGTGTATAAGCGCTCATCAGGTAGATCTGCTGACATTCCTCCATGTGCTGCTGGGCAAATTCATTGTGCCCTCTGGCTACGAAATATGTGGTATATATCTTCGCATTCAGATTGCGTATTCCTTCATCAAGCTTTGTACCGTCGCTGTCACGAATCGCATCCGCCCCCCAGCGCTCCAGTAAATCTTTTGTTTCTTCCAGAAAATTGCTTTCTCCAGGCAAAGTTACTCTGCCGAATGTTTTTTTCATAGTCGTGTAACTCCTAATCTTTCAGACCTCCAAGGCTCATACCCTGGGTCAGTTTCTTCTGTACACAGATGTACAAAATCAAAGTTGGTACCATGACGATTACAAGACCTGCATACATGACACCGTAGTTTGCCTGCGAGCGCTGATCCGCCATTAGGAATTTCAAGCCGACAGCCAAGGTCGCATTATCCTTATCCATCAGGGTAAAGGCCATGATATACTCATTCCAGAACGCCAGGAACTGAAACAGAATAACGGTGATGATACTCGGTCTTGCCATAGGAATCATGATTTTCGTCATTGTTTTGAAATATCCGCAGCCATCGATCAGCGCTGCTTCCTCATAAGCCTTTGGCAGTGTTTTGAAATATCCGCTTAACAGATAAATCGTAAACGGAAGACTAGTAGCCGCATTGACAAGTGCCAGCATTACCTTGTTGTTCAGGAATACCTCCACACCGAGCAGCTGATCCGCCTGAAACAGCATCAGATAAATCGGTAATACGATATAATTCACATTGACAAACAGACCTGCCATAAATAAAGCATTGAAGAATTTCTTTCCCTTAAACGGATATCTTGCCAGTACATAGGATGCCGGCAGTGCCAGCACGAGCAGGAAAATCAGTCCAAGTACAGTAACGAATACGGAATTGATGAAATACTCTCCCATGCGGGCCTGTTCCATCGCATCAACAAAATTGCTCCACAGAAACTGTGTCGGCATGGACCAGGGGTCTCCAACCAAATCCAGCTGTGACTTCACACTGGACAGGAATACCCAGGCAACCGGAACGATGATACTGATGGCGAATACAATCATTGCCACATAGACGAAGATCTTATACCAGGCATGAGGCGACATTTTTTTCTTATTCATAGCTCATACCTCCTAGAATTCCAGAACATCACGTTCTGTGATTTTGTTCAGTAAACCAGACAGGGCGAAGGAGAAGATAAAGGTAATAACACCGATTGCCATACCATAGGAATAATTTCCTCCAAAGGCCTTGTTATACATATAGTTCAGCGGTACTTCACTTCCAAGATCTCCATTCGTATTGATCTGAATGAACATAAAGCTCAAATTGATCGTGGAAATAACGAAGAAGGTCAGTGTCGTTCGGATATTGTTCCAAATCAGAGGAAGAGTAATCATGAAGAACTGCTTTACCTTTCCTGCCCCTTCCAGAGCAGCCGCTTCGTACAGATTTTCCGGAATGGACGACATACTAGCCATATACATAACCATGTAGTAGCCGATTGCCTGCCATACCAGTGCAAAGATAATGGAATACAATATGATACCGGAATCTCCCATCCATTGCTTTTGCAGCATACCGAGCCCAATCATTTCAAGGAAGCTGTTGAGCAGGCCATTATCCGGAGCATAAATAGCCGAGAAAATACCGGCAATAACAACGATACTGAGAATATTAGGAATATAGAAGATTACACGGAAGAAGTTCTTTCCCTTGAATTCTTCCCTTGTCAGTAAGGTCGCAAACAGAACAGCGAGTACAACGGTGAACAATGTCACCATTACAATGATCAGGATCATGTTCTGCATAGATTCGATAAATCGCGCATCACTAAATAAAATTTTAAAGTTGTTCAATCCTACAAACGAGGCATCACCGACGATACCCGTTTTCCCATACAGAGAGTAACGGAATACGTTGAAGGTAGGAATCACCATAAAGAGAATCACAAGGATGACAGCCGGTGCCAGGCAGGCAAAGACAAACCTTCTCTGTGCTTTCTTTTTATTCATTGCTTAACCCTCCTTTTCTAAAAAGCAGTGAGCGATTCGCTCACTGCTAGTTCAATAAATCATGTTCACAAATTTATTTTACTGGATGCTCACTAATCGTTTTCCAAGTTTTCACTAATTCACTGTTCCACTTTTCAGCAGTAGTCTTACCAGTATTGATATCATCAGCTGTGAAACATAATACCTTCTTCATGTCTACATCAGGGATTGCTGCAGAGTCAAATGGTGCAAATGCGCCGATAACTGCAGTTACGTTCTCGTCATTATAAACATTGTACAGCTCTTTGTTAACGCCTGTCAGCTTGTCTGTGATACCGTTAATAGGTACTACACAGTTGTATTTCAGCATGATGTTTGCGCCTTCTTCAGAATAGATAAATTTCAGGAATGCTTTTGCATCATCCTTGTTCTTTGCTTCAGAAGGAATCCAGCACTGCTCTGTAAATGTAGTGATGGCTTTCTTTCCGTCTTTTGTCAGTGCAGGAACTGCCGTTACGCCCCATTTGAAGTCTTTTGGAGTTGTAGCTTCCATTTCACCAACTACCCAGCTACCGTTTGGCATGAATAAAGCCTTACCATCAATAACAGCCTGCTGGTTCTTTGTGAATCCGTCTTTTACGTTTGCATTAGCAACTGTATTTGGTTCCATGTAGTCTTTTACAAGACGTCCAATCGTATCGGTAACCATCTTACCTTCTTTGCTGCTCCAAGCCGCAGAATCATAGTTCAGCAGTTTGCTTAACAGCTCCTGTCCGCCAGCTTCCTGAATAACAGAGAGAATGGTGTTGTCCAGATAGCCTGCTGTTGCATATGTGAACAGAGATACCTTACCGTCTTTCTTCAGCTCATCGCCCAGTTTAAACATATCGTCCCAGGTCTGAGGAATTTCATATTGCTTTCCTTCACCTACCAGGTTTGCATTGTAATATAAACCACCAGGTGTATACATGATTGGTGCCAGATAGTTTTTGCCGTCACCATAGAACTGAGATACCGGGTTGTTTACGAAATCCGGGTTGATGTTTTTCTTAACGTTTTCATCTGCGAACACATCAGAGATGTCTTCTACCTTTTTGCTGTTTAACTGTGTTTCTGTAAACTGGCTCTGCTGACCCAGGTTGTAATAAACGATATCGGAATATTCCCCTTTACTGTTTTCCTTGTTCAGAACTGCCGGCAGGTCTTTTTCAAAGCGAAGCTCTACCTTTACATCTTTGTTTTTCGCTTCAAATGCCTTTGCCATTTCCTTCCAAACTTCTTCGCCGTTTCCTCCAGAGAACGCATCGAATTTGATGACACGTTTTTCGCCGTCGCTGCCAGAAGACCCGTCATCCTTCTTGCTGCTGCAGCCTGTAACAACGCTTGCGGCCATTAACCCAACGCAAGCAAGTGCTACCATTTTTTTCATAATGAATTTCCTCCTTCATCTGGATATGTTTTCCATACCTAAATATTACTGAATGTAAGCGTTTTATGCAATGCATATATTGTTCTGTTTTTTATAGATATTGCTTTTCAAACAATAAAATGCAATATCTTGAAATTCTTTTCAAAACTCACATTTTTTACATTTGTTTACAATAACAGACAACCATCATTATATAAGATAAATCGAAGAAAATAAATACAAAGTATATGAAATTTCTTTGATTTATAAGATAATTCAATAATTTTCATAGCAAAATACCAACAAACAAATATAATCCATAAAACACATATGATGTATACCATATGTAAAACTAGGCAGTCGATGAACCATCCTTCTATTATCACGTTCTTTTATTATATTTTAAAAGCCCACTATCCTATATAAACGATATCCTTATATGTACCTGTTTTCGTTACATACGATATGCAGCAGACCTATGATTTACACAGCTATCTCTTCGTCTATAGCACAGTCTATCTTGTCATCGGTATTTCTTTATTCTTCCTGCATCATTGCTATCAGCGAATAAATATAACGAATCGCTGCTGTATCGAAGTATTTAACTTTATCATTCTTGCTATATACTTCATGAATTTCATAGGTGGAATACAGATACTTCCGGTATTTTCCAACCTCCTTGTCACAAGCTATGCTCAGGGCATGACGATGATATATACAGGATTCATCCTGTGCGATTTCATCACCATTGCAATCTCAAAATTTCATCCAGTAAAATGATACCATCACTTCCCGTATTCTGATTCATTTTCAGGATACGGTTTTCTTGCCTTGTTTTTTCAGATAATTGTCACAAAAAACGTTTCACATTTCCTTTTTCCACTCTTTCCTATATAATGAACAGGTAGAAGGTGAAATTATGAAACAGAATGTGAACGTACTATTGATTGTCTGTGATCAGTTTCGTGGGGATGCTTTATCCTTTGCGAACCATCCGGATGTTAAAACCCCTTATCTGGATTCTCTGGCTGCGGATGGTGTCTTTTTCTCAAACGCATATTCTGCAACCCCAAGCTGCATACCGGCAAGAGCTGCCCTGCTCACCGGAAGAAGCCAAAAGCGTCATGGACGCGTTGGTTATCTTGACGAGGTGGAGTGGCGTTATCAGCATTACATGGCGGAGGAGTTTTCAAATAGCGGCTATCAGACGCAATGTATAGGCAAGATGCATGTACATCCTCCAAGACTGACCTGCGGGTTTCAGAATCTGCAGCTGCATGACGGCTACCTGGGTTGTTACCGCAATATGCAGATTCCCCACTGGATGCATCAGGATGTAACAGATGATTATTTGTATGATTTACGCAATGCACTGGGTGAGGACGCTGATATCAACGCTACCGGTGCTGAGTGCAACTCCTGGGTAACACATCCATGGATATATGAGGAACGCCTGCATCCGACCAACTGGGTTGCTGATCGCAGTATCCGGTTTCTGAAAACGAGAGATCGGACAAGACCGTTTTTTTTGATGTCCTCTTTCGTCCGACCGCATCAGCCGCTGGATCCGCCGCAAACCTATTTTGATATGTATAAGGATAAGGCTCTGCGATTGCCCGCAGATGGTGACTGGGATCCGCAGGAGGGCTGTGGTACTGCTGGAAGAATATCCGATTCCATCTATGGCTGTTGTGATGAATCTATGCGTTTGGATGCTATGGCCGGCTATTATGCGTCTATCACGCATGTTGATCATCAGCTTGGCCGTATCCTGACAGCGCTGAAGGAGGACGGTGTTTACGATGATACGATTATCCTGTTTACCAGCGATCATGGAGAAATGCTGTTTGATCATCATTTATGGCGTAAGGTTTTTCCATATGAAGGAAGCACTCATATTCCTTTTCTAATGCATATCGGCAAACATATCGCCGATGTTATACCACATACCGTAAATGGTATTACTGAGCTGCGTGATGTCATGCCAACATTGCTGGATCTATGTGAAATTCCTGTACCGGATACCGTGGACGGCTGTTCTTTGAAGAAATGTATTTTTCAGGAAGCCTCCTTTATCAGAAGCTATCTCCATGGGGAACACAGCTTTCATTCACAGCTTTCCAATCATTACATTGTCACAGAGCAGGATAAATTTATCTGGTACAGTGAAACTGGTGTAGAACAATATTTCGATCTGGTACATGATCCCCGGGAAACGCATAATGCCATTGCGGATACAGACAAACAAAAACGAATTGCCAAGCTGCGCCGCATACTTATCGAGGAGCTGCAGGATCGTGAGGAAGGCTATAGTGACGGAACCAGGCTAATCTGCCAAAAGCCGGTTGATCTCTTAAGCAATGTACACGATTACTAACCGCATAGTCTGCGGTTTTTTTCATTATGTCGTTGATACCCAAGTACAGTTAAGATAGCGTACAGCTTTTTTAAACAGCTTTTTATTACTATTCCAGTATCCCTCGTTCCTGACACATATGCGCAAAATGCTTTATTTCCTGTTCTGCATTTGCTGTCACATAACGACAAAAAAATGCAATATCATCCAGAAATTGAACAATATTGCATCCTTTATAGTCTTATGATCCTATCTTATATTTTTATGTTAATTTACGATAGCCATTCGTATTAAGCAGCCATTTTTCTATCTGCCTTTTTTTACAGGCTTTTCCGGCTTATAAATACGGAAGATAACTCCCTCTGCCATATTCTCACCGACAACCTCATAGCCATTGGCACTTACGACCTTTGCCACAATCGACAGTCCTAGACCAAACTTCCCGCCTTTTCCCATCTCATATGGTTTAAACAGTACCTTTAAGCGATCCTCATCCATACATGGACCGTCATTGGAAATTGTCAGACCATCCTCTTCATTCAAGTGAATATCAATCGTCGTCTTTGCGTAACGCAAAGCATTTTCAATGATGTTCTCAACAACAACACGCCATGGCTCTGCCAATCCGTCAAAATAAACCTCCTGTAAATCGGTTTGTATATGGATATCCGAACGGATCACCTTCGTATTTTGTACTACGGTTTCTACAATTTCCTCCATATTGGAGCCGATTCCTTCACAGTCCTGAGAAATCAGATATTCCACACGATTCATAAACAGCAGGGAATGTACCTTCTGTTCAAGACGGTCTGCATTTTCAATTATAACATCGACACTCTTTTCCAAGGTCTCATACGGATAAATACCATCCTTTATGCTTTCCCCATAGCTCTTAATCGTCGCAATCGGCGTTTTCAGATCATGAGAAATATTATGAATCATTTCTTCCTTCGTCTTTTCCTGCTTTCGCAGCTCCTCGCGCATGCTGACAAGGGCATCTGCCAGCTCTCCTATTTCATCGCGGCGATTGACCCGCAGGGTGGCATCCTTACCAACCTTGACACGTTCAATATAGTTTCGTATCTGATTCAGAGGATGAATCAGTGTCAGTACCCACATCATCATGATGATGAAGAAGAAGCCGACCACAATCACGGTAATATAAACGACACTGTTGATTAGGGAATTTTCCAGTTTTCCCATATTATCACTGTACATCTTACTTACAAGCAGCTGACCATCTGCCACCTTATAAATGCTGTAATAGGAATCCCTGTCCCTGCTGACCTTTTTCACAATACCATGGCGAATATCCCCTGCGGCACAATTCTCATTCACCCGGACGATATCCTCTGTTATGGATTTTCCTTCATTGCTGTCCATATTCATATCAGAAGTGTTTTTCCCTGCCAGTGTTACCTGTGTTCTCCCATCCAGCGTCTTGGATACCCGTACCATAAAGCTGTCAATCCCTGCAGCTGAAAAAATAAACTGCCGCTGATCATAGCTGATATCATCACTCGTCGCCCAGCTTTGCAGTGTGGAATCCAGTGTACCATACATCTGTTCCCGTATCACCGTGGTAACATTGCCGTTGATATAGACAAAGAAGAAAACCGCAAAAAATGTCACGAAGAAAAAGATCAGTGCAAACAGCTGCTGTGTCAGAGACAGCCGTTTGACAAATTCATTAAAACGCTTCATTATCCTAAACGGTATCCGTAACCGTAGATGGTATGAATGTTCAGATTTGGAAGCTTTTTACGCAGTCTTCGCAGAGTATCATCCACAACACGGTCACTTCCAAAATAATTTTCCTCCCAGACACTGGTCAGAATTTTATCCCGGTTAAACGCCATTCCCTTGTTTTTGATAAACAGCATCAGCAGATCGAATTCCTTGGTTGTCAGATCGATTTCCACACCATGATCAAATACCTTACGCTGTTCCTCATCCAACTCATAACCGTCCACCATAATACGGTTGTTGTCATCCTTGTAAACACGCTTGATCACATTGTTTACACGCAGCACCAGCTCCTTAGGAGAAAAGGGCTTTGTAATATAGTCATCACTTCCCTTTTCCAGTCCAATGATACGGTCAAATTCCTTATCTCTGGCAGACATGAAAATAACGGGGATATCCCTGCCCTGTAACCGGATTTCCTCTATCAAATCAAAACCGCTCTTATCATCCAGCATGATATCCAGAATCCACAAATGCACATCATCATCCATTACATGTGCGCTTGCTTCTTCATATGTATAATAAGAACGTACCTCATAGCCTTCCTTTTTTAAATACTGATTCACTAGATCGTTGATGGCCTTTTCGTCTTCCACAACGCAGATTACTTTCTTCATTAACATCACCTCATACTCCTATTTTAGACTAAATTATGTGAAAAAAAAAGCTATTTTTCAAAGTAGCTGCTTTTCACATGGATTTCTCACATTTGCCTAGATGTTTCCTGTCAATTTCCGACAATTCCCGACAATTTCTCCGGAAAAGGAAAAGAACCCATCCCGTAAGATGAATAGCATATGATTACAATCCTTTACTCTAAATAATTAACGAATGAATACTTCCTCACTCTCTAATATTATGAAAAAGGACTGTTGTTCGTATTCCAAGCTTTACAGTCCCTGTTTTCTTTAATATTCAAATTTACGATAATAACGGCGATATTTCAAGTCATGCTTTGTATATTTCTCATAATGCTTTTGTAAACGGTCTGACAAAATAGCTGTTAAGATACACGGCGATAACAATACACGGAACTTATCATCAATACCCTCAAATTGATAATCTCTTGTATCAAATACAACAACATTATCCGTAATTTTTTTACAGAATCTTTCCACTCTTTCATCCAGCTGACGGTTATTATCCTCTCCCTTTACTACAAAAACCGGCATGCCAGGCTCCAGCAGCTCCAAAGTACCATGGAAAAATTCAGCGCTAGTTACTGCTTTTGTACGTATCCACTGCATTTCCTCCAGAATACACATGGTGAATAAATAGGTTTCTCCCCAGAGCATTCCGGATCCTGTATATATATTATAAGGCTCCTGATAAAAACGTTTTGCGACATCATCCGCAATCGGATCAAACTCTTCACGAATTCTTACCAAATTCTTATGCAGCTTATGCATTTGTTCAGCAAAACGATCATAATCATCAAATTCTCCACGCAGCTGCAGCAGCTTTAAGACAAAGAGATAAAACATCAAATAGCTGTCTTCACAATCAGCAACATTATTTTGAATGAGATCATCGGCCTGTTTAGCTAACACTGATTTTGGATCGCCTGTGAACACTACTATATGAGAACCGATTTTTTTACAAATATCAATTGCTTCTACAACTTCCTTCGTGTTTCCGGATGTTGATGCGGTTATTACAAGACTGTCCTTTGTTAAACGACGGTTTCCATTTACATTAAATTCAGCGGCATTTTCCAAATAAATATCAGCATCACTATATTTCTTCATCGCATAAACAATCGGATGAAACTGTGCCCATGTACCACCGATTCCTATAAAAAATATATTTGTATAGCCCTTTTCATGGATTTGAACAGCGAGCTCTTTCATGCTGTCCAGCAATGACATGGTATAGGCTCCACCCTTTAAATATTCTTCTTCATTAAATTTTAACATGCTTTCTTCATCCTCTCTTTTCCTATAACTTACTTATGGCTCATACGTAAATAGCTTCTTTTTTGTAAACACTGATTTGCGGCTATCACTAACCTGGCGGATATCAATACTGCAATCCTTGACTAAGAATTCATTCATAGCACAAACATCCTTTTCTGTAACATACACACTATTTGCGATCCTTTTTTTATCCGGCGCATAAATCGTTTCTCCAATATTAAATGATGTGATATGCAAAGCCTCGCACACTTCTATGCATGGTAATATATCACGCAGCAATACCAGACAACGGTATTTCTTATCGCCTGCATGCTTGCGTAGTGCCTGAATGCCCTCTTCAATGGAATGCATTTCCAAATTCACAAACGGAGGTACACATATTTTAAACATTTTCATTTTATATGGCTCGCTCATAAGCTCATCATCTAAGATAAAAATCGTGTTGGAGTTCGTAGATTTTAACCAGGAATGAATGATTTGTCCATGCACCAGTCTGAAATCCACACGTACATGCTGAATCATTAGAAATTCTCATCTTCGGCCAGCGGCGCGGTATTATTTAAAAAAACAATATACTGGCTGCTATTCGCTTTTAAATGTGCAATCAGCTCCTGCATCGTTCCCTGAAATAAAACAGTTTCTATCAATAATGGCAGATTCATTCCTGCAATCAACTCAAAGCTCTTTCTTTCCATACAGGAATAAAATGCAGTGTTCACGCTGCCACCAAACAAGTCTGTAAAAACCAGTATTTCATCATCATAACGATTCAGCATTGTTTCAATTTCTTTTGTTACATTTTGTGTATCCTCCATATAACAATTCAAATATGCAACGTTTGAAAGCTTCTCCTGTCCTAAAATAATACGTAATGCATTATATAAGCCTTCCGCAAGGTTCCCATGACTTGCTAAAATAATATGTCTATCCATGCTGTTCCTCCTCGATATAGATATAGTCGTACAAATATTTTATTTCACTAACTGGAAGCTGAACACTGTAGCTTTCCAGCATATTGTGAAAGCTTTGTTCTGTAATCTGTATAAACCTTTTGTTTTTTTCTAAAAATGCTTCTGTGATATCCTTATCCACATGAATCTCGTTTTTGGTTACTAGTCGCTCAATCAGAAAGCAGATATGTATATAAATACCAATTCTGGTTCTGGCATCTATGCTCTTTTTTAAACTCTGAATCAATTTCTCCACAGAATCGACAACCAGATCCATTAAATTCTTTGCATTCAGTATTGTTAGATTTTCAACAACATTCTCTAAAGAAAAGTTTTTAATTAAGTTCATGTGAAATACAGCTGTTTGCTCTTTTGTAAAATATTGATTCAATACAATATTAAGTTTATCTAAATTTCGCATATAGATTACATCTTCCAAAGAAAGACATGTATATCCCTCTATATCTAGTGCCTCTGGCCGAATCAGCAATACCACTTCATATTCCTTAAAAATAAGAAGCTCTGTTTTTTTCTCCTGCAGTGAAGTAAAATCATATTCGATGATCGTAAACGGATGCTACTCAGGCAGACTGTTTTTAAACAGAGCTGCGATTTTTGATGCTGTTTTCTTTCCCAAATCACTCGTGATAACGATTGCCTTTTTCTTTTGTGCCGGCTGTATAATAGAATACTCATTTTGTATGTTCTCGACTGTATTTTTAATAATTTCAAAGAAATTCTGCCCTTGCTTAATCCGTGAACCAATCTCCAAGGCTAATGCAGTAGACACATTGTTAATGATTCCATAGGTAAAATTGTGTTTCTGATCAATATCGTCCATGATTTCAGTTAAAGAACCCATATCAACTAATATAATTATATAATCATATAGATTATTGAAATCTAGATATTCATTTAATTTTACTGCCATATCCTTACTGTTCATAGACATTGGCATATCCATCGCTGTAAAAATCTTGTTCCCCAACAGGAAATTGGCTGTATCCGCTATCGACGTTGCCGTGGATACTCCATGACTGATGATAACGGCACCGATCTTCTTTTGCTGATTTCCCTGATTGAAAAATTCAATGCATATCGTCGTCATGATCAGTGTCAGCGGATTTATTGAAACATTTCCTTTTTGATTTAGCTGCTTCATAAACCGGTTCGCATAGGTAAATGCATTGGCGCAGTTTGTTTCAAGATAATTTAATAAAACCTGTATACTCTCTTTTTCATTCAACCGCATCAGTTTTTGATATTCATCCTGCAAATACGTAATATCGGAAAATTGACTTATGAAATAGGCAAATCCTGTTGGCAGATAGATATTTAAGGAATCTTCAAATAAGGACAAAATATCTTTCGTAATCTGCATAATGATCGTTTTTTTCATTTCCTTATAGTAATAGGAATCAATCTGATCATTGATATAGGAACGTATGCCATAAAACTGACCTTCACAAAAGGAACGGACATCTCCGGCCTCCTGTATGCATTCTTCTTCGAATTTGTGAAGGAAGGCAGTGCAGAATGCAGATAATGTATAATCACCGGTGAGCTGTAATGCTTCCTGTAAATCAAGATATTCCGTTTTTTGCTTATTGTAGATATGATCTTCTAAATATTCATGACTTGCATCATTTGGCAGATTGTGAATACGTACAATCATTTCCGATTGCTGCAGGCTTTCATGATAGGCACTTGCTATCATTTGCTTAATCATACGCTGCAGTGTAGAGATATTGATTTCCAGAGTGAGATGTTCCAATATATCAAACACCAGAGATTCAATCATAACCCTTTTACAATGTATGGCTGTTTCATTTTCCAGTACATGCAGTATAATGGCATGACGCTCATATATTGGACGCTCCTTCAAGGCAGGAATGTTTGCTAGAATGGGGATTCCTTCAATTATTTTTGAATAGGCTGGCAGATCAGCTTCATTCAACTCTACAATAAAGTTAAAGGGAGTTTTTTTATCCTTTAGCTTCATTAGGTAAGAAATAGCTTTTACACTGTCATTAGGGGAGAGTGAGGAGATATTGTACAAATACAGCAATATATGCTCCGTGTTTTTCAATACTTTATTAAGCTCTATACACAAACCCTTCGCATCTTTATAATCACTGACATATACAGATACAAGCTTCCAGCTGCGCTCTAAAAGACTTTTTCGTTTATTCATGGAAAGCAGATTTCTAATCAGGTATTTCTGACCGGAGCCCTCATAACCGGAAAGCAAAATAGGCAGTCCGTTATCTGTATATAATAAGCCTGTTTGAATCTGCTTTATCGCATACAGAAGAGAACCATTCGATCCTACAATTCCATCGTTTTCATTTACACGCAGAAACCATTCCTTGTATTCATCGATATCTTCAAATTCATATTTGCGGATATGTGTATTTAGCTCTCTTGCAATTTTTTCTACCGATAAATATAGAACAGGACGGGAAATGATTTTCACGATTTTCTCGTGCTTATGCAATTCATTTAGATATTGACTAGCCAGAGTTCGACTGATATTTAACCGTTCTGATATCTCTATCGTACTGTTTTTTGTAATTTTCGGTGAAAAAGGATCTATATCACCCTCTGTCAGCAAATATTTCAGTATATTCTGTTTTGTATCCATTCAATCTCCTCGTTTCTCCTCACCATAAATGAATGTCAATTACCCATAATCTTTAAATTTTTGATTTCATCATCACATCGAAATCAGGATAGGAAGATTTTGATAAATCAACCCTTTTCAACTGTGAGATATACCAGCTAGTTAAATGTGCAACAATATTGAATAGTAGGCAGCTAAGCCTCTCCTCTGTCTGTACAGGGATACAGAGCGATTGATCATCATCCTGCTTATTCAGTGTGAAATAGAAAATATGCATACAATGATTTTGTAAAAAGTTTCTTAACTTAACCATACGCTTTGTCAATTTACCATATGGATCAAATAGAAAGATATAATCATCCTTTTGGATGCCGATGTAAGGCCCGTGCATAAATTCTTCCAGCTCGAAGCCTGCGCTTGGAACACGTACTGTTTCCGTAAACTTCGTTTCAAATTCTTTTGCCGCACCGTAGCTGGCACCATATCCAATACACAAAAACCGCTGTGCCTTGCAAAGCTCTTCCCTTGTTTGGTTAAACCATTCGTCAACAAAGGAAATACATGTAGGAAGCTGTTCAATCAAATAATAGATATTTTTAATCCATTCAACTTCCTCTTGGTCCTGTATGCTTTTCAAGCCCTTTCCCAGATATAAACCAATCATCCAAAGAAATACAATCGTTGCACTTTCTCCTGCAGTAACAAACGGCATATCCTCCTGTATATCAAGCAAAAGAACATGCTTTGATAGCTTTGCCAATGGACTTTGCTTATCTGAGGTAATCACATATACAGATGCATGGTGCTCCTGTATTGCTTTCACAATCTCAATCGTGGATGAGCTGTGTCCTCCCTGTGATATTGCAAAGTACAGTGTTTTTTTATTTAGGTATAAATCGTAGTTTAATGCCATAGAGGGCTCTTTGATCTCTATATTTCTACATGTTACGTTTGATAACAGTGTCTTTGCCGCATGTGCTGCATTTGAGCTGGAGCCTGTCGCAAATATAACAATCTGATCAAAATCATATTCCAGATTTTTTAAAGGCAATGTATTCTCGTGAAATGTATCCATTACGTGTTTTAGAAGCTCCGCTTCCAAGTTCACATAATAAGCCATATCCAGATGCTTCATCATGCTACACCAAGGAATCCGAAATAAGCACCTATGATTCCTACGATTGCTATCAATAAAATAATATATTGCGGTCTTATATTTTTCTTAACGAGATAGAAGCACCCAAATACCGATAATAAAGGAAAGAAATTAGGAATTACTTCATCTGCAATTTGTGATAATGTCTGGGCTGTTTCACCTTCTCCAATCGCATAGGAAACATTCAAAGAGATCAATGAGCCTGCCATGGCGCCGATAACCAGAAGTCCGACAATCGTTGCCCCAAATGTCAGCTTCTGCATAAATCCATTTTCCTGCATGCGATCTACAAAGCCTTCTCCCAGTCGGAAGCTGTATACCAGTCCAAACCAGCGAATCAGTAAGGCAGGAATGTTAAATGCGAGTAAAAACAGAATAGGTCCCAAAATATTGCCCTGTTTTGCAAAGCCGATGGAAAGTCCAGTCGCAATTACTCGCAAGGTTCCCCAAAACATTGAATCTCCAATACCACTAATTGGCCCCATCAATGCAACTTTAATATTGCTGATGGCACTTGCATCGATATGTGCTGTATCTTTGGCACGAGCCTCCTCCATGGCGATTGTTATACCTAAAGGTATGGTAGAAAGCCAAGGTGTAATATTAAAAAATTCAAGATGCCGCTGATATGCATCAATACGGTCTTCTTTTTTCTTATAAACCTTATTAAGGATAGGAATCATTGCATATGCATACCCTAAATTCTGCTGTTTGATATAGTTCCAAGACCATTCTATAGGGAAGGAACGAAAGAAAACGCCAATTAAATCTTTTTTCGTTATTATACTATTATTCAAATTCTTCTGATTCATAATCAATCTCCTCTCCCCTTTGCCCACTGCTGCTCTGCATCATAAGTCCTTCCGGATGTACATAGCCGGTAAGTACCAAGGCAATAAACAGACCTAGAAATGCAACAGCCATTAACGGAAGCTTCAAATATACAACAAGTACAAAGCCTAGCAGAAAGAAAATAATACTTTTTTTGTCCAGCAACGGCTTCAAAAGCAAAGCAAGTCCAAATGCAGGCAAAACACCTGTCGCAATGCTTAGGCCATCCATAACAAATTTCGGTATGCTATTCAATATGGATTGTATAACATCCGCTCCAAAATAGAAACCGAGCCCAACAGGAATCATTTGTGATATCAAAATGTATACAAAGCCTGCGACGATGGAAATCACCATAATCGTTTTATAATTGCCTTTTTCAGCGCTTCGATCCGCTGCAGTTGCAAATGCAGGCATTATGACGACATGAACCAGATTTTTGACAATCAATACCAAGGTTGCAATCGGCAACGCCAGGGGCAGTGCTACCTCTGCTCCCGCATGCATACTGATTGCGAAAGCTGTTCCCAGGATCGTACCGGACACCATATCCGGTGGAATAGCTGCACCAATCGAAAAAGATCCGATGAATGCAAGCTCAATAGCTGCCCCTGTCATGATTCCGGTTTGTAAATCCCCCATAACAAATCCAACAAGTGTCCCTGCAACTACTGGTCTTGCCAGCATACTGCTGCCGATGAAATAATCAAGATTTACAATGAGAGCGACAATGGATAACAATATCGATGTAATCAGTAAATTCATTCTTTCATATCCTCCAATCTTTTATTCACATTCACTTTTGTATCCCCCGGAACGAGCCGATACTCTATTTCAACCCCACTTTCTGCTATTTCTTTTAATTCCTTAATGTCATGTTCATCTAGATTGATCTGTGAAAATACAGGTCTGCTTTTTGAGGTTGCCAGTGTTCCTCCTAAATTGATTGAGGTAATGCCGGATACGCCTTTTACCAGACGATATACGTCATGCACACTTTCAACTACGATAAACAAATGGTATTTATCGGTAAGTCCTGACTGAATCGCATGTATGGAATCATCAATAGATTTCATAACGAGCTTCTTATTTGCGGGCTTTGCCAATCGCAAACCATTCTTTTTTGATTCACTGACTGCTACACTGTCATTTGCTATTAAAATAGTATCGCATACGATTGATTTCAACCAGGAATACAATACTTGACCATGCAGTAGCCGATGATCAATTCTTACAAACTGTATCATTTAAACCGCCTCCTTTTCATACTTCTATTATCGCGATTTCTTCTCTTTATAGGTCACTGTATGGTATTCCTCGTCACAATGAAGCTGATATTATCTCTTTTCGTCACTAAGCTCTCAATTGTAATCCAAACGGATATTTCATTTCACACTGTAATTGTTCCTATTTATAATCTCAAAGCATGACATGAGCACAGGATGTTATAGAAGGTAGTATGACTGCTTTTACAGTAATTCATTACAGGAAAATGTCAGCATCATATAATCTATTTTGAACCGACTATAAAAACAACCTGTATTTTAAAGCACTCCTTTAGAGCATCCCTTTCTCAGATTTCCATATAGGTATGAAAAAAGGTTGTAC
This sequence comes from Erysipelotrichaceae bacterium 66202529, assembly GCA_017161075.1. Lineage (NCBI taxonomy): Bacteria > Bacillati > Bacillota > Erysipelotrichia > Erysipelotrichales > Erysipelotrichaceae > Erysipelotrichaceae bacterium 66202529. The sequence goes on along the minus strand of CP046174.1, from coordinate 1,251,203 downwards.
CAGAATAATCCTCTGGCAAACAGCCCCACATAGTATGCTATAGTCCTTTTTCCTTAATGAAATCCACAATGCGGTTTACATACTCCGCACACAGCTCATCGGTTTTGGCTTCCACCATAACACGAACCAACGGCTCTGTACCACTTGGACGAACAAGGATTCTACCCTCGTCACCAAGCTCCTGCGCTACCGCATCCACCGCCGCAAGCAGTTCCTTATCCTCCAGAGCCGCATGCTTATCCTTCACCGGTGTGTTCACCAATAGCTGTGGATAAATGAACAGATCCTCACACAGCTCCTTTAAAGATTTCTTTGTATCCACCATGATTTCCAGCAGCTTCATGGCAGTAAGCAGCCCGTCTCCGGTATTCGCGTGCGCATTGAAGATAATGTGCCCGCTCTGTTCACCACCGATGGAATAATCGTGCTCCTTCATACATTCAAACACATATTTATCACCGACAGCAGTCTGCTCATATTTTAAACCCTTAGCCTTTAAAGCATGATACAGTCCCAGATTGCTCATCACTGTTGTTACAACAACATCATCATGCAGAATGCCCTTATCAAACATATAGCAGCCACAAATATACATCGTGTGGTCACCATCGATCAGATTGCCGTCTTCATCCACTGCAATCAGGCGATCTGCATCTCCGTCAAAGGCAAAGCCGACATGATAATTGCCTTCCTTCATCATTTTCTGCAGCTCTTCCGGATGCGTAGAGCCGCATTTGGTATTGATATTGATCCCGTTTGGCGCAGAATGGATGACCTCAACGGTTGCCCCCAGCTCGCTTAATGTTTCCGCAGCACAGCTTGTCGCACTTCCGTTTGCCAAATCCAGCAGAATATTCATGCCGGATAGATCCATCGGAACGATTTCCTTCAGCCAGGACTCATACAGCTCCAGACCCTCATCCCATTCGATAACACTTCCGATTTTCTCGTTATGTGCAACTTCGATCTGTACCAATCCATCAATATAGCTCTCTACTTCCAGCTCAACCTCCGGATTCATTTTGCACCCTTCTCCGTTAAACAGCTTAATGCCGTTATCGTGGAATGGATTGTGACTTGCGGAAACCATGATTCCACAGTCAAAATGCTCCTTCTGAATCAGATAGGATACTGCCGGAGTTGGACAGACGCCCAGCAGATATACACTGGCTCCACAGGAGGTGGCACCAGCTGCCAGTCCCATTTCAAACATATCACTGGAAAGACGCGTATCCTTTCCAATCAAAATCTTCGCATGACGCGTTTTCCCGTAGTACCATCCTAAATACTGTCCGATTCTTACCGCCATATCCAGCGTCAACGTGTCATTGGCGCGTCCTCTGGCACCATCCGTTCCAAAATACTTTCCCATATGTGTTTTACATTCCTTTCCTTTTATTCATCGGCTACACTGCCTGTCGCAGTCACCTTAATGCTTCCATTCTTCAATACGTAGGTTGCCAGCTTATTTTTGCCCTCTACGATCAAAGGCTGTTCATACGTACCTGCCTTCTCAATTTTTGAAAGATCGACATATACCTCAATATCACCCTTTTCAATCTTGCTGATAATATCCTTTGCCCCCTTAACAGTCACATCGACCGTAGAGGAGCTTCCCTGCGCTACCGTGAAATTCAAGCCGTCAATACTGTTTTTAAAGGCAATCGGAACATCCTTAATTACTCGTTCCTTCGTATCCGTCAGCTTAATGGATATATTCGCAATGTTGCTGGAAATCTTCGTCACGCCGTTCGGCATGATGATCGGCATAGAGATTTCGCGGTTGCTTGTCAGTGTAGATGCCGGTATCGTAATTGGTATCTCATCGATACTGTCGAGCACGGACTGCTTCGCATAAATTGTCACATGATCCTTATCCAGCTTATAGGATTCTATTGATTTATCATTTGGAATCACACCGGTTGGATTCAGTGTGATTGGTACGTCTTTGCTTGGTTTGGTCACCTTGACACTGGCTTTCAGTGTATCCGGGATAATATCCACCTTCATGAGGTTCCCATCTGCATCATATGCAACGACATTCGCTTTGGTTTCAAAATCCGTCTTTACATCCTTATCCACCTTGATCAGTGCCTTTACAAATGCAATCTTATCCAGCGTATCACTATCGGAACGCACCAGAACCTCTCCCTGCTGCAGCTGCGGCTCTGACAGGTCATAGATGGAATCCATCTGCTGGCGGTTAACAAAGTCATAGCCAACGGTAAAACGCCGAATGGATTTTTTCTTTATCGTGACAACGACGGAGGAAGGCTCTAAAACAACCTCCACGCGGGCAGGCATTGCCTCTGTTGTCAGCTTTACCTCATGGGTGCCCTCAGTCAGATCACTCATATTGGCAATCACCTTGAAATTTTTCTGCTGCTTCACACTTTTGATATCTGTCAGATCGCCAATGATGCGGACCTTTACCGTTTCCGGTACACCGCTTACCTCATATGCCTGATTGGATATGATTTGTGAAACAGGGAAATCGCCAAGATCCTCTGCACTTTTCACATTTTCCAGAAAGTTGGCTCCCTGGGAATTGAAGGTCACATAAAACAGAACAGCCAGAATCAGGGCAACGACCTTACCATGCTTCTGATTAAATAACAGCTTATCCAGCCAGCCGCTGATCCAGCGAAAGAATTTTCCGACCTTGATTTCCACATTTGCATATGTTTTCGCAAAGGTTTGACTTTTTTCAGCAATCGCCTTTGCCAGCTCGGTTTTCCCCTCCGAGCTTAACTGTGTCTTTTTCTTTTTCTTTGCCATCAGGAATCTCTCCTTTCATGATCTTTTTCAGGAGTATCTTCATCATCCGCTTTTTCATAATGCAGAACGATTGCCTCAGGCTCTATGACATCATCAAACAGATCATTTGCCATGTTTGTCATAATGGTACTGCTTTTCTTTTTCGGTACAGCCTCTTCTGTTTTTGTTTCTTTCTTCGTTTTACGGCGCGCTTTCTTCACCGGCTTTTCATCCTCAGCCTCCGGGATTGGCGCTTCCTTAGCTGCAGCCGTTTTTTTCTTCGCTGTTGTTTTGCGTTTTTTTGCCTTTGGCTTCTCCGTATCTGCCTCCGGTTCCTCTTTCTTTTCCGTATCCGTTACGATATTTTCGAACAGGGCATCCAGCTTCTCATCCTGCTTCTGTGTAAGATCCTCTATATGCAGGCGGTCAACCTCCTGTTCAACGACAACAACTTCCTTATCTTTTTTGCCGTGATCCTCATCCTTTTTCTTCTTGGTATAGCGATTATCGGCTGTTTCCTTTTTCACCCGCTTGTTTTTGCCTTTGAAATAATGCGCAAATACACCCGGCTTCTTACCATCAGCGCTCATTGGAACACGTTCCTGCTCCACCGGCTCCTCTTGCTTTTCATGAACGCTTCCGCTTTGCTGCTTACAGACAACATTCATCAAAAATTCCCGCAGGCTCGCTTCGGAAATCACGGTCAGCTTACCGCCCTCAGCTATGGAAATATTTCCCGTTTCCTCACTCACAACAATCGTAATGGAGTCGGTGATTTCACTGATTCCCACCGCAGCGCGATGTCTTGCCCCATAGCTGGTTGGCAGCTCTCTTGTAGTAGGTGGAAAATAGGCAGCCGCACAGGCGATTTTCACACCCTGAATGATAACGGCACCATCATGCAGTGGTGTTCCATATTGAAAGATCGAACAGAGCAGCTCACTGGATACGACAGAATTCATCGGTGTTCCAGTCTTGATATAATCACTGAGGGAATGGCCCTGTTCAATGGAAATCAAAGCGCCAGTCTTGGTCTTTGACATTTCTGCACAGGCCTTGACCAGCTCATCCACCAGATTCTCACGCTCATTGATTGTCAGTGTGGAAATACGGGAGAAAACATTCGTCTTTCCGATCCTTTCCAGAATACTCCGGATTTCCGGCTGGAAAATGATGATAACGGCGACAACTCCCCAGTTCATAATAGAATCCGCTAGTGTTGCGACCGTGTGAAGCCCAAAAAAGCTGGCTGCGGAACGTATAATAACAATCAGCAGTATCCCTTTGAAAATCTGAATGGTACGCGAATTGTTTTTCACAATTTTCAGACAGTAATAGACAAGTGCCCAGACACAGGCGATATCCAGTAGCTGCTGAATCAGTGTCCTTAAATTGTTCAAAGTGAAATAATTGAGCATAAAAACACTCCTCTCGTATTTTATATTATAGCACAAAGTATTTCGTCTACCTATAGTTTTCTATTGAGAAGTCGTGTAAATGTAAAATGTATGCAGTCTCTTTTTTCCAAAAGCCGGGTTCCTGATTACCATGCTCAAAATAAAAAAAGAGCGGCATGCTCTAATTTTACTGTATCTTGAAACATACCACTTTATTAGGAAAGAAAACCGCTATGATCATAAATGCCCTTCCAGCAAAGCTCACCGGAAAAGCTCCATAGCTTTATTATGTGATAATACCGTTATATATGTGTATAGTCGTTTAAGATATTCCAGCCTTGTGATAGCGAATCCATTCACTGCCATAGGCTGCTGCTAAACACAATACGGCAATGACTGCTATCAATATCAACAGCCTTGCGGAAATATAAACCGAGGTTTGTCCCAGATATTGCAGTAGTATGCATGTGATGGCAATTCCTGCAATATACAGGATAAAATAAATAGCAATTTTATGATTGGGATAGCGCAAAATATAGCGGGCTCTCCCATACCATGCAAGAACTATGGCAAGCATTACTGCCAGAGCCTCCAGCAGGGATGCGCCGTGAATGATAAAGGTGTTGTTATACAGCTCATATTGTGGAGACAACCATGCGCCCAGAAGAACACAATATACGAACGCTGCCAGCACGTAGCCAATATATTTGAATAGGCGCTCGGGCATTGTTTGGCGCAGACTGCTCTGTGAAACCGCATCACAGAAGCTCTGATAATCCCCAAAAGCTGCTACTGCAGAAACGCCACGCGTTTGATTGTCCAATGCAATATCCAGAATATCCTCCCGTATTCTTCGCATACACCAGGTATTGATCGCTTTTCCCTGCAGATACATACACATATTCGTATAGACAGTTTTATAGTCAGCATGAAGCCTGCGTCGTGAATTTCTAACCATTGTTTTTCTCCTTTTTCTGTACTCCGAGATATCGCTCATACTGCTTTTTCTGGATGATGGAAAGAGCGATCCATGTGCATACACAGCTAACCGCCAGAATCCAGAACACCCATCGTGGTATCCGTAACACGCCAAGAGAAATATGAAAATATGAAATCAGGATATGTGGAAAAAACATGACTGCCAGACACACGACGCCATAGGCAATCAGATACGTGTACCATGCGCCCAGAATGCGGTGAAAGCTTCGACGGTTGTGCCAGCGAATAAGTACCGTACAGCCCAGAATCGTCACCGCATAAAATGCAACAGCCTTCCAGGATATAATCAACATCCCGTTTTCCACATATTCTCCATCATTTACGCCAAAGCCGATAAGATCAAACAGCACCCATACAACAATGACGGTAGATAGCATTTTCCAGTAGTTTAAAAGCCTTTCTCCCAATGTTTCACAGATTGCATTTTCACATACAGCATCACAGAATTGCTGATAATCTTGAAAAACCTCATCCACCTGCAGCCCGCGCTCCTGACTTTCCAGAGCCATTGCGAGAATATCATCCTGGATATCCTTTTCGACCCGCCGGGATATATTCTTACTGCTGAGATAGCGCAGCATATCATGATATACAAGCTGGTATTCTCGATTCAAATCCTCATCACGGTTTCTCTCATCCCTCATCATGCCTCACACCTCCTTCAAATAATCGCTCGATCGTTTCCGCCAATTTCAACCACTGTTCATAAAATTCCTGCAGATAGGCCATGCCTTCCTTTGTAATCTGATAATATTTCCGCTTTGGGCCGAATGGGGAATCTCTTTTCTCTGCCCGGATATACTGTAGCTTTTCCAGGCGCAAAAGAATCGGATACAGCGTACCCTCAGTTACATCCATCCATCCCGCTTCTCTCATATTCATCAGGATTTCATAGCCATAGGTTGTCTGCTGTTCAATGATTTTCAAAATACAGCCTTCCAGACTTCCACGCATCAGCTGTGTTTTATCATACATGGAATCACCTCTACTTTGTGACACAAGGTACCTCTACAACTATATTGTACCACAAGGTAGCAGACAGTCAATAAGAAAACGCAGATACATAGGATATTTCTTTACAGCGTCTTCCTTATATCTGCGTGAAAGATGAAATGAGACACAATGATGAAGGTATGCAAAATAGCAGGTAGCGGCTTCCAGCATTAACACCCCCATAGTATTTACGGATGATGATAAGATTTATCACGACAGGTTACGGATACGATCAGCAGCCTGCCCTGCATATTTTCGGATAATACTGGAGCTCCCTATGGAAATGCTGGATACGCTCAGAGTGCATACTTTCGGATAATGATGAAGTTAATAATATCGCAAATGACAGATACGATCAGAACAGCTCTGCATATCTTGATGTAAGCGCGCCGTTCCATCAGCTGAATCACAGCGAATTACGGTTCAAGTATACTACCTGCAGGAACAGACACCCTCTAAATATCAGTCCTGTTTCCCCGTACAGTTACCAGCCATGGCTACCACCGCCACCACTTCCGCCGCCGGAAAAGCCGCCATCAGAGAATCCGCCGCCACCGCCGGAATAGCCGGAATCATTGCCACCGGAACCAAAGGAGGAAGAACTGGAAGCAGGAGGAGTTGCCACACTTCTCATATCACGGTCAATTTCATGTACCATATGATAGAACATGATAGAATCCATAGTTTCACTGCTGTCATACCACTGCGGTGCCTGCAGCGTGATATCATGGAATTTATGCTCCCAGATATCGCTGACATGCAAAACCTGCGCATAGGGCAGCACATGATAGTAATATTCCGGATCATCCTTCAGCAACAGCTCCAGCCGTTCCTTTTCCACCGTTTTTATAAAATCCCGAAAGCCCAGCAGCTGAGAAAGCAGTCTTTGCCGATAGGCACTGTCCTTATGAATACCGCTGGACATGCAATATGCTACCAGTGTCAAAGCAATCCCAAAGACGGTATACGGTGCGGAAGCCGTTGTTCCCAGCAGCAGAATCGGACTGATCATCAGCGTGAACCCGCCCAGTATGATGGTCACAGCAACCATTGCCCCCTTTGCCATAGCACCCTTTTTATAATTCCGGTACAGCATCAGAAGAATCATGACAGGAGCCAGAATTGGCAGCAGACCCACACTCATGAGAACCGCAGTAAGCATATCCCCGTAAATCTCATAATGTGCAAGCGCATTAAGCAGAAACAGCGGTACAAGACTTAACAGCATGAGCAGCTTACGCAGAGCTTCCACCTTCTGACTGCGCAATGCATATTCCCCCTGAAAGCCCTGTAACAATTCCTTTCTGGCATCTCGGATATCCATATAGAAGGTATACTTCAAATCCTCCTTACCGACTATCCCCTTTTTCCCATGTGCAAACATGCGCTCAAATAAGTGCTGTTCATACATTGGGGCAGAAGAATCCGGAGCCTGTATTTTTTCAAACGAATAGGAGGAATCGATATTCCTGATTTTGAGATATCCCTTATCTGCCCAGTAAAACAGCAATGCAGTCATATCCGTAACAGACAGGTCGTTATCAATCACATACCCTGCCTCTGCCGGATTCATCCCTTTTGGCGGATAAAAATTCACCGGTATGATCAGCTGCTTTTTCCGAAATATACCAAAGCGCAGAAATGCGAGCAGTCCCATAAAGCCTGCACAAAGCAGACCGCCCAGCTTGATAAGACCACCGCTGTCACGCTTAAAGTATCCGGATTCAACCGGAACCGTAACGACAAAGCTTTCTGCTGCACGTATCTCCTTTGTTGTATGAATCGTTACTGTAGTCCCATCCACTTTCCCTGTCCAGTTATCCTGCTGTATATCGTTATCTCTTCCGGTGCGGACAGCGTATGCAGGAGCATATGGCATATGCAGCCGCAGCGTCATATTCTCCAGCTTGGTGTCTTCACTCTGCTTAAACAGATTCAGGGTAAAGCTGTCCTTTATCAGGCGGTATGGATGAATGGTATAGCGGATCGTATATGAATGCTCTCCCTTCTTCCTTGCATAGGCAGTCAGGGAATCATATTCATTATACTTCATATCCGCATCTGACAGCTCGATATCCTCTATTTTATAATCGCTCTTGTCCCAAAGATCGCATAGCATTGGCAGATAAATCCTCGTATACATATCCAGAGTTTGGATGCTTATCTTCTGTGTCACCTGAATATCCTGTTCAGGAGTTACCGTCACATCCAGTACATTCTTCTTTATCACATAAGGAAACTGATATTCCGGTGCTGCCGAAAATACGCCCTCCTCATATTTCAACTGCAGAGTCACCCCGTGTCTGGCAGGCAGTGTCTTTGTGGATTGTATAACCATAAGGTTATCCTTCACTGTTTCTTTTGTATAGGTATTTGTATGAGAGCCACGGCTGCCCGAGGTTATTTTATAGTCCAGCAGTCGCTCCTTCGCAGGAAAGCTGACTTCTGCCTGAAACTTGCGTACCGCAGTATCATAATCAGTTCCCAGCAAATTCAAATACGCATAATCATATGTCTGATCATAATCCTGATAATGCTTCAGGGTATAGCTCAAAACAATGCGCTTCTTTCCCTGTACCAGCTTGTTCTCATCACCGATCCGTACAGCGATGTTGTTCTGTCTTTCATCCACCTGAAACGGCATTCCTTCCACCTGAATATTCCGAATGGAATACCCTTCCGCATTTCCGCTTTTTGGCAGATCACGGACAATACCGTGCATGGCATCCTCAAAATCGATGTCCATGGTTTCTGTTATCCGATACTCCCTTTTCTCCGTGATATCCACGTTTACTGCAATGTTCTCATATACATAACCGGCATCCTCATCTGCCCGTACCAAGGTGCCGCTCATGCACAGGACGCAGATAAGCATGCAAAGAATTCCCCAAATCTTCAGCTTTTTCATATCATGTTCTCCTCATATATACAATCATTATACGATAGATTCCACACTGTGACCAGCTGTTCAACAGAATTCCTATAAGCCATCTCCTGATTGTAATATGTTCCTTTCCGCAGTGATTGCCAAAACTACAGCCTTTTTTAAAGTGGTGCTTCCCTGTTTTGAAGCAAGGTAAGTCTGTTACAGGAAATAACGTTTATCAAAAAAAGAAGGAGGGAGCCTCCTATATGATGATGGGGAGCCTTCCTTCTTTCTTCACTTATTATACCTGCATCCTTACCCTATTCCTGAACAAGAACCATTCCTGCCATACGTCTGCTCTTGTATGACCTAAACGTTTCCTGCATACCTCATAATCGCACGGATACATATCGGTGGAAGAAGCCTGTTATTTTGCATCTGCTTCTGCGTCCAGCTTCATCAGATAAGCAATGCATTCCTCAATGCTGATAAACACATGCTCCGCTGCCTCTGTGATTGCACTCCTTGCATGCATCATCGCACAGCCGTGAAACTCCTCGATCATCGGTATATCGTTGAAGGAGTCCCCAATGGCATAGATATCTTCATGCTTTAAATCCATATGCTGCTCCATAAAATACAGTCCCTCTGCCTTGGATACCCCTTCCGGTACGATATCCACACAATTTACATTCACATAGGCAACCGCATAGCCCTTGAAATTCGTATTGATATAATGGGCGATTTCCTCTGCCAGAATCGTATCATTCAGCGATACCACCAGCTGGGAAATTTTACCGCGATCCAGAATTTCCTCTTCATGCTCCTTCGTATCCGGCATATTGCCGTATTTGTGATCGATTTGATTTTCATCCACCGAAAACTTAAAACGGTGAAAGCCGTCATTGATTACATAGGACACACAATCCAGTGTCTTAATATAGGAAATAATATCCAGGGCCTTGTTGAAATCCATATACAGCACCTGCAGACGGTTAAAATCACGATCATAAATCACACCGCCGTTATTCGCTACGATAAAATCAAAGGCGATCTGATTTTTCTCGATTTCCATCTGGATGGATTCCATACTCCTGCCTGTTACCAGACCAAACACATTCCCTGCTTTGCGGAATTCCTGTATTGCATGAATATCATTTATATCAACCAGCTCCTCCGTGCGAAGCGTACCATCATAATCACTAGCCAGAATTTTCATACACATATCCTCCATATACTTTCATTTTACCAAGTTTCAATAAAAAAACAATGTTTATGTATAAGATTTCCCGCTTTTCCCATACTAGTATCAGGAGGTGTTAGAAATGGCACAGAAGAAATACCGCCCAGGAATGAACTGCGAAAAAACCGGCAAGTACACATGCTATGACAAAGATGGCAATGAAATGTACGGTGACGTAGACGTTGAAAAGGGCAGACGTTTTCCTCCTTCACAGGAAGAAGGATGCTACTACGAAGAACAGTAGTATCTGTTCATCTCTGTAGAGCTTATACTTTTGTATAAGAAGAAAATTCCCATTCTCTTTATGAGACCGTGGGAATTTTTTTATGTTATTTCTGCTCTGCGATAAAGGCGGATGCTGTTTCCGGCTGCTCCATCAGCTTTTGGAAGGCTTCCTTTGTTGTGGTGACATATATCATATCGCTCTGTATGCCGTTTTTCTGAATGCTGCTTATGATGTCGGGATAAAATGCGGAACGGGTATCACCATCGTCTCCCAGATAAGTACGATATTTAGGCTGGTCATACAGGTATTGCAGCATGCTGATCATATGTGTTTCATAATCCTGTGCGCTGATTTTGCCAAATTCCTTTTTCGGATGTCCCTTTACAGGCTCTGCGTCAAAATCAAGCAGCGGATACTTCTTTTCATCAAATTCCGTCAGTGGATTGGTCCGATTCTTCTGATGAATATCAAAGCCTACTGTTCCTAGGTAATGATCTGTTTCTGTGATATTTCCCTTTGCGTCGATATGGCTATCCGATTCCCCTGCCTTGCCATAAGCAACCGCAACCCATGATAGCCCTATATCGATTCCCTCCTTTTTCATCCGCGTATCCAAATCCAGAATACTTTGCAGCGGATATGCTTTTTTCAGCTTCACATAGGCGCCGACAAGAGAATGGTCTGCGATTTCATCCAGCTTGCTTTTCTTCCATTCCTTCTGCAGAGTGGACATCATGAGCTGCTGCTTGTAGGCATCATAGCGATAGCCTGCGTTTGTTCCTTCCTCATACAATGCACCGCCTCCCCCCAGTGTATTTTTTTTGAAATGTCCCTGTTTTAATGTTTCTGATAACTGATAATAGCCCGCATCATAATATGCCTTCTGAAATCCGAGGCTGCTTGTGCGCATCCAGCTGATTTCATATTCCCCGCTCGGTAAGGATAACGGATACTCATATTTGCTGATATCCGCCTGTAAAAGCCGTGTTTGAGGCTCATGCAATTCATTTTCAATCATGCGGTTATACGCAAACTGCGTACCATCCTCTTTCCCGGTAAGCTCACTTTTCGTAATCGAATACAGCGTCAGACGTTTCCACACATAGCTTGCACAATATAGTATAAGGATAGTGCCAAGCAGGGAAAGCAGGATTTTCATCAGTCTCCTGCGTTTCTTATTACGGATCAATCCCTTTACATTATCATACTCCTTCTGCAGGTCTGCCGCCGTATTGTCTCTAGCTGTCTGTTCTGTTTTCATCACAATCCTCCTCTAGGTATAAACGAAGCATTTCTCTGCCCCGATGCAGTCTTGTTTTCACTGCTCCTTCCTGAATATGCAAAATTTCTGCGGTTTCCTGTATGGAATACTGTGCAAGGTAATAAAGAAGCATGACCTCGCGATATGGCTGCTTCAGCTTCAGAATCATCAGATGCAGCTCATCCTTTTCCTGCTGTCTGCGCATCATGGAGGCACCATCCTCCCCTGTTGACAGGAAATTCTGTGCATGCTCCAGCGCCACTGTACTCCAGCGCTTTTTTTTACGCTGCTGATCAATGAAGCAGTTGCGGCATACACGAAACAGCCATGCGCGTACCTCTGTATAATCCTGTGGCAAAGCCTCGATTGCCTTGAGATAGGTTTCGGAAACCAAATCCTGCGCCTGGCTTTCATTTTGGCAAAGGGAAAGAGCGTAGCGATATACATCATGAAAATAGGTTTTGTATATCTGCTCCAGCTGCGTATGCATAGGTATACCCTCCCTTTTCACTATAACAACGAATCTGTATTCTATAGGTTACCAATTTCAGATCAAATTCATAAAAATACTGTATGTGGGCTTTTTATCTTCTGCAGGTCAGAAAGCGGATAGCACAACCTTAATAAATAAAAAGAATGGAGCTGGTATCCATTCCTTCCATGTGTTTTCCCTCTATATGCTTTTTTCCGTGTGTATACTTCTCTTATTATGATATTATACGAAGGTGACAGAAATGTTACAGGATTGCTTCGCTTTTGGACACAATGATCATTTAGAGGGAGTACCTATCCCTTACGATAAATTTAGAATCCTTTATATTCTATAACTGCCGACAATTCTACAGCATCAGCTGCCTTGTTAGGTATCCTGCCGTTGTATTTTTGAACGCAGCCGCAAGGCATACAATGCCTATGCATTCTCCGCAGCCTTTTTCGGCACATCCACCAGCCGGTAGACAGCACGCCCATTGCGTACACCCAGCTGCAGCACCTTGATGACCTCCTGCTCCTGCTCATGGATTTTCACTAGACAATATTTATCCTTCAACAGCTTTTCTGCCATTGGCAGGGTAAGCTCCTTCTCAATGGACTGGAAAAAGCGATCCTCCTTCCACAATGCGAATTTGCAGCCATTGCGATAATTCACACAGCCAAAGCCCTTACTGTTTTCTACGATTTTATTCCCGCAAACCGGACAGATACCGACCGCCGGACGATCATCGTCAATCTCCACCTCACCCGATACACGCAGGTGGGAGTAATCCTTGTTCAGATGCGGCACAAAGGCCTCCAGCACACTGTCCACCAGTGTTTTCACATCTGCATTGCCTTCCTTGATATCCTCCTGAATCACCCACCACTTTGCCGTCAAATCCGGTTTTTTTATCTCCTCCGGCAGCAGATGGTAAAAATCCTTTCCCAGCTGTGTGGATATGATGTTCTTCCCCTTCATTTCCACATACCGGCGCTTGATCAGTGTTTCCACTATTTGCGATCTTGTCGCACTGGTACCAATGGAGCCATTCTCCCCCTTTTTATCCTTATCCTTCTTTTTCAGAATATCCTTGATTTCCTTATCCTGCACATACTTGGCGATACTGGTCATATCGCGGATCAGACTGGCCTGCGTATACCGCTTGGGCGGATTGGTTTCCTTCTCCTGAATTTCACTGCTGATCAGATTTATCGGATAGGTTCCCTTTGGCAGATCAAAACGGCTGTCATTTTCCTCATCCTCCGCACTATCCTCTTTTTCCGGTGTAAAATATTTTTTATAGCCCTCATCCAGCACATACGTACTTGTCGCACGCAAATCACCGTATTCTGTTTTGATAACAGCACTTAGCTGCCGTTTTCGAATTGGCGGCAGAAACTGCATGATGTAATAACGGCAGATTTCCTCATACACTCTTCGCTCATCCGGCAGCAGCTGGGCGATATTGAAATCGGACAGCGTCGGAATAATGGCATGATGGGCTGTCACATATTTATCGTTAAAGCATTCGGAATGCAGCTTATAATCAACCGGATACGTTTCATTCAGCTTGTTCATGACATGCGGCAGAACCTTGTCTGCCTCTTGAAAATGCTCCTCCTTCAAATACTGGGAATCGCTTCGGTTATAGGTTATTGCCTGATAGCGATCACGCAGCATCTGTGTAATCTGGTCTGTTTTGCTCAGATCAAAGCCATACCGTGCATTCATATGCGCCTGCAGCTTGGCAAGATTAAAGGTCAGCGGTGGCTTCACATCCATGAATTTCTCATCAATTTTCACCTTTTGTTCCGGCTTGGACAGAATTTCGCGTTCGATATCCTCCATGATATTACGGTGCAAAATGTGCTTGCCATCATCCAGAAGCTCACTTTTGGGTTTCAGCTGAAAGGTGATGGTGGTATCCGGCTCCTGTATATGTCCAGCGGTCTGCAGCTCATAATATTTCTGCTTCACATGATTGTCGATTGCTTCATCCCGCATGACGATCAACCCCAGGGTCGGACTCTGCACACGGCCCACGCTCATGCCTTTTCTTCTTAAAAGCAGGGAAAACAGACGGGAATAATTGATTCCCACCACATAATCCGCAACGGCTCTGGCATAGGCACTTCTACCTACCGCACGCAGCTTCTCGTCATTGTCGATGAGAGCATGAAATGCCTTTTTTATATTCGCAGGCGTATTGTCATTGATATAGACACGCTTTACCGGCTTTTCATTCTGCGCATAATCCAGGATTTCATCAATTAGAAACTGTCCCTCATCATCCGGGTCACCAGCGTGAATGATCTGATCACATTCCTGCATCAACGCCATGATCTGTTCCACACGATCCTTTTTATTACCATCCGGTACTAACTTCCAGTTTTCAAAGCAGATTGGTAAATCCTCTTTTTTCCATTTCTTATATCTGGCATCATATTCATCCGGCTCACACAATCTCAAAAGATGACCATAAGCCCAGGTGATGATGACATTCTGTTTACGTATGACGCCGCGGACTTCCTTTCCATTGCCGTCAATGGCTGCAGCGATTGCCCTGCCAAGCTCCGGCTTCTCCGCTATGATTAAAGAACGCATACCATTCCTCCTTTGAACCAGTATAAGCAAATACCTTAGATTATATCAGAAACTGCAGAATTTTTCTAATTTTTTTCATTATCAATCCTTTTGGATAGTGACAGCAGATAGCCTGTATAAATGCAAAAAAACAATACCGCAAGCTACAGATCAAAGGCAGAACAAAGCATATCCCGTAATTTGCAAATATTGCAGGAGAGGATAGACAGCGGATACATTTCATGAAATGTTCTAGGGTGAAGAATATCAGCATTGCTTATATAAGTATGACGCATTATCATAACACAAGCAGCCTTTCTACGCTTTTGCTGGCGTAACAGTTCCCATATGGAGCAGCCTGCATTCGCTTGAATATAATGAAGGGCACATACGTATTGCAATTTACCCCTCCTATCTTTTGGAGACCTGCATCTGCTTGAATATACTGAAGGGGCATATCCTACATCTTCGTTATTCAATGCAAATTGGCTCTAGGATATGAAAAATAAAAAAATCCCCAGAGCCATACAGGCGATGCCTGTTGTAAAGAGCAGTGCAATTCTTCCATTTTTATAAAAATCCTCATCCGGTACATAAAAATCCCGATAGTTATCCGGATTGCAACATAAAACTACACGTTTTCCTTTTGTATAATCATCAGCATAGGGACGTCCGATTTGCCCTTTCACCTGTACAGGTCCTTCTTCCATTTCTATCTCATATACTGGAACATACTGTTTAACTCCACGTACGGATCCTATCCCTTTCGTAACATTTGTTTCTGCAATCACATCACAGCATACTGCATTGACCTTTTTATTACAGCGCTTCTTCTTTTTGTGCTCCTGTGTAAACATGACCACACCAAGCACAAACAATCCTGCACCAATCATCAGCGGGCTCATAGCACCTGTGTCCATACAAACTTCTCCTCATCATTATAAAATAGCTTCTATACCATCATAGCACGTATACATAAAAATTGAAAAATATTTTCCTCCTATCATATATAGGAATTATCAGGCTTCTCCACCGCATAGCTTTGAAAAAATGAAAAGCACCCCTGCGAGTGCTTAACTTGTTGATTTATGCATTTTATTTATGCTTTATTCCTTATATTTATACAGTACAGGTTATGCAATATATACATTTTAGTTTATGCATAATATTTATGCTTTTTACAATATATGCTTTTTATTATGCATTTCGATATGCAGTTTCATACATTTTTTGATATATGTCAATGCATACCTTTTATGTTCTGCAATCTATTATCCTGCATTTCATTCGATGCTTTTCATTTTATACCTTTTATTTCATAGCGATTTATTGTCTTCTATTTTATGCCTTCGCCTTAATCAGACGCGCATTGATAATACCTTCCCTGCTGCGCAAACGCTCCATCAGTTCCTCGCTGACTTCATCATTGGTATCCAGGATCATATAAGCATAGTCCTTTTTTCCCTTGTTCGCCATATTTTCGATATTCACACCGACATTGGCAAGAGCTGTAGTGATGGCACCAACTACATTTGGAACATTCTTATTGATAATGCAAATTCTGTATTTACATTCCTGTGCAAGCTGCATATCCGGAAGATTCACAGAATGCGTGATATTTCCTGTTTCCAGATACTCCATGATTTCATTGGCTGCCATGACTGCACAGTTTTCTTCACTTTCCGGCGTAGATGCACCAAGGTGAGGAACACCGATTACCTGCTCATACTGCAACAGCTCACGTGTTGGGAAATCCGTTACATAAGCACCGATTTTTCCTTCATCCATCGCCTTCATCATCGCTTCATCATCAATCAAACCGCCACGCGCAAAATTCAATACACGCACATCCGGCTTCATTGCCGCAATCGCTTCCGCATCTATGATATTCGCTGTTTTATCACTGTATGGAACGTGTACGGTAATATAGTCGCATTCCTCAAAAATCTGTTTCAGATTCTGTACATGATGCACTCTGGCCTTTAATGTCCAGGCTGCCTTTACGGAAATGAACGGATCATATCCGAAGACCTCCATATCCATAGCAGCTGCAGCATTCGCAACCAGTACACCAATCGCCCCTAAACCAATAACACCTAACTTTTTACCGGCGATTTCCGGCCCGACAAAATTGCTCTTGCCTTTTTCTACAGCCTTGGAAATATCATCACCCTCCAGTGTTTTCACCCATTCGATTCCCTTTGTAATCTTACGGGAAGACATCAGCAGGGCTGCCATCACCAGCTCCTTTACAGCATTGGCATTTGCCCCCGGTGTATTGAATACAACGATTCCCTGCTCACTGCAGCGATCCAGTGGAATATTATTTACACCTGCCCCGGCTCTGGCAATACACTTCAGATCTGCAGGAAATTCCACATCGTGCAGCTTTGCACTTCGTACCATAATGGCATCATACGTATCATAATCCTCAGAAAATTCATATACCTCCGGATCAAACTGGCTGATCCCGGCGTCGGCAATTTTATTAAACAGCTTTATTTTCATAATGATCTCCCTTATCCTATTTATGTTCTGCTTCAAATTTCTTCATGAAAGCAATCAATGTCTGCACACCTTCCAACGGCATTGCATTGTAAATGGATGCACGCATGCCACCAACAGCACGGTGTCCCTTCAGATTGCTCATGCCTGCCGCAGCACTTTCCTTGGCAAACAAAGCATCCAGCTCTGCACTCGGTGAACGGAAGGTAACATTCATCAAAGAACGGTCTTCCTTTCGCACTGTCGTCGTATAGAAATCACTTTGATCCAGATAATCATACAGCAGCTTCGCCTTTTCTTCATTGCGTTTCTGCAGTACCTCAAGTCCTCCCATATTTTCAATCCATTCCAGAACAAGCCCCAGAATATAAATTGCATAGGTAGGCGGAGTATTGTACATGGAATCCTTATCGGCAAGCGGTGCATAATCCATCATCACCGGTGTGAAATCCTTTGCATGTCCGATCAGATCCTCACGCACGATGGCCACAGTCAGACCGGCACAGCCCATATTTTTCTGTGCACCGGCAAAGATGATTCCAAACTTGGACACATCGACCGGCTTAGACAGGATATTGCTGGACATATCCGCAACGATAGGAACACCGTCTGTTTCCGGAACATACTTCCATTCCGTTCCATAGATGGTATTATTGGCACATAAATATACATAATCAGCATCCTTATTTAACTGCAGCTCCTCCTGTGTGGGAATATAGGAATAATCTGCATCCTTGCTGGAGCCTGCCAGAACGATATCTCCGTATTTCTTAGCCTCCGCATACGCCTTGTTTGCGAAATATCCGGTTACAACATAATCTGCCGTACCCTTTTGCAGCAGATTCAGGGGAACCATGGAAAACTGAGAGGTAGCTCCTCCCTGCAGAAACAGCACCTTGTAGTTATCCGGTATATTTAGGATGGAACGCATTCGTTCCTGTGTTTTTGTAATAATCGCATCGTAAGCCTTGGAACGATGACTCATTTCCATAACCGACATGCCACTTTCCTCGTAATTCAGCATTTGCGATTGCGCTTTCTTCAACACCTCCAGTGGCAGCATGGATGGACCAGCTGAAAAGTTGTAAATTCTGTTTTCGGCCATAATCAGGCACCTTCCTTTCCTCTTACTTATTATCCAACAGCTTGTTTTCCTGTTAGTAAGCACTATTATAGCACAAATGAAATAAAATGAAAGACAAAATGAAAAATAAATGTAACATTTATGAAAGAGTTTTCTCTTTGTAAACAAAGTGAGTACATTTGTTCTTGATATAAGAACAACCGTTTTCTTAGTATCCTGCTCGAACATGAGGATCGAAAAGCAGAAGACTTCATGCGCTATGACATACATCAATCATCCGGAAGTCTCTGTTCCAGTTACATCCGGAAGTGAGTAAAAACCTTTTCTTTCGTTCCGCTTTTTTTCGTGATATACTTACTTTACAGAAATTGGAGATGAAAACATGCTGGATTTTCGTTTATATACATTTTTAACATTATCAGAAACATTAAATTATACGAAGGCTGCCGATATCTTATGCATCACACAGCCCGCTGTTTCACAGCATATCAAATATATGGAAAAGGAGTATGACTGCAAGCTGTTTTTTTATGATGGAAAGCAATTAAACCTGACAGCTCAGGGAAAGCTGCTTGCGGAAAAGGTACGAACCATGGTTGCGGATGAAAAAATGATCCGCAGTCTTTTAAAGCAGAATCAGAAAACCCCCTCCCTTCGCTTCGGGGCAACATTAACCATTGGAGAATTTCTTCTGCCGCAGCGCTTGAACACCTATCTTCAGGAGCATTCGCAAACATCTTTAACCATGATTGTCGAAAATACAGCAACCCTGCTGCAAATGCTGAACAGCGGGGATATCGGCTTTGCATTTGTAGAGGGATATTTCCCAAAGCAGACCTATGACTGGCAGCTGTTATCACAGGAGCGCTACATTGCAGTTAAGGGAAAGGATTACAACTTGCAAAATGAGGTTCATTGTTTAAAAGATTTGGTGCAGGAAACACTCATTGTCCGGGAGGAGGGCAGTGGTACCAGAGAGATTCTGGAACGCGGCATGCAGGAAATCAACCTGTCCATCAGTTCCTTTGAACGCATTATTGAAATTGGAAATGTGCAGGCAATCAAAACACTAGTCAGAAACAATCAGGGTATCACCTTCCTGTATGAAGCTGCCGCAAGAGAGGAAATAGAAAAAGGAGAGCTGGAAGTCATTGATCTCTACGATTTCCATATTCTCCATGAATTTAATTACATTACGCTGAAGGATTCTGTATTCAAGCAGCAGTACGATGCCTTCTTCGCATCCGTACAAAGGCCATAATTTTATGGCTTTTTATTTGCCGCTTTCTCCGTAATTGCTTAATACTCTGGCGCTTGGATCCTTTACCTGACAGCCAGCCCATTCCTGATTTGGCATCCAAAAGCCCTTGATCCAGTTTGCCCGCTTCGGATAAAACTGCTCAAACAAGTCACGGTATAAAAGACTTTCCTTGGAAATTGGCGGTTCGTGATAGGCATAGCGCTCTTGCCCTCTTATCAAATCCTCGTCGCTGTACAGCTTTTGTGCATAGGCCTGCAGCTCATTTACCATGGAATGTCCCACTGCATCGGAAAAGGCTGCTTTTTCACGCATCAGAATCGTTTCCGGTAAATACTTGCCGGCAAAGGCTTTGCGAAGAAGATATTTTCCCTTCCCATACGTATTCATTTTCATAGCAGGATCCAGCCGCATAACATGTCTGACAAATGCAAGATCTCCAAACGGAACTCTTGCCTCCAGTGCATTTGCACTGATACAGCGGTCAGCCCGTAACACATCATACATATACAATTCCTTTATGCGCTTTTCACTTTCCCGCTGAAAGCTTTCCGCATCCGGCGCAAAATCTGTATATTTGTATCCGAACAGCTCATCGCTGATTTCACCGGTTAACAGCACCTTGACATCACTGGACGCTTTGATTTTCTCACAGAGCAGATACATTCCAAGTGAGGCACGGATGGTCGTTATATCATAGGTTTCCAATATGCGGATAAGATTTGGCAGCGCTTCTATCACCTCTGTAATCGTCATATGAAACTCATGATGATCGCTTCCTATATAGTCTGCAGCCTCACGGGCATAGCGAAGATCAATTGGATCGCTGTCCATACCGATTGCAAAGGTCTGAATCGGTGTTTTCTGATGACGTGCCGCAATCGCACAAACCAAAGAGCTGTCCAGACCTCCACTCAGCAAAAAGCCGACAGGGACATCTGCATCCAGACGCTTTATAACACCGGCTTCCAGCAGGCTGCGAATTTTGGTTACGGCGGCTGTCATATCCGTTAGCGGTTTTTCCTTTACCTCCCATGGCTTGCAATAGGAAACAAATTTACCGCTATCATAATAGCTTCCCACAGGAAAGGGCAATACCTCAGCACACAGGGTATGCAGTGCCTTTGCCTCACTTGCGAATGCTATCGCACCATTCGTTTTACAGAACCCGTAAAACATGGGACGGATACCGATGGGGTCTCTTGCGGCAATAATTCTTCCGTTTGTACGATCTTCAATTACACAGGCAAATTCCGCATCCAGCATGGAGAACATCGCTGTTCCATAGCACTCATACAATGGAAGCAGCACCTCACAATCACTTTGAGAGGAAAAAGAATAGCCCTTTTTTCGCAGCTCTTCCCGCAGCCTGCGGAAATTATAGACTTCACCATTGCATACCACCTGCTTTCCCTCCAGATGCATCGGCTGCATTCCGCTTTCCTCCACTCCCATAATAGCCAGGCGGTGAAAGCCCATAATGCCGGTGTTACTGACTTCTACCCGATGCATATCCGGTCCGCGGTAGGCAATACGCTCAAATTCCTTTTCAAATACGGACAGCTTCAGTTCGGAATCCGCCACATACATAAATCCACACATTACACGCACTCCCTTTCACAGAAAAAAGGCGTCCCTGCACAGATTATCTCCTGTACAAGAACACCCTTGTCCTTATAGTTAGGTATTATAAGCAATGTTTCAAAAAAAAGCAATAAGTTTCAGAAAAAATTTTCAACATTATACAAAAACCAGTTGTACCAATACCATATAAAGCAGCGTTCCGCCTATGATACTGATCATATTGTTGCGTTTCCACAAATGCAGAACGACAACCCCAGCAATTCCAAGCAGCTCCGGCAAACCATAGGGGTATTGCAAAAATGCCGTATTGCGGACACAGTAAACAATCAGACAGAGCATGATTGCCATGGGGAGCACCTTGCCAAGATATACGATTTTCTTTGGCAGAGCCTCCGCATTCTTAAATATCATAAACGGCAGGGCACGGGTAAGAAAGGTACAGACAGCCGCAACTGCGATAATTATCAGTGTCTCTACAGAAGTAATCATGAAGCATCCCCCTTTCCTTCCACTTTATCCTGAAAAATAACAAGCAGAATTACAAGTAATATCAAAGCAGGCAGCAGGAAATTGGTAAGCTGGAAAACGACTGCAGAGATAAGGATCGCCGCAACCGCCAGGTAGACAGCTCCATGTTTTTTTGCCGACAGCCACTGTTCAACGAAGATAACAGTAAATAAAGCAGTCATGGCAAAGTCGATCCCGGTGGTATCGAAGGAAAGCATAGAACCAATACTCGCTCCCAGAACAGAACCCGCAATCCAGTATAACTGGTCAAAAAGCGATACGCAGAACATTAGCTGCTTTCCCTCCCGACTTTCCCGGTCTGGTATTGCACATAATAGGGAATAGGTTTCATCAGTTAACGAAAACATCATATACCAGCGCTTTTTTCCCATCGCGGGAAAGCATTTCAAAAAGGAAAGACCATAAAACAACTGCCGTGCATTCACGGTCAGGGTCACAAGAGCCACCTCCAGCAGGGAAAAGCCGGCATGGAAAAACGTCAGTAATACAAACTGCATGCTTCCGGCATAAACACTGAGACTGATAAGAAACGCCCAGAGCATTGAGTAGCCCTGCTGCTGACAAAGAATACCGAATGCAATTCCCAAAAAGACATAGCCAACCATGACAGGAAAGCTGAGACGCAGTGCCTCTTTTGCTATTTTCATATACAATCACCCCTCAAAAAAGTTTTCTTATATTTTAGACGATTTCTTAACTGCTTGCAATCCCCTATTCTTTTTACGGACATATATCCTTATAGAATGGCTGTATAAAGCGTCTGCTTTTGGTAGATTTTATATGTGCGAAGTGTATATTTGCAGTCTATTTATCATTCTTTTTCATATGTTAAAAATGCTGATATTAACATGAATGCATATCAGCAGGTTGTTTGATGATTGATTTATATGGCTTATCATGCAAGACATAATCTGAAAAGCAGTATTTCGTATTACATCCTAAACGTGGACTACATATGATAAGCGATTATTGAATAAGTCTGACCTACAGCATGGTAAATGCCAAATCGCTGCATACCTTATGATTTTTGAGACTCAGCTCTTAAATTAAAACATGTCGATTTGTTTTTTTAATTCCTCAAAGGTCTTGCAGTCAAGAATCTTTTTTGAAACGATAGTAAGCTGTTCTATGCTTAGTTTATCAATCCATGCTTGCGCATCAACACCGAACTTCATCTGCACCAATTCCTGTAGCAGCTCTTTTTTACCTTGCTTTAAGCCCTTTACTTCACCTTCCTTTAAACCTTCCTTTAAGCCTTCATCAAAGCTATCAATAATAGCATTTTTCTCGCGCTGTGCCTGGATCTGTGCAGACATTGCTATTGACCAGAGGTCTTTATCATCCTGAAATTTTTTATACTTCTCCACTTGGTACCCTTTGGGCATGACCTTCTTCACCAGCCTTTTATCTGTTTTTAGTATACCATCACTGTCATTATTTTTAAACAAATACCCAGAGGGCAGAACCAAACACAGCTGTTCAAAATCCGTCATATTCGCAAAGCCCTTTTTTCTGGCAATCACATCGATTTCCGGCAGATATATGTAAATTCTTTTCATTAAAGGATGAGAGCTTTCTACTGCTCCCTGCTCATTTCTCATCTGATAGCTGTCAATCAGCCTTCTGGAATGTTCTGCATAAGAATCTATGAAAATAATCTGAAACACCGGAAGCAGATTCTGATACTTACCTCCACTGATTACCTGGTTAGACAGCATCCTAGCTCCATAAAACTCAAAACGCTTCATTTCGGATTTTTTCGAATAGGTTGTTTGCATTTCAATGTCATATTCCCTTCCATCACAATCCTTCACATGAACATCTAAAACAATTTTCTTTCTTCTGAGAATTGCGGGATCCAGATTCGATTCAATACTGTGCTTTCCTTAGGATGAATCCCTATTACGCGTTCAATAATGGTGTTACGGATAAAAGCAGAATCCTCATCCTCTGTACCAAGAGCAAATTTAAAGAACACATCGTTATCATAATCCAGTATTTCGTTCATTTCCTCTTCTTGTACCTTTTTCTTCTCTGTTCCATGATTTACAAGCATATTTTTTACTTTCTTTCACATGTATATGTATGCTTTACGCTTATACATACGTTTCGAAATTGTGAAAATCCTAAATTATATTAAATACAAACTATACATAATATTTATTTCTCATCATATAACGATGAATTGGCATAACCTTCTTAATTCTTTCATTTATTTTATAAAAATCGTAAAAAGTCATTGACAAAATGACCCCCTGCATGGTATATTATTTAAGCATTCGAGATGGGGTGTTAGCTCAGCTGGGAGAGCACCTGCTTTGCACGCAGGGGGTCATCGGTTCGATCCCGATACGCTCCACCATGATAGATCAAAGAAGGTTCCTAAGGGAATCTTTTTTTGTACAAATCAAAAGGAAAGCTATTATCAATAAAGAGGATGCTTATTCCGACATAAAAAACAAGAGATTTCCAATACCATTGTCATTTAAACAAAGTAGTATAAGAAATCTCTTTTTATAGTTGATTAAAAATATAAGAATCACCTATCCTTTAGACTGCTTTATGTATACGCAATTGTGTGTTTGCATCAAACAGAAAAGCATACTCCCATGCAAACCAGAATTGTATAGTATCCATACGTTTATAAATACAGGTAATATCCCCTTTCATTATAACAATCCCATACATACACTGAATATGGTAATATATTTGTTCACCAGACTGTTCAACCAGCATAATATGTCCCAATATCCCGCCATTGCGAACTTCTATAATATGCTCACAGCGCACTGCCAGAATAACGTCACAATCAACAGGCTCAGCTGTCCATGGAATCCTATGCTCCTGAATCATCAGATTTCCTTTCTCTAGTCTGGCACTGAATTCATTGATATCATATAGTCCCAAAAAGGAAGCTGTAAACAAATTGATAGGGTTTTGATATATTTCAACCGGATTACCCAGTTGCTGAATCTTCCCATCCTTCATAATTACCAGGGTATCAGCTAATGTCATAGCCTCCATCTGATCATGGGTTACATATAGAAAGGTTGCATGATTTCGCTGATACAGCTGTGCTATCTCCATTCTAAGCTGCATTTTTAATCTGGCATCCAGTGAGCTTAAAGGTTCATCCATTAAAAACAAAGAGGGCTTTCTCACAAGTGCTCGGGCAATAGCACAACGCTGCCTTTGTCCGCCCGACAATTCCTTTGCCTTACGCTTTAATAAGTCGCGGATTCCAAGCAGCTCACATATCTGTATGACCTCATAATCCATGTCTTGCTGTGACATTCCATTATGAGCAAGGCCAAATGTAATATTTTCATAAACACTCATATGCGGAAACAGTGCAGCTTCATGAAATACCATGGATATATTACGCTCATACGGCGCTTTTTGATTGACAAGCTGATTATCAATATAAATTTCTCCTGTATCCGGAGTAAGGAATCCTGCGACAAGCTGCAGCAGTGTAGTTTTACCGCAGCCTGATGGCCCTGCCAATACAATAAAGCTTTTTTCTTGAAACTCCAAATTAAAATCCTGTACTGCTTTTATTTCACCATAGGACTTTGTTATATTTTTTAATTTGAGTTTACTCATGCGCATCTCTCCATATTCTATATTAGTGTATCTGAAGAATACAAAAAAAGCAACCTTGCCAAGCAAAGCTGCCATTTTTGTAAATCCCCCAACTCGCATCAATTTCGTAAACAGTATCAGTTAATTTACTAAGAGTGTACATGAGAATAAACGGGCTTGGGGAAGACCATTTCCACCATCTCAATTGATACGAAACCCATATATTTGATCACCGAAGTGACCCCCGGTGTCCCGAAGCCCACCCTCTTCAAGACACTCATATGATACTAAAAATAGTACAGTTATTCAATCCTTTTTGTGGAAGTTGACATTTATTAAAAATTTTTGCGATTATCGCCGTTTTTCAAGAAAACCGTCAACTCAGGAATAAAAAGAAAAAAACTTCTTATGAAAAGAAGTAGTTTTCAAGTATTAGATTTTTACATTAACGTACCCGCCACCACTAGCTATCATAGTATTTTTATTTGAATCGGTAGCGAAAAAGAACGCACTTGCTATGCCAAGACTGCATAAACCTGCTATTAATATTTTCTTCATAACTCTTGCCTACATTATCCTAGAGATCATATGCATATCATCGCTGACATGAAAATAATATGATAAACTTTGATTTAACTCAATGAAATAGGCTCAAGTTAACGATAATGTTTAAAAACCGTTATTAGTGTACATTTTAAAAAAAACCATCAACTCCATTTCATGTTTATTGAGTTCTCAAAAAAATGTAGTAGTTTATAATGACCTGTCCGCTCGACTAATCTTGTCAATTCATATCTAAAAATATCTATATCAATCTCATCGTTAACTTTAGGCAAAATCCTTTTAATGATAAAGTTTTGTTTTACAAAATCTGGAACAGATTCATCTAATGTAAAATATTTAAACATTAGTCTAATGCCCATTGGATATCCAATCAATATTTCTTTACTCACTTTTGGTAACTTAATCGGTAAATTCAAATGATTTTGGCAATCGGCTAAATAAATTAAATGTGGAATAAAAATACAATCATAATAATCCAACATCATCTCATAATACTCAATGCTTTCTCAAAATCTTTTTTATGATGATAGTATGAAGCGATATTTGAATACAATTCATATGTTTTTAAATCTGGTAAATCATTTTCCTTTATAACGATATTTACTTTATTTATGATATTATCAATCGGCTTTTTAGAAGCATAACTATATAATATAATTTCATAATTATAGACGTCAGCTAACCTTATATAATTTTTGTTCTTTTTGTATAATTGCTCAAGTTCCCTTATCAACGCACTCATTTCTATGTATTCTTCACTAACAAGATAATAATGTAAAATACTTAATTTTAGACAACTAAGCTTTACATTAAACAAATTCAATTCAGATATAAGTTCATAATATTTATTTAAATTTGTTTTACATTCAATTTTCAATTTAGCAAATAACAATACTTTAAGAATATCTCCCCAAATAAATACATTATTCTTAATTAATGACTTATAGATAAATATGCGTTTATCATCTATTAATATATCGTCTTTATAATAGTCATACAAATCCTTTAGTATAAAATAAATTTCTCTATAATAAGCATATCCTTTAACATTTTCTAAAAGTCTTATACCTCTTTTACATTCATGCGCTAGAGACTGTATATGAAAATATTCAACATCCTTATAAATACTTTGAATAAGTTCATTTATCTTTTCATCAATCACAGGAAACTCGCCAAACTTCAAATCAAGTTTCCCTAAAAGTTCAATGTATACATCCTCAGATCTACTCAAACCACCTGCTTCTATACTCTTCAATGTGTTAATACTGCAAATACCTTCACAAAATTTCTTTAGCGTAAAACCATTTTGTGTATTATTCCGCCGTTCTTCTCTATAAATTCCGATCAGCTTTCCAATAACTGATAATCTGTCTCTACTAACGTTCATATATGTACCCTACCTTTAACTTCACTCATTGTAGTAACACTACTCATATATTATAGAGGTAATTTCCATTATTTGGAAGTAAAAATCACATTATTGTCACATTCTTATGCAAAACACAATAATATATACATAATTACGCTTAATATCCTATAAAAAACAAAAAAGCATCCTTAGATGCCCTTATAATCTAATTTAAAACTATCCTTCTCTCTCATTCTTGACTAGAAAAATATGAAGATACTCCATAGGCTGCACCACCTTGGAAATTATACGATAAATATAACCTGCTTCCTCTAAGCTCCCCTCCAGCAAAAGCCCCTGTGACCCAACCGTATCCATACTCCTATATGTCAGAATATCATACAAATAACCATTCTTCTTTTTCAACAGCGATATCATACTCCTTCCCTGATCCAGATCCTCTGCTTTCATATAATACAAAAATCTTATGAAGCACGAAAAAGAATCCTGTACATGATATTTATCAAGCAATTCTCTGCACGACTCCAATTCCTCAAAATACAAAGCGATACTCATTAAATAATGTCGTACCTGAAACACATCATCCGGATTCAGATTCAAAATCTCATGAAACTGCCTTTGTGCTTTTCTCATATAGCCTGCTTCATACAAAGCTGCTGCATAAGCGAATTTAATATGAAACAGCGGCTTGGCTTCATCAAAAAGAAAAAAATCAGAAGCATCCCTCAGAAAAAAATCTTTTCCAAGATTCATCGTTGCCAGCTCCATTCCTTCCTTCAGAATTTTCAGCTTTTCATATATATTCAGCTCATTAACCCCAAGAATCATAAAAGCCTCTATACAGTCAGGGCATATCCTTAATGCCTCCTGCGCTATCATCTGCTTCTTTTGAGAACTCCGGCAATGTTTAGCTTCCTCCAGCTTTTTCAATGCATCCCGGTACGTATTCTGATTTGTATTTTTCACAGGATGTGTTTCATCCAGGAAAGCATCCAGTGTCATTTGAAAGGTGATTCCGATATCTGTCGTGTCCGAAATATGGTTCATGTTGACTACCTCATTATTGTCCTTATTATATGCCACTTCCCCTAATAACTCAATGACTTTCCTTCGACTCTTTCAGATAATTTACCGCCCAGCTACTATCAATTTCTTCAAACTTCTGTTCCTGCAAAGGCAAATCACCACAAATATCATGATAAGACTGCTTCAGGATCCCGACTACATCCTCACCAGCTTCATGAGAAATCCGAAACCATAACGTATCTGCCTCTGTATCCTGATAAACAATTCGTCTTGGCAGTTGCCCTTTCCTTTTCTCACGCAAAAAAATTTTCAATTTCAATAATTCAATAGCCCGGTCATCCAGCCTGTCCTCCAATATTCTGATTTTCTCAGCAATATGCTTCTGCTGCGATATATAGCGGCGAATACAATTCTTCTCTGACTGAAAAATTGTGAAATCCTTTTCCGCCAGATCGTTTTTCGGTTTAATCAGCAAAACAAAATGATGCTTCTTATCTGCATAAATCAATGTATGAAGAAAGCTGTTGGTTTTTCCACAGCTTGGACAAACCTTTTCAAAATAGGTTTCTTCCAAAAGCTCTTTACGAAACTGCGATTCCATTTCCGGCATAATTAAGGTTTCACTTCTCTTATGTGTTTTATAAAAACAACGAGGACAGTTTATTTCAACTAAAATAGATTTCATAGTATCACCATATGTACCATTATACCTTTCCTTCCACATATTGCAATAATTTCATAGCAGTAACCCTTTTATAGCACCTTTCAAAAGCCTTATATCAATATATTACACAAATCTTCTTCCAGAATCCGCTATAAACACCACGATTAATCCCACAAACAAAATGAAAAAAGCAGAGCTTATCTATACGCTTCACTCTGCCTTATACTTATTAAATTGCTCTTGTTGCGTGCTTCAGCCATTCCTTCTCCGCTTCATTCAGATAAGGAGATACCTTTGCGAAAACCTCAGCATGATAGGCATTCAGCCATTCAATATCATAACGGGTCATCAAAGAGACATCAAGGCCATCAAGATCGAATGGTACAAACGTAATCGTTTCAAAATACATAAACTGACCGTACTCATTCTTTTCACCCTTGCGTACCACCATCTCATTTTCATGGCGAATACCGTGAGAGCCCTCTACATATACACCTGGTTCATTGGACTGTGTCATTCCTTCCTCCAGAACACAGCTGTCATTTCTTTCCGGTACGATTTTCCAGCGGAAACCGTTTGGGCCTTCGTGAACATTCATCAAATGTCCGACACCATGTCCGGTACCGCATTTATAATCAATACCCATTTCCCATAGCGGCCCTCTTGCCAGAATATCCAGATTCATACCACGGCAGCCTTCAAGGAAACGTGCCTTGCTTAACTGAATCATTCCGCGTAAAGCGCTCGTATAATGGATACGAATTTCATCAGAAATAGGGCCTAATACAAAGGTTCTTGTGATATCCGTTGTGCCCTCCAGATATTGTCCACCACTATCTACCAGCAGCATTCCTTCCGGCTTCAACTCTACATTTGTTTCTTCATTGGCACTGTAATGCATCATTGCCGCATGCTCCTTGTATGCAGAAATGGTATTGAAGCTGAGTCCTAGGTTATTCTCCTGCGCACGGCGCAGGCCTTCCAGATAATCGCTTGCACTGATTTCCGTAATTGTTTCCTTACCGATGTTGTTTTTCAGCCAATACATGAATTTAGTCATCGCAACCGCATCCTTAATATGCGCCTTCCGATTGTTTTCCAGCTCAATTTCATTTTTTCTTGCTTTCATGAGCTGCGAAGGGTTTGGACAATCTATAATACGGATTTCCTTGTTTAGATTCTGTGTAATCGCATAGTTTACAACACTTGTATGCAACAGGACTGCCGCATCTGCAGGAATCGTTTTCACAAATTCATAAATATCATCATATGCGTGTACGATAACCATATTGTCCTTGAAATTTGCATGCATCCTTTCGTCCAGCTTATCTTTATTGATAAAGATATGGCTTTCTTTTTCAGTAATTACCAAATAGCAGAGCATAACAGGGAAACAGCTGATATCCCATCCACGCATATTCATGATCCATGCAATATCATCCAGTGATGTGACAATATGATGTGTAGCCTTATGCTCCTTCATGACATCGCGAATATCCGCCAGCTTATCCTTCGTACTTTTTCCACTGTATTTTTCTTCCAGAAAAAATCCTTTTTCCGTTGGAAGTGCAGGACGCTCCTCCCAGATCATTCCAACCAGATCCTCCTGTGCACAGATCGTGATATGCTTATCCTTTAACTGATCCATGATATCTTTCACCTGTTTGGTATTCATAACACGTCCGTCAAAGCCGAATACACCATTCATCTGTATATGCTCATTGATATATTCAGGAATAGAAGGTACTCCCTCCTCACCCTGTTTCATTAAATCAATCGTACTGTCCTTCAACTGATCCGCTGCCTGGATGAAATATCTTCCATCAGTCCATAAAGCCGCACAGTCTTTACATACGATCAGTGTACCTGCAGAGCCTGTAAATCCTGACATAAAGCTTCTTGCCTTAAAATGCTCTCCTACATATTCTGTTTCATGAAAGTCAGAGGTAGGGATCATATAAACATCCATCTTTCTTTCCTTCATTAAAGCTCTTAATTTGTTCAGTTTTTCTACTACAGTCATAAGTTCCTCCTTAAATCATCACTAATAACCATTGTACTGCAAAAGAGGAAAAATGAATATAGATATCACCTTAAATTTCTGCTTTTTCGCTTTGTTCGCTTATTGCCCCAGTCTAGAAGTCTGCCTGCTCCAGTTGTGCTGTTAGCTGAATCATTATTTCTTTCTCATATAGTCTGTTCGCATCCCCCTGCAATATGATACGAATCGGATGTCTGCCCTTTAACTGCATACCTGTATCGTAGATTTGAGTTGTCAGATCCTTATTCACCTCTTTTTTAGTCTGTGCATCATATGCTTTCACTTCCATATCCAGATATGTATTTTCCAGGCTTATATCATCTCCATCTACATGTACACAGGTTGTCCCTACATAAATAACATTGTCATTCAGTCTCTGTTGCAATTCCATATGCAATGCGTCGGTTGTCACACGGATGCTTTCCTTCAGCGTAATGCTGTTTTCCCATAAACGGTACATAGAAAGCATAACCAGAAGTACAGAAAAAGCTGTTGCTATTCTAATATAAATCAAATCTCTTTTCATTTACATATCCTCCCAAAAAAACCAGTCATCTAGAGTATGACCGGTTTCTTATTTTTTATAGCTCAGGATATGAATTTTATAGTATTTTGCCTGTTTCACATCATAGACAGTGTAATCGAATCGCTGATGTTCTCCCGGCTGCATGCGTTCCTTTCCTGTAAGGAACCATTTATCTTTTTTAATGAGCTTCTTTTGTTCATCATACAACTGTATTTCTGCTTTAACAAATCGAACCGCAAACGTTGTATCATTCCGTAATTCACCACACAGCACACAATGCTCCTCCAGGGCTTCAAATTCTACAGCATCCACATAGAGTGTTTTCTGTTTTTTCAATACCTGTTCTTTTTCCGCCCATCTTGTACGTATGGTCTTATTGAACAGCCATATTACTGCAAGCTCTGCGTAGAGAAGTATACCAAACTTACTTTTCAGAAAGAGAAAGATTTTTCCGATAAAAGGGATATGGAATACATAGGTTCCTATGATATCCTTACGGAGCGTTTTATACATATCCAGATTATCCTTACCCTCTGCATTGGTGCGGTATATGGTATTTCCCTGGAAATCTTTTTCTGTTTTATTAAAATGATGCGTTAATAATATATCGTCTCCAAATCGATCTGCTTTAAAGGTGATGATATCGCCTTTTTTCAAATGCAGAGGTTCGTCTGGATCAATCACCCTGGTGCAGACTAGAGAAAAGGTGGGGATGCGGGGTTCCATACTATCGGTTAGTACAGCATAGAGCCGATAGCCGGTAAATCTGGCAGTTTCATCAGGATATTTTGCCATAAGAAAAGTATAGGCTGCCAATAGTAATACCACAGCCACAAACACAATATTTACTATGCGTTTGATTACCTTTCCCATATGCGATCCTACTTTCCTTTTCTATATTTTATAAAATTCTCGGAGAGTTGAAAAGATGTTTTTAAAAAAGCCGTCGGATGACGGCTATTTATCTAGTTTATTTTGTTTCTAGTGTTGCAGCAATTTCAACTACGATTGCTTTATTACCCATTGCTTCTGCAGCAGCTTCAGTATCAGCTGGTACAACCGTTACAGTATAATCATTAGTTGCAGCTACAGATGAATCTCCAGCTGTAACGTCTTCTGCTCCATCTTTAATTTCTAATGTGTAATTTGCTGGATCGACTGTTGTATCATCTACTTTAACACTTGGGACGAATGACAGCTTAGTATTCCCAAGATCAGCTGTACTAATATTTGCTGCGTTAACAGTGAAAGTACCTGTAGCAGTTGGTGCTGCACCTACATTCTTAGTAACAGTCAGCTGTGTAGCTGCTATTGCAGTCACATTAATCTGTTCCATTGTCACTGGTTGGAAACTAACTGTACTCGTTGTATTGTCCCATGCTGCGAATGTTCCTGCGGATGTAGCGATAACAGCCCCTGCTGTTAATAACGATAATAGTGTACTCTTTTTCATATAATTGTTCTCCTTTTCCATAGAATTGATTTCAGGTAATTTTTTCTCTTACCTTTTACACTATTATTGTAATCCTTTCTGCAAACTTTGTATAATACCAATAACCCGCAAGCCGGTTATGCATTTTAGGTATATCTACATATCCGCATAGGTTTCGTGGATAATCTCCAGGAACACCTTTCCCGCCTCACTCAGCACCTCCCGGTTTCGTCGTATGATAACAAAATACTTCTGAATATCACAATTACGTATCCGCATACTGTGTATATGTGAATGCTTCAACTCCTCAATCTGCCATTTATTCCCTAGCATAAACGCATCCGTATGATTCAGCATATTGATAATCGCATGATAATTGCTCATCGTTATTGTCTTTTTAAAGCTAGTCAGCTGCACGCCATCCATCGTCAAGGACATATTCAGATTAGAAAAGAAATCATAAGGCAAATGAATCAATGTAAAATCCAGAAAATCCCTCGCGTCTTTCTCCTCCACCAGCTCATCCAAATTCTTCTCGTTGATATGCACATACAACGGGCCTTCTCCAAGAATACTCAATTCGACTTCCTTAGCATCCGCCATCTTGCGAAAGATACTCAGTTGATAGTCATTCAAAATCGTGATTCCGATTTCAGACTTCATTTCACTCACATTTGACAGTACCTGTTCAGCAGTTGTCTCAATCATGTGAATTTCAGTTGTTGCGGATTGCATATGCTTATAAAACTGCAAAATCAGATCATCCCGCAGAAAAACAGAATCCACGGATACCGTCAGCTTGCTGTAAAGCTTTTCCTCACTGACATCCTTCAGTCTCTCTAACACCTGAAACTGCGACAGGATGGATTGTGCATAATAATACATCAGTCTTCCTGTCGGTGTCAGAGAAACCCCGTGATTGCTGCGGATAATCAATTCCTTCCCCATTTCCTCCTCCAGTGCCTGAATACTTCTGCTCAAACTTGGCTGGCTCACATACAGCTTCTCTGATGCCTTATTGATACTTCCGCTGTCTACCACTTCTACAAAGTAGCGTAATTGCTGTTTTTTCATCGTATGCTCTCCCTAATTGTAAACATTTATACTTGTATATATCATACCATAAAAGACAGAATCCATCTCCTCAGATTCTGCCTTTTCTATGAATTATTTCTTTGTATTCATAACATAGGAGCCATTTGCTGTCGCCACGACCTTTCCGCTGCTCTTTGCTTTGGCAACTGCTCTTGTCTGTGCCATCCGGCTTCCGTCATGATCGCAAATCCCCTCAACCACAAGACAATCTCCCTGCTTTACACCACCGACGAAATTAACCGCCATTTGTATCGTGGGTGTGAAAACAGCCTCACTGCTTATATAAGCAATGCATCCCATTGTGATATCCAGCGCTGTTGCAATCATTCCCCCATGCAGACTCCCCGCCGGATTCATTTGCCACGCGCAAACCGGAAATTCCAAAATAACAGTTTTATTCTCATAATCAGCAGATACCAGCTTCATATCCATCATAGCATTGATCGTGCCTTCATCCTTTAGTCTCTGTGTTAAAAAATACTGCAGCCGTTCTTCAAACAACCGTTGCTTCATATAACCACTTCCTCATCTGCTATTATACTCCATAACGGCCAAAACGCACACAATTTGCATATCACATCATTTCCGTTTATAGCTGATGATCCGTAAGTGATAATCATGAACACCAAATATTTCATAGGCAGTATAAGTAAATTCTCTCGCTTCTCCAGGCTGTAAAAATTCCCTGCTACACAAATACCATTTCATTTTTTTAATTACATAATGGACATCATCGTACAGCTCTATCTCCGCTTTGATATAATGAACTGGATACGGGAAATGATTTACCACTTCACCATGGAGAATCGCAAACCTTCCGCTGAAATCAAACGTTAAATTCCTCAGCAGAAGTTCCTCCTCCTGTGTATCCTCCTTTAATTCCTCCTTCTGTTCCTCCTGTTCCGCCTGCTCTGCTTTCTCTTTTTCATCAGCCTTACTTTTTACTGCGTATTTCCGATCAAAATCCGGATATTCCTGCTCCTCTATTTCCTTTGGAGGCTTTACACCGTGTAATAGCTCCTGTACCTCTCTGCGCACCTCTTCCAGCAGCTCTGGATCTACATCCGATCTGGGCTCAATATCACCCGCCGCATGATCCTGAGGAGAATCAGTTGCTGTATCAGCCTTCACTTCTTCAACCGCTTCCTTACCACAATCCGGATGCTGTTCCTTCTCAAGCGGCTTTATGAGTTCTGCCTCTGCTTCCTGAGAGATTTGCTGAGGCACACCGCTATCATCACATACAGTGGTGTGTGCATCCTGTGGCTGTATACTGTTTACAATGGGCTCTAAAGCATCTATTTTTAAAATATGCAGTTGTAATTCAGAAAATGGTATATTCTTTTCAAATTTTGATGCGTCTGAATTATACAGACCTTCTATATCCTTCGGACAATCCGTTGGATAAACAACAACCTGTGGTACCCGATGCTCCGGTGTATCATATTTGGGATACTGTGTGGAATCGAAAGGTTCCTCAGTACCCTCGCCGCCCTGTACAGCTTCCTTTATTTCTATTTCTTTTGTTTTTGATTCTTTTGTTTTTGTTTCTTTTGTTTCTATTTCTGTTTCTTTTGTTTCTGTTTCTTTTCTCTCTGTTTCCTTTGCTTCTGCTTCCTTTGTTTCTGTTTCTTTTGTTTCTTTTGTCTCTGTATTCTTCGTTACTGCTTCCATCTCCCCCGTTTCCAGTTTTGGTGTAATAGCAGGTCCTTCTTCTATTACTGCTTCCTCTTGCTGCAGGGTTTCAGGAGCCGTTTGTATTACCTTATCCTCCACTTCATCCATCATTACAGCCTGCGTCTCAGATTGTATCTTCTCATCATCCAAAGTTACAGCAGCTTCTTCCAGCCTTGCCGATACAACGCGCTGTTCATGGAGCAATTCCTCCTCCAACAGACTATCAAGCACATCCTCACTTTTTTCAGAAGCAGCTCTCGCAGTCTCCTCAACGACTGTACAGGCAGTACCCTGCTCCGGCTTTGAATTGGCTGATTCCACATTCTCCTCTACAACAATTTCGTCACGCTTTCCCAATGCTTCCCGTATTTCTTTCAGCTGATACGCAG
The DNA here is from genome assembly GCA_017161075.1 of Erysipelotrichaceae bacterium 66202529. NCBI lineage: Bacteria > Bacillati > Bacillota > Erysipelotrichia > Erysipelotrichales > Erysipelotrichaceae > Erysipelotrichaceae bacterium 66202529. Next base: position 1,215,076 of record CP046174.1, on the reverse strand, counting down.
GGATTTCTTCTTTTTTCTGTGTTCCGGCTTCTATTTCCGCAAGAATTTTCTGTTCCAGCTTGTTGACCTGAATATCCAGCGTTTCCCCATGATCCGGCAAAGCCTGCTTTGTTTGAGGTATTTCCTGAAGTTCTTCCTCCTCCTGCCTTGCTTGTTCTGTAATCTTCTCTGCCGTTTTTTTCTTTCGATCACGCCGTAAGGCTGTTATCTGTACATACAGTGATGCTAGGACACAAATAACCGTGATGATTCCATAGGTCAGCTTTCCATAGGTACTTTGCAGAAATTCATATACATTTCCCATATACTGCATATGAAAGAGATATGTCCCGATAAGATCCTCATGTGTTGTCTCATAGGTATCATAATAGCTGCTATCCGGTGCCTGCGTAATATAATATGTTGTTTGGTTTCGGACTTCACTTTTCACAAACATATGTGTCAGGATAACAGACTCTCCAAAGCGGTCTGCCTGAAAGCTGATGAGCGTATTATTTTTGGGCTGCTCTAGCTCAGAAAAGGTTTTAACAAACATCAGCGATCCCTGCTCAATCGCCTTTTCTTTATTTTTATCCGTTACCTGAATCATTTTGATATGCATAATTTGCTCCCCCTGCTGCGGGGCATAGAGCAACAGGGAAACAATCAATACGATGATTAGAAAAAAGCCTTCCAGTATCCATGTCAGTAGTTGTTTCATATAGCATCCTCTCCTGCTTATTCTCTTGTACTGTTCATAGCTTATTCTATCATAGATTCCGGTATATAAAACAATCAAAACCCGCTTATTTATAAGGTTTTTTTAATTTATTTATGTAAATCTCAACGTATATATAAACTAGTTTATTTATGTTTTGTTTTATAAAATCTAGAACACAAAAAGCCTTCGACAATGTCGTAAGGCATGGTGAAACTATCGTTTAAAAATTATATGATTCTGCATTCATAAGCTCAAATATTTCCTCATCCTGAAAGACTGCACAGGGAGCATAAGCAGCTTGCAGTACATCCGTGATCCCCAGCAAATCAATTCCACAGATGTCTGCTCGATCGTGTTGTGTGAGCTGTTCTGAAACCGGTATGTACATATAATCAATTCCACAATAATAACTTGATGCTGTAAATCCGCCCAGAGCTTTCAGCTGCTGTCCCCCCACAATCAGCATACTGCTGTGCTTGCGAAAGCCTTTGTGGTACAGAAAGTGAACAATCGCTTCCATCGCATCAAAGGTGTTCATATGCTGTGATGTCACTGCCATATAGACCACAGCCTGTGGAAACTGATGACAGATTCTGTTTATAACAGGCTCGCATACAGAGGTTTCACAGAGAATCATCATGTTATCTGTTTCAGGTATATATGCTTTCAGCTTTCTTGTGATCCCTCTGCCTGTATATACCCGTTTCTGTGTTTCCGGCATCGTACTCACCCATCCCTTCCCTTTTCTTTCATCAGCTTAGGAAAATAGCCGCTTACCCGCACATGGTCAAAGAAAATCACAAACGCCTGCTCGTCCCGATCATATACGCGCTTTTTCAGGTCACTGTACTGTCCTCTTGTAATTGCCACCATCATAATTTCTTTCTTACGTCCGCTGTACACTCCGCTGCCATCCCATGCCGTAACACCGCGTCCAACCTCTGAAAGAAGCTGCAGCTTCAAGCTTCTGTCCTCTGTGATAATCAATGCTGCAGACTCTGCATTATCCTCATGAATACGATCTACGATAAAGGAAAGGATACAGCTGTGCACAATCGAATACAAAGCAACCTGACTGTCATAGATGATAAAGCAAATCATATAAACAATCGTATTAACGAGTAAATAGATACCTCCAACGCTTCCCTTCCCCGTTTTTGTAAGATACAAGCCAATGATATCAATGCCCCCGCCACTGCCTCGTCCCTTGAAAAAAAGCTTTGTTCCGTAAGCACACAGGATGGAGCCTGTTAACAGGGATATAAAAACATCCTCAACCAGAGGTGTCGATGGGACAGGGATCAGCGAGAGGAATACGGATTGAAACAATATAACAATGGCAGTATGCAGTGCAAAATCCTTTGCCAGCATTCGTACTGCAAGCAGTATCATAAAACTATTCAAAAATAAATTCAGGATTCCGGCAATGTCAAAGGGGATCCGCCAAGGCAGCAGGTATACAAGCAGATCCCGCAGCAGCTGTGCTATTCCCAGAAAGCCGGCGCTGTATATATGCAGTGGTACCAGAAACAGGTTCATGGAAAGTGAAAATATCAAAGCGCCGAGAATGCAATACATCCACAACCGGCAGGATTTCATAGGATATGACGGTTCACCCGTTCCGTAATGCCGACGGTGATTTCCCCTGCTGTTCCCTGTATGATTTTCCCAAGCAGATAGCTGCTGATTGCATCTCTGTCCGCCTGTCCGCATAAGACAGCGTATTCTCCCGTATGAAGCCCTTGAATAGCTGTCACATCCACCATAAGCATATCCATACATACCTTGCCAACCAAAGGGGCACGCTTACCATGCAGCAGGACATAGCTTTGTGGGGATTGTGCGATACAGCGCCGGTAGCCATCCGCAAAGCCTGCCGCCAGCACCGCTATCCGTGTTGGCTTTTCCGCTATAAAGTCATGACCGTATCCGACACCCTCTCCAGCTTTTATTTCTCGCAGTAATACGACTCTGGCTTTCCATAGCAAGGCCTCTTTTAGGGGAATCAGCTCCTGCTCCTGCGCTGATGCCAGACCAAACATATACGCACCGACGCGTACCATATCCATATGCAGCTGTGGATGATGAACGGCAGCCTTACTGTTGCATATATGGCAGATGCCAGGATCGATTCCCAGTTTGCGAAGGGCAGCTATACAATTTTTGAAGCGTCGGTATTGCAGCTGGGTAAAGGCCTGCTCCTGTTCCTGAACACTGCCGGCAAATACAAGATGCGTATAGATTCCCATTATATGAATATTCGGCAAAGCATATAGAGGAAGCAGCTCTTCCATACATTCACTGCTATTTTCACAGCAGGAAATACCCATGCGGTGAAAGCCGGTATCCAGCTTCAGGTGTACAGCAACCTGCAGCCTCTGCTGTACACAGACGGCAGAAATATGCTGCAGAAATGCTGTTGAAACAGCGCTGAGCGTAATAGCATATGCGGCGGCCTGCTTGATTTCCTCATCGGTAACATAGCCAAACACCAGAATCGGCTTCTCTCTGCTGACAGCTCTTACCCGGATGGCCTCCTGCATGGTGGCTGTTGCATACCAGTCACATAAATCATTGATTGCATGAACACACGGCTCAATCCCGTGACCATACGCGTTGCCCTTAACGACAGCCATGAATTTTGTCTTTGGCGACAGATTTTGCTTCAGATGTATCACATTTTCACGAATATATGCAGTATGAATCTCTACATAGGTACGGCTGTTTTCCATCATGATTCTACACGGCTTTGCCGCACTCCTCAATAATAGCCTCCTCATACGCCTTCTGCAGCTGCTTGAGAATTGGCCCCGGTGCTCCATCACCAATCCTTTGCTCATCCACCCTCACGATAGCACAGCATTCGGTATTCGTATCCGCTACGATGACCTCATCCGCCGCATAAAGCTCCTCCAGTGTGAAGCAGCGTTCCTGAAACGGAATCTTTTCCCGCTCACTCAGCACCTCCAAAATCTTCTTTGTGGTACTAGGCAGAATATCTGTCGTTTCCGGATGTGTTATGATACAGCCATCCTTCACAATCAGTATAGAGCCTGATTTTTCCTCTGTCACAATGCCGTCCTTTACAAGAATTGCCTTGCCAGCTCCCCGTTTCTTCGCTTCATAACGCGCCATGCAGTTTGGAATCAGGTTCAGCGTTTTCACATGACAGTATTTCCAGCGAATATCCTCCACCGTGACAGCTGTTGCTCCTGCCTGCAGCTTTTCCACATTCCGCTTGGAATGAACCACAAAGCCGGATATAACAGGCATCTGGTTTTCCAGCTCAGGAAATAAATGATTCCGGACTCCCTCATCCCCTCTTGTCAGCTGCATATACACATAGCCGCTAATCAGCTGATTTTCCTCTACCAGCTGTTGGAAAAAGCGGCAGAATTCCTCCCTAGAATAATGCAGATTAAACTGCAGGATTTCTGCCCCCTGAAACAGTCGGTCAAGATGGCGGCTCAAGCCAAACAGCTTCCCGTTGTATACACGGACAACCTCATACAGGCCGTCTCCAAACACATAGCCACGATCCTGCAGAGAAATATGGATATCCTCCTCCCTGACGATTGCACCCTTCCATAAATATAGATCCCCTACACCTTTTTTTTCTATTTCCATTCTTATACCCTTCTTTCTATTCCTCACATGCGGAATACCTGATTTTAGAGCTCAGCACACCATACGTATCCTGAAATATCTTTTCCATATGCTCCTTCAGCTGATCGAAATCCATAAAGCTGCGCGATGTGACTGCTTCCAGAAAAATTGGAAGATTGATTCCATAAAAGCATTCCAGCTTTCTGTCCTTATACAGACTGCCAATCGCCCTTGCACTGACATTGCAGGGGGAGCCTCCTAACAAATCTGTCAGTACGATGACGCCATCTCCCTCATCCGTCTGTTCGATTGCCCTGCGTATCTTTATTTCAAATTGCTCTATGCTGTCACCGTGGAATAATCCAAGCTGTACTACGTTCCCTATATTTCCAACAATCAGCCTTCCACTGTCGACAAATGCCTCTGCCAAAGACCCATGTGTGGCAACCACTAACCCTATCATACTGCTCCCCCTTCTAGGCAGCGTCTTTAATTTCGACCCGCTTATCATCCGGTACGACTCGAATATAGACGTCCATGCCTTTGCTTTGCATAGCTTTGATACTGTTCATTTCTTCTTCATTTACTGCGATATTCCGATATAGCTTTCGACGGTCTGCCCTGGCTCCGATCCCGCCGATTCCAACTTCCTGTATAGGAACTCCTGCATCATGCAGATCCATAAATACCATCGGTGTCTTGGCCAGTAAGAAGATTCGTTCATCCTCTCTGCCCTCCTCCTTCAAATATGAAATCGCGCTGCTTACGGAGAGAACCTCAAGCTCCAGATTGCTTGGCATTGCGGATTTCATAATCATTTTCATGAAGGAATCCCTGGCAGCCTTATCATCAACGATAATTACCTTACTGGCTCTGGTATGTAAGACCCAGGCAGTCATCACCTGACCATGTACGAGACGATCATCAACGCGCGCATAAACAATATGTTTCATACTACTCTACCTTTCCCTTCTGCAATCGTGCAAGGAATACCTCTGCGCGATGCTGTAATTCCTCAAAGTTTCCTTCCGCTATAACATGCTTGTCCATCAAGCGGCCGCTGATTCCATAGCCTGTACAGCCAACATTCGCAAATTCTGTTATGTTATCCTCATGAATACCCGCTGTGGCAATAAATTTCACATGCGGCATCGGCCCCATGAGATCCTTGATATACGCAGCCTTCATTCTGGCAGCCGGAAACAGCTTTACATAATCTGCACCACAATCATGTGCATTCAGCACCTCCGTAGGACTGAGTGCCCCGGGAATAGATACCATACCCAGTTCCTTAGTTTTGCGAATAACCTTCTCATTTACATTCGGTGAAATGATATAGGCGGCCTGTGCCTGATGAGCCAGCTCAACTTGCTGTTCATTAACCACAGTGCCTGCCCCGATTGCCATCCTTCCGCAGAAATGCTCATTCAACATCCGAATGGAATCCAGCGTATCCGTATAATCGTCACTTCGCTGATCGAAGGTGACCTCGGCTAGGCGAATCCCTCCCTTATATAATGCTTCCATCGTTTTGAGGAGGGTGTCATTGTAGACACCCCTGCATATCACAATAATTTTGTGCTCCTCTATCATAGCTTTGATTGTATCCATATCCGTTTTCTCCTTATCGTACAGCCTAGAAAAATCCAATCAATACACCGATGACGGCGATTGCGATCAGAATCAGTATAATTTTTGAGGTTGAGAATTTCTTCTGTAGCAGGAAGTAGGAAAGAAAGACAAAGCCCACAGGCAGCAGTCCCTTAAAGATGGCATCAAAGATTGTTTCCTGAAGAACCATATCCGAGCTTCCCAAATGCAGAACCGTGGAGGATGTTACCGTAACGGTGGTAGCCGCAAGACCGCCAAGCGTGATGGCACCTACAGCAGTAGCCAGGGTCATAAACCGTTCCAGCTTTCCGCTTGCGAACAAGCCGTTGACAGCCTCCTTTCCTTTTTTATAGGAGGTTTGAAACATCCAATAGCAGGGTACCATGACATACAGCACCGTGACGATCATATAGAAAATCGGGCCAAAGAAATTACCATCCATTCCCATACCGATAGCAATGGAGGCGACGATCGGGATAGCAGTTCCCTGCCGCAGGGCATCAAACACCCCTGCAAGCGGCCCCATCAGCCCGGTTTTAATCGCACTGATATCCTCCCCCTCAATCGGCAATCCGTTGGCACGTTCCTCTTCCAGTGAGCAAACCAGCCCCATAATAATAGAACCGCCGTAATATCCTGCTGTATTGAAGAATTCCATGTGTCGCTGACAGGCATTTACAAATTCCTCTTTATCATCCCCGTACAGCCGCTTCAATACCGGCCCCAGACATCCAAGGACGCCGGGAGCCTGCAATCGCTCATAGCTCAGGGTTGCTTCCCCAAGCAGATGCCAGAGAAGAAAGCATTTATTCAGATCCGTTTTGGTTAGCTTTTTTTCCGCCAGAGCCTGGTTATCTGTTATCTGATGTTCCATCGTCTACACCTCTTCCTTTACTTTATGAAATTTCAAATCTGCATACAGGGACGCAATAATGAAGGCGACCACTGCAATGACGATCATCGGTACATTGCCATAAATGGATAATACAAAGCCAAGCATGAACAGCTGGATAATATTGGGACGGTTTGATAAAAGCCGCAAAATAATCGCAATTCCCATCGCCGGCAGAATTTGTCCGATAACGGTTAGAATCTGCATCGGTGTTCCTTTTAAAGCATCCAGTACCTGTGTTGCCACATCAGTTCCGAAATACAGGATACCAAATACCGGAACCGCCGAAATACAGAAGGTGGCAATCTGTGCCAGTACAAACTGAACGAAATATATTTTTCTCATATCCCCCTGTGCAGCCGCCTTATCCACCATATGTACAAATACGGAATTGATCGTACTGCGCAGATTCCAGACGATCGTTCCAACGAGTCCAAAGGAAACCGCAATTGTGACAGCCACCTCCGGTGTTGCGCCTGTGGCGATGGCCAGCGATGTTCCAACAACTCCCGCTATTCCGGGATCACTTGGGATTGCCCCTCCGACATTCAGAAAGCCTAGTACAACGGTGTTGATCGTCGCACCGATAATGAGTCCGTTTTGCGGATCCCCCAGAATCAAACCGACAATCGTGCCCGATACCAGTGGCTGACGTATAGATACATGTACGATGCCTGTGAGCCAGGGTGGTGAGCATAACGTCATATAATACAAAATCCCAATGAGTGCTGCCTGTAAAAAGTTAATTTCCATGTTTTTTCTCCTCTCAGATTTGTGAAACTAAGTAGCTACTGTCTGTTTACACCTCTACTATAAACGCTCGGAAAATGTACGTCAAATTATGAGAAATCACGTTTTTTTCTACATTCGTGTCATCATAAATGGCATAACTGCAGGCAGATATTTCCATTTTTTTCTAATTCTACCGTTTTCATCCTATGTGTGCTTTTTTTCTCAGCAATTTCATATCCGTGTTATAATAAGTGTGCAAAGTCAGAATAAGCGTGTATTCTGTATCCTCATTTTTCAGCACCAAAAAGTATGAAAAATAAATAAAGGCAGATATTTCTGCCAGCACCTTTACAGGATATACAGCTATGGAATGGAGGATTTATGAAAAAGGCACCGCGTACAAAGGATATTCAAAATCTCATTGCCAGCTATACCGCAAACGGGATTACCGCACACACCTATGATTTCAGTGGCTGTAATGCCCACGACATCGCCCTGATTCTGAAAATAGACCGCACAAATGTGTCCCGTGTTCTCAATCAGCTGCATCGTGAAAACCGCCTCATTAAGCTGCAGGGACGTCCCACACTGTATCTGGATGCCGGGGTGATCCATTCCTTTTCTACAGAGCCGGTTCCGTATACGCTGCCGGTAGGGAGAGGAATTCATGAATATCTGAACCAGGATAAGCCTTTACGGATACAGACAGAAAATAAAAACCGTAAAAAGCTGACCTACACAGGAATTCAGGCCAATGAATCACTCTATCCGCTCTATCAGGAGCTATTGGGAATTCTCCTGTATCCACAGACCTTTCAAAGCATTTCCCTGCATGCGGCCTATGGTGAGGGAAAGCATCATTTTCTGAGATTCTTTATAGAAAAGGCTAAGGAGCTTCAGCTGCTGGGAAACTATACGCAGGTGTTGGAATATATGGTAACGGATGAGCTGTCGGATAACGAACAGGAGCTCCTTCATGAGGTACATCCGGATAACACCACCATCTTTCTTATAGATGTCCAATGCAGTAACAGGTACAGGCTTTTTCAGCTGCATCAAAAATTGCAGCAGCGTCATGCGGGATTGCACAGCAGCTGGATACTCTGTTATCTGTTTTCTGATCAGGACAGTATAAAAGACCCTGTCCTGCAGCGGTTTATAGAATATCCGCTGCAATTTCCAAGCTATGAGCATCGTACGCTGAAAGAGCGCCTGGAGCTTATTTTCTCAGAAATTCAGAAGCAGTCCGATATTCTCAACGAAACCATCTGTCTGAATAAAAATGTAGTTACCTGTATCGCTCTGGCAGACAGCGCCTATACAACACAGGCCTTGCTGCGGGAGCTGCGCCATTCCATCATCCGTGCTCATCACAGCTTTGTACAGCGTAGAGCCAATATCATTGATATCACCTTTGAGCATCTTTCTGACGGTATGTTAAACAGCATACAGGATGTTTCCTCCCGTTTTTCCGAGCTGCACAGCATTCTGGATATGTTTGACGGTGATGTATTATATTTTATTGCGCAGACCACCTGCAGATTTTTCAATACCCTGCATACCGCAACACTGAACGAGCAGTATTTAATAGATAACCACGATAATGAGCAGATCATATCTATCTGCAATGCTATGCTGAAGAAAACGGAAAAGATTGAAATCAACACCATTCGCTCGATTTTTGTAAAGGAGCTTTATGATCTGATGTTCCCCCTGTTGTCAGCCACTCCCCTGAAGCAGAAGGAAACCATGATCTTTGTTTTATTTGAATATTTGCAAAAGCTCATTACCGAGCTGAAAAACAACACCTATCACTGCAGCTTTGCACAGTCTCGCGGACTAGGCACAAAACGTACAGATGCGATTTGTGATAATATTGCACAGATTATTGAATCGAAATTACAGGTTACCCTTCCAAAGGCAGAACGCACACTGATCAGCACCTATCTGCAGCTAGCTATGCAGAAGCTGGAAGCAAAGACGCCGATGCTGTTTCTCTGTCATGGAGAGGATATAGCCGCAAATTATGAAAAATATATACGCTCTGCCAATCTATATGAAAACTGTCGTTCGATAGATTATTCAGAAGCATGGAGAAAAAAGGAATTCCGTTTTTTTCTAGATTACGTATGCGATATCATCCAGCAGATCGACAATCATGAGACTCTGTTTATTTTCAGTGATATAGCACCGCTGACAGAAATCGGTGAACAGATCAGCAGCCGTCTCCATATCGACGTGCAAAGCTTTGCCCCTATATCCCTGCCATTGATTCTCAATACGATTACAGCTATGAATCACGGACAGCAGATGGAATACAGCCTTACACAAACGCCCAGCCTTCCCGCTGCCTCTCTCAGTGAAAATTCCCGCAGTCTGATTGATCGGATATCCCAACAGATTTTACAGCAATCCCTGGTATTCCTTGATGCAAACAAGGCCTCCTCCTCACTTATGGTCGTATTATTAAACATTCTGAAGCGCCTGAAGCTCAATTACAGTGATGAAATTACGATACGCTTTATCATTCATGGCGCATTTGTCATTGAACGGGCTGTGCGCAGCGATCCTCTGCCAAATAAAAAAACACGGGAAATTATCAATTCCCATGCAGATATATACAACACGATCAGTGAGGAGCTTGATGCGTTAAACAACATTTTCAATATCACGATTTCCAAGGCAGAAATTGCGACCATCACACAGATTTTTCTGGAATATATGTAAAACGCATTTTCTTCTACATACAAAAAAAGTGGACAGTCACACACACGGTGTTGTTATCCACTTTTTATTTATATCCTTTAAGCCAGCTCTTTCTTTAGCTTTTCGATTCCCTTGGCAATACGCTTCAGCGTTTCCTCTTTTCCAAGAATGTGCGCAATCTCAATAGCACCGCCAGGTGTGAACTGCTTTCCTGTAATTGCCGTACGAACCGGCCACAGAATTTGTCCGTTTTTCATTTCCATCTGCTTAGGCAGAGCCAGCAGAAGCTCATGCAGGGTTTCCTCACTTGACCAGTCATTCAGCTCTGTTAAGGCTTCCTGTGCTGCCTGTAATGCCTTTAATGCAATTTCATAGGTTGTCTTCATTTTCTTATGAATATACATTGCATTATCATATTCCGGCAGCTCATCAATGAAATCCAGGCTTTCTGGAATGGAGGTCAGAATATCGCATCGAGGCTGCAAAATACGGGCAACCGCCATCATATCCACCGCTCTGTGTACAGACTGTTCGATATAAGGCTTTGCAAGCTCACAGAACTGCTCTGTGCTCATGGCACGCAGATACATCCCATTCATCCATGTCAGCTTGTCAATATCAAAAATTGCCGGAGATTTGGAAATCCGTTTGATATCAAACACCCTGATCAATTCCTCCAGCGTGTAGATTTCCTGCTCAGTTTCCGGAGACCAGCCAAGCAAAGCGATGTAATTCAGGATAGCTTCCGGCAGATATCCCTTTTTCACCAGATCCTGAAAGCTCGCATCACCGTTTCGCTTACTCAGCTTATGCTGCTCATCCTTCATGACAGGCGGCACATGTACATAGGTTGGAATATCCCACCCAAAGGACTGATAGATCAGATTATATTTTGGTGTAGAGGACAGGTACTCATTTCCGCGTACAACATGTGTGATACCCATCTGGTGATCATCCACAATATTCGCAAAGTTATATGTAGGATAGCCGTCGCTTTTTAAAAGTACGGATTCATCCAGAATGCTGTTATCCACCTCGATGCGTCCATACACCTCATCATCGAAATACGTTTCACCGCCATGACGGATGGTCTGGCGAACAACATACTTCTCCCCGTTCGCGATACGCTCTCTTGCTTCTTCCACGGATACGTGCTTGCAAGGATCATCATATTTGAAAGAGATTCCAAGGCTTTCGGCCTCTTTTCTCTGCTTTTCAATTTCTTCCTCACCGCAGAAGCAGTAATGAGCGCCTCCAAGATCAACCAGCCGGTCTGCATATTCTTTATACATCGGCAGACGTTCAGACTGTACATACGGGCCGAAATCTCCTCCGACATCCGGGCCTTCATCGTGGCGCAGACCAACTTCCTTTAAGGTATCATATATGATTTCCACAGCGCCATCCACGTAACGCTCCTGATCGGTGTCCTCGATACGCAGAATGAAATCCCCATCCTCATGCTTGGCAATCAGATATTCAAATAATGCAGTTCTCAGATTTCCGATATGCATATACCCGGTAGGACTTGGTGCAAATCTTGTTCTTACTTTTTTCATACGGGCCTTCCTTTCCATTTTTATGGTTTTATGTATTGGCAGCAGCTTGGCATTTCCCGAAATGCTTCGGGAACGTACCCTCTGATAAACAAAAAAGTCGCCGAAGCGACTCTCGTTTTTTATTGGCTGGGGTACTTGGATTCGAACCAAGGAAATGCCAGATTCAGAGTCTGGTGCCTTACCGCTTGGCTATACCCCAATCTCTCAGCGGCAACGATGTTATTCTACTCGTTTTCCGTGCATTTGTCAATAGATTCTTAAAAAAATTCCAGGAAAATTCAAAAAGCTGGTAACTATTCAACGATAAGGATTAGATGTTAGAATGCCAAAGCCATCCTTTTATGATAGAAGGATGGCTTTGATTTCTTCAAGTGTATTTTTACCTTGTAAGGAACAGGTCTGTATTACTGTATGCATTGCCGCAAAATTATTTGCTGTTTCAAGGCTGAGACTCTGACCGCTGATCTTCTTTGCTTTCGTCGGACGCATTTGTCTTTCTGCTATGTTATTATCTGAAGATACAGTGAAATCTTTGATGAATCTTAGATGTTATTCTTTATACTCAACCATCCTTCTCATCAGTTTTATATATCCTAGTACATATTTTGCTTTTACTTTTTTTGAATGCTCAGCCGCATACTTTTCCAATTCTTGATTCAAGATATCTAGATATCTCTTTTCATATGACCAGATCTGTTTTTCATCCATCTTCATGATCCCTTGTCTGATCAATTCTTTCTTTTCATGGATCATGCTTTGGATCATCATATGCTTAACATCCTTTTCCATAAAGATATTATAATATACGTTTTTATACAGCTTTGTTTTGCCCTTTACATCGCTTATTCCTCTATGCTGAGCTTTTTTCTTATATAATCATCAGCTTCTTCCACACTGATCTGTGCACCAAATGCGATTTCCTCCAAAAGCTGCTGCTGTGCCTGTTCAAAAATGGAATGATCCGTGTAGGATAACTGCTTCCTGTTTCGCGCTTTTTCCTCCTTCACAGCATAAATTGTTTTCATAACCCGCACCAGCGCAATACAGTCCCCGCAGCGCAAGGCATTGCGAAACTCCTCCTCACGCTTTTTCTTATCCATAATCCAGTTTGTCTCAATGTCCGGCATTTTCGTGATCAGGCTGTCAATATCCTCCATGCTCAGCACCTTACGCAGCCCCGGATTATCCACCGGTGTCTCAATTCTCGTCTTAACCTGCTGGACTCCATATAGTACATAGCAGTCCTTCACAACACCGTTTTTGATTGTTTTTTGTATTTTATCAACAATTTGAAACAGACCAAAAGAGCCGTAACGAACATAATCATGAATCTCAAACATGATATCACCTCCGAAAATAAGAAAACGTGTCTCCCTGACAACTGGACTTACATCACCAGGAACACACGTTGCTTCGTTTCTATTTTATCACGATTTTCTAGCTCTCGTAAGTAATTTTTTTTACGTTTCGTGGACGGCCGTCTGATTTCTACCCTTGCGTTTTGCTTCATACATGGCCATATCAGCCCGCATAAACAAATCCTGATAGGAATCTGTTGGACGGCTGTATGCAATTCCGATACTCAGCGTCAGCTGATAATTATGCAGTCTGATACCGCGCGCTTTTTCATGAAGCTGCTGGGCATAGAGCTTTGCCTGTGCAATATGCGAATGCTCAACCAATAATAAAAATTCATCACCGCCAATTCGTGCAGTAAATATTTCGCTTCCCAAATCCTTTAGAATGCCGGTCATTGATAACAGCATTTCATTTCCAGACAGGTGTCCAAAGCTGTCATTGACAGTTTTAAAATTGTCAATATCTATAATCAGCAGCGCACAATCCCGTTGACATGCCAGTACCTCACTGATATGCTCCTGCGCACTGCTTTGATTATACAGATGTGTCAGAGCATCGCGTTTGCTGATGTCAATCAGAGAATCCATTCGCAGCTTTTCTTCCGTAATATCTTTCCATATTCCGATACAGCGTACAATTTCATCCCCCTCATAAATATAGCTGCACTGCACCTGAACCCATTTCCATTCGTCCTGAAGCCGCAGACGGATATCGATGCTTTCTGCCTGCAGCTTCGCAAGCATATAAGCCTTCAGCGTTCCGATATCATCCAGATGTACGCTGCCATCCTCCTCCATATGCTCTAAATAGGAGGCGATATGAATTTTTTCCACCGGATTTTGCTTATCATAATCGCGGCGCTCATATTTCACCAGTGCATCCTCTCGTAAATCATACTCAAACATAACATCGGTGATGTTCTCCAAAGCTATGCGGTAGCGCTCACGCTCCACCTGCCGGTCAAATTCCGCCTGCTTCATAGCGGTGATATCTGTCAGAATGCTGTTGATTTTTGTTTCTCCAAACGCATCGACGCTCTTTCTCCCGGTATCCAGCATCCATACAAGAGAGCCGTCTTTTTTACGAATCCGGTATTCTGCAGAATAGCTTGCGCCGTTCGCAAAGCAGCGTGCACAGGCCTGCAATGCTCCTTCCAGATCCGGTGGATAAACTGCGCCAACCGCCGTACCGTTACTCATTTCCATAAATTCATCATACGTATATCCCAGAAATTTACACAGTCCCTCACTCACATAAAAATAAGAAAACTGCTCATCATCATTACTTCCCTTTAATCCGCCATTGATATTGGCGCTGATCATATCAATGACCTCCGTTTTTTCACGCAGAAGCTCCTGCATATAATCATATGTCAGCTTCCCGACGGTTGTGGGGAAATATTCATCTGTTTCCTGCATTTCCTGATATATATTCGAAGTGTGCAGGTGTCTTACAAGCCAGCGCCCCTGATGCAGTTCAAACAGAAAGCTGCACCGCTGCCTGGCTTCGACGATAATGCTGTCTTCTCCCCGTGTACGAACAGTATAGGTTCCTGTAACGACGGCATGCGTATCATCCGTAATATCCTGATAATACGCGGTATCCTCCAGCAGACAGGAAGGAACCTCAGAACTGCCACTATAAAAATAATCGGATATCGCCTGCTTGCCTCGGAAAAATTCGTGCTCACAAGGTCCAATCCAGGTAATATCATCCAGAAACTGATTCAGCACAAAGTCAATATCGCGCTCTGCATAAAATGCCCGTATAATGGCTTCTGCAATTTTTACCGGCTCAATGCCCTGATTGTACATACGCACACACACCTTCCATTGTCTTAAATTCAGTATAATCCTTTTTCTTTTTTTTGTCTCCTTTTTTCACAAACGATTTTACGTACCTTTATCACAAATGCTTATACGTACTTTTTTTAGAAGTCTTTTCATAAAAAGCACCGTCATATGGCATCCTATATCTATAAGCTTCTCTTAATTCATTTCTAAACCGTTTACCCTTATCTATTTCCAAACCGTCAAAAGGGAAAAAGGTTCATACTGGCTTCATATTTCTTCATCACATGAATCATCCAATATGGTATAATCGGCTACCTGCAAGCCTATATGAAATTGATTGCTGTTCTCATGTACGGATTACGAATTATCCCTTTGTTTTGTCAGGTATTCGCATAGCCTAAATAGCGGTTTCATAATTCTGTGGTAAAAAAACACAGAAAGCGAATCAAAAGCAACTGTCATACTTTCGAACACGTATGTTTTCTGATACAATAACAGAAGAAACAGGAGGGGTCTCATGAAGATACTAGATTCTGAAATACAGCGTTATTTCAACACAAAAAACTGGAAGATCGCGCTGCGTTATCATGACCAGGATGTTGTGGATGAAATTGTAATAAGGGAAACAGTGCCCGGTGAGCTATATGATATAGATGCTGTTGTGACTGTTTACGGTTATAAGAATCGCTGCTCCATCGTTCTGAATGCGGAGGGCATACTGACGGATTTTTCCTGTGAGTGCCCGTATTGCGAGGATCATGAGATTGCCTGCGGACATATCGGTGTAGTTCTGCTTATCGTATATGAATTGAAGCCAAAGACCTTTCCCTTTACCTATAGCCCGCTTGAACAAAGACAGGATGCCTTTCGCCGTTATCTGGAGCAACAGATGCTGGAGCGTTCCCGTTCCTTTATCGACCGGTATGCCAGAAAGGATCTGGCTAAATTTCAGGCCAATACGCTTCTTGACAAGGTACAGCTGCGTGCGCATGCCACCTTTGATCAGGAGCTGACACTGGATTACAAGGTTGGAATCCAACGGTATTATGTTGTTCGCAGTATTATCAATTTCCTGGATGCCATTGACAGGCAGCAGGAGGTGGATTACGGCAGACAGTTGAAATTCACACACCATATCCAGGCCTTCGATGAGGCTGCGCAGGCACAAATTTACTTTCTCAGACAGTATGTCAAGGAGCATGAGTCTCAGTATTCCTATGGCTATGGCTCCAGCCGTAAGCAGATTACGATTGATAAAAAGTCTATGGATGAGTTTTATGAGCTATACAGCAATGATGCCTTGGATTGCATTGATTTGCAGTTTGCGGATGAGGACAGTCAGGAAATAGGCCTTCGCATTGATATGCAGGATGATTTTTTCGTTATTACCTCTTTGCTTTCCCTGGATCAGCTATTGCAGGGAGAATCCCGCTGGTATTATATGGAGAATGGTATCCTCCGACGTTTTTCTGCAGAGCTTAGTGAACAAATGCGGGATCTGTTAGAGGAGCTTTGTGCAGACCGGCAGATTCTTATTCATAAGGATGATATGATTCGTTTCTGTTCCTATGTCATTCCCGCAATTCGTGAGTATGTGCATTTTGAAGGTATCTCTCTGGAAACCTTCATGCCGTATCCGATGGAGATTGACTGCTATGTGGATGTTGAAGATCATGGCGATATTTCCATACGGCTTTTATATCATTATGAGGACAGCCCTTCCCAATATGCCTTTGCCCCGCATGCGGATTCCTCTCTGGAGCTGGATCATATCCGAGAGTTTGTTAAAACCTACGCCTCACGCATTGACGCAGACAGCCATATTGCCTATATAGAGGAACAGGCTCCCTATGCACAGAATTTTCTCAAGCAGGGTCTGGATTATATGAACCAGCTGTGTAATGTGTATATCAGTGATGCAATCAGGCAGATGGAGACACCAAAGAAGGTGCATATGAATGTTGGTGTGCGCATGAAAAACCGTCTGCTGGAGCTGGATGTAACAAGCATTGATATTCCAAAGGATGAGCTATACAGCGTTATGCGTTCCTATCGCAAAAAGAAGAAGTTCCATCGCTTGAAAAACGGTGATCTCATCTATCTGCAATCTGAGGGACTGCAAGAAACCGATGAGCTGCTGCAGCAGCTGCATCTGACACCGCAGGATTTGAAGAGCAAAACACTGGAGGTCGATGCCTACCACGCATTTCAGCTGGACGATTTCGCTGAACACAGCAGCCATGTCGATGTCAGTCGGGAAACAGCATTTACTGCGATGATGGAACAGCTGCGCCATGTGGAGGCTGTGCAGTATCCTCTTGATCCGCATTATGAGGCAATCCTGCGTGATTATCAGAAAATTGGCTATCAGTGGCTGAAAACGATGAGTGCCTATGGCTTTGGCGGCATTTTAGCGGATGATATGGGGCTTGGAAAAACATTGCAGGTAATCGCTATGCTGGAAAGTCTGCATGGCGGTCATGACATCCCCTGCTCTATTGTCATATGTCCGGCATCTCTGATTTATAACTGGAAGGATGAGATACAAAAATTTTCGCTTGATCTTCATGCGCTGTGTGTACAGGGAACCAATACACAGAGGATACAGAAGCTTCAGGAGCTGGATAAGTATGATGTCATCATTACCAGCTATGACTATATCCGCAGGGATTATGAACACTATGCCTCTCATAGCTTTACTGCAATTTTACTGGATGAAGCACAATATATTAAAAATCACACAACGAAAAATGCCATGGCTGTAAAACAGCTAAAGGGAAGCTACCGTTTTGCCCTAACTGGAACACCGATTGAAAATTCTCTTGCTGAATTGTGGAGTATCTTTGATTTTCTGATGCCCGGTTATCTATATAATTATCACCGCTTTCGTGAGCTCTTTGAACGGGAAATCATAAAAAACGGGAATGAGAAGGCACAGACGCAGCTGAAGCGAATGGTCGAGCCGTTTATCCTACGCCGTATAAAAAAGGATGTGCTGCAGGATCTTCCGGACAAAATGGAACAGGTGTATTTTCAGGAATTCAGTGCTGAGGAAAAGAAAATCTATTATGCCAATCTGGTATCGATCAATCAGGATCTTCAGAAGAAAATGCAGATGGAGGAGGTTGATAAATTTCAGGTGCTGGCAATGATGACCCGGCTGCGTGAAATCTGCTGTGATGCACGGCTACTGTATGAAAATGTCACCCTTCCTTCCACCAAGCTGAAGGGCTGCATGGATTTGCTGTTATCCGCAAGAAACAGCGGACGCCGTGTTCTTCTGTTTTCCAGCTTCACCTCCATGCTGGGGCTGATTGAAGAACAGCTGCGAACAGAGAATATCCGGTATCTGAAGCTGACAGGTGAAACAAAAAAAGAGCTGCGGCACGCCTACGTGGAGCAGTTTCAAAACGGGGAAGCAGATGTCTTTTTAATCTCCTTAAAAGCCGGCGGTACCGGCTTAAATCTGACAAATGCGGAAATCGTAATCCATTATGACCCATGGTGGAATCTGTCTGCACAAAACCAGGCAACCGATCGTGCCTACCGCATTGGACAAACAAAGGATGTTCAGGTGTATAAGCTGATTATGAAGGATTCCATTGAGGAAAAAATCATGAAGCTGCAGGAGCGCAAGCATATTCTGAGTGACACCTTTATCAATAGCAGTGAAACAAGCATAACCAGCATGAGTAAGGATGAAATCATGGATTTGTTTACCATGGAGCCGTTTGAGAAAGAGGCTTTGTAGGTATTGGTCACGCTTGTGATAGAAAAGATTGATTCGGATTTATCCAATACATAGTTTTGCTTCACCTCTTATACAGTATAAAGCAAGCCGTCTGTAGCCTCAGGTGGCTTTTCTGATACGCAGAATCACTGTCAATACAGTTTTATTATTGGGCTTAACTTTGTGTATTTTTGTAGTTTTATAATTGAGAGTGCATTTTTGTAAGTTCATCTTTGCGAGTGTATTTTTTGGGATTGATCTTTTGACTTTTTCTTTATGGCTTTATCCTTAGTTTTTATTCATAACGAAAAAGCTGCACAGATATTCACATTCTGTACAGCCTCTTTTCTTTGCTTATGCGTGTTTTAGGAAGGCTTTATAGCCCTTTGTTGCTTCCCAGATATCAATTTTGCTGGCAATTTCCCATGGTGCATGCATATTGTGCAATGCGATACCACTGTCAATTACCTCCATATTGTACTGTGCCAGGATATAAGCAATAGTTCCTCCACCGCCCTGGTCAACCTTGCCAAGCTCTGCTGTCTGGAAGGTTACATTCTCAGAATCCATAATATTTCTCAGCTCTGCCATATATTCAGCATTGGCATCATTGCAGCCCCCCTTGCCGCGGGAGCCTGTATATTTATTGAAAACCAGACCGTGTCCCATAAAGGCGGAGTTCTTCTCCTCATTTACAGCCGCATAGTTTGGATCGAATGCCGCAGATACATCACTGCTCAGCATCTTGGAATTTTTCAAAGCGCGGCGAACATTCAGCTCACTGTATTCTCCCAGACGATCCATAACCTCAGCTACCGTATTCTCAAAAAAGCGGGAGTGCTGTCCGGTAGCGCCTATGCTACCAACCTCTTCCTTGTCAACCAGCAGAGTTACAGCGGTACGCTTTACCGCTTCTGTTTCCAGCTGTGCCATCATAGAGGTGTATGCGCAGATACGATCATCATGTCCATAGCCAGCAATCATACTGCGATCAAGACCGTAATCTCTGGCTTTTCCGGCAGGTACAACTTCAATTTCCGCAGATACGAAATCATCCTCCTCAAAATCATAGGTTTCCTTTAACAGCTTCAAAATATTCGCCTTTACAGCATCCTTTTCCTCACCGTTCAGCGGCATACTTCCCAGCGTCACATTCAGGTCTTCTCCCTCAATGACATTGCTTGCCTTTTTGCTCATCTGATCTGCGGATAAATGTACAAGCAAATCGCTGATTCCAACAATTGGATCGTTATCATCTTCACCGATATTGAGTGTAATCATTGTACCGTCTTTCTTTACGACAACACCATGCAGTGCCAGCGGCAGTGTCACCCACTGATACTTTTTAATACCGCCATAATAATGTGTATCCAGCATAGCGAATTCCTTATCCTCATATAAAGGATTCTGTTTGATATCCAGACGCGGGGAATCCACATGCGCTCCCAGGATATTGCATCCATTGCTCATTGGTTCCTCACCAATCAGAAACAGCGCGAGTCCCTTCCCCATATTGTTGGCATAAACCTTGTCACCGCTTTTCAGCGTTTCCTTATTTCTGATGACATCCTCCAGATTGCGATAGCCATAAGCTTGCGCAATACGGATACTTTCACTTACACATTCACGTTCTGTTTTACAGTCGGAAATATATTTCTTGTATCCTTCACAATAGTTGAATACTTCCTTTAATCCGGCTTCGTCATACTTTTTCCAAGCATTTTCTCTCATAATCTACCTCCGTTATATACTGTCTTTTATTATAAGTCGTATCTCTGATAAAGACAACTCCTGTGCCATTGTTTTTCCTTATCTTTCCAAAAGCTCCCAGGACAGCTTCAAAATTCTATCCTCCTTCGAGGAATTGTATATGTGTATGCTTCCAACAGGTGCAGCTTTTGATTTTGCTTCCCAGCGTTCTTCCAGCAGCTGTCGTACATGCTTCGCTGTACCGGCATTACCGTCCACAAGCGCGATATGATCACCAATCAGCTGACGGATCCGGTCACGATAGAATACAAAGTGTGTACAGCCCAGGACGATACTATCCATGGTTTCCTTTTCATAGGGTGCCAGATATTCCATGAGTGCATGATCCACTGCCGCTACATCATCCAGTTTTCCGGCCTCCACAAGCTCTACCAGCTTTGGGCAGGGCTGACGGTAAATTGTATTATCCTTATCAAATTGGGACATCAGCTGTTCAAATTTTTTTTCTTTTAATGTAAACCTTGTTGCCAAAACAAGTACGCTTTGCTGATGTTTTCCGTTGACAGCAGGCTTCAATGCCGGCTCCATACCAATAATCGGAAGCTGTGGATACAGGGCGCGTAGCTCTTTCACGCAGGCACTGGTGGCTGTGTTGCAGGCGATCACGACTGCTTTTACACCCTTATTGATAAAAAACTCACAGATGTTACGGCAGCGCGCAGTGATTTCCTCTTTCGTTTTTACACCATAGGGCGCATAGCTGGAATCACCAAAGTAGAGATAATTCTCCTGCGGCATAAGAGATCGCAGCTCCTTTAACACACTGATTCCACCCAGGCCCGAGTCAAAGACTCCAATCGCCTTATCTATGTTGGACATATGTATCAACCTCCAAAATCATATACAATAAACATTATACCCTTTTTTTGGAAAGCTTGCATCTGTTTTAAAGAAAATGCATAAAAGGCCGTAATCCGATGTTACGTTAAGCTATTACAGTCAAATCTTTTGTAATATATATCGTCAAAATGCCGTATCCTTTTGATACGGCATCTCACGAATTTATATTCTTTCAATCAATGGACTTTATAATCCATTTATTATAAATCTTTCATGATTCACACAGACAAGCTGCCAATTCCAGTTCCTTACCGCGATGTGCAAGTCCGATTTTCAGTACGGGCAGGCTAAGCTCTGCTGCATAATTCTTATCATCAATCTGCTTTAATGCTATTTCTGCTAATTCCTTTAGATTCTGATTTTTATCCTTTGTATACTTAAATTCCATCAGCACGTGTAACTGATTTGCTCTACGTGCTTTTAAACAGATATCACTTCTACCGTTCCCGGCCTCTCGATTACTCAGTACCTCATAATCCTCATACAAAAATGCACACATACCCAGCATCATCATGTGATAGCTGTTCTCCCGTTGAAGATCAAAACTGGAAGGAAGCTTTAATAACATTTGACGATAAAACATCTCAAATTCACTCAGCTTTCCCTGAACCAATGCATTAAGCATAGTGATAATATCATTTTCTCCAACCTCCAAGAAGGCTGATACAATGCTTTTAAATTCCATGCGTACCTCTTCGTTCGGTATTTTCAATCGCATTTCATCTCCACGTAGGACACGCTCTATTTTCAAATAACCTGCATTAAGGCATTGCCCGCCGGTGGTGCAAACAATCCCCACAGACTCTCATCCGCCTCTTCTTCATAAAAGGAAGACTGCATCTTTGTATAAGCATCTACATATCCGTTTTCAATCAGATTTTGAAAATATATGCTAAACCCTAAGCCCCGTTTTCGTATAGAACTTCGTATCATTTTATTTTCACTGGTATTGACCCAGTATGCCTCCAGCCGTTTGGTACTTGCGTAATTGATAATTGACCAGGGATTGTATATTTCTATAGAACCAAATTGATATCCGTCACGCCATGGGTGGGCACCGCCTACATTGCTTTCACATGTTCATTAAGAGTTAAATCATAATCCTTTAATAGATGCTTCGTTTCCTCTGTTGTAAAACCAAAATATTTTGCATACTCTTCATCTTTGACAGTACAAACAAACAAATTATTAAGACCTGAAAAAAGGCTAAAGCCCGCCGGTGGTGTGTTCTCTTTCGCGATTCGCTGAATCCCTGTCATCATTGCTTTATTCAGATATGGATTTCCCTTTAAAGATTTAGACAGCATGGAAGAAAAAGTATCCTTCACCTCACTATAATAACCATGGATATGCGATTCAATAAATGGTGTATCACACCAGAGGCGGGCAATGCCTATTCATCCAGTATCAGATACACAGTCTTACCTGACACATTATATATCCGCTGCATCTGAAAGCTTAATGTATCATCCAGTCCGAAGACATCCTCATCCATGCAATCATAAAGTCTCGGCATCAAAAAATCATATAGGGATTGTTCCAGTCTGTTCATATCCTCACGTTTTAATACATCCTTATAACGTTCAAATTCGCGGGCGATTTCCAGCTTCATGTTTTTCACAAGATTCTGCTTACTTCCCTTGCACTCCTTAAAGCTCAGAAAAATCACCGGATGCTGATTCAATTCTGTCATATAGGTTGTTTTCATGATATCTGTATCTTCAAATAATTTTTTGCTTTCTTTTCTCATATCCAGGAATTCAGCAAGCACGCCAAGGGTGGGCACCGCCTACTTAGATTGATCGTTTTTCCGAATCTTCTAGGCCGTGTAATTAAAGTTACCTTGATTCCATTGCTAAGAAAATCCTTAATTAAATTGCTCTTGTCAACAACATAATAATTTTTTTCTTTAAGCTCTCTGTAATTATCAATGCCAATCGGTAATTCTCTTTTCATATTCCCACGACCTTTCCGTTTCTCTTATTATAAGCGATTTTGTCTATTTCAGCCAAATAAAAAGCACAAGGAATATGTAAATTCCCTATGCTAATTACATACATTATAACGCATACTGGATATCCTCCAGCATCAGCTCACTTTGCAGACAGTTTTTTTTTTCATGTTGGAGCTAGATACACCAGCTTCGAAATTTTGGACAGCATGGCGATATCAAAGATTCCCAGCCGTGTAACATCATTCACCCCCACACACATTGGCTGCAAACCAAAACAACGCAGGATTGTTGTTAAAACACAAATTCGAGAGAGTTCTAAGTCAATACACTTTTTTAATTTTTAACAATCTATATCCATCCAAATAAACATTATATAAAAGATTTTCTTATGTTGTTGACTTCTTTTCCATAAAAAGGTAAAATAAAAATACAAATTAAGAATAATTCTTAATTTAACTATAGAGGAGATAAACTTATGAGTAAACATTTATCCATGGATGTACGGGTTCCCATCGAGGAAGGGAATCCGGCCATTCGCAGAATTGAAAGTCTTTGTATACGATGCGGGCAATGCCGCGACGTATGTCAAAAGCAGATTTCCGTGGGACATCATTATGACCTGGTGAAAACGGGTGATACAGCAATCTGCATTCACTGCGGACAGTGTGCAAATGTCTGTCCAACAGGTGCTATTACTGAAATTCAGGACTGGATGCAGGTACAGTCTGTTATCCAAGATAACAGCAAAAAGGTTGTTGCTATCACATCTCCAAGTGTTCGCGTATCTCTGGGAGAGGAGTTTGGAATGCAGCCAGGAAGCTATGTGGAGGAACAGATGGTTGGCAGCCTGCGTGCACTTGGCTTTGATTATGTTTTCGATACAACTTTTGCTGCTGATCTGACCATTATGGAGGAGGCAAGTGAGCTGATAGAGCGGATACAGACAGATAAGCCGCTTCCCCAGTTTACCAGCTGCTGTCCTGCCTGGGTGAAATTTGTGGAAACCTATTATCCGGAGCTGCTTCCGAATATTTCCACCAGTAAATCACCTATTTCCATGTTCGCACCAACCATAAAGACCTGGTTTGCGGAAAAGGAAAGCCTTGATCCCAACGATATCTATGTCGTTGCCATCACACCATGCACTGCTAAGAAATTTGAGATTGTCCGCGAGGAGCTGAGTGATGCTGCAAATTATCTGGATAGAGAATCAGCACAGGACTGTGACCGTGTTGTAACAACAAGAGAACTAGCAAACTGGATGCGGGCAAGAAATCTGGATTTGGATCACATAGAAGAAAGCGATTATGATGCACTGATGCCAAGAGGAAGTGGAGCCGGTATCATTTTCGGTAATACAGGAGGCGTTATGGAAGCCGCAATCCGCAGTGCCTATTATTTTCTTACAAAGAAACAGCCAAGCGATGAGCTGTTAAAGCTGGAGGCAGTTCGCGGTATGGCGGGCGTCCGCAAGGCTGAGCTTGTCATTCAAAATATTCCGCTGAAGGTTGCTGTGATCCATGGTACTGATAATGCCAGAAAATTTCTCCACCATCTCAAGGTCAATAAAGAGCATTTCGATTTTGTCGAGGTCATGACCTGTCCGGGAGGCTGTATTTCCGGTGGTGGACAGACAAAGCATATCGGCGAGGATATGGATGTGGTACGAAAGGCAAGAATTCAGGCACTGTATGATAAAGACAGCAGTGTAGCTTTACGAAATTCTCATGATAATCCGCATATCCAAGAGGTTTATAAGGAATTTTACGGCAAGCCGCTAAGTGATCTTGCCGAGGCTTTATTACATACAAGCTATGAAGCAAGACAGGATTTGAATGAGAATCCTTCCCGTTATGAAGATATGTATCAGAAGGAAACGGCTGCCAAGGAAGCTGCGATAAAGGAAGCAGAGCGTGTGCAGTACCGCTGTACCATCTGCGGTTATATCTATGAAGGGGATATCACTAAGGAAAGTGATGACTATAAATGCCCAATCTGTACTGTACCGAAGGATATGTTCGTCAAGGTGGAGGATACACCTTCACAGGAGCCTGTACAGGAACAAACAGCTGATATTCGTTACCGCTGTACCATCTGCGGTTATATCTATGAAGGGGATATCACTAAGGAAAGTGATGACTATAAATGCCCAATCTGTACTGTACCGAAGGATATGTTCGTCAAGGTGGAGGATACACCTTCACAGGAGCCTGTACAGGAACAAGCAGCTGATATTCGTTACCGCTGTACCATCTGCGGTTATATCTACGAGGGGGATATCACTAAGGAAAGCGATGATTATAAATGCCCGATTTGTACTGTACCGAAGGATATGTTTGAAAAGCTTTCTTAATATAAACATCTAAATCATAAACAGGTAAAATGTGAGGTATATGGTTATCCTGAAGCAATGCTTTTCTATATGAGTAATTCCATAACCAAGCAAATAAAATCTCCTATTTCAGAGCATCATATGCATTTCATAAAAGGCTTTAAAAAGGTGGATGATTGTATGCATCTACCTTTTTTGTACCTATATTCAGCTGTATAGAAAATAATTTCATGCTGTATTCTCATCCTTCCTATATGATGGAACAGATATAAAAAGTATGATTATCTACGCAATTTCACTACTTCCATTTATGCTTATTTTATCAAAGAAATGCTTGGAAGTTCTATTGCTTTTAGATACAACGTCATATCTTCAATATATCCGCAAGCTGCGTGTTTTCAGTTATGCAAAACAGCGTTCTGTGTATGTAGAACTTAAATATGTTCAGTAAAAAATACAGATAGAAATAAAAAACACAGAGAATTATCAATTCACTCTCTGTGCCTTTTCCTATATTTCCATGGTTCAACAATCTGGCCGATATTCTTCTTTCATAGCTATATCCATACTGATTTATATACGAAAGCATTTTCAATCAGATATTCAGAGCTTTCATTTCCTCCAGCAAACTATTCAATCCGCTTTCCATATGTGCATCATCAAACTGGCAGGTACCGACAACTCTGTGTCCGCCTCCGCCATATTTCAGCATAAGAGCGCCGACATCAATTTCACAGGTTCTATTCAAGATACTGTAGCCAACTGCCGCAGAACACCCCTTTCCACCCTTTCCGTTTACAATCCATACAGAAATATTGGCTTGTGGATACAGGCTGTAAATCAGAAAACGATTTCCTGTATAAATTGGATCAACACCGCGCAAATCTGAAATTATGATACGGTTTTCCACAACCGTATGAGCCTTTACCATATCAATAAATTTATCATTTTGATCCCAGTAAAGCTCGATGCGTTCCTTTACATCTGCTTCCGCCATGATTTCATGAATATTTTTCGTATGACACCAGTTAATCATTTCTTCCATCAATGCATAGTTACTGATTCTGAAATCATGAAAGCGCCCAAGCCCGGTACGGGGATCCATAATAAAGCCGAGCAGAATCCATTCACTCGGATGCAGCACCTCATCAATGCTCAAATTAGCACTGTCAACCTTATCTACAGCCTCCAATAAATCATCATATTTTGGAAATCGCTCTTTACCGCCATAATATTCATAAATAATATGCGCACAGCTTGGTGAGGTTCTGCTTTCCCCTTTATATTTTCCTTTATATGCATTACGTTCCTCTTCACTGGAATGATGGTCAAACCACAAGCCGCAGCCTTCCACAAACGGCACATTCGCAAGACAGTCATCCTCACAAACCTCAACCAGACCATCCTGCAAATCCTTTGGATGCACAAATTTCCAATGATCGATAATACCCGCTTCCTTCAGAAAAACGGCACATGCCAAACCGTCAAAATCTGATCTTGTCAATAATCTCATGCGAGCTCCTCCTTTGATATATATACTATCAGTGTATCACTAAATACACTTGCAAACAAGCAAACAACTTTGAAATAATCCTTTCAAATACGAAACCTGACAGCTTTGCCCAAACAAGCGTCGCATACATATCGTTATGATCAGCATCTAACTAAGTTCTGAAAGCATTCTTTATAATTCTGTGCCATAATTTTAAAATCAATAAAAAAGCAGATGCTCAGAAAAAACATAAAAGCAGGTATAAAAATTTTTGGTTCAAATCTGTTTATACCCGTCCACACACTTTCTCCATCACTATTAAGTGCTTGCCTGTGACAGCGAGCTGTTACACTTTGATCTCATTTCCTATATGTAGAACTGCAATAACCAGCACAAGACTTAGGCAACCTGAATCAATCCTAATTCCTATGCGTTCCAGCGTTACCTGAAGATAGACGCATATAGCTTTTCCATACAGAAAAGCCGGGAAAATCTCCCGGTTATTTCCTATTCATATATTCGTACTTTATTCGTTACTGAAAGTGCTTCAGCAGCATATTCTCTGCCTCTGCACTCCATAAGCCCTTGTTCTTTTTGCATACGGCATCCAGCTCTTTGAAGAACGGGTCACTTTCCCCCAGCTTACCAAAATCATCAATCGCTGTCATCGGCATGTTAATATGCGTATATACCAGCTTCTTTCCACCTGGTACCTCCGGCAGATTCTTCGTCGTTTCCACAACAGAATCCAAACCACCGACATGTGTAATCATGACCGCAGATTTAATCAGTCCTTTTGCTTCCTTTTCAATCGCTTCCTTCATGTCATCAATCGTTCCTCCGGTGGACCCGATAATTTTACTTCTGGAATAATGACAGTCATACAGATTGATCATAGATGAGAATTTCATATCTGTAGGGCCTGCAAACAGATTCATACAGCCATCATATGCCATGATGCTGTTTCCCATTTCACATACTCCGCGGTTTGGAATATATACGAATACATCATCGTATCCCTTTCCATCTGTCAGCTCCAGCAGCTCCTTAACCTGATCCTGCATGGTAGCAGTATTTACATAAATCAGTTCAACACCGTGTGCAGCCGCTTCCTCCTCGCTGATAACCTCCCTTGCGCGATTGATACGCTCATCATTGATTTCCGTTACCA
This sequence comes from Erysipelotrichaceae bacterium 66202529, assembly GCA_017161075.1. NCBI lineage: Bacteria > Bacillati > Bacillota > Erysipelotrichia > Erysipelotrichales > Erysipelotrichaceae > Erysipelotrichaceae bacterium 66202529. The sequence goes on along the minus strand of CP046174.1, from coordinate 1,186,829 downwards.
CGATTCGCTTTGGCTTGTTCTCAAAGGTAAGACCATAGCTGATTGCGCCCAGCCCCATCGGGCCGCAGCCTCCCAGGATGATGATATTTCCCCCTGTTTTCGTCCCCATCACATGCTCATAGGTACCAGGAACTGTGTGATAGTTTGTATGATAGCCGCCGATTACACAGCTTACAGGCTCTGCGACACTGCTTGCGAAATAGCCGTCACCTTCAAAGGTCCAAAGACAGCCGGCTTCAATGATATCATTTGGAAAGATACAATACTGTGTATCCCCGCCGCACCACTGATAGGAATAGCCAGGACTTTCCATCTGTCCCGGAATTGCAGGCTGCTGTGCAAATTTCTGTCCGGGCTGAAACTGATCCTGCCATTTCTTCCCTACCTGCACGATATCTCCTGCAAATTCATGTCCGATGATAATCGGATGATCGTATACATCATCGGGAACACGTTTGTGCTTTGCCCCCTGTTTTACCGTTTTCCAGGTTGACATACAGATGCTGTCACTGACAACCTTGACAAGAATTTCATCATCCCTGATCTGCGGTAGCTCAAACTCCTCTAAGCGAATATCATCAACGCCATACAGACGTACTGCTTTTGTTTTCATATCAAATTTCCTCCAGTTTCTGAATTATAACCTGCTTCATCAATGTATCAACCACTGCCTGATCTGCAGGCTGCGTGCCTTTTGTCGTAACAGCTCCCGCACTGCAGGCTACCGCAAGTGCAATGAGCTGTTCCATATCATAGTTCTGTTCCAGGGCGTAAGCGATGGCTGCGACCATGGCATCCCCTGCCCCCACACTGGAATGTGCCTGAATATGTAATGCCTCTGCCTGATAAATACCGGCATTACTCAGGAAGATACTGCCTTCCTTTCCCATAGAGACAACAACCAGGCGGCATTCGTCATTTAACAGGGTTCTCGCCAGGGATATGATTTCCTCATTGGAGCATTCCTGCGAAATACCGAAATAGGTCGCAAGCTCATATTTGTTTGGCTTGATAACATAGGGCTTTGCCTGTATTCCTTCTGCGAACAGCTCTCCATCCGCATCCAGAACAACACGGGCACCCTGCTGTTTGACCAGCTCAATCAGCTCTCTGTAAATATTCTTACGGACACCATAGGACACATTGCCGCTTAAAACGACCAGATCATCCGGTTTGATCAGTGATAAGATTTTTTCTTTCAGCTGCTTAATTTCTGTTTCTGTAATCACAGGGCCTGCTTCATTGAGCTCTGTCAATTCCATATCATGATCCAAAACCTTCAGATTCGTGCGGGTCATGCCTTCCACCCAAACAAAATCGTTTTCAATATGCAATTCGTCCAGCACCTTTTGGATATACTCTCCCGCTGAACCTGCCAGAAAGCCTGTGGCGATACTTTTCCCATGCAGAGCCTGAATGGTTTTGGAAACATTGACACCCTTTCCGCCGGCGTCCTGCATCACATTTTTCAGGCGGTTTAAGCCCTGCGGTATTAGGACATCGACCTCAGCGGTCTTATCAATTGCAGGATTGAAGGTTACTGTAAGAATCATTCCACATCACCTGCCAGAATATCGTAAATTGTATCCACATCGCCTGTGACGACCTTTTCCACCATTTCCATTTCACCAAGCTTTTCTGCGATGTTAGCCAAAATTGCCATGTGATCATCATTTTTCGCTGCAATACCAATCACGATACGGACATTTCCATCCGCCCATTTGATTCCCTCCGGGTAAATCATGACGGCAATTCCTGTCTTTTTTACACAATCCTTGACTTCGTATTCCCCATGCGGAATTGCGATATCGTTTCCGATATAGGTGGTCAAGGAGTGATCCCTGTTCAGCATTCCCTGAATATAGCCTTCTTCGATATAGCCGGAAGCCTTCAACAGCTTTCCCATCGCAATAATCGCCTCATCACTGCTGTCAGCATGGCAATTTAACATAATATTGCTTTTTTCCAGTATATTGTTTTTCTTCTCTTCCTTTTTCTTTCTGAATATCATAATATCCTCCACGATTTGTTCATATTCTTCATCATTCATGAATCCCTGCACGCTATAGCAGCGGACATCCGGGAACTGTTTTTGTATGCGTTGTGTAAAATTACTGTGGGATACCAGGATTTGTGCATCCTCGGGTACTTCGTCAATAGCACAGTTTTTCACGCGGCAGATAATGCCATGTGCTTTCAGTTTTTTCTGCAGCTGGCTTGCGGCCATTGCACTGCTTCCCATTCCGGCATCACAGACAAAGTAAATGTGCAGATCCTCCAGGGCAGGTCGGTCTCTTGTTTTATGAAATAGTCCCATAAGAATTCCTTTCTACAGTGCAACTGCTGTATCAATATAATCCATAATCAGCTGACTCAGCGCTTCCTCTATCTTTTGTTGGTCCTGAGCAATTACCGCATGTAACAGCGGCTCGGATTCCACCAATCCTCTGGAAAAGACAGACAGCAGCTCCTTGCGTATCCTACTGGATTCAGTATGCAGTACCATGACCGCAACAAATTTCAGATTGTGCAGGTCTTCATCCCATGCCGTCTGGGGATATTGCAGAAGTATCTCCATATGATCCACACCAGGTGTCAACGCATGCAGCAATGCGAAATGCAAATCCTGCATAATCACTGAGCCCATCGCTTCCCGCTTTTGTAAGTCTTCGCGAATCTGCCCTGCTGTAATCTCATCACGCCCCAGATATTGCGCACTTTCCATCAGGATATCTGACAGCGTTGTCTGCTGCGTGGTATGCAGGTGAATATGGTCGAGCAGCAATAGGCTTTCTTCACTAATTTTATGAAGCAGCTGAAGCTGTACACGGAAATCGCTGATTGGCTGTGATGCTTTTTTTACAGGTTCCGGTAGTTCCTGAAGTTTTTTGAGTGCAAGACGTATATGCTGGATATCCTGCTGATTGAGCAGAGGAGTCACTACGATAACCTGCCGGTCGGTAACATCCAGGGCAAAGGTGGAAACAAGCAGCTCCGTATCCTCATAGGCATGCTGCAGCACATCCTCCATGGACAGCACCTGCAGGCGGACATCTGGATGAAAGCTTTTCTGAATTCTAGCCGACAGCATGGCACTCACACCTATACCGCTGGCACATACGACACCAATCGGTATAACACGGCGATACGCTGCTGTATGCTTCCCGCGTTCTAGGGAAGCTCCGATATGCATGGTGATAAACCCTGCTTCTGCATCACTGACTGCAACACCGCAATATTTTTCCAAAACAGTGCATGCCCGCTTTGTCTGCTCATACAATTCCTTATATTCTCTTTGAATCTGGGAAAGCAGCGGATTATAAATAGGGAGATCATGCTGAAGCCGTGTGATTGTTGGTGAAAGATGTGTGAGAAGTCCCTGAAAGAGCTCTTCATCCTCCAGCAGCAGATAGCGTTTTTCCTCATCATAGGTCTGCAGCATGGCATACAGAATATCCCGCAGCTGCTGCAAATTCGTATCATCGCTGTTCGCATACTCCACACGGCTGATTTTAGCGCCGCGGATATGCAGAGCGATAAAGGCAATTTCAACCTCCGGAATATCAATATCAAATTCCATTTCAAGTACGGCAGCCATTTGCTGTGCCTGCTGGTAGCTGGCATCATCCTGTACCATGGCAACCACATCACCGCTTTCCTTCAGCTCCTCGTTTTTCAATATCCGCTCCACGGCAATAACAAGATGAATAATCAGACCGATATAGGATGCCTGTGCGTAACGATCAAGATTCAGTTCGTGCTGATTGGTGTGGAATACCTCAAGGATACGTTTTAGAATATCCTGATTCAGCATATTCAGAATCCCGGCATCCTGATGGAGAAAGATTTCACTCAGCAGCGTCGAGGTATCCAGAAAATTTACACGTCCGTAGCTTTCCTGCTTTTGCAAATGCTCCTGTAAAATCTGTGTCATCGCCTTGCGCAGTACCGCTTCCTCTCCCTGAACCTCAACACCGACGCCCGGCTTGCGGATCAATGATAAATCATGCTGTGAAAACCACGGCTCTATACTGTCTAAATCATTTGATATCGTTGCCTCACTTACCTGAAACAAGGCACCGTAATGCAGCAGCTTTTGTACCTCATCGCTTCTAAGCAGCTCAAAGATCAGAAGATGCTGGCGTTCCTCTTTATTCAGATACTGAATCTGCTCGGTATTTAATTCGTGATACAACGCTTCCTTATCCTCTGCAGACCCTTCCATACAGATTCCCTTTCCGGCTTTTGATATCATCCGGACATGATATTCCTTCAGCTCCTCATCGATATGCTGAAGCTCTCTGAAAATGGTGCGAGAGCTGGTCTTCAATCGTTTGGCAAGCTCCTCCACCCTGACATACCCGTCTGCTTCCAATGTGATCTGTAATATTTTCTTTAAACGTGACGAGTATATCATATCGTTATTTCCTTTCTATGATGTTATTTATTTAGTAAGCTCTGCGACAATTTCATCATATTCCTTGCCACCCATAAAGTTGGTGATAGGAAAGATCATTGCATGCGGACAGCGGCTCTTTGCCCGCTCCACAAGTGATTTATGTGTTACGATGACCTCTGTATCCTTTGGTACATCATCCAGTGCAAAATGCTCTACCGTAACGTTCATACCAGCTGCATTCAGCTTCTTTGTCAGTGTAGTTGCCCCCATGGCACTGCTTCCCATACCGGCATCACAAGCGAATACGATTTTACTTACCGTCCCGGACGGCTTTGTTCCCTTTGCTTCCTTCTTCATAGAGCTGATTGCAGCACTGGCTTCCTCCAGTGCAGCAGCATCTGTGTTTTTATTGCTGAATTTCAAAATGAAGGAGGCAATGATAAAGGATACGGCTGCGGCAACAACGACGCTTAGTATCACACCGATATAGCTATCCTTGGCACACATACCCAAAATGGCAATGATACTTCCCGGAGATGCTGCGGACACCAGTCCGGAGTTAAAGACGCTGTTGATAAAGACACCGGACATACCACCTGCCATAACAGCCAGAACTGTCAGCGGATTCATTAGTACATATGGGAAATAGATTTCATGAATACCTCCCAGGAAATGAATGATAACCGCACTTGGCGCACTGCTTTTGGCTGCCCCTTTACCAAAGAAGCTGTAAGCCAGCAACAGACCCAGACCAGGCCCAGGATTAGCTTCGATCAGGAAGAAAATCGACTTACCGGCTTCCGCCACCTGATCCATTCCCAGTGGTGTAAAGACACCATGGTTGATCGCATTATTTAGAAACAGAATCTTCGCCGGCTCTACAAACAGTGAGGTGAGCGGCAGCAGACTTCGTTTTACCAGAAAGTCAACACATACTACCAGAACATCCTTGATTCCCACACAAAGCGGTTCGATTGCCAGACATCCGAATACGGCAAGCAGTGCTCCAAGAATACCGGCTGAGAAATTATTAACCAGCATCTCAAAGCCAGCCGGAATCTTTCCTTCAAATATTCCATCGACCTTTTTCATCAGCCAGCCGCCTAAAGGCCCTGCAATCATAGCACCGATGAACATCGGATCCTCCGTTCCTGCCAGAATACCGATTGCAGCAGCGGCACCAACCACACCACCTCGAACATCATATACCATCTTACCTCCGGTATAGGCAATCAATGTCGGCAACAGGAAGCGCTGCATTGGCGCAACCATCTGTGCAAGTGTTTCATTCGGCAGCCAGCCGGTTGGAATAAATAATGCAGTAATAAATCCCCAGGCGATGAATACTGCGATGTTGGGCATGACCATTCCACTTAGGAAGCGGCCAAACCTTTGTACGTTTTCTTTCATAATTAGTTCCCTTCTTTCTGTAAACCTTTCCTCTTTACACTTACAGTATAAAAGGGGGAGTGAGGAAAAACAACGAAATGAAATTCATGTTTGGCACAGCAGTGCATGACATTTTTTAACAATCTCAAATAAGCCTTTATTTGTCAGGTTTCTATTGTTTTTATTACTGTTATTATACTATGAAAACGCTATCCTGAATAGAGCTGTTAACGTAAAGCTGTTTCATATCTGCCACATATATCCGAATTTTTTATCCGATTTCTTATAGTCGCTCATATCTTTTCTATAGTGTGGAAGAATTCTTAGATGTAGTAAAAAAAAGATGCCGAAGCATCTTTATTTGCTATATAGAAATCAGGCAAGTGTCTCACTGTACACGCCAAGCTCCTCACCAGTCTCCTGGGCTATCTGCACATCCAGCTTTTTCATTTCATGATGGATAAAGAAGAAAATGATAACAGCACTCGTGATATCCGCAATCGGCCCGGCGTACAGGATTCCATCCAAACCGAAATGCAGCGGCAGAATCAGGATCAATGGAATCAGCAGCACAAGCTGTCGCAGGGAAGACAGGATACTTGCCTTCATCGGCTGTCCGGTTGCCTGAAAATATGAGGTTGATGTCACCTGAAAGCCTGCACAAAATACACCAAGATCAAAAATTCGCATAGCCTTGATTGCAAAGCTTGTAAAATTAGCATCCGCACTTCCAAACAGCATCAAAATGATATGCGGAATCAACATGAACATCGCCCAGCCAACCGTAGTAACTGCAGTTGCCGTATTGCTGGCCAAGCGGTAACACCGCTTTATGCGCTTTGGCTGATTGGCTCCTCTGTTGAAGCCCAGAATCGGCTGTGCTCCGATACCGATTCCGATACAGATGGAAACGATAATCATAGATATCTTCATAACGATCCCCATCGCAGATAACGCTACATCTCCTGTAACCGTCGTTTGATTTCCATAATATACAAGAGAATTATTCATTGCAATCTGCAAAATAGTAGAGGATAGCTGCGTAATGCAGCTGGAAATCCCCAGAGAAAATGCCATTTTACATATGGTCGGATTCAAACGGGTATGCGTCAGACGCAGCCGCATATTTCCCTTCCGCATAAAGTAATACAGCAGTACCACAGTGGCAATGATCTGTGAGGTTATGGTTGCGATAGCAGCCCCCTTCACACCCCAGTGAAATACGAAAATATAAATCGGATCGAGTATACAGTTCAATAAAGCACCCGCCACCATACTGTACATTGCAACATTGGGACTTCCGTCACAGCGTGCCATGTTACTAAGACCGATCCCCAATAAATTAAATACTGTACCGAGCAGAATAATACTCGCATAATCCCTGGCATAGCCCATATTCTTTGGTGTTGCGCCAAAAATTGTCAAAATCGGATCCAGAAAAACCAGACCAACCACCATCAGAACAATCCCAATTCCTACAAGCAGTATAAAAACATTTCCCAGTGTATTCTCCGCTTCGTCTTCCTTTTTCTCCCCTAGCTTGATTGCCGCATAAGCACTGCCGCCTGCCCCCAGCATCGTTCCCACAGCTAAGATAATTGTGACAATCGGAAAAGCAACCGTTGTTGCCGCATTTCCAAGATAACCGACTCCCTGTCCGATAAATATCTGATCTACAATGTTATAAACTGCATTGACCAGCATTGATATGACAGATGGAATCGCAAATTTCATTAACAGTCTTCCAATCGGCTGATAGCCGAGCGGATTTTTTGTTTTCATTTTCTTCATAGTTTGTTCCATAATTGTGCACTTCCTCTCATCGTTTCATATACAGTGTCGCATTCTCAGCAATTCGTTCCAACAATTCCTCTGCCTGTCTTTTTTCCTGCTCTGTCAATGTGCGACAGAGAAACCTATTCCAATTCGCAAGCATATCCTGGATCACGGGAACCAGCGTTTCCCCCAGCGGTGTCAGATACAGCTGAACACTTCTGCGATCACTGCTTCTTGTTTCCCGTCGAAGATATCCCAGCTCTTCAAGCTTTTTGACTGCCCTTGCACAGGTTCCCTTATCGAAGCTTCCTGTTTCTGCCAGCTCAAACTGGCTGATCCCAGGCTGCTCATAAATCCGCATTAGAAAAAACTGCTGTCCGCATCCTATATGATACGGTGCCAGGGTCTCATCGAAATAGGCCTGTGAGCTGCGATATACAATTGAAGTATGTTTACTGATATGTGCCATTGCTTTACCTCTCATAAAAAACAACTACCATAGTATACCAGATAATAGTTGCATGCGCAACAAATTATATGTAATATTAACCAGGTAGGAAGCGGTACTCTTAATAGCGTCATGAAATCTCTTTGTATGTATGAGAAAAGCACTCTAAAGAGGACATAGAGCGTGTTTGGATATCAAGCACATACGGGATAACAGCTGCAGGGTTATCAAGGGGAATACTGACATCAGTATTGCGTTAGCGCTTCAGCACATATATTTCCAGAAGCAGCTTTCCCTTTTTGATATATATGTATCCTTTACTTGTAAAAGGAAAACACTGTCACTTAACTTGCATTAACACTTCATCAGCTTTTATTACCTGAAGTCAATTACTGCTTCATACTATGTGTGTTCATCCTTGAAAAGGGCAGAAAAAAACCATAGCCGGTGAAATGCATCCACAAGGTACTATGGCTTCTTCAAGTACTACAGAGCGCATTTTTACAATGCTTCCACGTGCTGGATATGTTAAACGAGAGATGCTGCAGCCTTCAGCTCACTTTCCAACAGCTTCATGATATATGGATTGCTATCCTCATGCAGTGTAAGCAGAAAAGCCATATAGCGGCATTTTTGATAAACAACCTCATCCATTTCAAATGTATATCCCATCCTGCATTTCGGATTACAGTCCTTGGGATCGAGCAGTCTTTTGCACACAGAGGCTTTTCTGATTTCCTTTTTAATCTTTTCCGGGAAGGTGTTCAGAAGCTTTTGATATGCATGAATATGTTCCGCAAAAACACGTAGCTTCATCCCTGATTTACGACTTACAAAGGTGGCTAGTGTCCGTTTTGATTCCTTTTCTATATAAGAGACTACATAACCGCTTTTTGCCTCTTTTATATCACATTTGCAGCCCTGCCGCAGCAGCTCTTCGTGAATCTCTGAAACAAACTCCTGAAAACGCATGTCTACTGTTGTTAAAAATAAGTTAAATTTCTCATCCATACCGATACTCACTTTCCCTTTCTCTTTTTATCATTGTAATCATAATCTCCTGTTTCTTCCTCTCATTTTCCGCCGGATACGGATAGCTGAATATTGATTACACAAGGAGATTCCAAACAAACATCATATATACAATGATGATAATACCGAGTGTTTTAAATAATTCTTTATAAACAACTCTATCTAAAAACCAGGCATCTTGCATCTATATGATACTACAGTAAATGCAATTTGCCTCGTGGTAAGATATGGAAATTTATTACTTATAATATAGGTAGAAGAATGCTTTCATGGACAAGTATGCTTCTGTTCACGTCTTAGCTTAATCATATGCATACAGAGAGTGTGATCTATGCACTCGGTTTAGAGTAGGTATACCTCATGCTGTTATATATTGCTCACCTCATGCGAATAAAAGGCAAGATATCCGACAGGAGCTGCAATTACCGTAACCGGTTATATATTGCTAACCCCATGTGATTAAAAGGCTTTGTGCTGCTTGCATATACTTGCTTTCCATGGACATCCTACTGAACCCTCAACAATGTAGGGGCACCTATGTAGAAAACGGTATCTGTGAACGCGTACAGACACCGTTGTCTTCAATTTATACGATCTGCTGCATATGTATAATATCCTATTTCTTAGTTCAGCATGAAAGAATATTATTATGCATAGCAATTCTTAACGTATAAAGCATATAGAATCTGTTGCCCTTTCATTCTGTTAATGTACTGCCTGTTCATCCTCCATGATATCTACATTTTCTCCTCGCAGAATCTTATTCATGTTGCGGATAGCACACATTTTACCGCACATCGTACAGGTATCCTCCCGTTCCGGTGTAGATTGTGCCCGATATGTCCTGGCTTTTTGCGGATCCATGGAAAGAGAAAACATTGCTTCCCAATCCAGGTTTCCGCGTGCCTCTGCCATGCTGTGATCCCAGTCGATTGCCCCCTTTACTCCCTTTGCAATATCCGCAGCGTGAGCCGCTATTTTACTGGCGATAATTCCCTCCTTTACATCTTTCACATTGGGAAGCCGCAAATGCTCAGCCGGTGTAACATAGCATAGGAAGCTGGCGCCATAGGTTGCCGCCAAAGCGCCTCCAATAGCAGCCGTGATATGATCATAGCCTGGCGCAACATCAGTGACAATAGGCCCCAATACGTAAAATGGTGCCCCCTTACAGATCGTTTTCTGAAGCTCCATATTTGCCTGTATCTGGTTAAGCGGCATATGTCCAGGGCCTTCCACGATAACCTGTACATCCTGTTCCCATGCACGCTGTGTCAATTCCCCTAAAGTAACAAGCTCTTCGATTTGTGCTATATCACCGGCATCCTTTAAACAGCCAGGACGGCAGGCATCCCCTAGAGAAAGGGTGACATCATGCTGTCTGCATATGTGCAGGATTTCATTAAAATGCTCATAAAACGGATTTTCATTACCGGTGATTTCCATCCATGCAAAGATTATGGAGCCTCCTCGTGAAACAATATTTGTCATACGCTTCTGTTTTTTAAACCGGGATGCAGTCTGCTTGTTAATACCACAGTGAATAGTCATGAAATCAACACCATCCTCTGCATGCATACGGAATACATCCAGCCATTCCTGTGTTGTAATATCTTTCAAAGCCTTATTATAATAAACCACTGCATCATAGATGGGGACAGTTCCAAGGATTGCCGGGCACTCTGCCACCAGCTTTCTGCGAAATGTCTGCGTGTCCCCAAAGGAGCTAAGATCCATGATGGCCTCTGCTCCCATAGCAACAGCGCTTTGTACCTTTTCCATTTCCATATCAAGATCAAGACAATCCTTGCTTGTCCCCAGATTCACATTGATTTTGGTTTTCAGCATATGCCCAATTCCATACGGCTTCAGACAAGTATGATGCTTATTCGCCGGAATGACCAGTTGCCCAGCAGCAACAAGTCTGCATACCTCTTCCTCCTCCATCTGCTCATAAGCAGCGACAGCCTTCATTTCTCTGGTGATGATATGCTGTCTTGCAGCATCCATTTGTGTAGTATACATGTTGTTTATCCTCCTGTAAATGTAAAAAAGCTGTACGCCTGCTACGGTGTCAGCTTTTCATGATTTCTTTCGGATGACAAACAGAAACAGTCCTGCTCCTGTTGTGCTTTCGCAATAAAATCCCTACGCCGGCATTACCCGTATCAGGTTCCTTGGGTCCCGGATCAATATCCGATCTCAGCCATGAGTAGGCACCCCATTTATCTGTACGAAAATATTACAACACAGATTTCTGATTCTGTCAATGATGTTTAGCTTTCTATGCTTACGACTTCCCTTCATGTTTTAACATGATGTTTCCTACTTTCCTATCACCTTATATACGTTATATAATGCTTACAGCTTCATGTCATCCTATCGTTCGTATATGATACAGTGTAGCTGTAGCAGTGAATTTAGAAGCCATTACAGCCTGTCTCTTTTTACCGATTTACCATAACAAATGAAAATCCTGTTGCACAGTAAACGATTTAATTATCAAAGCTGTAGTTCTTCCAGAAAGTGGTCTGTGTCCTGCTCATACAGCCTTCCCTGCTCAATCAAAAGCACATGGTCGAATACTTCACGAATGAACAGCCGGTCATGGGATACTGCCAAAATGCAGCCGGTATAATCCTTCAGAATACGACGAACAACCGGTGCGCTCAATGGAGACAAATTGCGGGTTGGCTCATCAAGCAAAAGGACATTACAGCCGCACTTGATGAAACGAAGCAGGTATAGTTTAGCCTTTTGTCCTTCGCTCAACTGTGTAACCGTATGCTCCATCTCTTCCCGTGTAAACTTCATTCTTCCAAGCAGCTCTCGTGCTCTTGTCACATCCCTGGCATCTCCGGATTCCTGCAGAAAGGTTACAGGTGTATCCTGTTCAAGGAAAGCATCCGCATAATTCTGCGGCATATAGCCCAGTTTCATATCATTGACTGTACGCAGCTTTTCATAAATCTGTTTCATAAGCAGACTTTTTCCGCTGCCATTATCTCCGACAATCACCTTTTTCTGTTGCCCGTAAAGGGATATGTGAATTTCTTTAAGCAGTATTCTATCGTTTATCTTCAATGCAGCTTGCACGTATTCGAGGATACGGCGTCCTTTTGGAAATCCGTCCCCTTCAAAATACACATCAATCGCTTCTTCAACACTGTCCGCATGGGCAAAGCCTTCTTTTTCCAGTCTATGCTCCTGTGCCTTCAGATTTTTCATTTTAGTTTTTAAAGCTGCCGCATAAAACGGACTGCGTACGGTATCATTTTGTGCATCATGCACGGCATTCATAAAATCGTTCAGCTTCTGCTTCTTCTTTCGGTATTCGCGTTGCTGACGGGAAGCCTCATGAGCTTCCTTTTGCAGACGGTTAAGACGCTGCTCAACATAAGCAGAATACGTACCATGATAAATCGTATGCCGGCACTGCGTTTTCTTATTCAGCTGTTCCAGATGCAGAATGACCGTTGCACAGCGATTCAATAGTGTTTCATCATGGGAAATAAAGAGAACAGGAATATGCAGGTTTACTAAAAAAGCTTCCAGCCATTGCAATGTATGAATATCCAGATCATTCGTTGGTTCATCGAGAAGAAGCAAATCCGGCTTGCGCATCATGAGCTTTAAAAGACGCAGCTTCACCTTTTCACCGCCGCTCAGTGTCCTTATTTTCTGTTCTCCATAAAGAAAGTCACTTTTTAATCCCAGCTCAGCACATAGTGCTTCCATGCCCTGCAAATCATTGTATTGTTCCGGCTGGATTTCATCCTTACTGTGCTCCTTCAGTAAATATTCAAAAAGAAAAGCATCCTCCCATGTGCTGGAAAGCTGCTGTTCAAAATATCCTGTTTGTTTATAGTCTGTGTCTATTATCCCACTCACTGCTGCATAATCCTCTATGAGCTTGCGGTTGTATATTGCTTTCAGCAAGGTAGATTTTCCATTCCCTTCCTCGCCGATAATTCCTACCTTATCGTCATTTCCCAGGGAATAATTCAAGTCCTCTATCAGTGTGTGTTTTTTACTATCTTGAATTGTGATATGCTTTAGTATAAGCATGAGCATCGCCTCCTTAAAAAGCAGGCAGTAAGCAGATAATTGACGCATACGAAAACAGTTTATTTTAAACATTTCGATTGCAGGGTCGATTATCTATTTGCTCATTCTCTCACACTCCGTTCCCCTTTATTTTATGCAAGTATCTACAATCTGTCAATACGAAAACATCGTTTATCCACTTTTCTCATGAAGCACATAGGTTAGTGATAATGGAAAAAAGCAGGTATGCAGTGTTTTAGAAGGACAGAAATGAAAGCTATGCTCATGCCTAGAAAGAAGCGATTCCTAAGGGCGTAAGGATGAGGAACTATATGATTTAGCTCCCGTAAAAGTATTCCTTCACCAGCGAGTGGAAAGGAATAGCTTATGTTTCCTACAGCTTGCTCTACATATGGTCATAAACAAATAGACGACACAAGTGAATTCGTCTATTTGTTTAACAATCTTAATTTTACTTATTGCTTTCTTACATATGGTATGCCCTCTTTATGTCACAGGATTACCAGAGAAATACATTCTATTTCCGAGTTGCTTCCTCTTGCTTGTTCTGTTCCCATTCCTCTTTTGTAATAAAAAGGACATGCTCGGTCAATGTCTGATGAATCAACGGCCATTCTTTGATGTCACTGCGCAAATAATGAAAGCCGCATTTCTCCTGTACGCGTCTGGATTTATCATTCCCGTCAAAATATCCGCACCATAGCTTTTTTAGCTGACAGTCCACAAAGCCATAGCGCATCAGCTCTTTTGTTGCTTCGGGAATCAATCCCTGTCCCCAGTATGGTTCCCCAATCCAATATCCGATTTCCCCTTCATTTTCTGCAATCGACAGATTGCTCTGTTTTCCAATCATCAGACCGATACTGCCGATTGGTTCCATCGTTTCCTTTAATACAACCGCAAATGTATTTGGTGCGGATAATACAGTACGTATAATTTCACGACTATTCTCCACACTCTCATGCACCGGCCATCCGGCTTTTGGCCCGATATTCGGATTTTGGGCATATTTGTAACAGCTCTGTGCATCCTCAACCTGCCATGGTCGAAGGATTAGCCGCTTTGTTTCCAGCATAAAATCACTCTTTTCTATGATTCCCTTTATTATAGCAGATTCTTTTTTCTTAGCAAGAGCCTTTTTACAGATTTTTACTCTCGTATGAGCCTTTAAAACAGACCATTTATTCCATTATGTCAACATACTTCTATAATAATAAAATAGAAAATTACTATTAGTTAAAAAGCTAATGCTACTAAGCTGTATTTTTTTGCTTACCAGCATGTAATTTTTTCTGCTGCAGCCATAATTACAAGATTCTTACATCATTCCGCATTTATCCAAAGCTTTATCATTTTGTAAGGACGGAATTTATTAGTTAATGAGAAGAATTTATTATAATTTATAGGTTTCTTGCATTGGTTTCTTGATTTGATTGCTCCCACTCTGTGCGTGTAAGATACATGACATGACCAATCAAGGTCTGATGAAGCAACGGCCATTCCCTGACCTCACTGCGCAAATAATGGAAGCCGCATTTCTCCTGTACGCGTCTGGATTTATCATTCCCGTCAAAATATCCGCACCATAGCTTTTTTAGCTGACAGTCCACAAAGCCATAGCGCATCAGCTCTTTTGTGGCTTCAGGAATCAATCCCTGTCCCCAATATGGTTCCCCAATCCAATATCCGATTTCCCCTTCATTTTCTGCTATTGACAGATTGCTCTGTTTTCCGATCATCAGACTGATATTGCCGATTGGTTCCGTCGTTTCCTTTAATACAACCGCAAATGTATTTGGTGCGGATAATACAGTACGTATAATTTCACGACTATTCTCCACACTCTCATGCACCGGCCATCCGGCTTTTGGCCCGATATTCGGATTTTTGGCATATTTGTAACAGCTCTGTGCATCCTCAACCTGCCATGGTCGAAGGATTAGCCGCTTTGTTTCCAGCATAAAATCCCTCTTTTCTATGATTCCCTTTATTATAGCAGGTTCATTATAAAAGAGCTTCACAAAATATTGTAATTTTATCATGAAACGCTTCGTTTCTTAAAGGCGTATACCTTATACTTTATCAAAGATTTATGTAAAAGATATCGCTACCTGAGAAAATTAGTGCAAAAAACACAGCCAATCCAATATCGGATTGCACTGCGTCTTATTGTCGATTCTCTTGTAAAAAATAAATCATATATATAATCAGATGAGAAATGAAGCTGTTACCTTCACAGCTCTTATTTTAGTCGGTATTGTTCAATTGTATTGATTGCTGAAATCAGAGTATTGCGAAACCCCAGCCGTTCAAGCTCTGCAACCCCCTGTATAGTTGTACCCTTCGGGGCACTGACGCGATCCTTTAAAACAGCAGGATGCATACCCTGCACCATCAGCTGCTTTGCAGTACCTGTCAGCATTTGTTCACATAACCGATACCCTGCTTCCCGTGGAAGTCCATACGCAACCGCTCCATCTCCTACAGCCTCCACAAACATGGCCGCAAATGCAGGCCCGCATCCTGCCACTGTGGCTCCTATGGTCATTTGTTCGCTATCCAGTTTTTCAATGAGTGCAACGGAAGATAATAACGCTTCTACAAGTGCCGCTTCTGCTGCATTTAGTGAATTGTGCTGTTCCCATAAAATAATTCCTTCACATACAGATACCGGCATATTGGGAATGATACTCAGATGGTGTGTCTTTGGTAATAGCAGCAGCTCATAGGTATCATAAAACATACCTGCAGCGAGAGAAATGACAATTTTATCAGAAAGAAGCTCTTTCACAGAGCCTAAAACCTCCGGAATTTGATCCGGCTTGATTGCTATAAGGATGATATCACTTTGTAGGATGGTATCTTCCGCTGTTTTGCAGGCATGCATTCCTCTGATTTCAGTATTATGCTTCAGCTTTTCCCAATGCTGTGCACATGCATACAGCTGCTCCTTTTTTACAATACCGGCTGCAAGCAACCCGTCAGCCAGTGCCTGCCCCATGCTTCCAAACCCGATAAACCCTATTTTCTCTTTCAAATAATCACCTCTGTATATCGTATGCATAAAAACAGCAGTCTGGTACTATTGGTTTTAAAATAGTCCCAAAGCTGCGCTTTCATTTTACCAAATTAGTTTTTCCACCGCTTTAGCGTAGGAAAATACTGCCGCATCATTTCTCTTGCTGTATCCTCGCTCATAGCCGGATTTTCCTTTACCATGATTGGCACACAGAATGCAATCATTTCCTCCATTGTGCAATCTGATGTAAAAGCCCCGTTTTCATAACAGTATTTACAATAATCCTTTGACTTGGAACCATCCTGTTCCGTACCGTAAAGCTCATTTGTATCTCCCATTGGCATTCCACAACACTGACAATATTTATCTTCCATGATATGTCCTCCTTTATGGCGCTATCATACCATGGTGAATATGACAGCAGTGTGTCCTATTCAAAGAAAACATCTGCTATTTTTCTTATAGAACTAAGTAGCCATATAGAAATTATAAACGTATTACGTTAGCCGTTTCGTTGACTTACAAGTGATGTAAAACCATCTGAAGGAAAAACATAGTCAGTATAGAGCTGTGAGCTAGGAACAGGAGCTAAGCAAAAAAGCTAATAAATCAGAATAACGAAACCGTATTTATTATAAGCGTCATATAGGAAAAAGATGTATTATTGAAACCTTCTGATTCTAAGCATCTAAAGCTAATACATCCTCATTATTTTTATGAAAGCAATACCTTTCTCACAGCACTGTAATGCAGAAGTCTGTAAACCTTCAAACGAACAGATATTTATTTGATACATAGAAATGCCGGTTTATAATTCCAGATAATCGGCATTTTCTGCGCTTCATTTGGATCACGGAAGCAAGGCATACCTATTCTGAAATGCGGATACACATTCTGGAATTTTTTATTTGCATACAGCAGAGTGGAGGTGTTTTCTTCAATTACATAAATACATTCGTCAAGACTGTTGAGAACTGTCTGGTATTGAATCATCTCCTGATTAAGCTGCTGTGTTTTCTTGCGCTGCAAAAAGATTGATAGAATCTGTGAAATCAAAGACAGCGAGCTGATTTCCTCCTGTGTCCACAATCGAAGACCCGTACACTCATCAAACCCCACAAAACCGGAGAATGTATGGTTTTCATGAAATGCACATTGCAGTATGGAATGGATTCCCTGATCGGCAAACAGCTTCTCCTGCTTCTCGGAAAGTGTGTGAATATCCCGGCAATAGAAAATAGAATCATCACCAAACAGCTTTTCATAATCTCCCAGCTCATGATAATCGACCTTCTGCAGAACCGCTTTTTGTGAGTCAATCCCTTTGTTACACCATTCATACGTATTACAGGTATAGCGGTTATCATCCGAATTTTCAAACACATAGGCTCTGCTCACATCAAACTGTCTGCCGACAACTTCAAGCACCTTGCAGATTGCTGTATCAATATCCTTTGTCTGATAAAGCGTTCGAAACACAAGCCGCGTCAGACTATCCGAGCTTTCTGCATAACGCTTCTCTGAATCTATAGCCGTTCCCAGGGATGAATAAGACACCTTTCCCATACTTTCAAGCAGCTCACGGTCATATACAAAGACACAGTTCTTTCCTTGCATTTTAGCCTGATACAAAGCCTTGTCAGCATTGGAATATAATTCCTTAAAGGTATGTCCGTCGCTAGGATAAAAGGCTATACCGATACTGCAGGATACCTTCATCGGACTTTTTTCACTGTCAAACAAGTGTCCAAACATATGCAGAAGCTCCTGTGCTTTTTTCTCAGCATCCTTCCGCGATGATATATCCTTCATGAAAACGGTAAACTCATCACCACCAATGCGGCCTACGATATCACTGTCACGCATTAGTCTTTTCATTCCATTAGCAAGCTCTGCCAAAACGACATCCCCTACCATGTGTCCCTCCGTATCATTGATCTGCTTGAAATTATCCGTATCAATCATGAATAAGGCACCCTTGGAATGCAGATTTTCAATCAGATACTTCTTAATCTGCTTTTCAGTTTCCGCGCGATTATATATACCTGTTAGAGAATCCTTTTCCGCTTTAGACTGAAGGGTTTCCAGCTTTTTCCGTTCCTGTGTAATGTCAAGCCCGAGACTATAGAAGGAAGGAATGCCATCCCAGCTGTCTTCCCCGCTTATATAGCATAATGTCATTGTCCATATACGCTCCTGCTTTGAACGCGTATAGGC
Source organism: Erysipelotrichaceae bacterium 66202529 (assembly GCA_017161075.1). Classification (NCBI taxonomy): domain Bacteria; kingdom Bacillati; phylum Bacillota; class Erysipelotrichia; order Erysipelotrichales; family Erysipelotrichaceae; species Erysipelotrichaceae bacterium 66202529. The sequence goes on along the minus strand of CP046174.1, from coordinate 1,168,481 downwards.
TCTGGCTTCCAGTACAACATTCTCCCCGGATTCCTTAAGATCCTGAGCAAGTATCTGTGCACGCTTATAGTCATCCGGATGCATATAGGTACAACGGCTGTGCAGTTCTTCCTCAAACTGCTCCTTCGTATAATCAATCATGTTTAAAAATATATCATTGTACCATAAAACAGAGCGGTAATCCCTTGCATCTATACGGATCATTCCCGCTGGTATCGTTTTTAATATGGCTTCTCTTTCCTGATCCTTTTTTGCCAGTTTATACTCTGCACTATACATATCATAGGATAATTCCAGGCGTGCCTTGTGTCCCTTCCAGTTCAGCATGCGGTCTTTGATAATAAAGGTTCGCTGTAAATTCGCATTATAAAATTCCCATTCATAGGTTTCATCCACCTGCAGTCTGTGATTGGTACAAAACGGGCATGGGGAGGTGCGTCCCTGTATCACCTCGTAGCACTTTTTACCAAGCACCTGCTCAGCGGTAACCTGCAGTGTCCTGCATGCATGCGTATTCAGATGCAAAAGCTCATAGGTTTCCATATCACTGATATAGACATTGCCTCCATACTCCGATAGCATCCATGTGAAATTATTCTCCCGCTCCTGTAATTCTCTTTGTTTCTTAATCAAATCACTGATATCCGTATACAGAAAACAAGCCTCACAATCCGTTTCTGTAACAGAGTGGAAAAACGCTGTAATTCGTACCCAGATACAGGAGGAAGCACCCTTTAAGCGAAGCTGATGTTCACAGCTCTGTTTTCCTTCAGCCCGGGCAGCCCGCAGCTTCTGCAGCAGCGTGTCAAATTCACAACGGTAACGAAGATCTGCTTCATAATATTGCTGAAAGCCTGGAAAGTGGGAACAAAAGTCTTCTTTTGATACTCCAATCAGCTTGTAAAAGGCAGAATTGCTCCAGATAAAGGTAAGATGATCATCCAGCCGGTGCTTGCTGAACGCGATGTCCGAGCCTTCCATCATAGCATCAGGCAGCAGCATAATGCTATCCTTCGCTGACTTGTTTCCGTTTCCCTGTGTACTCTTTTCTATCCCCATTGCTCCATCCTCCTGTACAAAATATTTCATGTTGTATAAATTAGTATATCACAAATTAACGCTCTATATCTTAACAATAACAGAAGTCATTTACAAAGTACAGTGTATCCTTCATATTGTCCTATTTATTTTGATAAAGCAGAAACGCTCGAGGATATTCTTTTATTCCTTTTGTGAAATTCTTCTATGGTCGAAGTTGTTTTTCTTCTTTGCTATGTGAAGAGTATGCAAAGATTACAGGCAGCTTTTCTAGATGGGTAGAGCTTGGTAAGAAAAAGCCTTCCTTTGGACATGTACGTACGCATAGGAAGGTAGATCAGGCTGCTGGCTAAGCAAAGATGTAGCGGTGATATCATTTTGTTTACCACGTAACAATATGGATATTCACATCGCATGCCCTCTTTGCTTGTTTTCAGTTTTATTTAATCGCGACGCTGTTTCACATACTGAAGCAAAAGAAACAGTAGTCCCATAGCAGTGATAATCAAAATATTATCCAGTATATTCGTAGTATGGCTCCCGTATGTGTACAGCAATCCAAACTGCTTTTTAAAGGCGCTCAGGGCTTCGGGTGGAAGGGCCTGAAAGGTTCGCTGCAGAACATCCTCCATCATAATATTGCGAAATAAGGCAGCACAGTGACTTGGCGGAAACAGTGATATGACAGTTTGCAGCAGCTTAGGGAGTGCGCCTACTGGAACATAGATGCCCATAAGAAATCCGGATAATGTTCCGATGATGGTTGTTATATTACTAAAGGCTGTTGCGCTTTTGAAAAAGGACATGAAGAAGAATAGCATAGAGGTACAGGACAGAATAGACAGCAGCATACAGCCCAGCACCTTACTCAATGCGGATAGCGTTAAAAATGTTCCCCCGTAAGCCACAATATAAAGCTCACCGATAATCAGAGTTACGACAGATACCAGAAATGTTATACATATGGTGGAGAGCAGATAGGCACTTGTAACCTTCATCTGTGATATCGGTGCAATATAAAAGTCATTGAGTATGGACTTGCTTTTATCCTCAATAATGATTCCTAGTACACTTAAAGAGGTTGTCAGGGAAACAATTCCCAACGTTCCAGCCATGATCCAGGTATCACTCAGCTCTCTTGCGGTATTCGGAAAATCCTGCTTTAACGGCTGAATCATCATATCACCGAGAAAACATACATACAGTCCCAGCACGACAAATACTGCCATAAAGGAAAAAAATACCGAGGTTTTATCCTTGAAGAACAGCAGTATGTTTCGTTTTATTAAAGAAATCATGCCTGTTCCTCCTGAAGCATTTGCAAATAAAGTTCTTCAATATTACCGGGATGATTTTCAAAACGCTGAATATAGCGTTCGCAAAGGCGCAGAACAGACATGGTTTTCAGCATACCGCCTGTTTGTATGCAAAGAGCCTCGTTATGCTCATGAAATGGTATATGATGTCGGTTCAATTCTGTAATCAGCTGTGCTTTACTGGCTGGATAGAGCAGCAGCTGCTCTGCGGCAAACTGCTTATGTACCTCCTGCATAGGCTTATCAAAAATGATGATTCCCTGCTTAATAATACACAGATGATCTGCAATTTCTGCTTCCTCCATATAATGTGTGGTCATAAATACGCTCATATGCCGTTCCTTATGCAATGCGCAGATCGTGTCCCAGAGCTGCTTTCGCGCCTTGGGGTCAAGACCGGTGCTCGGCTCATCCAGTATGAGTATTTCTGGTTCCGGAATCAGTGCTCTGGCTATATCGCAGCGTCTTCGCTGACCACCGGAGAGCGTTCCTACCGGCTGTTCCATAATGTCATGCAGACTGCATATTTCACATAGCTTCTGCACACGCTGGTATGCCTGTTTAAATGGTAAGTGATACAGGGCACTGCGCAGGATCAGGTTCTGCTTAACAGTTAGCAAATCATCCAAAACGCTATTTTGAAAGACGATGCCAATACCTGATCGAATACGTTCATCCTCCTGTCCAAGATGACAGCCGTTGATTATGACAGTCCCGCTATCCTTTTTTAATAAGGTGCTCAAAATGGAGATTGTTGTAGATTTCCCTGCGCTGTTTGGCCCCAGAAAGGCGAAGATTTCTCCTTTTTTTACTTGAAAGCTGATATTTTTAACAACCTGTGTTCCCTGATAGGATTTGCAGAGCTGCTCGACACGGATGCTTGTTTCCATGATAGTCCCCCCTTCCTTACATACTTTATCAATGAAGTATATGCGAGAAGGGTGATAGATATCTCTGAAAATAATGGAGAACTGAAGATAATGTTTGCTGTAATATGGGTTTTACAAAAATTGTCCCTGTGCTTTAACAATATGTATGATTATTCTTTCTAGTTGATACTTACAAATTGTATAAGAGATATAATCAAATCGAGATTATAGTGTATTGTATTATAGCTTTTTCCATCAGCTGCAGTTGTTCGGAAATTCCAAATAACTGATTTTTCATCTAACTCTTCCTCTTCAAAAATATGCTCATTAATGTTGGGTTTACTGGTTTGGTAGAGTTCGAATAATTGTGCCTGCGTAAGCCGGACAGTCTCGTCTTCCAATTTAACATCAATTTTGGTATGTCCGTCTTCTGTTTTATAGATGATGCTTCTACTTTTTCTTATCTTCGACCATAGTTTTTATATCAGCTTGTATTTCAGGAACTTCATCCCATTTCCCTTCAGAATCCAAATGACTGGGTAATGCCTTATAAAAATCTGTTTCATAGTATTCTGGCAACATCATCTTTGCCAAAATCGCAAGTTCCAGTTCGTCTCCAAAGCCACGATTCTTAGCTATCTCATAACGTAACAAGAGCATATTTACAAACCTTTTTATTTTTCTAGGATTTTTATCAATAAATTTATTTCATTATTTTATCTAGTCAGTTTCAGCTAATTAGATATATTCCTTTAGTTTTCTCTGTAGCAGGCTCTTATCAATTAGTTTCAAATTAATTCTGAAACCATTGTTGGCGACAAACTACAACTAAGTGCAAATTCTACAACTTTATCATCTTTACTTGCACAAAGAATCACTCCTCCACTTGGATTTTCATTTTCCTTTTTCACTTCACGATCTAAAGCTTCAAGATATAGATTTATCTTACCAACATACTCTGGTTTGAACTCTCCAATTTTTAATTCAAAAGCTACAAGGCAAGAAAGTCCTCTGTGATAAAACAGTAAATCTAAGTAGTAATCGTGCTTACCAACTTATAAACGATATTCTTCTCCAATAAAGGTAAAGTCCTTGCCGATTTCTAGAATAAAATCTTTTAAATTTCGTATAATAGATTTCTGCAAATCACGTTCAGAAACAGTTTCCGGTACATCAAGGAAGTCAAATACATAATTATCAAGAAAAACATTTCTAGTTGCTCCTTTTGATTCTTCAATAGCAGGTGTCAGTGGTTTTTGTGATAACATATATCGTTCATAATAGCTACTATCTATTTGTCTTTCTAACTCTCTTTTTGAAAGTCGCTCTTTCACACACATATTCATGTAAAAAATACGTTCTTCCATTGTTTTGCACGCAGACATAATCTTTAAATGATTTGTCCAGCTCAATTGTGTCACCAGTGGTGACACTTTTTCTTCGTCTTTGTACATCTCATAAAATTGCTTCATTCTATACAATCCACGACGATTAAATCCTTTTAATTCAGGATAATTGTCTGCAAAGAATTCAGCAAGTCTTTTTACAAAAGCATCTCCATATTCCGCACTTTTTGACTCTCTACTGATATATTCACCTATATCACGATACATCAAAATCAGTTCTTCATTCACTTTACGATATGCTCTCTCTTTGGCTGATTCAATAATATCGATGATTTTTTTAAACTGCTCGCCTTGATATACTACATCTTTCATATAATTCCTCCTTCCAAACAATTACCCTTATAATTTTAAATCATCTGAAAATACCTGAACGCATCTTTTATTGCTTCTTCATTTTTCTATTGGATAAATAAATAGCTTTAAATTATCATTTTTAGGTTTCTGATAGGCTTCTCTTTATTTAATTCCACATTTTCTTTCACTTGTGCTATATATCAATTTGAAACCTTAAATCTGTACTTATCAAAAACATGTTATATTATATTGTTCTAAGTAGCTTTACTCTCTGAAGAAATCAAATCCAATTCATCAGCATATAAATCAATGTTGACATGTTTTGTTGTCATGGTTTGGAAAGCAACACGACAGTCTCAACATAAGTACCAAAATCAAAACATATCCCCACAAAATCACGTACTGCTGATAAATAGAAAGACAGCTTCCCTGCAAACTCTGGCTCAAATTCCACCGTTTTTAATTCTACTACGAAATAACAATGCAATTTCACATTGTAAAATAATAAGTCAATGAAAAACTCTCTTTTTCCAACACGAATCGGATACTGCCACTCCATAAAAGCAAAGCCTGACCCAAACTCCAACAGCAGCTTTGTTATTTGCTGAACAAGGGCATCTTCTAGCTCAATCTCTCTAAGCTTTTTCGCATTCGGTATAAAATCAAAAATATAAGAATCTTTTATAATTTCTTCTACTTGTTCACTAAAAGGATTAGCTAACTGTTCCTTAAAATTTGTTGTTTTATCTGCTAATGCCTGTCTATAATACAAACCACTTCTACCTGATGTGAAAGCACTGTACTAGACCATCCATTTTCCAGACATTGCTGTGTATACCACATATGCTCTTCTAGATTATCCGTCTTATCTATCAACAATTTTATTGCACGCCAACTAATTTTTGCACCACCCTGATGCAAAATTTCTTCTGATGGTATTCGTCGCGCAAACTGTTTCATATAATTAAGATTTCTAACAAAATATCCTTCTCTACTAGGATAAGCCATTCTCAAATCATTTAATAGCGTTTCAACAAATTTATTTCCCCATTGGCTGTATCGAAGAATTACGTTCCCTATTAAATAAAATATTGCGTTCGACATTTGCATTTTTCATTACCTGGTACTGTGCTTGCATAATTCGCTCTTTTATCTTTTCCAATACATCAATATATTCGTCCATAACTATCTCTGTTTTCTTCACCATTATGTTCATCTCCATATCCTTATCCTTGTACTTTTTATTTAAAGCACTTGCATTGCCCCATTTTGCCGAGCCGTGTTCCTCCCGCCTGCGGTAGTTCCTGCGTGTGGAAAGAAAGATACCGATGCCCATCCCATAGGCAAGCAAAAAAAGAAGGATAGTCTTTACGCTGTCCTCACACACCGTTATGGAAAACGGATGATTTACTGCCACGGATAGACCATTCACTATCTCCACGATGCCTTGCTGACATAAGGGGCTGTCAGCAAGGCAAGCCACACAACAGGAATGACACCGCAGAGGGAAAGTATCAGACTCGTTTTGTTTTCATCGTTCCTCATTACACCTGCACGAGATGACCCTGACCTTTCTTGTCGGGGCATTTGCTACCTTGTCAATCAGCTCGTCCACAGGGTCGGTGGGGCGTTCCTCCTGCAACTGCCGTGTCCGCAAGGTGTTCAAGGCATTGATAACGATATTCTTGTCGTACTTATCAAGTGCGATGTGGTATCGTTCCTCTTTCATAGGCTGTACCTCCGATTAGCGTTCCTGCTCTTTGTTCTTCGGCGGCTTGTTCTTTTCAAGGCTCTTGAACATATCGCTCTGGATTTCCCCGAGAACATCACGCATCGAGCCAAGCTCGCCTTTGAATACCTGCGTGTCCATTTCCGAAAACTCCTGTGGCAGTCGGTCAAAGCTGAAACCTCTGGTATCCACGCCGTAACGGGTGCTGACCATATAGGCAACACAAAACGATTTGAAGTCGGATGCATCACGGCTCTGCCCGTGCTTAAAGTCAAAGACCGCCGCCGACACTTCCTTTTCCATGCTGACAAAGAGCTGTTCCTCCGTAAGCCCTGTCTTAATGAAAATGGTCTGCTGCTTGCTGTCATAGTAAGCAGGGATTTCAAGGTCATCAACGGGAACAAAAGGAACAGGTCTTGCATCAATCATCGCCGACACAAGCTCACGCATGGTTTTCGGCTCCTGTGCCTGCTGCCTGTCTTTTGCCGATGTTTCGGAAATATCATAGACCACCTTTGCGTTGTAACCCACCGCTTTCGTGCCGTCCTCACGGGTGTACTCCTTGCTCGGCTCAAGGATAACGATTTTTTCCGCATCCTTATTCACATAAACACGGCTCTGCTTCCAAGCGTTGTAGTCTTTGAGCTGTGTCGCTTCGGGCATCTTTGCCGATACTAAAACGGCATTTGCCACCGAATAGCGGTCAAACCGCCCCTGCACATCAAGATACTGGCGGAAGCTCTCACCGTCTGCCATCATTTCCGAGCAGGTATTGTCAATCAGCTCATAGGCTTCCTGCCGCTGTGCCTGCTTCTGGGCAGCCTATTCCGCTTTGTCAAAGGGCTTGCTGCCGCCGCTAAATACATCATAAATGCTCATACTGTTTACCTCGTTTCTTTCGATTTTGGTTTTCGTTTCCGCTTCTGGGGCTGCTTATGCTCCGTCTTGCCTGCGGGCGGTTTCTTCGCCCTGTCAGAAGCAGGGCTTTTGTCCAGGGCAGAAGAAGCATCCGCTTCCTGCTCCTTTCGGCTCTCCTTGATTTTCCGCAGTTCCTCTTTGACTGATGGTTTGTCCTTAGTCGTAGTAGCCCCCTCTGCGGATTTCTTTGGCTGCTCTGAGGTAGGCTCGGACAGAGGAGATTTTTCGGTCTTTGCCACCGAGGGGTTTGGGGCATTTTCCTCCTTTTGGATGGGTTTTCCCATCAAAGTATCTAAAAGCTTGTCTTTCTCCGCCTTTTCCTGCACACCGATGTCTGGCTCTGGCTGACCTGTTTTTCCTCTTTGGATTTCTCCACATCGGTCACAACGGAAGCCGTGGTTTCCGATGCCAGCTTAAACCGTTCTGTAATACGGCTGATTTTCGATGCGTCCTCTGCACGGGCAATCACATCCACTTCCGCATTAGGGTCTTAGTTCTTGCGATCTGCCAACACGCAGTAAAGAACGCCGTACTTTTTTGCTTCCTGCGTAAACTTCTTTAAGTCACAGTTCTTCACGGTAAATACCTTCAGCTCCTTGCCAGAACGCAGCATATTGGTAAGCCTTGCCTTGCCCTTTGTTTTCTGTTCCTCCTTGAAAATGGACTACAGAAGGATTGCGATATTCTTCGCACCTGCACCTGTGATTTTGACAGCGACCTCAAATCCCTCCAAGCTCATCCTAACGATTTGTTCTGCCGCTTCGCCGCCTGTGTTCATTTGTCATCAGCTCCTTTCCTTTTTGCTCTTGTTCATCTGCCCGTATGGTCGATAATTTTTCTTTGAGGGTATCTTTACGGGCTTCGATACCCCCGCACAATCTGATCTCCTTCCGCAAGACTTTCATTCTCTCTGTGATTTCCGTAAGCCGAGCTTTGACCGCTTCTTTTTCTTCCCCGCCTGATTTGCGGGATAGAGAATAAAGGCCCTTTCGCTGTTCGGTCAACTCTGCCATTTCTGTTTCCAGAGAGCCTTTATATGACAAGAGCTGCTCCACCGTATCAATCCGATTGCGGCAGAGCAGCCTTGTTTCCTGTGAGATAGCTTCCATCTTCATCAGGTCATCTTTTAGGAGATAGTGAAGCCTTGCGACATTTTGTTTTCTTCCTTTTGGCAGGATGCCGAGCCTGTAACAGTAGTGGAGATACAGACCACGCAAGCCCCCGATTTTCTTTGTTCCAGACAATGAGCCTTTGAGCCGATAAACTCTAATCTATTTCTGCGGCTCTGCAAATCTGGAAAATTTCACGGCATAGGAAATTTCCCTGATACGTTCCGTAATCCGCTCATTGGTATAATCCTCTCCGAGCTTATATAACCGCTTCGGGCGTTTCCATCCTTTGCCGATTATCGTCCAATATTTGCGGTTGGGGTCAAAGCTCACACGGTAGCCCATCTCTGCCATCTGGCGGTCAAAGTCTTTGAGCGTGAACGATTTGCTGATAGCTTCGTCCACCGCCTGCCGTGCTACATTATCCCTTGTGGGCATCCCATTCTTTTCTGCCTGATACAAAGCATAGGGTTTCTTTTTCCCACTCGGATGCTCAATAACGGATAAAGCATACTCCCTGCAAAGCTCATCGGAGCGTTGACGGAGCAGTCGCAGGTTGGCTTTGTTATCGTGGTAGTACTTCCCGTCCTGAAAGGAAACTGAATTTACCACAAAATGGTTATGCAGGCACTCGGTATTTAAGTGGGTGGCAACGATGACCTGAAACCTGTCGCCCCACATCTTCTCGGCAAGTTTTACGATTGGGTAAAGGTCGTGCAAATACATAGTCTTGACCATTCAACACCAGTTTTAATATGTTCTATATTTACCGATGGTGACCTTGTATTGCTGACCCTCCCCTCGGAACTGTACGTGCCCTATTAAGGCATACAGCTCTTTACACAGTCTTTTGCCTAGATTGTATGATAAACTTTCGGCTTTACGACTGAATTATATTCTATCGTTTCGTTGAACTTATCCCATGTCATTTTAGCCTTTTGCGAACGTCTGTTGAGCCATACCTTTAGTCTATCTAACACGTACCATCTGAACATCTCTAACTTATCATAGTTTCCTGTGATACCGTAATATCGGTAGTGTCCTACAAGTTTGGTGTTTAGTTTCTTGATAAGTTCATTGACAGGCATATGCATATTTGCACGTATCCATTCATTCGCTGCTTTCATCTTAGCACTCATTTTCTTTTTGCTGGTCAACCTTATCGTGCGATATCTCCCTTTACGGTCTACACCACTGATGAAAGTAAATCCCAGAAAATCAAATGTACCTTTATCATTACCGGTATTTCTGCCAAAACGAATGATTTTGCTTTTGTTTACCTCTATTTCCAGTTTGAGTTTAGCTAATCTTTCTTGGAGTCTTTTGTAGAACTCTCTTGCTTCTGTTTCATATTCAAAACAGCACACAAAATCATCTGCATAGCGTATCATACCACTGTACCCTTTACAGTATTTCTTTACCACTACTTCAAACCACATATCTAGCGCATAATGCAAGTACACATTTCCAAGTATTGGCGAGATTAATCCGCCCTGTGGTATATTTCTGTTACTTTCTATTCTTTTTCCATCTTCCATAATTCCTGCTTTCAGAAATCGTACGATATATCTCAGAAAGCTTTTATCTCCTATTTCTTCTTCAAGAAATTTTATCAGCGTCCTATGGTCTACATTGTCAAAGAAGCCTTTGATATCCGCATCCACTATGTAATTAACGCTGTTTCTGTAAATCATATTTGTGAGATGTTTAATTGCCTTATGGCAATCTTTATCTTTTCTGAAACCATAGGAAAAATCATAGAATAAGGGTTCATATACTTCATTTAGTATGTCTGCCATAGCCCCCTGTACCAGTTTATCCTCATAGCTTGGTATCCCTAGGGGACGCATCTTCTTGCTTCCTGCTTTTGGGATATACACTCGCTTTGTTGGGTGTGGTCTATATGTGAACATTCTCATTTTAGACACTAACTGGTTCAGATTATTTGCCAGATTCTGTTCGTAGGCACCTTTACTAACTTGGTCAACACCCACTGCTTTCTTTCTATCTAGTCGTGCGTGCACCTCTAGCAGATTTTTGACATTGACGTGATGAATTAAGTTGATGTGCTTACTGTCTGGATATTTTAATCTATTTTGTGCTATTCTTTCAAGTCCTGTTATCATTTGATTTTCACCTCCTCTCGGGTGGTTCTTAATGTTTCCCTTGAAAAATTGACTGTGCATTAGTCCCTTGGCTCCACTGGTTTTGACAGTTTCATTGCTACTATGAACTAATCTGAGATCTGCCCTGTGGGTACTTCCTAATCGCCATTTGCACTAACTTGCTTCTTAGGGCTTGATAGCACATTACCTCTATTTGTGGAACGATAGGACCTCTCAGGTACCCCGAAAATAACTATGTTATGCTCGCCACGCTCTACGCCTCCGATGGAAACATACATCCTTGCCATTACGTTTGTATGTTGTTGTCTGCTATCGGCGGGACGATATCGACTTCCACTGTTTCACCTTAACGAAGGTCTATTGCTTCACTCCCAACTTTTCATTGGGCTATTACGGCTCGCATACTTTCTGTCCTACGCTTAAATGCTTACGTTACCGTTGGCACTCCAAGGACTCGATACTAGCGATTGGCTAAATCTTACTAGACGGGATTTCCACCCGCTATATTTTCGGCGCCTAACTGACGCACCCCACCTCATGGGCAACCTCTGGCGTGACCTCGCCGTGCTTAAAGTTCTGGAAACCGTGATAGCAGACAATCTCGCTTGTATCATTCCACTGTGCTTTGGCAATAATCATTTCCTCTCTGGCGGTGGCAGTATCGCAGTTGACCCCCGTAACGAAAAATCTCTTTTCCGTCTTATCCTTGTTGGTGGCATACTCCATGACATCCACCAACGCCTGCAAGTCGGCTTCGCTGTATTTGGGGGTGGCGGTCTTTTCAGGATTTTCGGCATAGTCTATGGGGTGATCGAGCCTGCCTTTGACATCACAGATTTCACACACCGCCATTACGATACCTTTCGAGGAAGCAGATATTTTTTTCGGACGTCAATCTGAAACTCATGCCACTTCCTCGCTTCCTCACGGAGCATCGGCGCGTCGATAAAGTTCAGGGCGTTTGCTTTGGCGGCAAGCTGATTGATACAGTTACCGATGGCAGACAGCTCACGCATTATCTTGTAAACTCTGGGTCTGGCTTTTCGCAGAGCTGATAGCCCTTTACCATTTCTCTAAGGAACGCTTCTTTGGAGCGACCCGATTTTCGCACAAGCTCATAGAACTGCTCGGCTTCCTCCTCGTTAAGACGAAAAAGTATCTGGATGCTTCGTTCTCTCATGCTCCACTCCCTCCCTTTTGGAGAGCCAGTTAATCTGCATGCAGCACATCAGCACCACCCCCATAAGACCGCCGAGCATTGTGCCGATGGTAAAAAACAAAAACTCACTCATTCTGATAAACTCCTTTCTGACCGCCGCACCTTTGGGGCATCGGTCGGCAACATTCTTTTTTACGGGGTATTAGGGGCAGCCCCCTAACAAGCGAATTTGGTATCCAAAGGCATTTGGATAATCAAATTTAGTGCTTAGTAAGCCATTACTTTTTGCCATCGTCCTCATACAGACATTCTCCGCACACGGGGCAGCGATACGGATATCCCGAACAATCATCGTCCTCACTCGCATCCTTTTCCTCGGCGGTATTACAAAGACCGTCCTTTCCATTATCGGAAATGGCAGCTTCGCCGCCGATAAAATCCTCGTCCGCAAAGTCCACAAGGTCGGTGTCAAACAGGATGATTTCAATCATCTCCTTTGCCTGTTCGGGGCTTTCCGCATATACGGAAATGGTCTTTTCATAGTGTCCTGTCTAGGTAACTTCATATTTTTTCAATCTTCTTTTCCTCACTTTCAGCATGAATTTTGTTGTAATTGAGTTGGTTTCTTAGGGAAACATCAGCAGGCAATCAACGGACATCCCTCCTTTCACGGCTTACACTCGGTCTTGCAATCCCCAGATAGGACAACAAAGAATCGTTGAAGTCCTTACCGGCAGGCGGAGGATCTTCAACGATTTGGTAGTCTTTTTGCAACAGTTCTTTTAAGGCGGCGGTATAAAGCCTGCCCGTTCTGTCATTATCTAGATGCAAAACGATGGTCTTAATATGGGGATTAGCGTTCAAAAATGTGATTAGTGCTATGGGGATTTTACTGTCCTTTATCTCTTTCTTTGGCTGATACATACCCGAAAGAGAGAGCAGATTTTCTGATTGATAGTCCTTTCCCTCACACTTTAGATAGGTGGCGTAGGACAATAAATCAATGGCAGCTTCAAATAAACGCACTGTATCAGTCGGCTCTCTTGCCAGAAGTCGGAATGAATACCGCTTATCGCTTCCTGAAGCGTCACCCTTAAAGGAGCTGCCTATCGTGCCACGGTAGGCAACATACTTGGACGTTCCGCTCTCGTCCTTTCCGATAAACACGGCGCTGTGGTACTTGGCACTTTCAAAAATCATACCGTCTCCAATACAGTCCTCAATGATAGAAAGGTCAATCCTACGTCCGAAAAGGTAGTCGGTCACTCGGTTACAGTCACGATTTTTCGGCGGCAAGAGCAGCACCTTTGGCTCATCTTTGGGAACGGAAACAGGCAGCGACTTCCAATCGGCGGTAATGCCTGTGAGCATTTTCACGGCTTCCACAAAGCTGTACTCCCTGACCTTAATGAGATAATCAAGGGCAGAAACGCCGCCGAAACCTCTCGACCACCAATACCACTTACCATTGGAAATCTTCAAGCTGTCATGCTCTCTGGTACAGTAAACATTCCCTGCCACACGCTTTAAGTTGCTTGGCTCATACCTCTGCAAGTACGATAGCAAGTCCATTTGCCGTGCCTGCTCAATCACAGCAGGGTCAAGCTGCACATAGGGTCGGTTACTTTTCATTCAATCATCATCACCTCCAGAAATGAAATAAGCCGAGGGGCTTTCGATTAAGAAAACCTCTCGGCTATGTATGTCACACTTATTTATTTTACAATGAAAATCTATCTTTTATTTTTTTAAGTAGTCCCTTCCTTAATTCACTATATGTAGTAAATCTTAATTGGTCATGCATTGAAAGGTTAGACCCAATCTCATCTGATGCTGATGCACCTTCTCGATTTTGATATATCAATAAAACTTTTTTCCCCTTCCCCTGAGCATAACCAATTTCATGGTGAACATTTTTATTTCCATATGACAAGTCCGCAATAAGTAAATCACAACTATCAATACCTGCAATAATCCTTTTGCTAATTACATCCGAATACCCATCTTTATGCTCGTCCACTTTTATAATATCAATTTCAACATTATAATTCCTAGCTACAATCTCTTTAACATCCTTCACCTGATTATACGTATCCTCTGTTTTTTTATTAAACCACATGGACATAAATACTCTTTTAGGCGAGTTGTCATATATTTTGTTGTAAATATTAATAATATCACAAATATGAATGTCTGAAATTTGAGTAAGATTATTTTTCTTTACCCATTTTAAAAACTCATCTGCTTTACGTTCATCTGATAGCTTGTAGTATGAAAAAGCACCAATTACCGCTAGATTATTTGGAACTTCAATTAAAGCCGCAGTTTTTAAAGCATCATCAATTTCTTTGAGTGCTGTTGTTACAGAACACACGCCTTCTTGATCTTTTTTTATAAGTTTATTGTCAAGTAGCAATTTTAGCACTTCTACAAAATATGTAAATTTACTATCCGCTATAAACAATTTCAAAAAAGGATACTCCGACAACTCAATATGCTTTATTATCTGTCTGGTCAAAAAATAATTTTCACCAAAAGAAGGATCCTTTAAAAGAGTATCATCATCAAAAGCCTGCTCACTTTCAATAATAACTTTTAAGTTTTGCTCCATTTTTAACGGTATCTGTTTTGTGTTAATATTGTAAAATAATGCTCTACAAAACTTGTCCGTTTCTTCTGCGTTTCTGAATAGCAAAAGGCAAAATGGAATACGCTTATGAGCATAAGTAGAACCTTCATTTACTGCACTTAATCGATGATTACCATCAATGCGTAAAAATTCTTTTCCAACTAAAGAAGCCTTATCAAACTCCATAATTATAGTTTGCGTGACATCAAAAGCCATATTATTATTTTCCTTTTTAACAGCATTTCGTTTAATAAAATATTTAATCCCGTTAATAGTGGTTCTTAAAGGTTTGCTTTCAGCATGTACGGTTTCTCTTAAAATGCTTATTTTTTCTTTGTCCATCTCTGTACCATACATATTTGCCCCAAGAATTACCTCTGGAAAAAATGTAAATTTACCGCCAGATAAAAATACTTCCATTTCTCCACGGTGGTCATCTATCAAATCTCTTTGAATATCTTCATCAGGCTTCGATATTTCAGACAATTCTAACATAGAAGCAAATCCTCGAACACATAAAAAATTATCCATTGTGTAATCAATTATTCCTGTAAGTCTCATAGGTTGCCTCCTAAAAGTATTTTTTTAAGTTGCTGCTTGGCAATATCAACAGCGTTTTGAGCTTCTTGTTCAAACTTTCGGGCTTTTGCATAAATCTGATTGATTTTCGAAGCTATATTAGTTTGTACTTGCAATTCTGGCAAAACAATCGGAATTTTGTTTACCGAGGATTGTGTTAATTTTGGTATCACACCACCAGTTACTAGATAGGAATAATCCCAAAAGTCTAGAAATGCTTTCACATAGTCATAGTTACATAACTTTGTATTTAGTTTAATAACCCAATTATGATTACTTGCCCAAAACTTACCATTTATAATATAATGATTGCCAATGTAACCATCTTGACCTATTACTAAATACTGACCATCATGTGTATATTCATCCATATAGCCAATAATTCCATTTGCACCATAATATGGATACATACCATTTTCAGCTCTGAAATCCTGACGAACGGGCAAACCAGTTTGCATGCTAATTATTATATCCCTAAATCTTACTCTCTTAAATATAGATGTGGGATTTTTATAAAAATTAGATTTTTTAGAGTAACCAACAGGATCAAATCTATCACCTAAAACTTTAGTAGAAGATACATAAAATATCCTATTTTTAAGTGTATTTTCTTCATCTGAAGGTATAATAACGCCAAGCTCTTGCGATAAATAATCCTTAATACTATTTAATAACGCTTGTGCATTATTTTCTTTTATTATTTTTTCTGTATATGCTTTTTCCATGATAGAAACAATCCACTTCTGAGTATCCATATCTGGAACAACAACAGGTAACTTGCTCATCTGTTTAAGGTTAATGTTCTTTTGAGCTGCTTGTGGAGCAAGACGTTCAATGTAATCACGTATATATCGTATATACACATTCAAATACTCTAACGATATGGAATTATCCTTAACTGTGAGTGCTACAAGACTATCGGGAAAACATGCGGGATAGTCAAGAATAGCAGAGTAGCCAATATTAGCAGCAATAGTAATTACTACAACTTTTTCCTCAAAAAGTCTACTTGTTGAAAGTCCGAATTCATTTAGCGTTTGAGTGAACTCAATTTTTTCATTTGTTGTGCTTGCTTTTACTATGTTTCCAGTTTGTATAAAGGGGTATATTCCATCATAATATCTTGGGTCATTTCTTGGTCTATGCCCGAATCGTCCACGTTGCATATTCACTTTTTGTTTAAATGTACTGACTGGGTAAGCAGATTTAAAAACTATATTTTTATTAAGCAACATTATGTTTAAGTAAAATGCAGGGTCTAAACGCTCGTCAATCTCGCCCCAATTTTTCAAGAAAACCATGCTTTGATCAAAATCGGGGCTTATTGAAAAAAATAGTCTTTTCCTTCTTCTATTGCTTTGATAAATTTCGCCAATTCTTCTGAAATAGCAGGCAACTCATTCCCGTTTGTTTCTTTGCCAGTAGCGTCATAGCCTATATCCTCCGCAATTGCCATAAAAATAGGATAACCATTTAACGCCTGTTTGTATTGTTCTAAAAATGCATCTGAAAGATTTTCTTTTGTAATCTCAATTTGTTCATCATACTCTTCAGTAATTGCTTGCTTTCTATTTTTTAATATTTCAATTTCTGATTTATTTTCTGCTTTTTCTCCCTGCTTAATTTGCTTGTTTATTTTAGCTATTTCTTCTTTCTTTTTCTTAAAAAGCTCTAACAATCTAATTCCATCATCAGAATTAGAGATTAAATTATTCTGTGTAGTATTTCTTAAATCGATACGAGCTTGTTTATCTGATGCTGAATATTTTTTTAAAAACATTACAGAACTTTTTACACCTGCACCATTAGCAGAAAAAGCAGTTTGAGGCATAGAAACTACAGCAACAATTCTAAATGTGTCACTAATATAATCTCGTACATATTGCATACTTGAATTAGTTAATACACCATCAGGCACAACTATAGCCAAATACCCACCCTCAACAAGATATTTTTCTGCTTGTTCAATAAATAAAACCTCTGTGCTTTGACTAGGTCTTTCAGAAGCTTTACTATTTGGATTAAGCCAATCAGTGTCTTTAACTCCTAACTTATATTGATGTAGATAAGCCTTTTCAGTTTGCTTCACGATTGACCCAAATGGAGGATTAGTAATAATATAATCAAAAGAATTTTCTTTGAATCCATCATTATTTGTTTTTAAGCGTAAATCATTAGGAGAAATAAGTCCATCTGCAGATACAACATTTGTGTGTCCATCATCATGGATTATCATATTCATTTTGGCAGTTCTTGAGATCTGCTCATTTATCTCAATACCATACAAGTTATACTCGGCAAAATCATGCCATTGTTCATGACATTCTTGGGTTTCTTTTTCCCCGTCTTTTATCTCGTAAAATTCTCTGGTCGTTTTTCTAACTTTATCAAGAGCATGAAGTAAAAACCCTCCACTACCACATGAGGTGTCAAGAACACGCTTACTTTCATCTATTGGCAAGCTATCAACAATAAAGCTTACGATATTTCTTGGAGTAAAATATTGTCCAAAATCGCCTCTAAAAAATGATCCCATAAATGTTTCAAAAGCTCGTCCTTTACTGTCTAAATCAGTGTTAAGTAAATCAACTCCCTCTAAATAACTTACTACTGTACGTGCTTTAGCTGCGGTTAGTTTAATGCCTTCTCTAAAAATCTCTGTATCGTTTTTTCTCTCACCAATCAATTTTCCGTCTTCATATAACGAAATCAAACGTTGTAAAAGGTTCTCACTTGTTTCCTTATCTGCTTTTTCAATATCACGCTTATCTCTACTTCTAGGTTCAACCTTGATAATTTGAAAATCGTAAGGCTGTCCATTTTTACGTTTCTTTTTTTCATCAAAAATTTTACAAAAAATCAATTTATCCAGTTCATCAAAAGCTTCTGACGGATTTAATTCTCCACCGCCCCAAAGTGCTTGGTGTGCTTGTTTAAAACGATTAGTCAACTCTGATTCTTCCACCGTGTAAAGTGCAGAAAGTTTTTGACCATCTTCAGTAATGCCACCATTTTTTGCAAATTTATAGCTCGCTAATTTAGCCACTTTATACTGTGGTATATCGGTTACACTTTCTCGACTATCCATCTCCTTGTCGAAAGCGTAATATTCATCTTTAATGCCTGAAGTAACCCATATATATTTGACTGTTCCAGCGGTAGCAAAAGCATAAGAATAAGCTTGCCGAACAGCTTGTTTGAATTCTTGTTCTGTTATTTCCTCTTTCTTACATTCAACAATAATGTGCGGACGCTTGCAGTCGCTATCATTATAAACAATAATATCGGCTTCTTTTACATCCGAGCCAACTGTCACTTTTACATATAGTCGTATGTTTTCAACAGGGTAATTATAATTTAAAACCAATTCACAATATGTTTCTGCTTGAACCCATTCTTCGGGATTATTATAATTTCTTGAAATGTTTTGATTTAGATATGTAATAGTCGAAACATCATTGCTTACTTTTATTAATCCTTTTTTTTGACCTTCAATAATAATTTCTTTTAAAGCATCCATTTATATATTCTCCTTCTTGTAGTCAATAATATCGCCAAAATTGCAATTTAGTTCTTCACATATTCTCTCCAACACCTCTAAGCTTACACGCTCATTTTTTCCTAGTTTAGCCAATGTCCCTGGTCCCATACCCGTGGCTTCCCTTAATTGAACCTTTGACATTTCTTTATCTATTAATATTTTCCACAACTTGTTATATGTAATAGCCATTGCACATACCTCCCCTAATTTTATTAATATTATACCAACAACGCATTCTTGAATCAATATTATATGTTCATATAATAATACTTTTTATTCTACTATCAAAACAGTTTCTCAATCAATATATTTACTTATTACATTTACTATATGTCAAAACGGCATCAGCTCCACGCCAATGCCGCCTTTTCTCGGTTATAAAATTCCTGCTTTTTTGAGATACCCTACGCTGTTATAGCAGCCACGAAAGTACACCGACTGCATCTCCATATCAACAAGCCTATTCTTTAGCTCTATTACTTTGATAACGGCGGCACATTCTTCCTGTGTCAGCTCCGCCGCCCGTTCCATATCAAACATACCTAATACTTTCGGATACTGCTGATACAGGCTCTCAATCTCCTCCTGAACGGCTTTGTATTCCTCATTTTCCTTAGAAAGATTGGCAATGGCAGAGTTTAGATATTCGTTAAATATATTGCTGTGGGTATCTACAAAGGTTTCAAATCTGAAATCTCCAGACATCGCTTACACCTCCGACTTGTTCTATCTGCCCTCTATTATACTTCCCCAAATGGGGCAATACAAATCTGCAAACGATTTTATCGCTCCCGATTTGTACATTTTCTTTCGGGCTGTTCCTCGTTTTGCTCTGGCTCGGCATCGAGTACGGCTGGGTCTTTCTGGTCTAAATTCAATTCAATATTGAGGACGTTTAACCGTTCCGACTTCTCTTTCAGCTCCTCCTCAAAGGCAAAAGGCTTTTGTATCTCTACCTTTGCGGTTTCAAGCTTTGCGATGGTTTCCTCTTTTTTGTCTTAGCAGCTTCCAGTCTGGCAGGGAGCTTGGAAAGCTCATTCTCAATTCGGGTCAGATTTCCCAGAGGGTCTGTGCCTAAATCCACCTTGTACTTTGCTTTTCCACAAAGATTTAGACAATAATGGGCGTTGACCGCATCATAGAAAACTTCCATTTTGAAGCCACGGTAGCTGCCGATTACGGTAGGAGCAGACAGGGGATATTCCTTGTAAACGGCAAGGATCATATCCCCTGCGGCTGCCTTTTCGGTGTACTTTATCCCTCGCAAGTTCATCGGACAGAACTTTTCCTCGCCCTGCGGCTTGTTCTGTTCGGAAAGAATGGCATCAGCTTCATAGCAGATGATACGCTGTTCATACTCCTTAATGGTCTGCGGATAGTATTTGAGTATCCTGTCCTCAAGGTCGTAATGCTCGGAAAGATAACTCTGCTTCAAAACTTTGAGCTTGGAAACCTGAATGTCCAAATCCATTTTTTCCTTAAAACGCTCATCGACTGTGGCAAGCATTTTGACCTCCGCAAAGGACAGGGCAACCTCGTCCACATCTTTGGCAGAACGGACAGGGCTTTTGCTCGTCATTATCTGGCTGATGAATTTTTGCTTACTCTCCACCAACTGATAGAGGTACGCATCAAAGGTCTGCTCCGTCACATAGCGGTAAACCTCAACCTCTGAGAACAGATTACCCTGCCTTTCGATACGCCCCTGTCGCTGCTCAAGGTCAGTCGGTCATTTTTTGCGGACAGTTCAATACATGCCTGTCTGTTTCGCTCCCTGCTCCTGCGTTTGCTCTCGTTTGATTTCTCCCTCTGTATCTTCTTGGCACAAGCAGGACAATACTTCGATATGCCAGAGCGGGGAACATATTCAACACCGCACACCGTACAATTCTTAGGCTTTAACGCAGTCCACCGCTTTGTCGGTGTGATATGTAATTCACCGACAAAGCCGATGAATTTATAATAAATCTTGATTTCCTGCCGCACCATTCCGTCTGTAAGTTTCTCACGTTCCGAAACAAGTATCTTGTCTATAAGTGCGTTTATGATGGTTGCGTCCAGTTCCTTAATGCCTTGATAGTTGCGGATTAGGGAGAGGAAATCACGGACACCCTGCGTCTTCTCATAGCTGTCGCTGAGCGTTTCCGTTACCTCTTTCAGCCTTGCTTCAATTTCAAGCTGTTCTTTCTGGTATTTTCCCGACATCATCTCAAAATTCCGCTCGGTAATACGCTCCATCACCTTATCTTCATAGAGTGAGGAAAACAGCCTGTCCAGTTCTGCAAGGCGTTTGTTCAGTTTTCTTTGCTCCTTTTCCAGTGCCTTTGCCTTGCTCTGGTCTGTTTCCGTGAGCCGCTTTTCAATCGCCCTCACTGCCTTTTCATCATTGACTGCCATATCCGCAAATCGGTTGATGTCGGTGAGGACAGCGTTGAACAAGTCCCTCGCTTCAATGCTGTGTGCGGTACACATGATATTACCGTATCTGCCATAATTATTGCAGGAATATTGTACGCAGTCGATGATGTCGGGGCGTTTCCTCCTGTTGGCACTCATAGCCCGCATCGCATAGCCGCAGTCCGCACACTTAATAACGCCTGCAAAGATGTTCTCAAAGCCGCCCTTGTTTTCTGGTAATCTGCGGCTTGTAATAAGCTGCTGTACGGTATCAAATTCCTCCTGCGTGACTATCCCCTCATGGGTGTCTGGTATCACTTCCCATTCTTCGGGCAGCTTAGAGGGGCGTTTCTTGCTTTTCATGTTGGCGGCAATCCGCTTGTAGCCTGCAAGGTTTCCCGCATATATCGGGCTTCTTAAAATGCCCCTTACGCTGTTCTCGCTCCAAATATAACGGTTCTCCTCATTCTCCTCAAAATACCTCTCATAGCCTGTTGCCCCCTGCTCCGCCGCATAAGCGGCGGGGCGTAAGATATGCTGTTTGTTGATGTGCTTGCGGATTTTGGCGATTCCGTTGCCCGCTAACGCAAGGTCAAATATTTCCCTTACCACATGGGCAACTTTGTCATCTATCAGCAGATGGTTGTGGTCGGCGGGGTCTTTGACGTAACCGTATGGTGCTGTCGTCCCCATGAATTTCCCCTGCTGAAACCTCGCTCGGTACGCCGATTTTATCTTGACCGACACATCGGCGGAATACATTTCGTTTAGGATGTTGCGGAAAGGCGTGATGTCCATAGCGGATTTATTGAGCGTGTCCACGCCGTCATTGACCGCTATATACCTCACATTATGCTCTGGGAAAAACACTTCCAGATACAGTCCGCAATCAAGATAGTTCCTCCCCAGACGAGATAAATCTTTCGTGATAACGCAGTTTATCAGACCGCTTTCAATGTCCTTAATCATGTTCTGGAAACTTGGTCTTTGGAAATTTGTACCAGAGTAACCGTCGTCCACATACGTTTTTGCTAAGTGCCATCCCTGCTTTTTCACATAATCCGTGAGGATGGATTTCTGTGTCGCAATGCTCGCACTCTCGTTATCCGTGCCATCGTCTTTTGACAAGCGGCAGTACATGCCGACTTCATAAATCTTGTTCTCCATTCTTATTCCTGCCATACTGTAAAACCTCCATATCTGTCCTATCTGTTTTCATGTTCCATTGCGTACATTCTAAGCGGACAGCCCCTCATTGTCGAAGGTGTCGCCCTCGGCAATCTTCTTCCGAATATCCTCGGAAATAATCGGGATAAACGCTTCTGTGACTGTCTGCGTGCCGACATATTCACGGCTGATTATCATCTGAACTGGTGCTTTCGGCACGATACGCTTTCTCTTTTTATCTGCTTTCTTATCCTCGCCCATACTTAAATCTTCCTTTCCAGACAGGGCAGGAGAACGTCTGGAAACGCCCCGCCCTGTCAATCAGATACCATCAATCCCCGCTGTTTACTTCTTTCTGTAATGCTTCAAGGAGTGCTGCTGCTTCATCAGCGTTCAACGTGATACCCTTTCCGCACTTCTCACGGTTCGGGGAAAAGCTGCGGATGTCATATTTCGGCTCTCTTCCGTTCCATGAGATAAGATTGATTTCTTTTGTGTAGCCGCTGTCGCCCTTAGACAATACGGCGATTTCCTTTACAATCTCATACTGGATTTCTTTCATTCTTCATACCTCAATTTTCTGCATTTACCTCCCGAAAAGAGAAGATTAGCGGCTGTCCCTGCCCCGTTTCCTCTGCAATTCACGCTCCAAAAGTTTAATGATGGTTTCCTCCATCTGCTTCGGCGTTGTGTTCTTCGGAAAATACTTTTTCAGCTTGCTTGTGTTGATTTTCAAGGTTTCTTTCTGGTTTCCCTTTTCCTCCGTCATAATTGCAAATATCGTATCCATGTCAAGCCGCCCGCTCTGGCTTAGGCTTTTCATCCGCTGTGCCTGTGAGAGTGAGGGCGTTGCTTCTTCGCTCTCCATCGTGGCAAAGAGGTTTTCCTGCTCGTCTTTCTTCAAAAAGGACAGTTCCACCGCAGGCGTGAGGGCGATTTTCCCCTCGTCCACCATCCGCAAAATCGGCGGTATCAGTTCCGTCAAACGGATAAATCTTTGTACGGTCATCCTGCCTACGCCGAAGCCCTGTGCCACCTTGTCGTCCGTCCGCAACTTCGTCACAACTTGTGACGAGGTTAAGTCTGTGCGGAAACCCTGCCGCTTCATGGCTTCGGATTTCATCTTGTAGGCAAACGCCCGCTCTGATGGCAGGATATTCTCACGCTGTAAATTACTGTCTACAAGGGTGATGATGGCTCGGTCACGGTCTAAGGGCAGGACAAACGCAGGCACGGTATTTATCCCTGCAAGTTCAGACGCACGGACACGCCGCTGCCCTGCAATCACTTCATAGCCGTTCCCGTCCTCTTTCGGGCGTGTGATTATCGGCGTGACAATGCCAAATTCCTTGATGCTTTCCGCTAATTCTGACAGCGTTTCATCCTCTGCCACATGAAACGGATTGTCGGGAAACGGGTACAAGTCTTTGGTCTTTAACACCTTAAAATCCTGTTTCTTCATTCACATATCTACCTTTCTTTCGCTCTGCTTTTATGGTTTTTCTGCAATTCTTCCAACACTTCGGGCGGTATCTTTGAGAGCAGCCGCCCCATCTGCTCGTTGGTTCTCTGCAACTCAAATATCTTCTGGTTCGCTTTCTGCACCTTTAGTTCCTGCTCATACTTTTCATCACGCATACGCCCCGCATAGTCTGATTCCTGCCCGATTTGCTCCTTTAGGCTATTGATATAGGCACTCTGCTTACTGATTTCCTTTGAGAATTTCTCCACGTCTGGGAGCCATGCCGCAATCAGTTCCAGAGCCTTGTCACGCTTCTTCCCTGCATTAAAGGCGTTGATGTCGGACAGTGCAGACACAATTTCCTCATACTGTTTATCAAGCCTGCCGCCCAACTTATAGAGCCATGTGGGGACATGTTTCCGCTTCGTTTCCATTGAGGACTGACCTCTTTCAAGCTGATTCCACCGTGAGGACATCCGCTCATGGTAGGCGGTCTGCCATTCGGACAGGCTCTTTTGATTGCCTAAAATTGTTTTGGCAGACAGCTTATTGTCTGGTGTAATCGGCACAAAACAGAGGTGCATATGCGGCGTTCTCTCGTCCATGTGGACGACTGCGGAGAGGATATTTTTCTCCCCGACACGCTCTGAAATGAAATCCAGAGCCATCGTAAAATACGCTTTCTGTTCTTTGGGCGGCAGGCTGTTCATAAATTCTGGCGAAGCCGTGATAAGCGTTTCCACCATCATCACGCTATCTTTCCTCGTCCTGCACCCTGCTTCGGCTACCATGCGGTTAATCTCTTTCTTGTAGGTGTACCTCGGCGGATTCACAAGATGGTAGTTATCTTTCGAGCGTTCCATATCTATATCTGGATTGCTTTTATAGGCTTCTTTTTTACGCTCGTTGTGGCGTTCGCAAGCCGCAACGCCGCCCGCTTTGCGTTTCTGGAAACGCAGGATTGCATAGGGCATAATTCATCATCTTCCTTTCTTCGGCGGGTAAACTGCCCTTTGGGTGACAGCGGTGACGGCGGTGACAGCAGTTTTGGGATACCCCCTACCGACTGCCTCAACTGTCACCCTTATTCCCTGCATGACGGTCATGTCGATGATGACGGTGTTTTTGGAATACCCCCTCGCAAGAGCCGTCACCGTCATGCTGCCATTCTTTTATCCGAAGCGTGGAGCGTAGGATAAGCAGGGCGTAAGACCTGCCATAAGGGAGTCCAGAGGGAACGTCTGGCACACGACTTTGCAGGGCAAAGTGTAGTGTGTTACACCCTGTAAACGCAGTCGGAAAAATCGGAAGGATTTTTCTGACCGCAGGGGTGGTTTTACACGCCGAAAAGGGCGGGTAAATCCTACGCCTGCACTTTGCGTTTACGGGGTGTTCTCCCGCAGGGATGACAGCGGCAGGGTATCCTAAAATCACTGTCACCGCCGTCACCGCTGTCACCCGCAGGGCAGAGTCGCCAGCTTTACACGGCTTTAAGCGTCAATGACAGTAACAGGGGGTATCCCAATATCGCTGTCACCACCGTCACCGCTGTCACCCGCCCGCTTTGCAAGCGAAATCTGCCTGCCGTGTTTTTTGCGGCTGTACTGATAAACGATATGGTTCTCATTTAAAAATGTGGTGCGGTATTCATTGAGCCATTTCGTAATCACCGTGGGTATGGTTTCCGTTTCCCTCATAGCGGCTAACAGCTCCGTTGCCGTGCCTGCCCATTCTTCCTTATCCCTCATAAAATCCACCAACCGAAAAAGGACGTCTGGTATCGTTTCTTTCGCAAGCTGCTCCTGCGTTTTTCTCTCCACAAGTTCCCAACTGCAATCACGGAAACGCAGCGTGTATTCCTGATAGGGCGTGTCCCTGCCCGTCACATACAGCTTGGCGGTGTCGGATGCCCGTTTCTCCTTTTCCAGAACAAAGGTAGCGTCCGCACTCCCCGTTAAGCCTGTCGTCCCAGACACCTTGTTGAACACATCGCTGTCATTCTGCTTTCGGATGTGGTGTACGACAATGACCGCCAATGAATGCCTGTCGGCAAAGTCTTTGATTAGTGAGATGTCCCCATAGTCGCTTGCGTAGGCATTGTCTTTTGAAGCTGTACGGACTTTCTGCAAAGTGTCAATGACAATAAGCCTGCTGTTTGGGTAATCTTTCAGATAATCTTCAAGCTGCACGATAAGACCGTCTGACAGCTTGCAGCTTGCCACGGCAAAGTGAAGCCGCCTGCTCGCTTCGTTCGTCAATCGGAACAGCCTGTCCTGTATACGGCAGAACGTGTCCTCAAGGCAGAGGTAAAGCACGTCGCCCTCCATTGTCGGCATATCCCACAAGGGAAGTCCCTGCGACACGCATAAACATAGCTTCAGCATGAGCCAGCTCTTTCCTATCTTCTGTGAGCCGCAGAACAGCGACAAGCCTGTGGGGATAAGGCTGTCCACCACAAAGGACGGCTTCTCAAGCGGTTCATAAAGGAGCGTTTCGGCGTTGACTGTCTGTAACTTCTGCATGGCTTTCCTCCTTTCGGGCGGTGTTTTTGTTTTCGTTGCACATAGGCGTTGACCTCCTTAAAAATAGATTTACTCCCACGAAGAAAAAGTGAGAGTATGTAATGCCGCCAATCCCACACAAATAAAAAACAGATTTCTTTTTCGGGCGGTGTCGGTCACGGTTGGAGATACTTCCTCATTTCCGCCTTTACTTTCTCCTTTGCAATCGCAACAGATTTCTGTATTGCCGAAGCGGTGCAATGCTCCATAGCGGCGATTTGGTAAAAATTGAACTCATACTCGTAGTAGAGCAGGAAACGCCGCCTTTGTATCTCTGGCAGTCCGTCAACCGCCTTACAGAGCAGTTCTGCCCGTTCTGCCTCAATCATTTGTTCCTCTATGCTCTTAGGCAGCTTCAACGCCCGCCTGTTCAGCGTTTCGTCCCATACTTCCGAAAACTCCCTGTGCCGCTCGTCCCATTGGAGGAGATTCCTGTTCCTGCGTTCCATCTGCCGAAACTCCATAAAGAACTGTTCCGACACTTCCAACTCGTGGGATTTGCCCTGCCCGTCCTTAAAGCTGATAAAATACCTTGTGCCGCTTTCCGTGGATTCCTCCCGAAGCGTGTACGCCTTAACTCTGTATGCCATCCCGCTTGCCTCCTGCAAAAAATAAGTGAGGGGATTTCCATCCCTCACCCAGTAGCCCGCAGGACGGCAGGCTGTTTTAGACGCTATAAAATTTTCGTAGCTTCTTCCGCAGATGGTCTAACCTCGCATAGATGGCACCAGTCGTCAAATGCACGAGCGGGGCAATCTCCTTTGTGGAATACCCCTGCATTTTCAGCAGGACGATTTTCAAGGTACGCCCGTCCACCGCGACTAATACTTGATAGAGATTTTCGCTCTCAATCTCGTCCAGTAACTCCGCAACCGTACCCACTTCCGTCTGCCGCTCCCTGTCTGCCATGTCCTCAAGGTATTCCGCAATGTCATTCGTCCATCGGTAAAACCGCCTGTTGGAATTGAAGTCTGCCCTGTCCGCAATGCGTATCTGCTCAATGGTCGCTTCATCAACGCCGCACTCACGCAGCAGCTTTTCCTCCGCTTCTTTCCAGATACGCCATTTCCTGTCCTCCCGTCCGTGGTTATATGCCATGCTTCTTTTCCTCCAATCAGAATTGATTGAGAGGGCAGAGAAAAACCCCCTCATTTTCCCAAAGGAAAAAACAAGGGGGCTGAACGCCTTAAATTTTAATTTTCTATTATCTTTCTTAGTTTTCTTAGGATTCTGGCTTTGCGTTTGTTCACAACGCTCTGGGTTATGCCGAACCTCGCCCCGACTTCACGCTCAGAAAGTCCGTCAAAAAAGATTGCCTGTATCAATTCCTGTTCACTATCCGACAGCAAAGGCAGGGCGGCTTTCAGCCTGTCCACCATAACCGCATTGACAACGGTTTCCGCAATGTCTGCCGCTTCATCAGCGATAAAGTCTAAAGGCTTCCCCTCGCTGTCCGTAAATCCATCCAGAGAAAGCAGGCTGTTCTTCGTATCTAATTTTTTCAGATAACGCCACCGTTCCTTATCTCGGTAGAAGTCCGTGTATTGCTCCCTCACGACTTCAAGCAGACAGCCTTGAATGGGGATAAACAGCTTGTCCATATAGGTCTGGTCGGATTCCCTGCGGCGGCAGAAATCCGTATAGGACAGTTCCACATATCTGCCGCTTTCCTTGATATATACCTTTCTCGGTGCGTATTTCACTGTAAGTACCTCCCATCTGAATTTTTGAAATGTTCAAAATCCAGATGGAGAGGTGGCGAACGACACCTAACACCACTAATAGCCCTATGGCACTTTCCAACAAAAATCGACAAAAGAAAAACCGCAAAGGCTCTATGACCTTTACGGTTATGGGAAATATTAATTCTGTTGTATGGAGATTGTACTTCTACATTCAAGGCAGGAAGTGCCGTTGCATAGGCAGAAATTTTTTTAACTGGTTTCCTGCCGTTCTCTGATATGCTATGTATTGATAAATTTTGCTTCGTATGAGCAGATAGATAACTGCCCGAAAAAAGGACATAAAAAAATCCCTCCAAATTTAAAAACAAATTCAGAGGGTAATTTAGGGTATAACAAAATAACCCACCCGAATATCGTTTTTTTTATTTGGTGAGTTTGTTCTTTCAAATACGAAACAAAAAGAGCCGATGATTCGTGAATTGTTCCACAATTTCATCGGCTCTGCGTCTTAAGCGTCTGGCTCTTTGATGACAGTTATCTTCAAGTTGTCAACTTTAATCAATCTTTCTTGTCTGCATTTTGGACAATAAAGGGGATAATTCTCCAAAACAGTGTCCTTCCTAATTTTATTACGGGTTTTGTTCCCACAAACAGGACACAATATCCATTCGCATTTCATCATAATTAGTCTCTAATCCTTTCAAATCTCATTTTATATGACTTTTGCAAGCTGTTAAGCTAACTTGTGGAACATATGCCGAACCTTATCTATACGGCTATTCGGGCGGCGGGGTTGGCAAATAAATTTACCAATAGCTGGCTGGTATCCTTTTAACTCTGTCAAGCAGACTCCCTGCCCATTTGTGAAATAAGTTAAATCGTTCCTGTATTCTTGAATACATCTAGCAGGGATTTCTCCTTTCAGAATGACCTCGTCATTCTTTATCTGAGTACTTACAATATCTGCACAATACCTTGGAGCATCATGATACGCCCGTGAGAGATATTCCTGCGGTGCATAAATTTCAAAGTGGAGATATGGCTCTAATAGTTCTGTCCCTGCTTTTTTTAAAGCCTGCTCCAATACGATAGGGGAAAGCAGCCGAAAGTCTGCGGGGGTACTTACAGGACTATAATACAATCCATATTCAAAACAGATTTTACAGTCTGTCACTTTCCATCCATACAGCCCCTGCTCGCAGCCATAAAGAACCCCCTCCATAACCGCATTTTGGAACGATTGATTTAAATATCCAAGTGAAACTCTGCTTTCATACTGCACTCCGCTTCCAATAGGGAGCGGCTCTATGGACAACCCGACAGAAGCCCAGAAAGGATTTGGCGGGACTTCTATGTGGATGGTATATTCTGCTTTTCTAAGCGGTCTTTCCATATATATAACAGTAGGCTCTTTTATTTCTGCCTCCACATGATATTTTTCCTCAAGGATGGCACAAATGACTTCCATCTGCACTTTCCCCAAAAAAGAAAGTATAATCTCATGCGTTGTAGTATCCACATAATATTTTAAAAGAGGGTCGCCATCTGAAATTTCTGTAAGTGCCCCAAGCAATATTTCCCGCTGTTCAGATTTCTTTACTGCAATCGTTGTTTGGAGCATAGGGAGAGGATTTTCAATAAATTTTCTCTGCGGCAACAGTATTCCGTTCCCCAAAATACTGTTTAGCTGCAAAACATCATTTGGTAAAATTACAATATCACCAGAGCAGGCTGTATCGGATGAATATAATTCACCGTTTGTCGGAACACACATCTCTGTGATTTTTATTTTCTCTTTTTCAGATATTCTAATAACATCCCTCAAATGCAATGTTCCGCTATATATACGCACATAAACAAAACGCCGCCTTTTCTCTGAATATTCAATCTTAAAAACCTGCCCGCATAGTTCAGATTGACCTTCAGGCGTTGATGAATAAAATTTACTGGCAATCACTTCTATAAGCTGCCGAATCCCCAGATTGTTTTTAGCGCTTCCGTGATAAACGGGAAATAACGTTCCGTTTTGGAATCTCCTGTTTTCTTCCTGTTCCAGTTCTGACATTTTAAACGGTTTCCCTGACATATATTTCTCTAATAGTTCATCGTTTCCCATAATTACCGCATCCCACTGTTCCATATCGTCATTGTCCGTTACATTTATATGGGGATGCTGCCCAACCTTTTGCTTCACTATAATTTCCGAAGAAAGCTTTGCTTTCATTTCTCGATATACCATTGGCAAATCAATCCCCTCTTGGTCAATTTTATTGATGAAAAAAATTGTCGGAATCTTCATTGTCTGTAGTGCATGAAACAGTATACGGGTCTGTGCCTGTATGCCATCCTTTGCAGAAACTAATAATACTGCTCCGTCTAATACGGATAAAGAACGGTATACTTCCGCCAAAAAATCCATATGGCCTGGCGTATCTATAATGTTGACTTTTACATCCTCCCACTGAAAAGATGTCACTGCTGTCTGGATAGTGATTCCCCTTTGACGCTCCAAATTCATTGTATCTGTCCTTGTTGTGCCTTCATCTACGCTCCCTAGTTCTGCAATTGCACCACTGGTATACAATAAACTTTCCGTTAATGTTGTCTTTCCTGCGTCAACGTGAGCCAGAATGCCTAAGTTAATTATTTTCATGTGATTTTCCTCCTATCAACACCCAAAAAAGGGCATAAAAATACCCAGTGATAAATACTCCTATCACTGGGTAAATAACTCCAATAGCCCCAAAACACTTATATGTTTTCGGGCATATAAAATTACATGATAAAAGTATTCTTAAACTGGGTACAAAAAACTAAGCCCCATATTAAAAGTGAAACGAGACTGCTACTTTTTGTTCCCACTATCAAATTGACAGTTTATTTAAGAATACCTTGCCGCATATTTATTAACTCCTTGTATAATACTGAATCTAATTATATTCCTTAACCCTTTATTTGTCAAGCTGACAAACTAAAGCAGAAAAAGCGGCAGGATTTCCCCCTGCCACTAATCATCTGTTTATGCAAAAATAATTTCCTTTTCCACAATCTCCCTCGCACAAGCCCTTATGTTATTGAGGCATCCTGTCCATTCTAAGGCGTTTTCTGCCTTTAGCTGTTCCGTTATGCCCTGTGCCTGTTTCATACCCTCTATGAGCCTTTCAAAGCGTTCCTGTGCCTGTCTGTTGATGTCGGCAAGGTAGGCGTTTAGCCTGCCGCTTGTAAGAAGATTGGTGTATGTAACTTTACGGTACTGTTTTAGATAATCTAAATGCCGTTGCCCCCAGATGCCTATTGCCTGTTCTTCTTCGGCGGGTACAGTTAAGCACGGTATCAAATAATCCCCTTGCCTTTCGTATTTGCCGCCCAGTTCCTCAAATAATGATTTTGCCATTGTCTGTTACCTCCACATTCTTTTTTATTTTGAATGTCCGCAAAATCCGTCCTACATCAGAGGGTCGCCACGGACAATCTAAATTATGAATAGCGATAAGCCTGTCTTGGACATTTGTGCCTGCCCCCATCTTTGGAGTAGAGCCTAACAGGACACGGACTTCGCCGCTTCTGACCTTTGCAAAAAGCTCCTTTTTCTGTGCATCAATGGTGGCTTCGTGGATAAACCGCACCTGTTCGGCAGGAACACCACGGGCGATGAGCTTCTCACGAATATCATCATAGACATTAAATGAGCCGTCATTCTTTGGGGTACTAAGGTCGCAGAATATAAGCTGCGTTGCCTTTGTGTCAGTGTGTTCCTGTCAGATACGGTACACATGGTCGATACAGGCGTTGACCTTACTGCTTGGGTCATCAAGCAGCATCGGGTCAATCATCCTCTGGTCGAGAGCCAATTTACACCCATCATTCGTGATTTTCAGCATATTGTCGATATTCGGCTCTACAAGCCTTGCCCTGACTTTCTCCGCCCGCTTTGCAAGGGAAGCCACCATTTCCGTCTGTATCTCGCTCGGCTTAGTCTTTACGTTGTGGTAATTGACCTTTGGCACAGGGAGCTTTAGCATATCGGCGGTCTGTATATCCGCCACCTCACGGAACATTAACATCAGCTCTGGCAGATTAAAAAACTTGGCAAAGCGGGTCTTAGCTCGGTAATTCGTACCCTCTGGGGCAAGCTCCAAAGCCGTGACCGTTTCTCCAAAAGTAGAAGCCCAACTGTCAAAATGCTGCAAGCCGTTCTGCATCAGGGTGTCATACTGCAAGTACCTCTGGATGGAGTACATCTCGACCATTGAGTTTGAAATCGGCGTACCTGTGGCGAATATCGTGCCACGGTTGCCTGTGAGTTCGTCCAGATAGCGGCACTTCATAAAGAGGTCAGAACTTTTTTAAGCTTCGGTCTGGGCAATGCCGCCCACATTTCTCATTTTTGTATACAAATACATATTTTTGTGAAAATGGCTCTCGTCAATAAAAAGCCTGTCAACGCCGAGCTGTTCAAAGTCAATAACCGTATCCTTTCGCTTGGTATCGTTGAGCTTGTCGAGCTTCATCTTAATCCCTTTTCGGGTTTTCATAAGCTGCTTAACCGTGAACTGTTCTCCTTTGCTTGCCTGCACATCGTCAATACCACGCTCAATGTCATCAAGCTGCTGTTCAAGCTGTTCCCGTTGCCGTTCAATGCTCATTGGGATTTTTTCAAACTGCGAATGTCCGATAATGACCGCATCGTAATCACCTGTGGCAATACGGGAACAGAACTTTTTGCGGTTGCCCGTTTCAAAATCCTGCTTTCGTGTCACAAGGATATTGGCACTCGGATATAGACGCAGATACTCAGAAGCCCATTGACCGACAAGATGATTTGGAACAACGAACATCGCTTTATTGCAAAGTCCGAGCCGCTTGCTTTCCTGTGCGGCGGCGACCATTTCAAAGGTCTTGCCTGCCCCTACCTTGTGGGCAAGGAGCGTATTGCCCCCCATAAAGGATATGGGCAATGGCATTGACCTGATGGGGTCTTAGGGTAATCTCTGGGCTGATACCACCAAACGTGATATGGCTTCCGTCATACTCACGGGGGCGTACTGAATTAAAGGTATCGTTGTAGTACCTGACAAGGCAGTTTCGCCGCTCTGGGTCTTTCCATATCCAATCCTGAAACGCCTTCTTGATAACCTCCTGCTTTGCCTGTGCCGCTGTGGTTTCTTTTGCATTGAACACCGCTTTTTTGTTGCCGTTTTCATCATACACATAATCAAAGATACGGGTGTCACGCAGATTTAGGGTATCCTCAATAATACGGCCCTCTTTGTACCGTAGGTGCTGTCCGCCTTGATATTCCCAAAATTGGAACTCTTATTCTCAATAAACCAGTCGCCGTTCATCGGGGTGTAGCGTACCTTGAGCCTGCCCATTGCATAGCTTGACGGGGTTAATAGCTCCACCACAAACCGCTGAATATCCTCCTGCGGTATCCATGTTGTACCCAGACGGACGGAGATTTCAGCCGCAGACAGGTCTTTCGGTATGACCTGCTTTAAGGCTTCCACACTGACCGCAAGCTCTGGATTGTCCTTTGCTGCGGCTTCTGCGATTAAGAGCTTTGTCCGCACATTCCCCGATAAATACTCATCGGCAGTCACATATTGATACATCAAAAGATTTATCGTCTATGATACTTTGCATCACGGTGGAGAGGGTTATAGGAATATCATCAGGCTTTTTATAGCCCAGAGCCATTGTGAGATTTGCCTGTGCATCGGCATCAATGAGTAGGACTTTCTTGTCCTGCTTTGCCAGACCCACACCCAGATTGACCGCCGTGGTTGTCTTTCCGACACCGCCTTTCTGGTTTGTCAGAGCAATCACTTTGCAATTTGACATAGGTGCGTCCTCCTTTCGCATTTATTTAGCCGCTTTGTCAAGGCGGCTATGTAAAGTTCCTT
This sequence comes from Erysipelotrichaceae bacterium 66202529, assembly GCA_017161075.1. Classification (NCBI taxonomy): domain Bacteria; kingdom Bacillati; phylum Bacillota; class Erysipelotrichia; order Erysipelotrichales; family Erysipelotrichaceae; species Erysipelotrichaceae bacterium 66202529. Next base: position 1,134,590 of record CP046174.1, on the reverse strand, counting down.
AAAACGAAGAAAAGCCGACTGGCTATTACACCAATTGGCTATGTAAAATCTTCTGTATTCAGTTTTCATTGAGGGATAAGGCTTTCTGTATCTGCTCCATATCCCACTTATCAGGGAATAGAGCTGCTAATATGCGGAACGCATCATATAAGCCTGCTATATATGAATAATCGGAGTATTCTAAGTTCTGACTATCCCTGCAATCCAAAAGCTCTTGACAGACCTTTCGCTGTTCCTTTATCAGTTCAAGCTCGTTATATTGCTGCTCCGCCCATTCTCTCGCATCTTTTTCCTTTTGATACTCTGGACTAAGCTGTATCATCTGAAAAACGGTATCATCTTTCAGTTTTTCCACCGCCACCTTTACAAGCTCGGTAAATCTTTCATCATACATCGCACCCTCCTGTCAGTCTTACTTTCAGTTTCTTAACAGGTGCATTTATGACCTTGAATATCAGCTCGTCAACGCAGTCCGTATATCTGCCCTGCTGTATGAGCTTATTTTTCAGCTCCACAATGCTATGTAAAACTATCTGTCGCTCGTGGTTATCCAAATATGCGTGATATGTTTTTTCTCTCATCATCAGCACCTCCATTTCTTCAATTCCATTATATGTAGAAACGGAAAGCGGCTCAAATGTGCAATTTGAGCGAAAAAATAAGCGTACCACTATTTCTAATGATACGCCTATCTCAATCAATTTCCAAACATCTGTTGTCTGCATTTTTACTGTAATATGGACACTACATAGATATGTGACCTTTGAAAAATCCCTATTTTTCGTTTGTGTTCCCCCCCATATCAACAACCACCGAAACATCAAAATAGTTTTTTAGGTGTTTATTGCGACTATTTTTGCCCTCTGGTGAGAACACGAAATGCTTCGCAAAGTGCCTAAAATAAAGGATTTCTACGAGTTTTTCTTTTGTATCAACACAGTAGTCTCCACATGGCACGATACCTCGATTATGATGTCGGTTTATCGTAGTAGTCGCTGCCTGTTTTCGGAAACATATCAATGCGATTTTTCGTTTGCGGGAACTTATCCAAAACCACATTCCTACTTATATTATATACGGCAGGGGAATAGGGCTTTTTTTGCAACCGTCTCAACTTTGATTTTTGACGTCTCAACATGAACTATCCGGGATTTCCGGATAGTTCGAGTGCAGTTATAAAGGATTTCTTTATAGCTCGTCAATTATCCACCGACCTTTCTTAGTTGAGCCAGTCCTTTTCAAAATCCCCTCATCCTGCAATTGTCTCATGGTATATCGAATGCCGCTATATGACAACCCCACTTTTTCAGCTAACTGTTTTTGTGTGATAACAGGATTGCACTTGATTTCTGTTAATATTCTATCCCTCGCACTTTTTTCTTCGCCAGTTTCTGTGTCAGTTTCTGTGTCAGTTTCTACGTTAGTTTTTGTGTCAATTTGCTTGCCGGATAAATTTCAGTTGTAGAATAGCTTGTTTCTCTAACATCCTGTTTCCTGAAATTTCTGTTTTCCTTTTCCCATTTTTCAACGAACATAATAATGTCCTCCAATCAATGCTTTTTTCCTTTTTGCTCCAGTAACTTGATGCTATCAAGATAATCCTGCTCCACGCTGCTGAGCGTTTTTGCCTTGTATTTCTTGTATTCTGCCTGTGCTTTATCCATTGCCTGGTTATGACTAATGGAGCCGTTTCCAATTAAAAGATTTTCTCCTGTGGAAGTCAGGATTCCATCAAGGTGTTTTGCCCAATCTTCCATAGTCATTGGAATTTCACGCTCTGCCTGTCTCTCAGCAAAATCAAGATATCCTGAAACAAGTTGGCCCATAGCACGAAGTTCTTTCTCGTCTAAATAGTTCTTAGCAACCTTCGCTTCACGCAAAGTTGGCTGGTCGCCGGAAAAGGTCATCAAACCCATGAAATCCTTCTCTGCATCCGCACGATGGTAGATAACCTCTGCTGCAGTTTCACCGGAAATCGCATAATGGATTTTATTTTGTACCCGTTTGAAGAACCGAATGGAAACTGCTGCTGTCGGGTCATAGTCAACACTGGTCGCATAGATTTCCAGCACCTGACGGTAGAATACTTTCTCCGATGCACGGATATCACGGATTCTTTCCAGTAATTCCTTAAAGTATCCGCCACCACCCAGCTCTTTCAAACGGTCATCATCCATCGCAAAGCCTTTTTTGATGTACTCCTTTAGGATGTTTGTGGCCCAGATACGGAATTGCACACCACGCTGAGATTTAACTCGATAGCCAACGGAGATAATGACATCGAGGCTGTAAAAATCAACTGGCTTGTCAGAATTAGCAATGTGCAAATTTTGCACGTTGCTTTCTGGAGACAGTTCTCCTTCTTCAAATACATTTTTAATATGCTTTGAAATAACGCTTCTGTCTCTTTGAAACAGTTCTGCCATCTGACTTTTTGAAAGCCATACAGTATCATTTTCAAAAGACACATCTATCTTTGTCAGACCATCTTCTGTCTGGTAAATGATTATATCTCCATGCTCGTCCACGCTGTTATCCTCCTATTCTAAGATTAGTCCAGTGCTTCATAGTATTTCTTCACGAACTGGGCCATCAAATATCTACGCTTCTCAAGGAACTCTGGGAAGCCCCAGATGTCCATATCCATAAATTCCTCTGGCACACAGTTCTCAGCCAGATTGCGCTTCAGGTCATCTTCGGTAGTAATGCCACCGTAAGATAGGTCGCCTCCTGCAATCTGTTTCTTCATCAATTCCATATACACGCAAGGAGCATCGTCCTTGATTTTGATATTGATTTCAGACTGTGTGTACACATAGTTGGCAATCTGGTTATAGTCTTTCCGGTTATTGACACCATTTTTCTGCAGGTACTTTTTCGGGAAGATATGGTGAATGTCACCTCGCTGCTCGATAAGTGCCTTTACATCAATCTGCTCGGACAGAAAGCCTCTGGAGCCAGCCTTAACCTGCGCCATAAGGAACACAAGGAAGTACGGGCTGCTTGCAACGGAGGTATCCAGTCTGGTAACCAATACGCTGTTCCAGAAAGCATCGGAAAGTTCACCGGCCTCTGTATTCTTGATGAACTGTACCGGGTCTTGCTCAGAGAAACGCTTGATATCATAGTCAATGGCAGATTCAGCGGAGCCAGAATAGCGACCTGTTAGCATAGAGAGCACAAGCCATTTTCTAACCAGTTTCTCAATAACCCCAGCATCCAGCTTCTGGTCTTTCAATGTCAGATACAAAATGTAGCCGAAGTTCAGTACGTTCTGAGAACGCACCAGCGAAGCATCGATAATTCCTGCTGACTTCACAATCATAATGTACCGCTGGAAATTCGTCTGGTTTACGAAGGCCTCAACGCCCTGACGCAATGTTGCAAAAGAGCTCTCAGCGATAGCTTCCAAGTTCTCTCTGGTTTCAAAATCACGACCAGACAGCAAGCTCACCAAATCAGAAATCTTACCACGCTTGAACTTATGGGTGAACGATACACGCAGCACATCCGTGTAGGAAGGCACATAGATATCCTCTGTTTCCTTCACAATCCACTTAATTTTCTGCATGGCTTCTGTCTTAGAGAAATCGGTATCGTTCTCTGCAATCATCTCATAATCAGCAGGTCGCTGCATGAAATGGCAGAAGTAATCTATCATCTTCCTTATCTCGTTACCGCCATATTTGTCATCGGCAGAGATTTTGGACATGGCAAAGTCCGCCTGCGATAGGACAACACCCTGCGAATTGATGCGGATAAAAATATCGGTAACCTCGTCAATAGAGAGGCCCTGATTCAAATCCGTAACGCCAAGATTGATGTCCATCACCTTTTTCAGCTTTCCGATAATCTTGGAGATTGCGCTCTCCTGACCCGGCAGATCGTTATCCTTACAATACTGGATGATAAACTGGAACTCCTCAAATGTCGGCTCAAACACCTTAGAGATGTCAGGAATCCATTTGCAGTCTTTTTCAATGGCAGGATTCAGCACCTCAAAAGCCTCCGTCTGCGGATTGAATGCAATGCGGATGGGCTTGCGCTTGTAGTTGGCGTCAGTAACCAGCATTCCTTCGATGGCGGCCTGAAGCGCTGTTACACGCTGCTGCCCATCAATGAGGATTTTCTTGCCAATGGAGATAGTGCCGTCCTTCAAACGAACATCTGGATTTTTCCAGACAATGATGTAACCAATTGGAAAGCCTTTATATAGGGAGTCCAACAGGTCACGCACTTTGGTAGAATCCCACACGAAGGGACGCTGAATTTCAGGAATAGCAATTTCGCCTGACTTAATCCAGCTGATGATATTCTGTACTGATGTGCTGTAAACATCAAATTGTGACACGATGCACCTCCCTAGCATCTGTATCTTTTAATTATTCAGTATTATTGATAGTTTTTCTAATCTTCTCGTTTCACATAAGTAAGTTCAACATCGTAGCCCAGCGCTTCCAGCATCTGCACAAAAGTCTTATTTACAACACCGTCCTGCTTTTTGATGATGCGATTGACATACGGACTTGTAGTTTTAATCTTTTCAGCAAGCTGTGATTGTGTCATGCCTCTCTCTATACATTTCACTTTAACATCAACTTCTATATTGTTTTTCAGCATTCGGACTCCCTCTATCTACATCAACTTTAATAAATTATACATATCAGATGATTTATTATATCTTATTTTTGGAACTTTTTCAATACCTCTGCAAAAAATATGAGAAAAGAAGAAAATCGCTTCGTTTTCAAATTTAGTATTGACATACTAAATTTCAAGTGTTATAATACTCTTGTAAGATAAAGGAGGTATCTGTATGAGCAATCGCGTATCGTATGATAAGAACATTTTTAACGCCATTGATATTTTAAAAAGTTACGGATTCAATAGTCAGCAAAGCTTGATCGACATCCTGTGCCGAGTTATAAGAACCAAGAAAGCTTTGGTAATCGAAGATGCCGATGCCGATATTGTGTATCGCACAATGCAGGAAGAAACTTCTTCAATGTCTCGTTTTCCCGGAGACGCCGAACTATTCTATAAGCTTTATAACACCCTCTCTTCTATCGATGGACGCGCCGTTCTTTCATATCTAAATTTATCCAACGAAGGACGAGAACTGATCGCTCCAGAAGCATTGATAAATAAATTTACAGAATACATCTCAGATAAGGTCAAAAGTGTTCTCATCACTGAATGTGAACAATACGGGCCTGAATTATTGGATATTATCCAAAACCACCCAAACGTCACCTTCTCTCTAACCTGCAAACAAGAGTTCAAATACGAGCTACTTTCATCAGTCTACGAAACGTGCAGCAATGCAAGACTCCAAGTGGCTGATATATACAGCTACGGTTTCACTTCCGAACGGTTTGACCTCATTATTGCCATTCCGGTTTTCGGCGGTCGAATGTTAGTAAACGGCGAGGATTTCATCAGCCGAGAGCCCGACTTGATTGCGGTCCAGAATTTGCTCTACCATATTAATATAGAAGGTGAATTGGTAATTATTTTGCCCGCCAAGATAACCTTTGGTGGTGGCAGCGCAGCAGCACTCAGAGATTATATAGAAAGCAACTATAAAATCAAAGAAATCTGCGCTTTGCCTACTGGCCTATTTACTCCCTACACAGCAATACGGACCTATCTGTTTGTACTTTCTACAGGCACAACAGACGATGTGGTTTTGAAACAATATGAATCCAATAAGGCAATCCGAAAAAATTCCACCTGTAAAAAGCTCATCGTGACAAACGAGCAACTGCTTTTCAATGATGAATTTGCAGGACTAAATGGATGGAACATTGATATAGCATTCTTGGAAGAAGACGATGATATTAGAGCCTTTTCCGCATCTCCAGTAAAAAAACTGCCTCTAAGGGATGTTTCTACTATTTTCAGAGGCAAAGCAATAAGTTCTAAGGCATCAAGCGGGAATATCGGTGTCATTAACATCTCGAATATAACAGACACAGGTATCGACTACGCCAACCTCGACTATATCGTCGACGAAGAACGCAAAGTCTCTCGATACATTTTGCAAAATGGTGATGTTCTGGTTACCGCCAGGGGCACAACAGTAAAAATTGCAGTATTCGAAGAACAATCCACTATTTGCATTCCGTCTGCAAACATCAACGTAATCCGGCCAACAGAGTTGCTGGATGGAACTTACCTGAAACTTTTCCTCGAATCACCTGTTGGGACGAAGATGTTGAAAAGTTTGCAGCGTGGAACCGGTGTCGTAAATATCAACTTTAAAGATATGAACGAATTAGAGGTCCCTGTGCTTCCTTTAGAGGCCCAGAAAGCTCTTGTTCAAGAATACAACACTGGTTTAAATCTTTACAAAGAAACCATCGCCGCTGCCGAAGATGGCTGGCGTGGCGTTCAAGAGAAAATCAAATCAAAGCTCTATTAAGTCCAATGTTTAGGGCAGCTGCTTTGATACAATAAAAGATATGGAGGAATATAAAATGGTTACTATTTTTAATGAAGATAACACCATTGAGCAGATGATACTTTCTACGCTTCAAAAAAATGGCTGGAAATACATTCCCGCCGAGGAGCTCCCTCGTATGTATTCAGACGTGCTTGTGGAACCGATGGTAAAAGAGGCACTCATTCGCCTTAACCCTGAAATTGCGGAGGACCCTTCTCGTGCTGATGAAGTCATTTATAAGCTCAGAACAGTTATTTTATCTGTTCAACCGCATAACCTTGTAACCCAGAACGAAGTTTTCAAGAAGATGGTATTCGAAGAAAACTCATACCCGTTTGGCAAAGATGGACGTATGATTCCGATTCGTTTTTTTGGCACTATGTGCAAAGAGGATCTTGCTCTCAACGAATATATTGTAACCAACCAGTGGATTTATCCCCAAACTGAGGGCGGCAAGCGGCTGGATATCGTCCTCCTGATTAATGGGTTTCCAATCGCAATTGGTGAGTTAAAGACGCCTGTGCGTAGTGCCATTACCTGGCTGGATGCAGCTGGCGATATTTCTGCTTATGAAAAAAGCATCCCGGCTATGTTCGTAACCAATATTTTTAACTTTGCGACTGAAGGTAAGTGCTACCGCTACGGTTCCATCAATATGCCTATCAACATGTGGGGCCCGTGGCACACTGCCACACACAAGGTTGAAGGTGGCCTAGCTGATGTAAAAATTAGTATAGAGGATATGATTACGCCGGAAAACGTCATGGATATTTTCCAGTTCTTCACGATGTTCGCTACCGACAAGAAGTACCGTAAATATAAAATCATTTGCCGTTATCAGCAGTTTGAAGGCGCAAATATGATTGTCAGCCGTGTTGTGGCTGGCTATCCTAAGAAAGGACTTATTTGGCATTTCCAAGGGTCCGGTAAATCTCTATTAATGGTATTTGCAGCACAGAAGCTGAGAATGATTCCAGAGCTTAAAAATCCAACCGTCGTAATTGTCGATGATCGTATCGATTTGGAAACTCAGATCACAGCTACATTTAATGCATCGGATATTCCGAACTTAACCAGTGCCTCCACCAAGGAAGAATTGCTCTCTTTCTTCCGTGGAGATATGCGAAAAATCCTCATAACCACAATTTTTAAATTTGGCGAGGTCAGCGGAGAACTCAATCCTCGTGACAACATTATCGTCATGGTTGACGAGGCCCATAGAACTCAAGAAGGCAATCTGGGAGAAAAAATGAGAACTGCTCTGCCGAATGCATTTTTCTTCGGTTTAACCGGCACTCCTATCAACCGAGTTGATAAAAACACCTTTGCAACTTTTGGTGCTGAAGAAGATCGGACCGGCTATATGAGCCGTTATTCTTTCTCTGACTCCATCCGAGATGGTGCTACACTTCCTCTCCACTTTGAACCAGTACCTGTGGAGCTTCATGTGGACAAGGACAAACTGGACCGTGAATTTGAAACTATGACTGATGAAGCCGGTCTTAGTAAAGATGAAAAGAATGAGCTCTCTCGCAGAGTGAACATGAAAGCAATCATGTATAACCCTGCCCGAATCCGCAAGGTATGCGAACATATTGCTAAACACTTTAAAGAAAAAATTGAGCCAAACGGCTATAAGGGACAAGTTGTTGTTTATGACCGTGAGTGCTGCCTGATGTATAAGAAAATCCTTGATGAATTTCTCGGAGAAGAAGCCAGCACAATCGTCATGGATACCAACAACGACAAGGAAGATCGTTATAAAAAATATCGTCGTGACCGTGATGCGGAAGGAAAAGTTCTGGATACCTTCCGTGACCCTGCAAGCCCATTGAAACTTGTTATCGTTACAGCAAAATTATTGACCGGTTTTGATGCACCTATCTTGCAGGTAATGTATTTGGATAAGCCAATGAAGGATCATACTCTTCTGCAAGCAATCTGCCGCACGAACCGTACCTATGATCAAGGCAAGACGCACGGCCTTATTGTTGACTATATTGGTATTTTCGATGATGTTGCACGAGCTCTGGATTTTGACGAAAACAGTATGCGCAAAATCATCACCAACATCGAAGAAATCAAGAAACAACTTCCTGCACTGCTCAAAAAGTGCTTGAGCTATTTCATGGGTATCGATAGAACAGTTGAAGGCTGGGAGGGTCTCATGGCGGCGCAGGAATGCTTGCCTACCAACAAAGAAAAAGATGCATTTGCTGCCGACTACCGTGTACTGAACCGTGCGTGGGATGCATTGTCCCCTGACGGTTTCCTGAACGCCTATAAAACTGATTATCAGTGGCTGGCCCGCGTTTACGAATCCGTAAAACCGACAGACGGTCGTGGCGGATTGATCTGGGCCTCTCTGGGTGCGAAAACCATCGAGCTCGTTCATCAGAACTTGTTCGTTGGTGAAGCCAACGAGGATATGGATATTCTTGCAATGGATGCTGATTTGATTGATGATTTCTTGGAAAAGCAAAAAGACCTGAAGAAAACCACCAAAAAAGTCGAAATCAATCTTGTGGCCAAAATCCTGAATCACACCAAGGACCCGAAATTCATCAAGCTTGGTGAAAAGCTGGAGACGCTGCGAGAAAAACACGAGCAAGGCCTTCTGACCAGTATTGAATTTCTGAAACTTCTTCTTGAGCTGGCCAAAGAAGCTGCACAGGCAGAAAAAGAAGTTGTCCCGGATCAGGAAGTCGATAGAGGTATCGCTGCACTCACTGAACTTTTTAACGGCTTGAAGAACCGCAGTACACCTGTCATTGTAGAGCGCATCGTCGCTGACATCGACAGTATCGTGAAAATTGTACGTTTTGATGGCTGGCAAAGCACCACCGCCGGTAAGCAGGAGGTTAAAAAAGCGCTCCGCAGCGTTGTTTGGATCAAATACAAAATCAAGGATAAAGACGTCTTTGATAAGGCCTATAACTATATCGAGCAGTATTATTAATACCACAAAAGAAAGTGAGGAAATCAAATGATCGGAGCAATTATTGGCGACATCGTCGGTTCCAGGTTTGAATGGGATAATCATAGATCAAAGGATTTTGATTTTTTGACTCATAAATGTTTTTTTACCGACGACTCTGTCATGTCTCTGGCTGTGTGCGACGCACTGTTGCATTCCCAGCCAGACTATAGTGATTTAAGTAAATCAGCGGTCGAATCCATGCAGCGTATTGGGCGACCGTATCCACAGTGTGGTTACGGCGGTTCTTTCCACCAATGGATGTATTCAGATGATCCGCAGCCATACAACAGCTACGGCAATGGTGCTGCAATGCGTGTTAGCGGATGTGGTTATGTGGCTAATTCCATCGATGAAGCCATATCGCTGTCAAAGGCCGTCACCTCGGTGACACATAACCATCCAGAAGGTATCAAGGGGGCTGAAGCTACTACTGTTGCAGTGTACCTTGCCCGCACTGGAAGCAGCCTGATGGAAATTCAGGATTACATCGTGAAGCACTACTACCCAATCAACTTCACACTTGACGCCATCCGTGATACCTATAAATTCAACGAAACCTGTCAAGATACTGTCCCGCAAGCACTTGAAGCATTCTTTGAATCTACCAGTTTCGAAGATGCTATCCGAAATGCAATCTCGATCGGTGGCGATAGTGACACTTTGGCAGCTATCACTGGTGCTGTAGCGGAAGCATATTACGGTGTTCCTACCAGCATTAGAAAACATGCACTCACTTTTTTAGACGAGTGTCTCCTGAAGATTCTGCTGGAATTCGAAAACAAATATCCGGCTAAGTTTGAAAAAATCCAGGAAAGTGGTAGCGTAGATGTAAAGCCATCTACCGGCAAGAAAATAAAGACAGGAGGTCGCGCTGAAATGATACAATCTGCAATGGATGTCGCCGATATGGAACTTGAAGCCAGCGTCGCTCATCCGGAGGAAACAACCAGTCAGAAGCTGTTTTCTCACCTGTTTGAAGCATGCAACATTCTGCGAGGCCCCATCAATCAGGACGAATACAAGAGCTATGTGACACCGATTCTCTTCTTTAAGCGCCTTTCCGACGTTTATGATGAAGAAACTCAAGTTGCACTTGAAGAATCTGGCGGTGATGAAGAATATGCCAGCTTCCCGGAAAACCATCGATTTGTTATCCCTGAAGGATGCCACTGGCAAGATGTCCGTGAAGCCAGCGAGAATGTTGGTGTAGCTATTGTTACCGCAATGAATGGAATTGAACGGGCCAATCCCGATACCTTGAGCGGCGTATTCAGTAGTTTTGATGATGCAAACTGGACTGATAAAACTAAACTTTCTGACGAACGCCTAAAGGATCTGATTGAGCACATGTCCAAGATTAAAGTCGGTAACAATAACTATTCTGCCGATGTTATGGGGGATAGTTACGAGTTTCTTATCAAGAAATTCGCTGACCTCTCCAAGAAGAATGCAGGCGAGTTTTATACGCCTCGTTCTATCGTGAAATTACTCGTCATGTTAATGGCACCAAAGGCTGGAGAAACCGTTTATGATCCTGCCTGTGGTACGGGAGGTATGCTGATCGAAGCTATCCGATACATGCACGATGACAAATTGACCTACGGCAAAATTTACGGCCAGGAGAAGAATCTTGCCACCTCTGCTATTGCACGAATGAACCTGTTCCTGCATGGCGCACGAGATTTCAAAGTCACACAAGGCGACACCCTTCGCTCTCCCAACTATCTGGAGCGCGGATCTTTGCAGACATTTGATTGTGTAGTAGCAAATCCTCCATTCTCACTGAAGAATTGGGGCTCTGAACAATTTAGCAGTGACATTTACGGCAGAAATATCTGGGGATGCCCAACCGATTCCAACGGTGACTTTGCATGGCTTCAGCATATGATCAAATCCATGAAACCAAAAACAGGTCGTTGTGCAGTGGTATTGCCTCAAGGCGTACTCTTCAGAAATGGTAAAGAAGGCGAAATCCGTAAACAGCTTGTTGAGTCTGACAAGTTGGAAGCTATCATCACTATGGCCAGCGGTGTCTTCTACTCCACCGGTGTTTCCGCTTGTATCTTGTTTCTAAACAATAGCAAGACTCCTGAACACCGTGGTCGCATTTGTATGATCGATGGTTCTGGCATCTACATTCCCCAGAGAGCGCAGAACATCATGACCGAGGATGATATTCAGACCGTGTTCAACTTTTATACTGAATACGAAGATGTCATCGAAAAAGTTAAAATTGTTACGATACCTGAAATCCGGGAGAAGGACTTCTCTCTCGCCATTAACAACTATATTGAAAAGAAGGAGCAGGAAACCGTTCCTCCGGCAGAAATCCGCAGGCAGTATTTTGAAGCCTATGAAGAAATGATTGCTGCCGAAGAGAAGATGCGCCAGCTCTTATTGGAAGGAGGCTACATCAGTGAGTAAAAGAATAACAATAGAAGAACTCCAATCTTACCTTTGGAATGCAGCAGTTCTCTTGAGAACCAACATTGATGCCGGTGCCTATAAGCAGTATGTGTTCCCACTGCTGTTCTTCAAACGTATTTGTGATGTGTACGATGAAGAAACTGCTCTTGCCATTGAAGAATATGGTGACGATGCAGCCGAATTTGACAGCGACGAAATCCACACCTTTGTACTTCCCCAGGGCTATCACTGGAATGATGTTCGTGCGGTGTCTGAAAACGTCGGTGTAGCCATCGTTGAGGCATTTCGCAAAGTTGAAAACGCCAACATTGATAAGCTGCAAGGCATTTTTGGTGATGGTGCATGGACCAATAAAAACAGACTCCCTGATAGACTGTTAAAGGATTTACTGGAGCACTTCAGCACCAAGACGCTTTCCGTTGAAAACTGTCCAGAAGATGAGCTTGGTCAGGGATATGAGTATCTCATCAAAAAGTTTGCTGATGATAGCGGCCACACAGCACAGGAGTTTTACACAAACCGTACTGTTGTGCATTTGATGACTGAAATGCTAAAGCCTGAATCCGGCGAATCTATCTACGATCCAACTTGTGGCAGCGCCGGTATGCTTATCTCTGCAATAGCATATCTCAAGGAAAAGAATAAAGAATGGCGTAATGTAGCTGTATATGGTCAGGAAATCAACGCTTTGACCTCCGCCATAGGAAAAATGAATCTGTTCCTTCATGGTGTTAAGGATTTTAGCATCGTTAACGGCGATACGCTCAAAGCACCCGCTTTCGTTGAAAATGGTAGATTACAACAATTTGACCTGTGCTTAGCTAATCCGCCTTATTCGATTAGTCAATGGGATCGTGCCGCTTTTGAAAGCGACAAATACGGTCGTAACTTCTTAGGTGTGCCGCCGCAGGGCCGTGCTGATTATGCATTCCTTCAGCATATTATCGCAAGTCTGAAGGAAGAGACTGGTCGATGTGCTATTCTGTTCCCTCACGGAGTTCTTTTCCGCAACGAGGAAAGTGCTATGCGTGAAAAGCTGGTACGCAGTGACAAAGTGGAATGTGTCATCGGACTTGGGCCAAACCTATTCTACAACTCGCCTATGGAAGCCTGCATTATGATTTGTCGAATGACCAAACGCCCTGACCGCCGTGGACAGGTGCTGTTTATCAATGCAATAAATGAAGTTGAACGTAAAAATGCGCAGAGCTATCTGGATGAACACCACATCACTCGAATCGCAGCAGCGTATGACAACTATGCTGACGATGGCGATTTTGCAATGGTGGCCACCATTCAAGACATCGCTGATAACAACTTCTCCCTTAGTATTCCGCTGTATGTTAAACCCGAAGTGAACAAAGCGGATATAGATGACCGTACCGTTCAGGAACATTATGATAGTTGGCTTGCAGCTTCCGAAATGATGAAGCTGAGCTACGAGAAACTAAACGCTTTATTAGGAAAGGAGGCGGTTGTCAATGAGTAAGGTTTTGCTTGGTGATGTCGCCGTAGAACGCAAAGAGACCTGCAAAGGCAGCAAGGATGGCTATCCTATTGTTGGCTTGGAACACCTGATACCGGAAGAACTTGCTTTGACTGCTTGGGATGAAGGGTGTGAGAACACCTTTACGAAAATGTTCCGCAAAGGCAACGTGTTGTTCGGCCGCCGTAGAGCATATTTGAAAAAAGCTGCTGTGGCTCCCTTTGATGGGATCTGCTCCGGTGACATCACCGTTATCGAAGCGAAGCCGGATCGTATTCTACCGGAACTGCTACCGTTTATCATTCAAAATGATACTCTTTTTGACTTTGCTGTTGGCAAGTCCGCTGGCTCACTCTCTCCTCGTGTTAAGTGGGAACACCTGAAAAACTATGAATTTGAGCTGCCGGATATGGAAAAACAAAGAGAGCTGGCCTCACTGCTCTGGGCTATGGATGATACAAAGAAATCCTACCAGAAGCTAATTGCCGCTACGGATGAACTGGTGAAATCTCAATTTATGGTGCAGTTTGGTGATCCAAAGAGCAATCAGAATTCAGTGAGCTTTGAAGCGGCATTCACTATTCGTGATGATCTGCGCAAACCAATAAACGATGCAGTTCGTTCCGAAATGCATACCGGTAAACTGTACCCATATTATGGTGCTAACGGACAGGTTGATAGTATCAACGACTATCTTATGGATTGTACAGCTATTTGTTTAGCAGAGGATTGCGGCGCATACGGCGCTGGAGAATCCACTTCTTACATTGTTTCTGGCAAATGCTGGGTAAACAACCACGCTCACATATTAATTCCAAAAGAATGCTGTGACATCGAATTCGCTAATATATACTTTAGAATTTTGGATATGTCTGAATACGTAACTGGAACTACCAGGCTAAAACTAACGCAAGGAAAGATGAAAACACTACCGATGATATTGCCACCGATGGATCAGCAAGAGCAATTTGCAGCCTTTGTCCGTCAGAGCGATAAATCAAAATTTGAACTCGAACAAGCACTTGCTGAGCTGTCCGCGACCTATAAACGTATTATTACTGAGAATCTTGGCTAACTGAAATGATCATGAAGTTTCCTCCGGCTCGTGAACAACCGGATAACGGAGGATATGAAAAGGAGGAAATACCATGATCAATCAAATAATCACAAACATACAGCAGGATTTATACGAAATCCTGACCGAGGACCAAATGAAAGCGCTATCTCAGGCCCTCAGCAAGCATCTATCTACACTTGATATGGACAAACCCGCAGAAAATAACACAAAGCCCGATATGCTTCCGTTGTTTATTGCTGCAAAACGTGTGGAGGGCTGTTCTGAAAAGTCTCTCCGCTATTACGAATCAACCATTCGTAATATGCTGGAAGCTATCAGCAAGCCCGAATGCCAGATCTCCACTGAAGATCTGCGAGGCTACCTTGATACTTATCAACGCCGTGGCACCGTCAGCAAGGTAACATTGGATAATGTAAGACGTATCCTATCTTCTTTCTTTGCATGGCTTGAGGACGAAGATTATATCGTAAAGAGCCCAGTGAGAAGGATTCATAAGGTAAAGACCGGAAAAACGGTCAAAGAAACCTACTCCGATGAATCACTGGAACTCATGCGAGACCACTGCGATAACACACGTGATCTTGCCATGATTGACCTCTTAGTTTCTACCGGCATCCGTGTCGGCGAACTTGTAAAGCTCAACCGCGATGATGTGGATTTTGAAAACCGCGAATGCATCGTCTTTGGCAAGGGCAATAAACAACGGAAAGTATACTTTGACGCCAGAACGAAAATTCATTTGCAACGTTACCTCTCGGAGCGTGCAGATGATAACGATGCTTTATTTGTATCATTGCTCAAACCGTATGATAGGCTGCAAATCAGCGGCGTAGAAATACGGCTTCGCAAAATTGGGCGTGAATTGAACTTCCACAAGGTGCATCCGCACAAGTTCCGCAGGACCCTAGCAACAATGGCTATTGATAAAGGTATGCCCATAGAGCAGGTTCAGCAGCTTCTAGGCCACCAGAGCATTGATACTACTTTACAGTATGCTATGGTCAACCAGAACAATGTGAAAGAATCGCACCGTAAATACATCGGATAAGAATATATAGCTGTTTGCAATTCTCAATTTATGGAGCAGTTTGCCTCCTTTATAGAGGGCAACAAAAAGTGCTCTACCATTGAAAAAGTGTGCACGCTATTCGCAGATGGTGACTGGATTGAAAGTAAGGATCAGTCTGATGCTGGCATTCGCCTTATTCAGACAGGCAATGTCGGAAACGGCGTATATTTGGATAAAGGAGAGCGTGCAAGATTCATCGATGATGCAACCTTTGACCGCCTGCATTGTACTGAGGTTTTGCCTAACGATATCCTCGTTTCAAGGCTTCCAGACCCTGTCGGACGTGCCTGTGTGATACCCGAAGGATTAGGAAAAACGATAACCGCTGTCGATTGCAGCATCGTGCGATTAAAAGAAACCATTCTACCGGAGTTCTTTGTCGTATACACGCTTACACCACTATATGCGTCCCAGATAGGTACTTCGGTAACAGGTAGCACTCGTAGGCGTATCAGTCGCAAGAATCTCGGACAAGTCATTCTCCCGGTTCCAAGTTTGAACCTTCAGGAGCAGTTTGCAGCTTTTGTCCGTCAGAGCGATAAATCAAAATTTGCTGCTCTGAGATGTTCAAATCTCAATTTATCGGGCCAGCAGCCCGCATGGATTTCTCCGTTCATGCTCCTCTCTTAAGGAGGTGTGCATAATGGCGAAATATCGATTTGAGCAGATTGCAATCAATAGCACAGAAAAGAAAAAGCCGGTCGAAGAAGACCGTTTCACATATCTTGGGCTGGAACACCTCGATTCCGGCAGCTTGAAAGTAACTCGCTTCGGATCTGACGTGGCTCCTATCGGCGAAAAGCTCGTGATGCGCAAAGGTGATGTCCTGTTTGGCAAGCGTCGTGCTTATCAGAAGAAGGTGGCCATCGCTCCTTTTGATGGAATCTTTTCTGCGCATGGTATGGTGCTTCGACCAAAAGAAGATGTTATCGACCCGGATTTCTTCCCACTGTTTATCAGCTCGGATTACTTTTTGGATGCCGCCATCAAAATCTCTGTAGGCTCACTTTCGCCGACAATAAACTGGCGTGACCTGAAAGTGCTGGAATTTGACCTTCCGGATTTGGAAACTCAGCGCAAGCTGGCAGCAGTATTGTGGTCCATAAACGAAACGATGGAGTCCTATAAAAAGCTGATTTCTGCCACAGATGAACTCGTTAAGTCTCAATTTATGGTGCAGTTTGGCCCTAATGCCATAGCTGAAAATAAATGGCCATTATTACCCGTAAGCAATGTGGTTTTTAAGCCAATTAGCGGTGAATGGGGCAAAGATGATCTTTCAGGTACTGGAATTAAGGTTCTTAGAACTACGAATTTTACAGATGGCGGTTATATTGATTATACCAATGTTGTAACAAGATGTATCGAACCGAAAAAAGTTGAAGCAAAAATAATGCAAGACGGTGACATTCTCATCGAAAAGTCTGGAGGTTCCGACACTAAGCCAGTTGGCCGTGTGGTTTTATATCACGACACCTCTGAAAGCTATTTGTTCAACAATTTTACAGCGCTGCTTCGTCCGAAAGATTGTTCAATAAACAGCATTTTTTTATTCATGTTCTTGTTTGTCACCTATTGGAGTGGTAAAACGAAGTTGTATGAAAACAAGACTACCGGCATTCACAATCTGAAGCTTTTAGATTATTTGGATAATACAATGATTCCAATGCCGCCGCTCGACCTTCAAGAGCAGTTTGCAGCTTTTGTCCGTCAGAGCGATAAATCAAAATTATTAGTCTCGAAATTAACAAGTCTTATAGTAAAAAACAAAATGAAAGGCATGGAGGTGGTCACCCTGGCACTCAAGGATAAAACTTTTGCAGCATATTTGGAGAATGAATATTATGACATGATGTTCAATCAAATAAAAACACATGTATATCAAAACAGAAGCAGGCTTAATTTGTATACCAGCCTTGTTCCTGATCCCAGCTATGTTGCGCTTGATGATCTGCATGTAATGGGGGTGACCTTTAAAGAAACCGAAGATGATCGAATCATGTTTCGTGCTGCGATTCAAGCCGATATCGTCATCAAAGGTAAAACTTACCGTGATTATGAAGAAGACATGCCCTGCTCATGGTTCGCCGTATCTTTTACTGGCATTCTGCGTTGTGGACTTACTATGGTCACAATTACCGCTGTAGAGGAATATACCAAGGAAAAATTCTGTAAAGAAGATGCCCTCAGCAAATTTCTGGTTCCTTATGTGTATGCCAAGGACCTAGACAGCCATGCTGAGAAGTTTTTGCAGAAATACTGTCCTCGCGCCTTAGAGGCTCCCATTCCGCTACCCATAAAGGAAATCCTTGATGCTATGTGTCTTACGGTTTATTCTGCTCCTCTCCCTGATGGGATATTTGGCCGTACATACTTTAATAACGCCACCGTAGATGTTTATGATGAGGGAAATGTCACTTCCATCGATATTGATGAGGGCACCATACTGGTTAGCCCGGAAGCTTTTTTCATGCGCAATATTGGTTCCATGAACAACACAATCATCCACGAATGCGTCCATTGGGACAAGCATTATAAGTTCTTCGAGCTTCAAAAACTCATAAATCCTGAGCTCGCCTCAATTTCTTGTAAAGTGGTGGAACAATATAAAAAAAGCAAAGATGAGCTATCCAGTGAGCTTGAGTGGATGGAATGGCAAGCAAGCGCTATTGCTCCCAAAATTCTTATTCCAGCTCGCACTGGCCGCATAAAGCTAAACGAAATTCTAAATCACCTGACACGCACCCTCAAAACCACTCGAAGAGCTTCGAATATGGAGCTTGCAATCAGCGAATTCGCAGATTTCTTCAAGGTGTCAACCACAGCAGCTAAAATCCGTGCAATTGAGCTCGGTTTTGAACAGGCTGCAGGTGTATTCAATTTCGTCGATGGACACTACTATCCTCCATTCTCTTTCAAAAAGGGGGCTCTGAAAAAAGGTCAGACATTTATTGTCGACCGTAATAACGCTATTTTCGAGTCAGCTTTTAACGCAGACCTTGCAAACGTATATAACTCTGGCCGCTTCATTCATGCTGGTGGCATGTTTGTTATCAATGACCCGAAGTATGTACATATTCAAGATAATGTTGAAGCGGAATTGACAGAATATGCTCTAGAACATGTCGATGAATGCTGTCTGGTCTTTGACCGAGAAACTCGTGTCAGTAAACACTACGATGATTCCTTCTATAGGATTTGCTTTCTCTGTAGGGATGCTGATTCAAAAAGCTTTGTCGAGGCGAAATACAATCCTCGTGAAAGTCAAAACGAAGATGTTGTTAAAAGAGCCCAGGAAATGTCTACTATCATGGCCGAGGCTAAACGTGTAGCTGAAATTCTCGCTGAAATGCCATCTTCTTTCTGTGGCACTCTCGACTATCATATAAAACGCCGTGACTATACTAACGAAAAAATGGAGGAGTGCACCGGCATCAGTTCACGAACGATTCAGGACTATAGAAACAAGCGCGATGCGAAACCCACTCTTCCAAGTGTACTCGCATTATGTATTGGACTCAATTTGCACCCTGTCTTCGCCTATGACCTAATTACAAAAGCTGGTTACAACATCATGATTCCTGTGGAAGAAAATCTAGTTTATCGTTATTTGATAGACAACCACCACATGGAAAACATACATATGTGGAACCAGAAGCTTCAAGAAGCAGGAATTTCACAGCAGTTGCCTAAGAACGGTAACAAAAATACCGTTTCTTAAAAATAATTCGGAAGCGCCACTTCCGATAAAAAATCCTATACTATCAAGGCGTTCACGCTCTCAAGACGTGGACGCTTTATTTTTTTGCCCGTTTTGCGGGCTTTTTTAGTTCTATGACCGGAAATGGCACTTCCTCGTGCTTTCTGCTCTTCCCGATTACAATATAGCTGTGAGATGAAAAAGCTCACTCACACCATCATTGATTGTACCAATTGATCACTGGTAGCTCAACGATCTATGATGACAACTTAATATCAACAGCTGCCTTTTGAGCGGGCCGCTGCAATCCAGAACGGAGTAATTCCGTTAGGACTGCGGTTCATTTATTGCGCCCTTTTGCAGCTGTGCCAGAGTTCCTCCGTTCTGAGAAATCGTCAACGGAGGAATTTATTATGGCATTCAATGAAAATCAAACCACTCGCTTCATCTATCTTCGCTCCACCAAGGAGAAAATTCCTTGCACAGAACAGCAGTTTCAGGACTTCTACCGTATGGCCGGAGCCACTCGTAAGAAGGAGCAATATCACCATCGCTGCAAATGTCCGAAGCAATACTTCTGGGCCTGCGACGGTGACTGCGAAAACTGTGAACACCATCTCGGTTACGGAACGCTCTCGCTCGATGCCTCAAACACCGACGACGATGGCACACTTCTTGATACCGAGCTGACCGAAACTGTCAGCATGGAAGACATCTATGCCGACCGTGCTCTTTTGGCACAGCTGTTCCAGCGCTTGCAGGAGCTTGACCCTGATGCCGACCGCATCATCGAACTCTGGACTTCAAATGAGAAGATTTCAGACCGCAGCATTGCCGAGGCTCTGGGCCGCAAGCAGCGCACCTTTGCTGACCAGATGAAGCGCATCCGCACTGAGCTGCGTAAAGTGCGTGGTTATTAATAGGTAATAGCCTTCTCTCCGGCTGGGCCGTTCTCGGTCGGAGAGAAAACTTTTTTGAAAAATATCCGCTCAACTCTGCAACTCCTCTCCAGTGGGAAAGTATGAGGCACAACAAAACAGCCTCTCAGAAACGGAGGTGAGCAATATGACACAGGCTTATCACAGAAAATGCGGTACCGACACCGAGTTAGTTGAAGTACTCACAGCAATCAGTCAGGTATCCGCAAGAATGGCGAGAAATCTTAGAATCCTCGCCGCCACAGGACAATCCGAGGAAGGAGGAAGATACCATGAGCAAAATGAACGATATGGTCATGACCATCGAAGAACTACGCAATGCAGCTGCCGCTATTAAGGATGCAGCCGATTGGCTGGCTCAGCAGTTCAGCGGTACTGCCGAGGAGCAGCCAGCTGAAGAAGCCACAAAACCAGAGCCTAAGCCGCAGCTGACGCTGGAACAGGTACGAGCTGTACTGGCAGATAAATCCCGTGCCGGTCATACTGCTGCAGTTCGTGAGCTACTTCTAAAATACGGTGCCAGCAAGCTATCGCAGATTGACCCGGCAAATTATGAAGCCCTCTTAAGGGAAGCGGAGGTGCTTGGCGATGCCACCTAATAAAGGACATGCAATTCTATCCGCTTCCTCCTCAAATCGCTGGCTTCACTGTCCGCCTTCTGCAAGGCTTGGTGAAAGCTACGAGGATAAAGGAAGCGACTACGCAGCAGAAGGCACCGAGGCACACAGTCTTTGTGAATATAAGCTCCGCAAGGCGCTGGGCCAAAAGGCTAAAAATCCTACCAAGGGCCTGTCCTGGTATAGTGAGGAACTGGAGGATTGTGCTACCGGCTACGCTGCCTACATCCTTGAACAGGTCGAGTCCGCAAAGCAAACCTGCGCTGACCCCGTCGTCCTGATTGAACAGCGAGTAGACTTCTCTCGTTGGGTAGAACAAGGCTTCGGTACAGCAGACAGTATTGTCATTGCAGACGGTACACTTCGAATTTGCGATTACAAGCATGGTTTGGGTATCCTCGTTTCTGCTGAGGACAATCCGCAGATGAAATGCTATGCGCTTGGTGCACTGGAGCTGTTCGATGATATTTACGATATCGATACGGTCAGCATGACCATCTACCAGCCCAGACGCCAGAACATTTCTACCGTCGAGATTACCAAAGAAGAGCTTTACCGCTGGGCCGAGGAAGTTCTAAAACCAACCGCAGCTTTAGCTTTTGCCGGTGAGGGCAGCTACCTCTGTGGTGAATGGTGTGGCTTCTGTAAGGCCAAGCATGAATGCAGGGCCAGAGCTGAAGCAAATCTCTCACTTGCACAGCACGACTTCAAGCTGCCACCTCTATTAGAGGATACGGAAATCGAAGTCATCCTCTCCCGTGTGGACGAACTGGTAGCGTGGGCTTCCGACATTAAGGAATACGCCCTACGACAGGCAGTCAGCGGTAAGGAATGGAACGGCTGGAAATTAGTCGAAGGGCGCTCCAATCGTAAGTAATCTAATGAAGATGCTGTTATTCAGGCTGTTACCGATGCAGGCTTTGACCCTTATGAGAAGAAGTTGCTCGGTATCACAGCAATGCAGAAGCGTCTCGGCAAATCCAGATTTGATGAGCTACTTACAGCTTTCATTGAAAAGCCACAAGGTAAACCAACACTCGTGCCGGAGAGCGATAAGCGCCCGGCAATGAATAACGCAAAAAATGATTTTATGGAGGAAAACGATTATGAATAAGAATGTAAAAACTGCAAATCCCATGAAGGTTATCACTGGGCCTGACACCCGTTGGAGCTATGCCAACGTCTGGGAGCCTAAATCTATCAATGGCGGCACTCCGAAATACAGTGTCAGCCTTATCATCCCGAAGTCTGACACAAAGACTGTCGCTAAAATCGAAGCCGCCATCGAGGCAGCCTATAAGGAAGGCGAAAGCAAGCTCAAGGGTAATGGCAAGTCCGTACCGGCACTATCTGTTTTGAAGACTCCGCTGCGTGACGGCGACCTGGAACGCCCGGATGACCCTGCTTATGCAAATGCCTACTTTGTAAACGCCAATGCGACCTCTGCTCCTGGCGTCGTAGATGTAGACCGCAATCCTATCTTGACTCGTTCCGAGGTTTACTCTGGAGTATACGGTCGTGCAAGTATCAGCTTCTATGCCTTCAACAGTTCTGGCAACAAGGGCATCGCCTGCGGCCTTAACAATCTGCAGAAGGTGCGTGATGGAGAGCCTCTTGGTGGTAAGTCCAGCGCTGAGTCTGATTTCGCAACGGAGGAAGCCGAGGATTTTCTTGACTAACAATAGCATCTGAGTTACTGGCAGGGTGGCGGAGAAATCTGTCACCCTGTTTAGCACTTGCGGAAAGGACGTGCTTTATGAAAACACTGAGTATTGATATTGAAACCTACAGTAGTATCCAGCTTCAAAAATCTGGCGTATACCGCTATGTGGAAGCTCCCGACTTTGAAATACTGCTCTTTGGCTATAGCGTGGATGCTGGCCCGGTGCAAGTTGTTGACCTTGCCTGCGGTGAAGCTATCCCAAAGGAGATACTTGCTGCCTTGGAGGATGAGACCGTAATCAAGTGGGCTTTCAATGCCACCTTTGAACGTATCTGCCTCTCTCGCTTCTTGGGCTATCCGACTGGAGACTACCTTGACCCTGAAAGCTGGCGCTGCTCTATGATATGGGCGGCCACAATGGGACTGCCGTTATCCTTGGAGGGTGTCGGTACCGTTCTTGGTCTTGAAAAGCAAAAGCTTTCAGAGGGCAAAGACCTCATCAAATACTTCTGTCAGCCCTGTGCGCCTACAAAAACAAATGGACAGCGTACCCGTAATCGTCCCTTCCATGCACCAGATAAGTGGGCCGATTTCAAGCGTTACAAGCTTCGTGATGTAGAAACTGAAATGGGGATTCAACAGAGGCTTTATAAATTCCCGGTGCCTGAAATGGTCTGGGACGAATACCATCTTGACCAGCAGATAAACGACGCCGGTGTAAGGCTTGACTTAGAGCTGGTGCAACAGGCCCTTGAGATGGATGAACGTTCAAGAAAGGAGCTGACCTCAGCTATGCAGCATATTACTGCACTGGAAAACCCGAACTCCGTCCAGCAAATGAAGCAGTGGCTGGCCGAAAACGGAATAGCCACCGACAGCTTAGATAAAAAGGCTGTATCTGAACTTTTGAAATCAGCACCGCCAGAGCTTTGTGAGGTTTTGACTCTGCGTCAGCAGCTGGCAAAATCCTCTGTTCGCAAATATCAGGCAATGGAAAAGACCGTATGCGCTGATGGACGTGCCCGTGGCATGTTTCAGTTTTATGGGGCCAATCGGACAGGCCGCTTTTCCGGACGCAACATTCAGCTGCAAAATCTGCCACAAAATCATCTACCTGATTTAGCAGAAGCACGTGCTCTTGTACGCTCCGGCGACTTCGAGGGTGTAAAACTTCTATACGAAGATGTCCCTGACACTCTCTCACAGCTTATCCGTACTGCCTTTATCCCAAGGGAAGGCACTCGCTTTTATGTTGCAGACTTCTCTGCAATTGAAGCTCGTGTCATCGCCTGGTTTGCAGGTGAAATCTGGAGGCAGGAGGTCTTTGCCAAGGGCGGTGATATTTACTGCGCCTCTGCCAGTCAGATGTTTCGAGTACCGGTAGAGAAGCATGGCATCAATGGCCACCTGCGTCAAAAGGGTAAAATCGCAGAGCTGGCCCTCGGCTATGGCGGCAGCGTCGGTGCACTCAAAGCAATGGGCGCTTTGGACATGGGCCTTACGGAGGAGGAGCTTCCTCCACTGGTTGATGCCTGGCGACAGTCTAACCCGAAAATTGTCGAATTTTGGTGGGCCGTTGACCGGGCCGTTATGGAAGCCGTGAAGTATAAACACACCACTACCGATTACGGACTGACCTTTTCCTGCCGCAGCGGTATGCTCTTTATTACGCTTCCCTCCGGCAGAAAGCTGGCCTATGTAAAACCAAAGGTCGGTATAAACAAATTTGGTGGCAGCTGTATCACCTATGAGGGTGTTGGCGGCACTAAGAAATGGGAACGCTTAGATTCCTACGGGCCGAAATTTGTCGAAAACATCGTCCAAGCAACTGCTCGTGATATTTTATGCTATGCCATGAAAACACTGCGCTGCTGCTCCATTGTTATGCATATCCACGATGAATTGGTTATCGAAGGCGACCCTCGCATGTCTCTTGAGGCAATCTGTGAGCAGATGGGCCGCACACCGCCTTGGGCAGAAGGCCTGTTACTTCGTGCCGATGGGTATGTTACAGATTTTTATAAAAAAGACTAATAAATATCCGCTCAAAACGAGCGTTCATCTCCAGTGGGAAATTAGAGGTGGACGCTCTTTTTCTATGCCACCCAGAAAGGAGGAAGCGTGCAATGAGCATCAGCAAATTTAACAACGAGGAGTGCTGCTCCCCAGTGGGGAGCGTCAAGCACCGACCGAACCGGCAGGTGAGACCTTTTGGCCCACCGCCTATGGCGCACTGTCTGTCATCGATAAGGAAGAACGAGCACGACCTGCCTTCAGGCCTATCGTCTACATCTGCTCTCCCTTTGCCGGAGATATTGACACCAACCTAAAAGCTGCCAGAGCCTACAGTCGCTTTGCCGTAGAAGCCGGATACATCCCTATCGCACCACACTTGTTATTTCCGCAGTTTCTGAATGGCGCAGACCCACAGGAACGAGAGCTTGGGCTGTTCTTCGGAAATGCCCTAATGAGCAAGTGCTCCGAGGTCTGGGTGTTTGGCAAACGTATCTCATCCGGCATGGAAGCTGAAATTGAACGAGCCAAGTGGAAGAACTACCGCTTGCGCTACTTTACTGAAAATCTTGAGGAGGTCTAAGACTATGTACGAAGTAATCGAAAAAAGAAAAAGACTGCCAGACGGCACTGAAATAAGCACCTATACCCGTGAGGTAATAAGCTGCAACATTCTCGAAGCGGAAGCTGGCACAACTGGCTATCAGGGTGGGGACACTGGTCATGGCGGACGCACCTATTTCCGTATTCAGGATGCAGGATGCACTGATATGGACATTCATGTACTACGAGACCGCTTCGGTGATTCCACAGGCTTTGAGGTTTTCCTTGGCGGCGACTGTGAGCTTGAAACCACTATTCGTGCTCTGAAATTCATCACCAAGGTACTGGAGGAAGAAGCCAAGGAGGTGTTTGACTAATGTTTACACTTTATTCTGCGGACGTTACCGGAAATCCCGGTAACTGCTCCTACCCTCATAAGCAGGTAGTTTTAGATGAGGCAAGCCTGAAAGCTGCTATTTGCCACGATTATGTTTGTGCCGAGTATCGAAACAGCTATCGTAATGGCGAAAACTTCCTCGGTAGCGACTGCCTGCCGGTAGACTGCGATAATGACCACTCCGAAAATTCTGAAGACTGGATTACACCGGAGGATGTTCTGCAGGCTTTTCCAGGCGTGACCTTTGCCATTCATTACAGCCGCTTTAACCAGCGTGAGAAAAATGGCAAGGCTGCAAGGCCCAAATTCCATGTGCTATTTCCCATTGAGACCGTAACCGATGCTGGCCTGTACAGCGATATGAAGAAGCTGGTCAATTCCATTTTTCCGTATTTTGACACACAGGCGCTGGATGCCGCACGTTTCTTCTTTGGAACTGCTGCTGCCGAAGTAGCACTGTATCCGGGCCGCATGAACTTGACTGAGTTTCTGGACGATGACCTATTCGATGAAGGTCTGCCGGAGGGGCAATACGATTCTTCTGTTATCCCGGAGGGCAGCCGCAATGCAACGCTGAGTCGCTTCGCCGGTCGTGTCATCAAGAAATACGGCGATACGGACAAGGCCTACCAGACCTTTCTTGAAGAAGCCGCCAAATGTGAGCCGCCGCTGGATAATAGCGAGCTTGGTACTATCTGGCACAGCGCCCAGCGTTTTTACGCAAGGCTCTCCAATCAAGAGGACTATGTGGCACCGGAGGTTTATAACGACCCTTCCTGCTATAAGCCGGGCGATTATTCCGATGTTGGACAGGCTGAGGTGCTGTCGAAGTATTTTTCAAAAGAGCTGCGCTATTCTCCGGCCACCCACTTTATCCGCTACTCTGACCACTATTGGCAGGAATCGGAGCCCGGCGCACAGGCTGTTGCGCATGAACTGACCCGTCGCCAATTAAAGGAATCGGGTAACGACCTGCTCTCCGCTTTGGAAAAGCTGAAGAACTGTGGTGCACAGGCGATTTTGGACAGCGCCTCCAAGAGCAAGGCCGAACAGCTGATGAATGAGGAACAGCTGCAGGCGTTTCAGGAATTTTCCGCAGCCAAGGCCTATCAGGCGTTTGCAGTCAAGCGCCGTGATTCCAAAAACATCACTTCAACATTGAAGGAATCGCACCCAATGCTGGAGATTTCGCCGAGAGATTTGGATGCCGACTGCTTCGCTCTTTGTACCCCTGAAGCTACTTATGACCTTCGCAAGGGTGTGGCTGGAGCCAGGGAGCATCTGCCGGAGGACTACATTACCAAAATCACCTCTGTATCACCGAGCCAAAAGGGTCAGCAGCTTTGGCTGGATAGCCTTGACCTTATCTTCCAGAGTAATAGGGAGCTTATCGATTATGTGCAGATGATTTGTGGTCTGGCGTCTATCGGCAAGGTTTATGTCGAGGCCCTCATCATTGCCTACGGTGATGGCCGAAATGGTAAGTCTACCTTCTGGAATGCAATCTCCAGAGTGCTTGGCTTGTACAGCGGCAATATCTCCGCCGACACCCTGACCGTAGGCTGCCGTAGAAACATCAAACCGGAAATGGCCGAGGTCAAGGGCAAGCGTCTGCTTATTGCAGCAGAAATGCAGGAGGGTGCCCGTTTGAACGACTCTACCGTCAAGCAGCTCTGTTCCACAGATGATGTGTTTGCTGAAAAGAAGTATAAAGACCCCTTCTCCTTCAAGCCCTGCCACACGCTGGTGCTTTATACCAACCATCTGCCTCGTGTCAGTGCATCCGATGATGGTATCTGGCGTCGCCTTATCGTCATTCCGTTTGGTGCCAAGATTACCGGCAACAGCGACATCAAGAATTACGGCGAGTACCTGTATGACAATGCCGGTGATAGCATTCTGGCGTGGGTCATCGAGGGTGCCAAAAAGGTCATTGAGCTGGATTACCAGATTCCCGTACCGGCCTGCGTACAAAAGGCAATCGACGAATACCGTAATCAAAATGACTGGTTTGGCCACTTCATGGAGGATTGCTGCGATATTGACCCGACCTATAAGGAAAGCTCCTCTGGTTTGTATCAGGCGTATCGCAATTACTGCTTGGATACCAATGACTATGTGCGTAATACGGCAGACTTCTATCTTGCCTTGGAGAGCGCTGGTTATGAGCGTGTCACGCTGAATCGCAAGCGCTACTTTAAGGGCCTGCGCCTGACTCAAAGAAACGATGCTGAGGAAGATTTCTTGAGCTGATTTTTAATAATGACAAGGTGTATCAAGGTCATATACAAAAATTCTCTTAGCACTATAAAAAAAGCTATAAGAAAAAGTTAGGAAAAGACCCTTGATACACCTTGCAGCTCTTCTTAAAAAGCCTGACGGGAGGACAAGTATGCGAGAAAAAACGATAGAAACCAAATTAACTGTGGCGGTCAAAAGGGCCGGTGGCATCGCTGTAAAGTTCGTGTCTCCGAGTTTCGATGGGATGCCCGACCGACTTATCTTATTACCTGATGGCGTAATCGCTTTTGTAGAACTGAAGGCATCGGGAAAACGTCCACGCCCACTACAGGAAGCAAGGCACAGGCTGCTGCGCTCCTTAGGCTTTCGTGTTTATGTCATCGATAACCCTGAACAGATTGGAGGAATGCTTCTTGAACTTCAAACCTCATGATTACCAAACCTATGCTATCGACTACATCGAGGAGCATCCCATAGCTGCTGTGCTGCTGGATATGGGCCTTGGCAAAACGGTAATTTCCCTGACTGCCATTGCAGACCTGTTATTCGATAGCTTTCTGGCCCACCGCATTCTGGTGGTCGCCCCACTTCGAGTGGCTCGTGATACCTGGCCAGCAGAGCTTGAAAAGTGGTCTCACCTAAAAAACCTGACCTTTACAGTTGCTGTTGGCAGCGTGAAAGAACGCCGAGCAGCTTTGATGACTGCAGCAGATATTACCATCATCAACCGTGAGAATCTTGGATGGCTGATTGAGGACAGCGGATTTTCCTTTGACTATGATATGGTGGTCATCGACGAGCTCTCCTCTTTCAAAAATCACCAGTCGAAACGCTTCCGTTCCTTGATGAAGGTACGGCCCAAGGTCAAACGCATTATAGGTCTGACAGGCACGCCCAGCTCCAACGGCCTTATGGATTTATGGGCTGAGTTCCGGTTACTGGATATGGGCAAGCGCCTCGGTCGCTTCATTACCGAATACCGTAACAATTATTTTTTACCAGATAAACGAAATGGCATGATTATCTATTCCTACAAACCGCTGCCCTATGCAGAGGAGCTTATCTACAGGCAGATTTCAGATATTACGATTTCTATGAAATCCACTGACCACCTGCAGATGCCGGAGCTGATTTCTTCGAAATATGAGGTGAAGCTCTCCGAGGAAGAGCGCCTGCGCTACGAGGAGCTGAAGAAGGATTTAGTATTGCAGCTCCCAGACGGTGAAGTGACTGCTGCAAATGCTGCCTCTCTTACCGGCAAGCTATCCCAACTGGCCAATGGTGCAATTTATGCCGATATCGGCGATACCATTGAATTTCATAACCGGAAGCTGGAGGCGCTGGAGGATATTCTGGAGGCTGCAAACGGCAAGCCTGTTCTGGTGGCCTACTGGTTTAAGCATGACCTGGAACGTATCAAACGGCGCTTCCCGGTAAGAGAAATCAAAGAAAGCCGGGATATCACCGATTGGAATGCAGGAAAAATCCCGGTAGCTGTTATTCATCCTGCTTCTGCCGGTCATGGCCTGAATTTACAGGCTGGCGGCTCCACCCTTATCTGGTTTGGGCTGACCTGGTCACTGGAATTATATCAGCAGACCAACGCCCGATTATGGAGGCAAGGCCAGACATCCGGCACTGTGGTGATAGAACACCTCATCACAAAAGGCACCATCGACGAGCGCATCTTAAAGGCCCTCTCCCAAAAGGAGCTGACCCAGACCGCTTTGATTGATGCCGTAAAAGCCAATCTATGACAATCAAAGACAATCCGAGGGAAATAAAAATTCCGGAGGTATCGTATGACAGAAAAAGAATACTTACTACAGGCCCGTTATCTTGACGAGCGTATCAACTCTAAAATCCAGCAAATTGCTTCCTTGAACGAGCTGGCCACCAGATGCACCTCTACGATTTCAGATATGCCGAGAAATCCGAATCATGGCGGCTCCCGTATGGCTGATGCTGTAATCAAGATTGTTTCTCTGCAGGAAGAAATCAACGAGGACATTGATGCACTGGTTGACCTGAAGCATGAAATCATGGGTGTCATCAAGGCAGTTCCCAATGTGGAATACCAGACCCTTTTAGAAAAGCGCTACCTGTGCTTTGTCACCTGGGAGCAGATAGCCGTGGATATGAACTATTCCATGCAGCACATCCACCGCATGCACAGCGCTGCACTAAAAGAAATTACTGTGCCGCCAAAGCATGAGAGCTAATGTGATAGAATGAGAATCCCTTCCTATGATATTATTACAATAGCGAAAAGCGAAAATCACAGAGAGCCTTGTAGGTCACCCCGACCTGCAGGGCTTTTCTTATGCCCAAAGGAGGTGAACGCCAATGCCAAGAAAACCCAAACGACCGTGTTCTCATCCCGGTTGCCCCAACCTAACAGAGGGTCGCTACTGTCCCGAACATGAAAAGGAAGAGAACAAGCGCTACGAACGATACGACCGTGACCCTGCTGTCAAGCGACGCTATGGACGGGCTTGGAAACGTATCCGTGACAGCTTCGCTGCTGCCCATCCACTTTGTGAGCAGTGCCTGAAGGACGGACGTTACGTTGCGACCGAGGAGATACATCACAAGCTCCCACTCTCACAGGGTGGTACGCACGATAGAAGTAATCTCATCGCCCTTTGCAAAAGCTGTCATGCGAAGCTCCATGCCGAACACGGAGACCGTTGGCACAACCGGTAGGGGCGGTCTACTTCTCTACGGTGAAGTTCCCGTGGAACGGGCGTGGGCTCTTACGCACAAAGTCGCAAATTCAAACGGGGTATACAGGCCCCAGAACAGGAGGTGTGAAAATGGCTAAGGACGGTACTAACCGTGGCGGTGCTCGTATAGGAGCTGGAGCCAAGAAAAAGCCCTTAGCTGATAAGCTCGCCGAGGGAAATCCGGGCAAACGAGAGTTGACTGTCATTGACTTCGATAACCAATCAGCCGATTTAGAAGGTCAGCCGATGCCCAAACCCTCCAGACTATTATCCGCAAAGCAAAAGGACGGTAAAAAGCTGCTTGCTCCGACAGTTTATAAAAAAACATGGGAATGGTTGCAGGAGCGCCATTGTGCTTCCTTGGTCTCTCCAGACCTTTTGGAACGCTATGCTATGAGCGCTGCCCGGTGGATTCAATGTGAGGAAGCCATCTCGGAGTTCGGCTTTTTAGCCAAACACCCCACTACCGGCAATGCAATCCAATCTCCCTATGTGGCGATGAGTCAGAACTTTATGTCCCAGACCAATCGTCTCTGGATGGAAATCTATCAAATTGTAAAAGAGAATTGTGCCAACGAGTACAACGGTGCCACTCCAATGGATGACACGATGGAACTACTGCTGCGTGCACGGAAAGGAAATTGATATGAACATTACTTATAAAACTGCAGAATCTGTCTGCGAAGGGCATCCTGACAAGCTGTGTGATAAAATTGCCGATGCAATTTTGGATGCATATCTACGAAAAGACAAAAGTGCTCATGTTGCTGTGGAGGTTATGGCCGTTGGCCGTCGCATCATTATTGGAGGTGAAATTAGCTCCACTGCCAAGGCAGCCTTCAGGCTGTCGTCTGGCGTGTGCTGGACGATATCGGCATGAAATCTTGGAGGCGCCTGCTTCAGGTTTATATGAGAAAGCAGAGCCCGGACATCGCTGGCGGTGTGAATTACTCCTTAGAAAGCCGTAACGGCGACGACAGCTGGTATTCCTCTATAGGTGCTGGCGACCAATGCACTGTTTATGGTTACGCCATTGATGAGGGCGGCTATTGCTACCTTCCTCTTCCACTGCTCTATGCACATGACATCTGCAAGAAGCTGGATGAATGCCGTAAGTCCGGTCTTGTTCATGATATTTTGCCAGATGGCAAGGCTCAGGTCACTATTGAATATCATGACGGACAGCCTGCTCGTGTGAAGGCCATCGTGGTTTCTATCCAGCATAAGGAAAGCGTACAGCTGGAACAACTACGCAGCGAAATCATCTCCAATATCCTGTGGCCCGTTTTTGAGAAGTTCCCGTTTGATAACGATACCGAGATTTTGGTGAATCCTTCCGGTCGCTTCGTCAAGGGTGGCCCGGATGCTGACACCGGCCTCACGGGCAGAAAGCTGATGGTGGATAGCTACGGTGGTCTTGCTCATCATGGCGGTGGTGCCTTCTCCGGCAAAGACCCCTCAAAGGTTGACCGCTCCGGTGCCTATATGGCTCGTTACATTGCCAGAAACCTCGTCTCCTCTCGAATTGCGAAGGAATGCGAGGTCAGTATCTCTTATGCCATTGGCAAGGCTGACCCTGTGGCCTTCACTGTGAATACCTTCGGTACCAGCAAGTATTCGGACGACGCAATCTGCAAGGCCTGCCTTGAGGTCTTCAACCTGCGTCCTGCAGCCATTATCGAAAAGCTGTGTCTGCGCAATGCTGATTATGAAAAGACTGCCACCTATGGTCATTTTACTGGTTATAACACTTGGGAGGATACGCTCTCCCTGAAGGAAGATATTCGTTTGGAGGAGGTCGTGAAAAAGTATGCAGATTGCGATTAAAAATGTAAAAGACCTGCTCCCGGCAGAATACAATCCTCGTAAGGATTTGAAGCCGGGCGACAAGGAATATGAAAAGCTGAAGCGCTCCATCGAGCAATTTGGTTATGTGGAACCTGTCATCTGGAACGAAACCACCGGTCGTGTGGTCGGCGGTCACCAGCGCTTGAATGTGCTGCAGGACATGGGCCTGTCCGAAGTGGACTGCGTCATCGTCCAGATGGACGAAGAAAAAGAAAAGG
Organism: Erysipelotrichaceae bacterium 66202529; assembly: GCA_017161075.1. Classification (NCBI taxonomy): domain Bacteria; kingdom Bacillati; phylum Bacillota; class Erysipelotrichia; order Erysipelotrichales; family Erysipelotrichaceae; species Erysipelotrichaceae bacterium 66202529. The sequence continues at coordinate 1,102,201 of CP046174.1, read as the reverse complement.
CTCTGAATGTGGCCCTCAATAAAATCAGCGGCGAATGGGATAATGACAAGCTGGCCTTACTTATCTCAGACCTGCAGGGCTCTGACTTTGATGTTTCTCTTACTGGTTTTGAGCCGGAGGAGCTGGAGGACTTGTTCCGAGAGGATACGAAAAGTGGCGTAAAGGACGATGACTTTGATGTGGAGGCTGAGCTGCAGAAGCCGACCTTCTCCAAGGCCGGTGACCTTTGGCTGCTGGGTGACCACCGTTTGGTCTGCGGCGATTCCACCAAGCCAGAAACCTATGAGCTTCTGATGGCCGGAAAGCAGGCAAACCTCGTAGTGACCGACCCACCCTACAATGTCAACTACGAAGGCTCTGCCGGGAAAATCAAAAATGACAATATGGGCAACGATGCCTTCTACCAATTCCTGTTTGATGCTTATACGCAAATGGCTGCTGCAATGGCAGACGATGCCAGCATATACGTTTTCCATGCAGATACTGAAGGTTTGAATTTCAGGAAAGCCTTCACGGACGCAGGTTTCTATCTTTCCGGCTGCTGCATTTGGAAAAAGCAGTCCTTGGTGCTGGGCCGTTCACCGTATCAGTGGATGCATGAGCCTGTGCTCTATGGCTGGAAGAAATCCGGCAAACACCAATGGTACACCGGACGCAAGGAAACAACCATCTGGGAATTTGATAAGCCAAAGAAAAATGGTGACCATCCTACTATGAAGCCGATTCCGCTTCTGGCTTATCCCATTATGAATTCCAGCATGACCAATTCGCTTGTCCTCGACCCCTTCGGTGGCAGCGGCTCCACACTGATTGCCTGCGAACAAACCAAGCGCAGCTGCTACACCATTGAGCTGGATGAAAAGTTTTGCGATGTTATCGTAAAACGCTACATTGAGCAGGTCGGCTCCGCTGAAAAGGTCTCTGTCCTTCGTGAGGGCTTGACCTACAGCTACGAAGAAATCACTGCTGTGGAGGTGTAACCGCCTTGGTACAATACACAATTCTAAAGGCACATCTTTGTCACGTTTATTCTCGGAATTGACTTGCTAATATGTGCCTGTAGAGTGATTAATGTAGTACCAAAATAAAGGAGGTACACACCATGAAAGTTACTTACAATCTTACCGACAGAAAGCCTTTTTTAAAGGCCCTTGAGGAAATCACAGGAGTCAAGGCAATCTACAAAAAGACACCGACCTACGCCTACGAGGTAGATTATTTCACCGTTACCAGAGAAGGTAATCTTACCTTCAACGACATGGCCGACAGCAAGGAAATCGAGCGAGTGTTGGCGGCCCTTGCAGAGCACGGCTTCACCTACGAAAGCATTGAATACGATGAGCCTCAGCCGGAGCTTAGCGAACAGGAACCTTTGGCGGATTGCCCTCCAGCCTATGCTGCTCCTGAAGAAGAAACCGGACTGACCGTCTGCTTGCCGCTGGACAAGGTCGCAGCCGGAAACCTGACAAATCTTCTGGACGCTAAGGGCAGCCTCATTAAAGCAGCGCTGAATATTGAAGAAACACCAATCTTCATCACCGAGGAGACGATTTCCTTCCCTTGGTTTCACAAGCTGCCGGAGCCGGACGAGATCAAGGCCTACACCCACTTCATTGCAGCCCTTTGCCAGATGAGCAAAAATCAAAAGCGCATCAGCGCTACGGAAAAGCCCGTGGAAAACGAGAAATACGCCTTCCGCTGCTTTCTCCTTCGACTTGGCTTCATCGGTAACGAATATAAGGAAGAACGGAAAATTCTCCTGCGCAGGCTTTCGGGCAATAGCGCCTTCAAAGGAGGTGAAGGCCATGCGATTTCCGAATAAAGAAACGGTTGACCGTGTTCGACGCCAATATCCAACTGGCTCCCGTGTGGAGTTAGTTCGGATGGAGGACGTGCAGGCCCCACCCATTGGCACCAAGGGTACCGTTACAGGTGTGGATGACACTGCATCGATTATGGTTTCCTGGGATAATGGCTCCAGCTTGAACGTGATTTATGGCGAGGATATTTGTAGAAAGGTTGTGGAGGAGCATGAATAAAAAAGTACGAGAACAAATTATGAAGGTGCGTGACACCGCCCTCATCAATATGCTGGACTTTTCCGGAGTGCAGAATGTCGCCAATGAAATGGGCTTTCTGGAGCTGGTGGTTTACATCGAGGAACACCCAGAAGAATACGGCAATTTCATCCTGACTGGCGAGGTGTAAGGTACACCAAATAGCACACAATCCACCGCTTATGTTTGTAACATATATATCTCCAAATTGACTGGATATATGTGCTTTACAGAGGTAATATGCTACTACCGAAAGGGAAAAACACATACGGAGGAAACGAAAATGAAGGAAATTAAAGCATTCGAGGAAGCAAGAAACAACAAGGACAGCAAGGTAAACCGCACAGTCTTCTGGGCCTACGAGGCCGCCAAGGAAGCCGGAAACGACCTGCTGGATTTCAACGAGGTTATTTGGGAACAGGACATTCCTGAAATCCTGAACACCTGCAAGGAACACGGCATTTCCGAATTCACCATCAGCTCAACCTTCTCCAGCTTGATTGCCACCCTTGCCGAGTTCGAGAAACTTGGCTGCCACATGGCCGGGCTTACGGAAGTCAACGCTCGCTACACCGACTACCGCACCGGCGAAAAGCAAATCATCCCTGCAATCAAAATGAGCCTGTAAGGAGGAAGAAATTATGTGGAGCGAAGGAACAATCGGAATTCCAGCTGAAGGCAGCAAATATACCGCAGTGCATTATTGGGTAAAGCATTTCGAGGAGCCAAGCGAAGAATACGGCATCAACAGCGGCAAGATTTCCAAGCTGATGCTGAAGGCTGGCGGCGAGGTCATCTGCAACTACGATAGAGGCTGGGACATCAAGCCCACCTGCAAGGAAGCCGAGCTTGCGCTTTGCATCCTCTTGAACAACTACAACTAACCACCTGAATACAATCAGGCAGGACGGAGCCGAAGGGCTCTGTTCCTTGTACACAAAGTCGCTGACAGGCGGCTATTTTTTATGCCAGAAAGGAGGCTGCACCGTTGAGAAAACTAAAAAACCACAAACCCACGCGCTTTATGGCTGCGGACTCCACCTACAATAAACAGATGGCGGATTACGCAGTCAATTTTATTGAATGCCTCTGCCATACCAAAGGCACCTGGGCCGGAAAGCCCTTCGAGCTGATTGATTGGCAGGAACAAATTATCCGAGACATCTTCGGCACCCTCAAGCCCAACGGCTACAGACAGTTCAATACCGCCTATGTGGAAATTCCCAAGAAGATGGGCAAGTCCGAGTTGGCCGCTGCGGTGGCCCTGCTGCTTACCTGCGGCGACGGTGAGGAACGTGCGGAGGTCTACGGCTGTGCAGCTGACCGCCAACAGGCGACCATTGTATTTGATGTGGCCGCTGATATGGTGCGTATGTGTCCTGCACTCAATCGCCGAGTGAAAATACTAACCTCACAGAAGCGTATCGTTTACCAACCTACCAACAGCTTCTATCAGGTACTTTCCGCAGAGGCCTACAGCAAACACGGCTTCAATATTCACGGCGTTGTCTTTGATGAGCTGCACACCCAGCCCAATCGAAAGCTCTTTGATGTTATGACCAAGGGCTCTGGCGATGCTCGTATGCAGCCGCTGTATTTTTTGATTACCACTGCCGGTACCGACACCAACAGCATCTGCTATGAAACACACCAGAAGGCCAAGGATATTCTAGAGGGCCGCAAGCTGGACTCCACCTTCTATCCGGTCATCTACGGTGCTGATGAAAGCGACGACTGGACTGACCCGGAGGTCTGGAAGAAAGCCAATCCCTCCCTCGGTATCACAGTCGGCATGGATAAGGTAAAAGCAGCCTGTGAATCCGCCCAGCAGAATCCCGGCGAGGAGAACTCCTTCCGGCAGCTGCGACTCAATCAATGGGTCAAGCAGGCAATCCGCTGGATGCCGATGGACAAATGGGATGCCTGCTCCTTTAAGGTGGATGAGGAGGCGCTGGAGGGGCGGGTCTGCTACGGCGGCCTCGACCTTTCTTCCACTACTGACATTACCGCCTTTGTGCTGGTGTTCCCACCGGAGGATGAGGATGACAAATACTCCATTCTCCCGTATTTCTGGATACCGGAAGAAACCATCGACTTGCGAGTGAAGCGTGACCACGTTCCTTATGATGTTTGGGAGCGACAAGGCTTCGTGCAGACCACCGAGGGAAATGTCGTGCATTACGGTTATATCGAAAAGTTCATCGAGGGCCTCGGTGAACGCTTCAATATCCGTGAGATTGCCTTTGACCGCTGGGGCGCTGTACAGATGGTGCAGAACTTGGAGGGCATGGGCTTTACTGTTGTGCCCTTTGGACAGGGCTTCAAGGATATGTCGCCTCCGACCAAAGAGCTGATGAAGCTGACCTTGGAGCAGCGGCTGGCCCACAGCGGTCATCCCGTACTCCGCTGGATGATGGATAACATCTTCATCCGTACCGACCCGGCTGGCAACATCAAGGCCGACAAAGAAAAATCCACAGAAAAGATTGACGGCGCTGTTGCTACCATCATGGGCCTCGACCGAGCTATCCGCTGTGGCAACGACGCAGGTGCTTCTGTTTATGATGACAGAGGCATTTTGTTTATCTGAAGGGAGTGATTTTTATATGAGCATTATTTCTGGTCTGTTCCGGTCAAGGGACAAGCCTACCAACAGCACCTCCGGCAGTGCCTACCGATTTTTCTTTGGCGGTTCCACCTCTGGCAAGCCTGTCAATGAACGCTCGGCGCTGCAGATGACTGCGGTCTACGCCTGTGTGCGTATTCTGTCAGAAGCCATCGCCGGGCTGCCGCTACACCTTTATAAATATCGTGAGGATAGCAGCAAGGAAAAAGCTCTGGAGCATTCCTTATATCGGCTCCTGCACGACGCACCAAATCCAGAGATGACCTCCTTTGTGTTTCGAGAAACTCTGATGACGCACCTACTCCTATGGGGTAATGCTTATGCGCAGATAATTCGTAACGGCAAGGGCGAGGTTATTGCACTGTATCCGCTGATGCCAAATCGAGTGACCGTTGACCGGGATGACAAAGGCAAGCTCTACTATCAATACCAGATGCAGGATTCGGATGCGCCTACCATGAAGGTCGGCACGGTCACACTAAAGGCCACCGATGTGCTGCATATTCCGGGTCTCGGCTTTGATGGACTTGTAGGCTATTCTCCCATTGCGATGGCAAAAAATGCTATCGGCATGGCAATTGCCTGTGAGGAATATGGTGCAAAATTCTTTGCAAATGGTGCGACACCCGGCGGTATCTTGGAACATCCCGGTACGGTGAAAGACCCAGCAAAGGTTAGAGAAAGCTGGAACAGCGCCTTCGGAGGAAGCTCCAATGCAAACAAAGTAGCTGTGTTAGAGGAAGGCATGAAATACACGCCTATCTCCATTTCACCAAATGAAGCACAGTTCTTAGAAACCCGAAAATTTCAGATTGATGAAATAGCTCGAATTTTCCGAGTGCCGCCTCACATGGTCGGTGATTTGGAGAATTCGAGCTTTTCTAATATTGAGCAGCAGTCCTTGGAATTCGTGAAGTACACCCTTGAGCCTTGGATAGTCCGTTGGGAGCAATCCATCAACCGTGCACTTCTCTCCGAATCCGAGAAAGCTGCTTATTTTGTAAAGTTCAATGTGGACGGCCTCCTCCGTGGTGATTACCAAAGCCGCATGAATGGCTATGCAACAGCCAGACAGAACGGCTGGATGAGCGCCAACGACATCCGTGAACTTGAAAATCTCGACCGCATCCCCACCGAGCAAGGTGGTGACCTATATCTCATCAACGGCAACATGACCAAGCTGGAGGATGCCGGTATATTCGCAGCGACCACTGCTGCAGGAAAGGAGGAAGATGACCATGAAGAAATTCTGGAAGTGGAAGAATCAGACAGCGACAAATCAGGAGGCTCAGGAGGAAATGCTGGAGAGGACGCTGTTCCTAAACGGCACCATCGCCGAGGACAGCTGGTTTGACGATGATGTCACACCAAAGCTCTTCAAAGATGAGCTGCTTTCTGGCAGCGGTAACATCACCGTCTGGATTAACTCTCCGGGCGGCGACTGCGTAGCTGCAGCACAGATTTACAACATGCTGATGGACTACAAGGGCAACGTTACGGTAAAGATTGATGGCATTGCTGCTTCGGCAGCTTCGGTCATTGCAATGGCAGGTACAAAGGTATTGGTCTCTCCGGTATCTATGCTGATGATTCATAATCCGGCCACTGTAGCCTTTGGCGATTCCGCAGAAATGCAAAAGGCCATCGCTATGCTGGACGAGGTAAAGGAAAGCATCATCAACGCTTACGAAATCAAAACCGGTATGAGCCGTGCAAAGCTCTCCCATCTCATGGATGCGGAGACCTGGATGGATGCACATACGGCTGTGGATATGGGCTTTGCCGATGAAATCCTGATGCGTCCAAGTGACACGCCTATTGAGAATAAGGCCGATGGCCCGATGCTCTTTTCCCGTGCTGCTGTTACAAATTCCTTGCTGGATAAGCTAGCCGCAAAATGTCGTATCCAGCCGAAGCCCGTCGAAACCGAGCGTTCCGTTAATACTCTTATGGAGCGCCTTGACCTTATCAAACAATACATTTAGTGGAGGTATTTTATTATGACTATTTTAGAACTGCGTGAAAAGCGCAACACTGCATGGAATGCTGCAAAGGCATTTCTCGATTCCCACCGTACCGAAAAAGGCACCTTGACTGCCGAGGATGATGCTACCTACTGCAAAATGGAGCAGGAAATCTCTGATCTCGGCAAAGAAATCAGTCGTTTGGAGCGTCAGGAGCAGCTGGAGGCAGAGCTTTCTAAGCCTGTAAACACTCCTCTTACTTCCAAGCCTGCTACCGGCAAGCAGCCTGAAATCAAAACCGGCCGTGCCTCTGATGAGTACAAAGCCGGTATGCTGAAGGCACTCCGCTCTAACTTCAAGCAGGTGTCCAACATTCTGCAGGAGGGCGTGGATGCTGATGGCGGTTATCTCGTTCCTGAGGAGTACGACCACCGCTTGATTCAGGCGCTTACTGAAGGCAACATCATGCGTCAGCTGGCCCACACCATCACTACCAGCGGTGAACACAAAATCAATATTGCTGCAACAAAGCCTGCCGCTGCCTGGATTGAGGAAGGTGGAGCGCTTCAGTTTTCCGATGCAACCTTCTCTCAGATTTTGCTGGATGCTCACAAGCTCCATGTCGCTATCAAGGTGACCGAGGAATTGCTCTATGACAATGCCTTCAATCTGGAGAGCTACATCATCGAGCAGTTTGGTAAGGCACTGTCTAATGCCGAGGAGGATTCCTTCCTCAATGGTACTGGTACCGGTCAGCCTCTTGGCCTCTTTGCTGAAACCGGCGGTGGTCAGGTAGCAGAAACTCTTACGGCTGCTTTGAAGGCAGATGACCTGTTCAATCTCGTTTATGCTTTGAAGCGCCCTTACCGTAAAAATGCGTCCTTCATCATGAATGACCGCACCATTGCTACTATCCGCAAATTTAAGGATAACAATGGTGCCTACATCTGGCAGCCTTCTTATCAGGCCGGTGAGCCGGACAAGGTGCTGGGCTATGCAGTTCACACCTCTGAGTTTGCACCTGAGAACGCCATCGCCTTTGGTGATTACAGCTACTACAATATTGGCGACCGTGGTACTCGTTCCTTCAAACAGCTCACTGAGCTTTTTGCTGGTAACGGCCTGATTGGTTATGTGGCCAAGGAGCGTGTGGATGGTAAGCTCATCCTCCCTGAGGCAGTTCAGATTTTGAAGCTCGCTGACACAAAATAAGAAACCCTGTGATAAAGGCAGTGCCCTTTCAGCAAGTGGCACTGCCTCTTTTATGAGACCGAGGTGGTGATAAATATGCTTGTAACACTTGCTGAAATGAAACAATACCTGCGTGTGGATTACGAGGATGACGATGAACTTTTGGAAACGCTGCTAAACAGTGCTGAAAAGCTCTGCATGGATATTCTTCGCACAGAGGATTCCGCAACGCTGGAAGCCGTAGAAAACGCCAAGACCGCCATCATGTATACGGTCGCTTATCTTTACGAGCATCGTGAGGAAGCCGACCATCATGCGCTGACGCTGACCCTGCGTTCACTCCTCTTCGGCAGCAGACAGGAGGGCTTTTGATGAACATTGAACTTTTGAATGTCCGCATCAAGCTCCTGCAAAACGCTGTGATAGTGGATGAAATCGGGAATCACAAAAATGGCTGGCAAGAATACTACTCCTGCTATGCAACGGTCAGCGCTGAGGGTGGCAAGGAAGAAACTGCTGCGGCCCAGACTGTGGAGGCCGATACGATTGACTTTACGCTCCGCTATTGCAGGAAAACTGCTGCTCTCACTTCTACCGGTTTTCGTGTGGAATTCGCCGGTGAGCCCTATGACATTACCGCCGTTGACCACATGAATTTCAAGCGCAAGTGTATCAAGCTCCGCTGCCAGAAAGTGAGGCGATGATGGCAAATAGCATCCGCATCGACCATCTGGCTTCCGAGGTGATGAAGGGCCTGACAGAATATGCCGACCTTGCTACCGACGATATGAAAAAGGCTGTAAAAAAAGCCGGTACCACTGTTCGTAAGGAAATCGAAGCCAACGCTCCGAAGAACAAGGGCACCTATGCCAAGAGCTGGTCTGTAAAAAACACAAGGGAAACCTCCAATGCGCTGGAAGTGACCGTCTATTCCAAAAATCGCTATCAGTTAGCGCATCTTCTGGAATTCGGTCATGCCAAGCGTGGCGGTGGCCGTGTGGCCGGAAAGGCGCATATCGCTCCTGCAGAGGAAATTGGTGTAAAGCAACTGGAAAAAGAAATCGAAAGGAGCCTGCAAGATGGATGATATTTTAGCAATGCTCCGGGAGCTGAAGCTACCTTTTGCTTACGACCATTTTGCAGAGGGTGAAGCTCCGGAGCCACCCTTTATCTGTTATCTCGTTCCTGGCAGCAATAACTTTGCTGCTGACGGGCGAGTGTATTTCAAGATAAATGAATATCATATCGAGCTGTATACTGACGAGAAATCCCCAGCGTTAGAAAGCAGCTTGGAGGCCGTGCTGGATAATCACGGCATTTTTTATAACAAATCTGAAACCTGGATTGAGAGCGAAAAGCTCTATGAAGTCCTATACACATTTGAAATGGAGGTCTGACAAATGGCTGATAAAAACAATAAGGTGAAATACAACCTTAAAAATGCGCACTATGCGCTCATTACCATTGCAGAGGACGGCACCTTCTCTTTTGCCACTCCTGTTGCAATGCCCGGCTCCGTATCCATCTCCTTGGATGCCAATGGTGAGCCGGAAAACTTCTACGCTGATGGCATCGCCTATTATGTCATCAATAACAATATGGGCTACGAGGGCGACCTTGAGCTTGCGATGATTCCTGAATCCTTCCGTACCGACGTGCTGAAGGAGGAACTGGACAGCAAGGGTGTTCTGATTGAAAACTCCGAGGTGGAGCTTGCATCCTTTGCACTTCTCTTTGAGTTTGATGGCGACCAGAAGCATATCCGTCACATCATGTATAACTGCTCTGCCTCCCGTCCTGGTATCGAAGGTAAGACCAATGAGGACAGCAAGGAAGTACAGACGGAAACCTTGACCATCAAAGCTACGCCGCTTTCTAATGGCATGGTTAAGGCAAAGACCGGTGACACCACTGACGCTACTGTCTACGGGAATTGGTACAAAGCCGTGTATATCCCGACTGCTGCTACTGACACCGCAACTACGGAAGGAGAAGGTTAATCATGAGCATGAAACAGAACATCGAAATTGATGGTAAGCAGGTGCCCTTCAGGGCCTCTGCTGCCATTCCTCGTATTTACCGTATGAAATTCCATCGTGACATCTATAAAGACCTGCGTGCCTTGGAAAAAAGTCTGGGCGAAGGTAATCCGGAGGAATCCTCTCTGGATATGTTTTCTCTTGAAATGTTTGAGAACATCGCCTACATCATGGCGAAGCACGCAGATGCTTCCGTTCCTGATTCTCCTGAAGAATGGCTGGATGGATTTAACACCTTCTCCATCTATCAGGTACTTCCGAAGCTCATCGAGCTGTGGGGCCTCAATACCCAGACGGAGGTTGAGTCTAAAAAAAAGCTCGCCCAACTGACCGGGAAATGACAACACCGTTGTTCCTGCTACGCTGTGTTCAGCTTGGACTTTCCATTCGTGATTTAGATTTGCTTACAATTGGCATGGTCAATGATATGTTCGCAGAAAGCCGGAACGATGATTGCAAATATGCGACCCTGGCCACTCAGGAGGATTTCGACAAATTCTAACAAATTACTGCCCGGAGCAATCCGGGCTATTTTCATATTCACAGGAAGGAGGTGCTTTTCGTGGCCGCAAATAGAATCAAAGGTATCACTGTTGAAATCGGCGGCGATACCACCAAACTCCAGACTGCCCTAAAGGGTGTTAATTCAGAAATCAAAAATACGCAGGCACAGCTTAAGGATGTAGACAAGCTCCTAAAACTTGACCCCGGTAACACAGAACTGCTGGCCCAAAAGCATAAGCTCCTCGGTGATGCCGTTGCGGAAACCAAGACGAAGCTGGAAACTTTAAAAACGGCTGCTGAACAGGCAAACACGGCTCTTGCAAATGGCGACATTTCGCAGGAACAATATGATGCCCTTCAGCGTGAAATCTTAGAGACAGAGCAAGACCTGAAAAAGCTGGAGGAACAGGCCAATCAATCAGCCACCGCTGTTCAGAAAATTGCTGCCACCGGTGAAAAGCTAAAAACCGTAGGTAACAATGTCTCCTCAGCTGGAGAAAAGTTGCTGCCCGTCACTGCCGCAATTGCCGGGCTTGGAACGGCAGCCGTAACCACTGCTGCAAACTTCGAGTCCTCCATGTCGCAGGTACAGGCCACGATGGGCATTACAAAGGATTCCATGTCCACCGTTGATGGCCAATCCGTCAACACAATGGATACGCTCGGAAAGCTCGCCAAGAAAATGGGCTCCGAGACTGCCTTCTCTGCCAGCGAATGTGCCGAGGCTCTGAACTATTTGGCCCTCGCCGGTTATGATACGCAGGAAATGTGCGATACACTCCCGACCGTACTGAACTTGGCCGCTGCCGCAATGGAGTCTCTTGGCGTACAGGTTTACGATTCGCAGGGTAATATGCGTAGCATGAATGACATCCTCGGTGATTTGAACACCAGCATGGATGGAATGACTTCTGCTGAGAAGAGTAACATCATCAGCAATATCTTCAATAAAACTGACCTATCTTCCGTAAACGCACTGCTTGCGAACACAGGCAGCACCTGGAATGATCTGCAAAAATCCATCGTAGATAGCGGTGGCGCTGCTCAGCAGATGGCCGACACGCAGCTTGATAACCTACAGGGCCAGCTGACAATTTTGAAATCCGCACTGGAAGGTCTCGCCATTTCCTTTGGTGAACTCCTAATGCCTGCCATCAAACTGATTGTAGGCTGGATTCAGAAATTTGTGGACTGGCTCAATGGCATGGATGAAGGTACAAAAAAGGTAGTCGTTACAGTGGCACTACTCGCCGCTGCACTCGGCCCGGTATTGATTGTTGTCGGCAAGGTCATCTCGGCCGTTGGTACAATTATGACGATTGTTCCCAAAATCGCCGGTGTTATCAACGTGGTTAAGGGAGCCTTTGCTGCGCTGAATGCCACAATGCTGGCAAACCCCATCATACTGATTATCGCAGCGATTGCTGCTTTGGTAGCGGCCTTCATTTATCTCTGGAACACCAATGAGGACTTCCGTCAATTCTGGATTGACCTCTGGAACAACATCAAGGAGATTGCTGTTGCTGTATGGAATGCACTGAAGGAGTTCTTCGCAGCGGCATGGCAGGCAATCGTAGACGTTGCCACAACCATCTGGAATGGACTGGCGACCTTTTTCACTGGTCTGTGGGAAGGCATAAAAACGGTATTTACGACAGTGGTCACCGCTATTAGTACCTTCCTCGCCACCGCCTGGACTGCAATACAAACGACCGTTACCACTGTCTTTACTGCCATCCAGACCTTTATCACAACAATAATTACAGCGATTCAGACCTTCCTTACCACCGCTTGGAATACCATAAAAACTGTAATTATCACTGTGCTCACTGCGATTCAGACGGTTTTCACAACTATCTGGAATGCAATCAAAACTGTGATTACTACGGTGGTTAACGGCATCAAGACCACTATCACCTCCGTTTGGAACAGTATCAAAAGCACGGTCATCTCTGTGGTAAATGGAATAAAGACCGCTGTGTCCTCGGCCTTCAGTGCTATGTGGAACGGCATAAAATCGACGATTACCGGTATTTACAACACCATTAAAACCGGCTTTGACAATGCTGTAAACTTCATCAAAAATCTGGCCTCCTCAGCCTTTTCCTGGGGCTCCGATATTATCAATGGTATCGTCAACGGCATCAAAAGCTGCATCGGCAAGGTTAAGGATGCGGTCGGAAATGTAGCCAATACGATTAAATCCTTCCTACACTTCTCTGTGCCAGACGAAGGGCCTTTGACGGATTATGAGAGCTGGATGCCGGACTTCATTGGTGGACTGGCAAAGGGCATCGAAGGCAGTCGAGGTATGATTGAAAAGGCCGTCTCTGGGATTGCCTCAGATATGGTTATCAATCCTAAGATTGGCACAACGGACATCTCTGCTCTGACCGCTGGTGGAACTCCCTCCATAGCAGATACAGCTTCCGGACTTGTGGCTGCCATCAAGGATACAGTCAGTGGTCTTTCGGGCCAGAACAGAGATATTGTTATCCCTGTTTATCTTGGCGGAACCTTGCTGGATGAGGTCATCGTCAATGCACAGCAAAGAACAAATTTACGAAGTGGAGGTAGATAACTATGGCATTTATTCAATATTTGGTTTTTGACCAAGACAAGCTACCTCTACCCAATTCCTACGATATGGAGCTTTCCTCTATCGAGGCAGACTCCAGCGGAGAAACCGAGGCGGGAACAACCCAGCGTGATATCATACGCACCGGTGTGGTAAGTATCTCCGCCTCTTTTTCTGTAACAAAGGTCTGGCTAAAAAAGCTGACGGCCTACTCTAAGAAAGCCAAAATTCCTGTGCGCTATTTTGATACCGAGAATTTGGAACTCAAAGAAAGCGAAATGTATATCGAGGGCTTCAAAGCCAAGCTGGAAAAGGACACCTCCTATAAAAGTCTCTGGACGGTGTCCTTCACACTAAACGAAATGTAGGAGGTGAGAATGCGTGTATCCAGTTTCCGATGCCTTTATGGCTACCATAGAAAGTAACTCAAGAAATTATTATTGGACGGGCAGCATCACCACCAAAAATCATGTAACCTATGACTTCACCAATCAGGACATCGTGAAAGGCTCCGGCTATATTACAAGACAGTGCTGTTGCAGCACTGAGATTGAGCTTGGAACAGTCTATGCCTCGGAGCTGGGTATCACACTTCTCTCCGATATTGACCGTTATACCTTGGATGATGCAGAGGTTCGTCTGTATTTTCATTTGGTGCTGCTGGACGACTCTGTGGAATCCATCCCAATGGGAATCTTCGAGGTCAGCGAAGCCAACCGGCACATCAAAACGCTGGAACTCAAAGCCTATGACTATATGCTCCGTTTTGAAAAAGCATTGAATTTGACGGCATCCGGCGGTACGGCATACAGCTTTCTTTTGATGGCAAGTACAGAGTGCAATGTAGCACTTGCCCAGAGTAAGGCAGATATTGAAGCTCTGCCAAACGGAAAAGAAACGCTGGGCATCTACTCGGACAATGACATGGAAAGCTACCGTGACCTCATTTTCTATGTGGCACAGCTGCTGGGCTGTGTCTGCCAAATCAATCGTGAAGGCAAGCTGGAGCTTATTCCGTATGGAAACTCTCCTGTGGCGGAGGTGACCAGCCGACACCGCTTTGACAGCAGTTACTCTGATTTTGTCACAAGGTACACGGCGGTATCCTCCACAAACCTTATCACGGAGGAAGCAGAGTATTATGCCCTCGACCCGGATGATGCTTTAACGCTGAATCTTGGAGTCAATCCGCTTTTGCAGTTTGGTCTGAAAACCACGAGAGAAAGGCTGATTACAAATATTCTGAATGCCATTTCCGTGGTGGATTATGTACCATTTGACAGCACCACCATCGGCAATCCGGCATTTGACCCAATGGATGTGCTGCGGTTTTCAGGCGGTCATGCGGATGAAAAACAGCTGTCCTGCATTACGAACATTACCTATAAGATCAACGGAAAACACAGCCTGAAATGTGTGGGCAAAAATCCAAAGCTGGCAGCTGCAAAAAGCAAGAATGACAAGAACATCACGGGACTGCTGAACCAAATCGAAGCAGGAAAAATCGTGGTGTATAACTTTGTTAATGCATCGCCCTTTACCATTGGCAGTTCCAATACAGAGATTATGGCGATTGCCTTTACTTCAAAGGAAGAAACCACAGCCAGCTTTCTGGCTGAAATATTATTTGAAACAGTCAACGATGAAGTAGAGCGGACAATTCATGGAACGGTGCCAACTGTTGACGAGGAAGGCACCGAGGGCAGCAGAGAGGTTGATTTTACATTTACAGAAATCGGGCATTCGGAACTGACGGTTACCTACAAAATGAATGACGAGGAAGTCAAAACTTTTTATCCGAAGAAAACCTGCATCAATGGAAAGCACATACTGACGCTTTTTCTGCCTATCACACAGGTTATTGCCAACAGTGAAAACACACTGGCGGTCTATCTCAAAATGACAGGCGGTACGCTGACCATCGGAGAATCCCAAATCCGTGCAACCATCAACGGACAGGGACTTGTGGCAGGTATCGGTGATTGGAATGGCCGTATCAGTATATCCGAGACCATCGACCGTATTCCGATTGCACAAACTGCCTTTGGTTACGATGCCTTTACGGATACCGCGGCTGTGGTATTCCCAAGGATTATTCTTCGTCCGATTACGCAGACCATGACACGCATCCCAATTCAGGAGACAGCGTTCACATACCATCGTCTGAACGAGCGAGTGACAGCTGTGGAGGTTATCAAGACCTTTACAATGGATAAGGACTTCCCGCCGCATTATGACCAAACCGTTGTGGAGGTCAATGAAAGCGGCGCGTTCTGTATGATCAATGATTATGTGTTTGTATCCTCAGCAGAAGAAATCAATGCCGGACAGCTGCAGCATCTGAAGGTAAATACAGAGCCATTCGAGCGCGTGGAAAAATTGGAGGTGACAGTGTGCTGATAGATGAAACAAAATATATCTGGTCGAAGTGGCAGCAGCCTGTTTTCACGGACAATGAAACGTGGGGCATGGTTTCTGCCGCTTCTGTGCATAAGGTGGAGGGTCTTGATTACTCAGAATATCATGCCTTGGATGAAAATGCGGATACCCACTGGGAAAGTGAAGAAGGTGTAACCGATACTCCGTTTATCTGGAATTTTGACAAGCCGCTGAAAATCTATCGGATAGAGCTGGTCAATAAACCCACCAGCAATATTCATATCACGAAAACCGTGGAGATTTATGCGGACGAAGAAATGACGGAGCCAATCATCACAGGAGAGTTCCCGCCGGAATCAAAGGGCGAGTGCGATTTGGAGCCGGCACAGCCGTTCTCCTGTGACAAGCTGGTGCTTCATCTTTTGGCAGATGCAGAAGCCGGAGTAAAGTATGTCGGGCTTTCGGAAATCCGTTTGATTGCAGAGGTCGGGCAGGAAAAGACGGTACTGCTCCCATTTCTCAACACGGCGGATAATATGGATTACATCAGCAATGGCTACAACGATGATGGAACATACAGCACGGAGGGATTGGATGGCTTTATGTTCAACGGCATCGCCACCAGTCCGCTGTATATCTCCAGCAATCACTGGATCGGATTTGGCACAGGCTCGGAGCAGCTTAGAATCCTGCGCAGGGACGGCTGCTCCACTGCCATCTATCGTCAGCTTGGAGAAACCACCAATGGACTGCAGTTCTTAAAAATCCGTTTTGAGGGATATACAGCATACAATAATCGAGTGGAAGCCATAAGGCTGATATTTGAACTGTTTCTACTCTCCAACAATGATATGTTCCTCAATGTCATTCAAACACCAACGAACACAGGATATCTGGGAACATCGGATATGATATGCGGTGGCACTACCACAGCACTTGATTTGGCAGACGGTAGTGGTGCAGGCACACAGGTCAGCTTTTATCACGGTGACGATAGCGGTCGTACATGGAATATCATCTATGCCATGTATGAGGAAACGGATACCTTTTCCTTTGCGTATCTGGTACGGCAGGGTGATACCTTTTACACCTATGCGGACGTAGCATTGACTGCTGTGCCGATTGAAACGCTGACGGCGGCGATGTTTCTGAAATACGGCTTCGAAGAAATTCCTCCCGCAGAAGTTCTGACACCAATCGACAACCTGCAGATGTATCTGTGGAAGGCGGGCGGAACGGAGGAACTCTTAAAAGCCAATGTGAAAGCCTATCCGTATCCGCAGGTTCTTGACGCTGTGGCGGATATGAGCCATATCTCCATTCTTGGCATCAAAATGTTGACGGCTGAATATTCCGGGGATGTTACCGTGTCGATTTCTGTCGATAACGGACAGATTTATTCGGAGGATATGCCACTTGGAGAGTGGCTGAACACCGATGTGGAGGAACTTTATAACAGTCTCAGTGAAGAGAAACGGCTGCTTCTGCGTTTTACGCTCCATGACAATGCTGCTATATCACGATTTAAGATTACCTACATCAACTAAAGGAGGACGAGAAAATGCTGAAAGGCTCAATGAAAATAGAAATGACGGATATTCATACAGGCAAAATGGAAACGGTGCTGGAACAGAATATGGTAACCAATGCATTGGCGAATATCTTTAAGCCGATGGGCTTGGATAAATCGCCTGCCAAAATGCTGAATGGCATGAACCCCTATTATCAGACCGTGCTTGGCGGAATTTTGCTGTTCGATTCGGAGATTGAGGAGAACGCAGACAATCTGTACCCTCCATCCTGGGTCAATCTGATAGGCTGTGCGTCTTATGGAGTACAGAACAACACCACGGGAACTCTGCGGGGCGGATTTAATCAGACAGAGAGCGAACTGAATATGGCAGACCATTATATGAAATATGTGTATGACTTCACTACTTCGCAGGCAAACGGCACGATTTCCTGTGTCTGCCTTACCCATAAAAATGCAGGCTACAGTTCCTATGGTGGTAAGGATTCTCCCTTCGGCAGTAACTATCCTCTTGGTATGCAGGTCTGCGATGGGCATCTGCAGTATGTGTACACAAACTATACAGGCGCAAATACCGGAGATAAATATTCCGGCTGTACCATCGGAACGACAGAGCTTATTTTCCTCATCAATATGGACGAGGATGCGGTGTGCTATTTCAGAATTGACAACTCCACAAAGATAACCATTGTCAAGCGCAGGGCTTATATGAAGTCGGTGTCGGTGCTGGAAAATCCATATTCCACAAAGCCGCTCATCGATTCCTTTGAGCTGGAGGAACTGAAAACGGAACTGCCGACCAACTACATCTCCTATAACTTCGACCCAGCGGACAACTGTTTATATATAGTGAACAGCGCATCCAGTTACCTTGATGCAAATGGGACTTTTTATATCACAAAGGTGGATGTCTCCAATTGGAAGGTAACGCAGTACGCCATGACAAATACCACTTCGGAGCGAATCACTCTTGGCGGTATGCGTACTTCCTATGTCCACAGAGGATATATTGTGGTTCGTGGGTATAACAATGCCAATCACCTTTTTAAGATGGAGATTGGCAACTCAGCAAATGTGGAACAGCTGCGGCTTGTGAATTTTACGAGCATCACAGGTTCCTTTGCACTGGGAATTAACGGCAGGATTTATATTGAGGGCTACAGCAGCAGCACCTACTATCTGTATGTCATTAACCTCGATACCAATGAAATTCTTAAAGTAGAAGCTTCACGTATTATCGGCGGAAACCACTACCCATGCTACACTCCGGTACTGAATGAGCCGATGCTGTGGTATGGAAGCTATGGGAACTATTCGACCATTGGGTATTTTATCCTGTCCAACTATCTGGCAACCATCAATAACCTGTCTGAGCCTGTGACAAAAACGGCGGACAAGACCATGAAGGTCACATACATCATTCAGGAACAGTAACAATTTAATACTTTGGGAATGAGGACTATCCAATTTTGGACAGTCCTTTTTTCATACAAAAATCAAAGAAAGAGAGGAATTTATCATGAAAGAATTCTGGAATACGATTCAATTTGTTTTTGCAGTCATCGGAGGATGGCTCGGCTGGTTTTTGGGCGGCTGTGACGGCCTGCTCTATGCACTGCTTGCCTTTGTAGTGGTGGATTATATCACGGGAGTGATGTGTGCCATTGCAGACCATACCTTGTCCAGCGAGGTCGGATTCAAAGGTATCTGCCGAAAGGTGCTGATTTTTCTGCTTGTAGGGATTGCAAATATTCTTGATGTGCAGGTTATCGGCAGTGGTTCGGTGCTGCGTACTGCTGTTGCATTTTTCTACATTTCCAATGAAGGCATTTCCCTTCTTGAAAATGCAGGACACCTTGGTCTGCCTATCCCAGAAAAAAATGAAGGAAGTATTGGAACAGTTGCATGACCGCAGCGAGAAAGGAGATGAGTAATTATGGGTTATACAAACAGTTCTTTAGTAGCTTACACAGGGTTGAGTCCAAATCACTCCGGGCAGAGAACCCATTCCATTGACCGTATCACACCTCATTGTGTGGTGGGTCAGTTATCCGCAGAAACCATCTGTGCCTGCTTTCCGGCAGGACGAGATGCAAGCTGCAATTACGGCATCGGCACCGATGGCCGTGTATCCCTTTGCGTAGAGGAAAAGAATCGTTCTTGGTGCACCTCCAGCAATGCAAATGACCAGCGTGCTATTACCATCGAGTGCGCCAGCGATAAGATAGAGCCCTACACCATGAATGCTGCTGTTTATGCAACGCTTATCAAGCTCTGTACCGACATCTGCCAGCGCAACGGAAAGACTAAGCTCCTGTGGCTGGGCGACAAGGACAAGACCTTAAACTACGCTCCAAAATCAGAGGAAATGGTTATTACTGTTCATCGCTGGTTTGCGAATAAGAGCTGTCCGGGCGACTGGCTCTATAACCGTCTTGGAGATTTGGCAGCAAAGGTTACTGCTGCTCTTGGCTCTACTCCGGAGCCTATCCCTGAAAAATCAATCTGGTACCGTGTCCGTAAGACCTGGGCCGACAGCAAGAGTCAGCTTGGTGCCTACAAGGTACTGGCCAATGCAAAGGCGAAGGTTGACGCCAATCCCGGCTATGCGGTTTTTGATGAAGAGGGCAAGGTCGTCTACGGCAACACTGCTACCGTCACCGAGGGCTTTACTCCCTATATGGTCAGTGTCACCATTGATAATCTAAACATCCGCAAAGGCCCTGGCACGAACTACAATACAGTCGGAAAGTTCACCGGAAAGGGCTGCTTCACCATCGTGGAGGAAGCCACTGGACAGGGTGCTTCTAAATGGGGCCTTTTGAAATCTTATGCCAATGGACGTGATGGCTGGATTTCCCTTGACTATGCCTCACGAATTTAATACCGATATAGCTTTGGCCTGTGGGAGAATCCTGCAGGCCTTTTTCTTTTTGTCCGCTCAAAATCAAATTTCATCTCCAGTGGGAAATTAGAGAATTTCTCAGATTGGAGGTCAACTATGACAAACGAACAAAAAGTATTATTAACACCGATTTCTCTTGAAGCGCTTCCGATGGTGGCACCACCAACACCACCCACAACAGAACAATTGCAGCGTGATGCCGGTTACCACAAGGCCGAGTTACTGCTTCAAAATATGCTGGATTCTGGACTTATTTCCTTGTTGGAATACAACAAAATAACGCTCCTAAACCGCAAAACTTTCTCCCCATATCTGGTCGAGATTATGCCCGATATAAGTGGATAATAGACGCATTCAGAGGTAATATGTGACACTGACAAGGAGGTGATAGCTTGAAAACAATCACAAAATTGCAGCAGGTGAAAGCTCCTGCTGAAAAGAAAAAGCTCCGTGTAGCGGCCTACTGCCGTGTATCAACCGGCAGTGATGCACAGCTTGAAAGTCTGTATACGCAAAAGACATACTTTGAAAATTACATCAACTCCAGAAATGACTGGGAGCTTGCCGGTATTTACTACGATGAAGGTATCACCGGCACCAAAAAGGAAAAAAGAACGGCCCTCCTTCAACTCATGTCAGATTGTGAAAATCATCAAATCGATATGGTTATCACAAAGTCACTGAGCCGCTTTTCCAGAAATACAACAGATTGCTTAGAACTGGTCAGGCGCTTACTTGCGGTGAATGTTCCTATCTTTTTTGAGAAGGAAAACCTAAACACCGGCTCAATGGAAAGTGAGCTAATGCTGGCAATTCTAAGCTCGATGGCGGAGGGGGAGTCCACCTCCACCTCTGAAAATACCAAGTGGGCCGTTCAGAAGCGTTTCCAAAATGGTACCTTCAAAATCAGTTATCCGCCCTACGGTTATGACTGGGACGGAGAAGAAATGAAGGTGAATCCAGAACAGGCAGATATAGTGAAGGAAATATTCCAGGCCTTCCTGTCTGGCATTGGCATTAACCAAATTGCCAAGGATTACAACGCCCGTCAAATACCCACAAAGAAAGGTGGCAGGTGGTCACACGGCACCATAAAGGCGATTCTGACAAATGAGAAGTACACCGGCGATACCATCTTTCAAAAGACCTATACAGATGTACAGTTCAATCGGCACCAGAACAACGGTGAAAAAGACCAATACTTCTGCGCTGAACACCACGAAGCAATCATTAGTCACGAGGACTTTGAACTGGCTGCACGCCTTTTGGAACAGCATAGTATTGAAAAAGGTATTGTAAAAGGCTGCGACAAGTACCTACAACGTTATGCCTTTTCGGGTAACATCATCTGCAGCGAATGTGGTGCAACCTTCCGCAGGCGAATCCACACCTGTAAGGGTCACAAATATGCTGCATGGACTTGTAACACGCATCTGGATAATGTGAAAGCCTGCTCCATGCTGTATATCCGAAACGATGACCTTGAGCATGCTTTTATTACTATGATGAATAAGCTCATCTTCAGCAGGAAAATGCTTCTGGCTCCACTTCTGGAGCAGCTCAAAAACACCTCAGAGGATGGCGGCATTTGCCGCATACGAGAACTGGAAAGGCAGCTATTGCAAATCACAGAGCAGAGACAAACCCTGCAGCGCTTGATGGCACAAGGCTACCTTGACCAGATTATTTTTACCCAGCAGAAAAATGAGCTGATGACGCAGACGGAAGCGTGCAAAACAGAAATTGAAATGCTTCAAAACAGTAGCGGTCAGGCCTCAACACGAATTGCAGAGCTTCAAAAGCTCCTGCATTTCACCGAGCACACTGATATGCTGCAGGAATTTAGAGAAACTTTATTTACAGAATATGCAGACCACATCATTGTTTACAGCCGTGAAGAAGTCGGCTTTGAACTGAAGTGCGGATTAACACTGCGAGAAAGGATGTGATTATATGGGCCATACACCCTACGGCTATCGTATAGAAAATGGAAAAGCAGTTATTGATGAAGCTGCTGCCTCCACCATTCGAGCACTTTTCGAAAATTATTTATCTGGCATGGGACTCAGCGATGCTGCGAAGAAGTCAGGTCTTGAACCCTACCACGGTACAGCTAAACGAATGATGCTTAATAAGCACTACCTGGGTGATAGCTTTTACCCAGCGATTATTGACAAAGCGACCTTTGATGCGGTTCCTGTCGAGCTTGAAAAGCGTGCAGGCAAATTAGGTCGACTTGATAAAGTGTCCAAGCAACATGTGAAATATGTTCCTACCGACTTTCTTATGAGTCAAGCCGAAAAGGAACTGCCGAATCCGCTTAGACAGGCTGAGTACCTGTACAGCCTCATCAGAACGGAGGTGATTACCAATGGCACAAAGTAAGGTTATGGTCATACCGGCAAGGCGTCAGATCGGCAACACCATCAAATCCTCTGAAAAGCCGAAGCTCCGAGTCGCAGCGTACTGCCGTGTCAGTACCGACAGCGATGAGCAGGCCACCAGCTATGACGCACAGATTGAACATTATACAGAGTATATTTCCAAGAATCCAGAATGGCAGCTGGCAGGCATTTTTGCTGATGACGGTATCTCCGGTACCAACACCAAAAAGCGTACCGAATTCAATCGTATGATTGATGAGTGTATGGCTGGCAACATCGATATGATTATCACAAAATCCATTAGTCGCTTTGCCAGAAACACGCTGGACTGCTTGAAATTTATCCGCCAGCTTAAAGATAAGAACATCCCGGTTTACTTTGAAAAGGAATCCATCAATACGATGGACGCCAAGGGGGAAGTGCTTCTTACCATTATGGCTTCTCTGGCCCAGCAAGAAAGCCAATCCATGAGCCAGAATATCAAGCTCGGCTTGCAGTACCGCTACCAGCAAGGACACGTTCAAGTCAACCATAATCACTTCCTTGGTTATACGAAAGATGCTGACGGGAAACTTATTATTGACCCGGAACAGGCCGAAACGGTCAAGCGCATCTACCGTGAGTATATGGAAGGCTATAGCATGGATAAGATTGCCGCCGGGCTTATGGCCGACGGTATTCTCACCGGCGCAGGCAAAACCAAATGGTGGACAAGCACCATCAATAAGATTTTACGCAATGAAAAATACATCGGTGATGCTCTCCTTCAAAAGACCTACACCACCGACTTTCTCAGTAAAACCAGAATCAAGAATAACGGCACCGTTCCTCAGTATTACGTTGAAGGAAATCACGACGCAATTATTCCAAAGGAAATCTTCATGCAGGTGCAGGAAGAACTGGTACGCAGGCGAGTAATTCATACCAGCGCCAATGGCTGTAAGCGTAGCTACAGCAGTAATCACTGTTTCTCACAGCTCATCTTCTGCGGAGAATGCAAGGAGATGTTTCGCCGAATCCACTGGAACAACCGTGGCTGCAAATCCATCGTGTGGCGCTGCGAAAGTCGCCTGCAGAACACTGGCATCGCTTGCCGGGCCAGAACAGTCAATGAAGAGCTTTTGCAGGACATCATCCTGAAAGCCATCAATGAGATGATACTTGACAAAAGCGGCTATATGAAAATGCTGCAGGAGAACATTGCAACGGTCATTCGCAACGATGCCAGCGCTTCCACCGATGACATTGACGCCAAGCTGCTGGAGCTGCAAAAGGAGCTCTTGCAGAAGGCCAACAATCGTGATGATTACGACTCCATCGCCGAGGAGATATTCCAGCTCCGTGAGCTGAAATCAAAATCAGAAACCGACAGCGTCATCCGTGATGAAAAACTTGCTCGCATTACCGAGCTTTGCGATTTCCTAAAGGAACAGCCCAGCGGAATAACAGACTTTGATGAAAGCCTTGTCCGCAGGCTGCTGCAGAAAATCATGGTATTCGATGACCACTTTACGGTGGAATTCAAGTCTGGCGTTAGCGTTGATATTAAAGGTTAATGCCTATAGATGCACGAAGCCTTCTCGGCCATGATGGCTGGGAGGGCTTTTTCTATTTATCTTCTTTTTCGAATAACCGCTTATACTTGTCCTTATAAAATAATGTTCGTCTTTCCACCACATTTTTTAATTCCGGATTAAGTAACTCTATAACATATCTTGCAATAAGTTCTAATAGAATGTTCACATTATTTATGTGCATATAATTTTTATCATAATCGTACTGCATATTTCGTTCACCACGTGTTCCTGAAGCCCCATGCACAGTAAAATTTCTACCTGTCAAATATATGATTTCACCTGTCGTCTTATGCGATAAATACGGAGCCGTGGACCATTCATTCAATATTCTTTTTGCTTCAGACTTTAATACTGTAAAGAAATTACAGAGCTTTGGTTTAGCATTTTCACTCCCGAAATCTATGAAATACAGTGGGTTAGGATTATAATTCATGGCTAAATTCAAATAGTATTCTATTGCGTCTTCTGGTTTATATTGTACTGGGTTAAATCGGGTTTTATAATGATTTGCCGCAGCATATTCAAACACTCTATATAAGAAAACACATCTTGGCAGCGGCTCAAATTGTTTTAGTGTGGCATGATATAAATCCAAAATACCTTCGTGTGGCATCTTATCAAAAGCTATGATTTTACGTCCCCGTTTATTTTTAAGTATTGGCAATTCTAAATATATAGGCTTTTCTACATCAGATTTCAAGTACTTCGGATGTCTGAGTCGAATACAGTCAAGCAAATCAAATTTCTGATATAGGTCATCCAATTTTTGATTAACTCGTGTATTATTTAGAAATTCAAAATTAGGGCATCCATTCAAATAAGCAAAAACATTTAGAATAGAACGCTTATCTATATCAGATGTTCCATCATTAACATAAAGCTTAAAATGATGCATCCCATCGGTTAGTAGATTTACTTTGTTGTAAATTATCACTTCGTTTTCATAGCGATAATTAAACTCACCACCTATATAAGAATCTGAATAGTTATAATATACTGATGGATAATACCGGAGTAAATAGATTTCCTCTTCAGTATCGCATATCACTCTCCTGATGCAGGCTGCTGCATAACGATATACGTTTTCAGCGTTCGAAATTGAATCATCATATCGTCGACTATCTCCCCAAAGGCTAATCATTTCTTCCCTTGTTGGCTCAGGAAATATAACTGTAGTTCTGTTTTCGACCTTTGCTAAAATCGCTTTTAATTTTTTTCTTTGCGCAAAATAAACTTGCTTGTATAGCGGAATGAACTTCATTCTATCTTCTGTAATTTTATATTTATCTCGTTCGATATTTATATCCACAATAAGGTTTTTATACGGCATAGGCTCGTACAACATTAAACTGGTCAGCCCATACTCCAAAAAGATTTCACTTTCTGAATACTCATCATCAATCGCTTTAATTCTATCTCGTATATTCAATATATAAAACACCTCCTGTGACATCCAATCCACTGCCTAAACTCTCTCTGACATCTAAATCACTGCTTCAATGCCCGACATCTAAATCAGCGCCTAAACTATACACAATTTTTAGGTAACGCCTCTTTGCCCTGTTTCCGCAGAGCGTTAGGTTTAGACCTTGGATTGAATGTTTTCATATTCCTGATAGCAAAAAAGACCTGAAATCAGGCCTTTTTCACACATAATTACCTGACCTTAGACATCAGAACTACCGTCTCCACATGATGCGTAAACGGAAACATCTCAACAGGCTGCACTATCTCGGTATGATATCCCTTCTCCTTTAGCAGCTTCAAATCTCTAGCCAGTGTACCCGGGTCACAGGACACATACACGATCCGCTTTGGCTGCATCATCACCATACTCTCTATCGCCTCTGCATCACAGCCCTTCCGCGGCGGATCCACAACGATCACATCCGGATGCATCCCCTGCTCACACAGCTTCTTCGCATAACTGGCTGCATCACTGCACACAAACTCTATATTCGCTATCCCATTCAAAGCCGCATTCTTCCTCGCATCCTGAATTGCCTGCGGTACGATTTCAATCCCTGTCACATGACGTGCTTGCTGCGCTAAAAACATGGAAATCGTCCCCACACCGCAATATAAATCCAGTACTGTCTCCTTACCGGTAAGCTGTGCAAACTCCAGCGCCTTTCCATACAGCACCTCCGTCTGCTTTGGATTCACCTGATAAAATGACTTTGAGGATATGGAAAATTTTAAATCATGAATACTGTCAACAATCACACGTTCCCCATACAGCAGCTTCTCCTTATCCCCCAGGATAACATTATCTGTACGCTGATTCAGATTCACTATTATACTTTTCACAAAAGGCAGCGCCTCACTCAGCTCTCGAACCATTTCTTTCTCATGCGGTATCTGAAAAGAACGCACGATCCAGACAACCATTACCTCATCACTGGAAAACGCATGCTTAATCAATAGATGGCGGAACACCCTTGCATTATTATATGTTTGAAGCAATCTGCGCATTTCCTGCAATACCTCATTGATTCGCTCACTCTGAATCAGACAAGTATCCGTATCTATAATGGAATTGGAATTGATGCGATAAAACCCTGTCACAGTTTTCCCCTTATCCATACCAACCGGAATCTGTCCCTTATTGCGGTAATGCGTATACTCCTGCATTCCCAAAACATCCTGTACTTCAACATCCAGGTGGGCAATCCGCTGAATCACATCCTGTACCTTCTGCTTTTTAAACCGCAGCTGTTCACTGTAGGACATATGCTGAAGCTGACAGCCTCCGCACTGCTTTGCGATTGGACAGGGCGGTGTAACACGCTGTGGAGAAGTAACACTTCGCTTCAGCAGTCTGCCATAGCCGAAGGTTTTCTTTGCCATCGTTACAACAAGATCACCTTCCTCCCCCTCCAGCATTCCTTTCACAAACAATGGGAAACCATTCACCTTTACAACACCGTGTCCATCATGAGTATACCCGCTGCAGACACCGTGTACCTGATCATTTTTCTTCATACTCTCACCTCATGGAAAAAAGGGCAGCCGCCCTTTTTATTTTGCTTTCTTTGCTGCTTCTTCCTGCTGCTTCAACAGCTTCTCTGCGACGGATTTATTTTTCGGAGAAGAAGGCGTTGATACATTAGGCTTCTTAGCTGCAGCCGTTTTTGTCTTAATCATATAAATCTGATCATCCGCAGAATGCTTATCATCCGGAATGAAATTATATACATGCACTTCCAGATCATACATCTTATCGGAATCATTATTTGTAAAATACTTCTTGATCGGCAGAATATCGTTCACCTTATCATAGGCTTCATTCATAATACTCTTTACCTTTGAACTACTTGCATTATCCTTTGTATCAATATTGATACGCAGAGTGGCACTGATCAGGTTGACCTCAACACTGTCCACACCATCAAACTTCATTGCTGACTTCACCTTATCCAGCTGCTCCTCGGTGATAGCCGGGTTCAGGGAATTGTCAAAACGGCTTCCTACGGTAGGACTTCCACTGCTCTCCTTGGCACTCAGATAGATCCATCCAAGCAACAGAAGCGGGATCAAAATAACGATACCGGCTATCCAGTACAGAATCTTACTCTTTCCGCTGCCACCTGATTTTGTTTTTTTCTTTTTACTCATGGGGTTCACTCCTGACTCTATAGACAATGAGCATTCTCCTTAGGAGTCATGCCTGCTTACACATTTGTGTTTTTAGTATAGCACATTTACCAGTATAACACAAAGCCGTGAGAATTACAGCGGAAATCTTCTTACGATTTCCTAAAATCTAGCGTTTTTTCAACTCCTCCTGAATCAGCTTATTCGTCATTGCCGGATTTGCCTGCCCCTTGCTGGCCTTCATCACCTGACCAACCAGGAAGCCGACAGCACGGTCTTTTCCGTTTTTGAAATCTTCAATGGACTGCGGATTGTTGTCCAGCACCGTTGTCACCATCGCAAGAAGCTCACTGCTGTCACTCATCTGCTTCATTCCCTTTTCTTCAACGACCTTCTTTGGATCCTTGCCCTTCATGATTTCTTCAAAAACAACCTTAGCCTGTTTGCCGCTGATTTCTCCGGCATCGACCATATTCACCATATCCGCAAGATGCTTAGGATCACATGGGTTGTCATTCAGCTTTATATTCGCTTTATTCAACGCAGCCGGTACCTCTACAATGACCCAGTTAGCGGCCTTTTTATAGTTTTTGGTATGCTGGCAAACGGCATCAAAGAAATTGCTCAGCTCACGATTCGCAACCAGAACATCCGCATCGTATTCCTTTAATACATAATCGCTCATATAGCGTGCCTTACGCTCATCCGGAAGCTCTTCCATATGCTCCTGGATATCCTTGATCCATGCCGCATCCAGACGGATTGGCGGAATGTTTGGTTCCGGGAAGAATTTGTAATCAACATTCCCCTCCTTCTTCCGCATCAGGATGGTTGTTTTCTGTGTTTCATCATAGCGGCGGGTTGCCTGAACAACCTGTTCTCCGTTTTCCAAGAGCTGCTTTTGACGCTCCACCTCTGCATCAATCGCCTTTTGTACATTGGAGATAGAGTTTAGATTTTTAACCTCTGTTTTGGTACCTAATACATCACTGCCCTCCGGGCGAATGGATACATTGACATCACAGCGCATGCTTCCTTCTTCCATTTTCACATCGCTGACACCGAGATAATATAAAATACTTCTCAGCTTTTCCACATAGGCTGCCGCCTCAGCACCGTTTCGGATATCCGGCTCACTGACGATTTCCACTAGCGGTGTTCCTGCACGATTATAGTCCACCAATGTCCCTGCATCACTATGAAACTGCTTTGCCGTATCCTCTTCCATATGAATACGGTTAATGCGGATATCCTTCATGCCTGTATCCGTTTTAATGGTAATTACACCGTGAGAGCCGATTGGATGGAACTGCTGTGTAATCTGAAAGCCTTTGGGAAGATCAGAATAGTAATAGTTTTTCCGATCAAATTTCACAAGGGGATCAATTTCACATTTTAATGCTGTCGCTGCCAGAATAGCGAGGCGTACAGCATCCTTATTTACACATGGCAATGTACCGGGATGTCCCAAATCCACCTCATTAACGCAGGTATTCGCCACCTCGCCAAAGGATGTGGGAGCACCGGAGAACATTTTGGTTTTCGTTTTCAGCTCGCAGTGAATTTCAATTCCTATGACTGTTTCGTATTTCATGCGTCTACCTCCACATCATTTCCTTTAAGTCCTGTTTCCTCTTCAATCGCCAGTGCGATGTTAAACAGTGTCTGCTCATCAAATGCCTTGGCAGTCATATTGATTCCGACCGGCATTCCTTCAGAAAAGCCTGTAGGAACCGTTATACTCGGATAACCGGAGAAGTTACCGAGAACCATATGATTTTCCGCAACATTGTTATCTGCACCGAGATGAGAATCCGTTGATTCACTTCCATGTGGCGCAATCGTTCCGGCCGCAGAAGCTATCACAACATCGTACCCCGCAAGAACACGGTTTAGCTCCTCCACAATCAGGCGGCGGACCTTTTGTGCCTTACGGAAAATCTTATCCTGGTTTTCCACAAACAAAGAATAGCTGCCAATCACAAAGCGCTTGCGGACATAGGAACAAAATCCCTTAGTCCGGGTGTTGATCATGACGTCCTCAACGCTTTCCCCATCCTCACGCATGCCGAAGCGAATACCGTCGAGATTGGAATGATTTGCCGTTGCTTCCGCATTGGCAATAATATAGTAGGTTGGCATGAGTGCCTTCATCAGCTTATCATCCATGCGGACATGCTCTACAACAGCACCGCGCGCTTCCAGCTTTTTCAATAACGCTGTTAGATTTTCACGAATCTGCGGATCCTGTACCGCTTCCTGTACATTATCCAAAACAGCAATCCGTTTTCCACGCAAATCGCTGTTCAGATTGGCCGCATATGCTTCAACCTCTTTGTGGGAGGAGGTCATATCACGATCATCCCGGCCGGCAAGAACCTCCAAAGCCGTCGCTGTGTCCTGCACAGATGTCGCAAAGTAGCCTACATGATCCAAACTGGATGCATAGGGAATAATACCATAACGGGAGATTCTGCCATAGGTCGGCTTCATACCGATGATTCCCTGATAGGCAGCCGGCTTGCGCACACTGTCTCCGGTATCGGTTCCGATGGCAAAGGGAACAATGCCCGCTGCCACAAGAGCCGCACTTCCACCGCTGCTTCCACCAGAAATCCTGCTTTCATCCCAGGCGTTATGCACCGGTCCTGTATAGGCATTGCGATTGGTACCGCCCATGCCCAGCTCATCCATACTGGCCTTGGCAATCACAACAGCCCCTGCCGCTTGCAGCTTATCCACGATATGTGCATTGTATACCGGTACATAGTTATCCAGAATACGGGAGGATGCCGTTGTACGGATTCCCTTTGTATTTACGTTGTCCTTTAAGACAATCGGCATACCGTACATCGGTGCATCTGCATCAACCGATGCTAGATGTTCCAGTTGTTCCTTTGGATCTACAAAGGTCACAACTGCATTCAGCCGTTTTTGAGATTCTTTTGCTTTTTCCAAAGCCTCCTGAATGCGGCTTTCCACATCCTGCTTTCTCGCTCTTTCGAAATCCATCCTACTTCACCACCTTTGGCACGTGCACATGCCCTGCTTTTACGCTCTTCACATTCGCAAGCGCTGCATCCTGTGAAATCACATTATCTACGCTATCCTCACGCAAAAACGTTGTTTCCGCTTCAAACGGATAGATCATTTCCTCGACACCCTCTGTATCAATGCCGTCCAGTAATTCGATTTGCTGTAACAAAACCTTAAACTCATCCTGCAATTCACTGACCTCATCATCCTTCAGATCGAACATGATATCATGTGCCAGCTTCTTGAAATATTCTGCACTAAATTCTTCCATGATTCTCCTCCTTCTACATCAATATAGCAGTGTCTGTGCAACGGTAGTGCTTGTACCCTTGTTTCTGGTAATCGTCGCTACATCCACATCATCTGCCTTAACAACCACCGTAATCTTGAAATTATTGCTGGAAAAGATGGATAGCCGCTCATCCAACAGCTGTACCGCCGCAATGACCTCATCCGCACTTTTCGCATGCAGCTTCACATTGATGCGCAGTGCCTCTAACTCGTTATCCATGAAATGACCCTTTCCGATCATATCGATGTCCTGTCCCAGAAAATCCTGGAAGCTTGCCTTATAACGGTCAAAATAGGTTGCATTTGTTCCATCCAGTTTGGTTGCTGTCGAGGTTGGGAATAATGCCCATTTCTCGTTGATCGTTTTAAATTCTGCATTTGTCTTGGATTCAAAATACGCTCCCTCAAAGAAGGTTCCCGGTAAGGTCGCATCCTCGCTGGAGGTGTTATACAGCGCTACATAAATCGGTGTATTGCTTCCGATTTCCGGCTTTGCCTTGCGCAGATAGTTCACCAGCTTTCTGGCGCTCTCCTCTCCATATAGCTTCATTTTATCGCTGTTGATCGTTGCCTCATCCGGTTCTGTACCTATTTTATCATTCAGTACCAGAGCTAGTGATAAGCCCTTCAGCTCCTTGTTCTGATACCAGTCATATTCAAATATATCCAGCAGCAGAATATCATTGGCAGTGATTTTTTTATCTCCGTCATCGGTTGGAAACACATCCCCGACAGCCGGATTCAGACCGTTTGCATTTTTCTTGCTCGTTCTTCCCAGCAGCCCGCTTTGATCCGCAGAAGCATCCAGCGTATTATAATCCAGATACTTACCGCCGCGAAATGCATAGGTCTTACTGGAAAAGTATTCCTTGGAAAGCTCCATCAGGCCGGTACCGATGGTCAGTGTATCACTCAGATTTGTCTGCATCTGTGCATGCTTCTGTCCGGCATCACTCGCTGAAAACGGCAGCAGCGCTGAGTAATCCCCCTCGTTGATAGCCTTTGTTTCCTCACTGCTTTTATCATTATCCGCCTTGTTTTTATCCTCTTTACTGCACCCGCCAAGCAGTCCCAGCATCGCACATAGAAAAGCGATTGACAGAGCTCTAGGTTTCATTTTCATTTCCGCTCACCTCTTTCATGAAGGTATCCTCATCCATGGTCATGACACCAAGGGAATTGGCTTTTGTCAGCTTGCTTCCGGCAGCTTCACCATAAATAACCAAATCCGTTTTTTTAGAAACAGAACCGCTGACATTGGCGCCGAGGGATTCCAGCAGTGCTTTGGCATCATTCCTCGTCATCTGTGTCAGTGTTCCGGTTAATACGACTGTTTTTCCACTGAATTGGCTCTCCTGAATCTGCTCAGCCTCTGTATCCATACGCAGACCATAGCCCTTCAGGTGGGAAATCAGCTCCATATTTTTTGGTTCATGGAAGAAGGCAGTAATACTTTCCGCCGTGATTTGTCCGATATCCTTAATTGCGACAAGCTCCTCCACAGACGCAGCCATCAATGCATCCATCGTAAGAAACTGCTTTGCCAAAACCTTTGCAGCCTTTTTACCAACCTGCCGGATTCCCAGTCCATAGACCAGATCCTCCAGCGGATTCTGTTTGCTGTCCTCGATTGCATCCAGCAGCTTCGCAACAGATTTCTCCTTGAAGCCCTCCAGATCAATCAGCTCCTGCTTATGCTCCTTTAAGCAGTAAATATCCTCAATCGTATTCAGAAAGCCCTGTTTATGGAAAAATTCTATTTTCTTATCTCCCAAGGTATCGATATCCATCGCATCCCGGCTCGCGAAATGGATCATGCTTTCCACGACACGGGCAGGACAGTCCTGATTGATACAGTAATGTGCCGCTTCCTCCGGAAACCGTACCAGCTCACTGCCACAAATTGGACAGTGGGTTGGGAAATGATATATCGCCTGGGTGTCATTTCGACGCTCGACAAGAGGACGAACGACCTCCGGTATGATATCTCCCGCCTTTCGCACAACAACATCATCCTGAATACGGATATCCTTTTCCTTAATCATATCTTCATTATGCAGCTGTGCCGCAGATACCGTTGTTCCGGCAACCCGTACCGGCTCCAGCACCGCATTCGGTGTGATTCGCCCAGTTCTTCCTACTGTTACGACGATATCCAGCAGCTTTGTGACAACCTCCTCCGCTGGAAATTTATATGCAATCGCCCAGCGGGGTACCTTGACGGTGGAGCCCAGACGATTTTGAGCATCCAGATCATCCACCTTGATTACCATACCGTCAATCGCATACGGTAACGTATTTCGCTGCTTGGTAATTTCCTCGATAAACGCCCAGACCTCAGCAATGCTGTCACATACCTTACGCAGTGGATTCACCCGCAGATGCATTTCACTCATTTTTTCCAGTGCTTCCTCGTGTGAGTGAATATCATACTCCTGTGCATTCACGAAGTAATACCAGAAGGCGTCCAGCTTTCGCTTCGCTGCAATCGAGCTGTCCAGCTGCCGAATACTGCCGGCCGCCGCATTGCGCGGGTTCGCAAACAGCTCCTCCCCGTTTTTCTCACGTTCCGCATTCAGCATATCAAAGCTCGCATTGGGCATATACACCTCACCGCGAACTTCCACCTCTCCCTGTAAAGGAATATTCATGGGAATGGATGCAATCGTTTTTACATTGTGGCTGACATCCTCGCCAACTACACCGTCTCCCCGTGTCAGCGCCTGTACAAAGCGGCCGTCACGATAGATCAGTGACATCGCAAGTCCGTCAATCTTCAGCTCCACAACATAACGCACCCTGGGAACCACTTCCCGCACACGCTCATCAAAGGCGTGCAGATCATCCAGATTGAATGCATTGCCTAATGACAACATGGTGCGCTTATGCTCCACCTTTGTAAAGGCGTCCAAAACGACACCGCCGACACGCTGTGTGATGGAATTGGGATCGCGGTATTGCGGATATTTCTCCTCCAATGCGACAAGCTCCTGATAATAGCGGTCATATTCCTGATCGCTCATACTCGGCTGATCCAATACGTAATACTCATATGCCAGTCGATCCAATATTTTACGTAACTCCAAAATCCTCTGCTGACTCATTAGAAACCTCCTATTTTTTCGATAAAGCCGGATGGTCGATCTTGATCTTTCGGATTCCGAATTTCTGTTCAAAGGCGATCGTTGCCAGCTGTTCCTCCAGCTTGATAACAACGCCGTCTCCGAAGCTCTCGTGATGAACAAGATCTCCTTTTCTTATTTTACCCCTTTTTTTAGGTTTCCTATCCTCATTTGTAACCGGAGCATCATCAAAGGAATCGCTGATGCGGATATCCGAGAGCTTTCGCTGTGCCTGCTGTGCATATCCACTGGTTTCCTGTGGCCGGTGCTGTACGATATCATTGCTGTGCATCGACAGAAAATCACTGCCGCTGTATGTATCAATATCACTGGAGAAGGTATTGCGCGGCTTTGCCCCGACATCCTCAATACACTCCTCAGGTAATTCCTTTATGAAACGGGAGGTCGTTTTGATTTTATCCAGGACATAGCTGTAGCCGTAGGAATCGGATAAGAACAGCTGCTTCCTCGCACGGGTAAAGGCAACATAGGCAAGACGCCGTTCCTCCTCCAGTGCCGGCTGTCCGCCCTCTCCCACAGAACGCTCATTTGGGAAAATTCCTTCACACAGACTGTAAACAAATACATTATCAAATTCCAGACCCTTTGCGGCATGTATTGTCATCAGCTGAACAAAATCTCCGTTTTCCTGCTCCTCTTTATCCGAATACAAGGAGATTTCCTGCAGGTATTCATTCAGGGTACCCTCGGGATGCTCCTCTACATAATCCGAAATATCCCCAATCAGCTCCTTGATATTTTCCAGGCGCTCAATTTCCTTATCCTCACGCAGCATATCCAGATAGCCGCTGTCCTCCAGCACCTTCTCCAGCAGCTGGTCGATGCTGATGGTATCCACCAATGCACGGCATTCCTCAATCATCGCCACAAACGCCTGTATATTCGCTTTAGCCTTGCCCTTTCCAATTTCATATTCACACAGGATATCATACATATTCGTATCATCATGCTGCGCCTGCAGCTCTATCGTTTCCAGCGTTTTGGCACCGATTCCCCGCTTTGGTGAATTGATGACACGCTTTACGGCAAGGTTTTTATACAGCGCCTTAGGATCCTGTTCATCAAAGGGAGCCAAAAGACGCAAATAGCTTAATGCATCCTTGATTTCCGCACGGTCGTAGAAACGTATACCGCCATAGATGCGGTATGGAATATGAAAATCCAGCAGCGCCTTTTCCAGTCCTCTTGACAGGAAGTTGGAGCGATACAAAATGGCAATATCCCGGTAGTTCACATGATCATGATGCAAGGTCATAATTTTGCTGGCAACCCAGACCGGTTCGTTCGCATCATCCATAGCAGAGAAGTGTATGATTTTATCATCACTTTCCACACGGGTAAACAGATCCTTGTCGATACGGTTTCGGTTATTTTTAATCAACGCATTGGCACCGTTCAGAATCTGCTGGGTGGAACGGTAGTTCTCATTGAGCACAACCGTATGGCTGTCTGGGAAATCCTTTTCAAAATTCATGATGATATCCACCTGGGCACCACGCCAGGTATAAATTGTCTGATCGGGATCACCAACTACACACAAATAACTGCCCTCTTTTACCAGCAGCTTAATAATGGCATACTGCAGATTATCGACGTCCTGAAACTCATCCACATGCAGATAATTGAATCGGCGCTGCCATTTGGCACGTATTTCCTCATTGTTCTTTAAAATACGGTAGGCAAAAATCAATAAATCATCGAAATCCAGCGCATACATTTCCTTTAAACGCTTTTCATAAAACTCATAAACGTCCGCCTTTATCTGCTCTCCTGCCCACTTTCCCGCACTTGCCTTAGCCATTGCGGCATCGATAAAATTCGTTTTATTGTTGCTTATGTACGAAAGCACACTGTTGTAGCTGTAGCTTTTTACATCAATATGCATCTGCTTGTACGCATCCCGCAGAATACTTTTCTGATCATCGGAATCCAGAATCGTAAAATTTCTCGGATATCCCAGCTCCAGAATATCCTCCCGCAGTAACCGTACACAAAAGGAGTGTATAGTGGAAATCGTAACTGCCTTGGCTACATCCCCAAGCAGCGCTTCCACACGCTCTTTCATTTCCCTAGCCGCCTTATTTGTAAAGGTGATGGCTAATACTTTATTCGGATATACGCCGCAGTTATTGATCAGATATGCAATTCTGGTCGTTACCACCCGGGTCTTTCCACTTCCTGCCCCCGCAATGATCCGCAGGTGATGATCCACACATTGTACTGCCTCTAACTGATGTTCATTTAATTGATCTAAAAACGACACAAAATCACCTCTTATTTACCTTCTCGGTTATTATACTATACTTTGTCTGTATTTTCTTCACGAAAACAACTTCAATTATAACCTAAATCGCCATGGTACTCTATAGTTATTACGAAATTTTCAGAAATCCGCCATAGTATTTTAATTTTGTTTATACTATAATGTAGACTGACTAACTGAGGTGTGATACATATGGCAAAACAAAAACCGAAACGATACTATACACGTACCATTGACCTGCTGTTTTTACTGGTCTTTCTGATTGTGAGTATCGTATCCTTTTACATAGCATTTACGTTCGGCATCCTTCCGGTAAAATGGACAATGGCTGCCGCTGGTATCTTGCTGCTTATTTTCCTTATATTATTTATGCTGTCCATGAAGAAGCTTCCCAAATGGGCGGTTATCGTAAAGCGTCTATTTATCATTCTGTTAACGGTGATGATTGGAACCGGCGGATATTTCCTGGATAAATCACGCAGTACCCTGCATAAGATGAGCAAAAATGCGGCAGGCTCTACAACAGAAATCTATGTTGTTGTGAAAAAAGGTAGTGGAATTGATTCTCTTTCCCAGCTGGAGGGAAAAACCATCGGCTACCAGAAGGGCGTTGATAAAATCAATGCAGCCTATGCAAAGGAACAGGTTGACAAAGAGGTAAGTAATACTACAGCTAAGGATGAGCTGGATTACACAACCCTGTACAGTGATCTGAATTTAGAAACTGTGAATGCGTTTGTTATTAGCGATTCCTATTATGATATGTCCAAATCCAATATTGACGGCTTTGCGGATAGTGTAGATATCATTCAGACATATAAAAGGAAAAATGATACTGCAAGTGGACCGGATATTGATGTCACAAAGGATACCTTTACCGTCTATCTAAGCGGATTGGATAATATGGGTAGTCCGGATCAGCAGACACGAAGTGATACCAATCTGATTCTGATCGTCAATCCGAAGGCAAATCACATTGATATGGTTTCCTTGCCAAGAGACGGGTATATTCCAAATGCTGCCTATAATTATCAAAATGACAAGCTGACACATACCGGAAATGACGGAATCGAAAACAGTGTAGAAACAATACAAAATTTCTTCGGTATTCCGATTGATTACTATGCCCGTGTGAGCTTTAATTCCCTGATTGAAATTGTGGATACGATTGGCGGGATTGATGTGGATGTGGAGATCAGCTTCTGTGAGCAGGATGAAAATCGGAGCTTTAAGAAAGAGGATCTGATTTGTCTGAAAAAGGGAAAACAGCATTTGAATGGAAAGCAGGCACTTGCCTATTCCCGTCACCGTAAGACGAAGGGCTATGACAATGCCGGCAGAGAGCGTGCGCAGCAGCGCATCATCAAGGCGATTATCAATAAGCTGATTTCCGCAAACGGACTGACCAAGGTAAATGATTTAATGGATATCGCACCGAATTATATTATTACGAATATGCCTGCTGAAAAAATTGCAGATTTTGTATCCGGAGAGCTGAATGAGCTGAAGCCGTGGACAATTTCTTCCATTACCAGTGATAATGGTGTTTATGAGGATCTGTATGTCGCTAGTCTGGATCCGTCTCTTGGGGCAAGCAATGTATATCTGTTTAGCCGTGATGAGGTGCATGCAGTAGTTAATGCATACGATGGTGCACGAAAGCAGCTGAAGCTGAACAGCTTTGCGTTTGATTTGAATAATCTTTATGCGAATACAC
Organism: Erysipelotrichaceae bacterium 66202529; assembly: GCA_017161075.1. NCBI lineage: Bacteria > Bacillati > Bacillota > Erysipelotrichia > Erysipelotrichales > Erysipelotrichaceae > Erysipelotrichaceae bacterium 66202529. Next base: position 1,064,419 of record CP046174.1, on the reverse strand, counting down.
CTAACATCAATACATCAGATAATATCCGTTATGCAGATATGGCACAAAATCCGCAGTAATCATCTGTCTGTCAGTATAAAATTACCCGGAAACATCATATGAAATAAAAACAAGGATATATACGAACCATAACGAAATGGCAATTTGTATATATCCTTTTCTTATGCTGTTGGAAAATAAGCTACCTAAAATTTCAAGCTATCTTCTGAAATTGAATTATAAATCTTATGAATAGGGATAATCTTACGATAACAGCTTACTGTATTTCTATATAAAAAATTTCTCTTTTTTCATATTATTTAGGAATTTCACACTTTTTACTCGTATATAAGGGTGTAGGAGGTAATATACCATGCGAAGATTTATCTTTTGTCGCACTGGGATGAAAGGAGGAAGAATGCATTACATAACAGCCATTCTCATTGTGCTGATCTGGAATACTGCAGATATCACAAGAGAGCTTGGTCATGTTCTGGATATCATTCTTAAAAACAGACGGCGGCATAAGTAGCGATTGATAGATGGAATTACACCATCCTGATATTGCGAAACGGAAAGGAGGTGAATTTACCGCCAATCGTAACTCCCGGAATTTTGGTGCCTCTTACACGTCTAAAGGGACAGAGTCCGATCAAGTAAGCTCTGTCCCTTTCTTTAGGCTTTTCAGCCTCAGAATTTTGGCACCCTCATTATAAAATATTACGGCCTTCATTGCAATAGTATTTTTTTAATCTGTCGATATAACTTAGCAATCCCTATCATTCACACACCACTGCTTGAATTTCAAAAATTGTATAAACAGCTTAACATAGTCAGATAAATTCTTATATCCAATAATCATACTTATACACGCTCTCTACTCCTTCGATAGATAGGAAAACTCATAATCAGCAGTATACAGAAATCACCAAATAAATGAAAGCGAGACAATACAGTGAAAAATAATAGAAAGGGATTTCCAAGGGCAAGAGTAGTAATCAACTGCCCTTTAACACCAAGTTCCACACCAGTACCTGCGCAAAGCTGTGTGAAATAAGGAGCAGCCCAGCTTGCAATCCATAACACGATCGGCATCATAAAAGCACAGGCCAAAAACCGATGACCTCCCGTCCCCTTTATCAGCACTGCTCCATAACAAACATAATAGGCTGCAAATGGCAACTCTCCCAAAGGCAGTGTCGTATTTCCGGGAAGGCATACAGACAATAAAAGTAAAACAGGTATCATACAAAAGCCCAAACGCAATACATCCTGATTAGCCGCAAGCAAAGAGGATCCAATGCCGATGCGAACATTCTTTAGCTTCAGCCTGGAGGTAAAGAATACAGATGCATGATTGGAAATTGGAAGCAACCCGTCAATTAGAAAATGCAGCATTTCCGGAAACAGCACCATCATCGCAGCGGTTTTCATAGCTACCTGTAACAGCTCAGCGAACCCGCAGCCTGCCAGCAAAGCAAAGGCCGCACCAAACAGCAGTCCAATACATGCGGGATTATTCCATATACCGGCGATACGTCCGACTTTCCTAGTATGCTTTTTCGGCAGTATCCTCATAAATAAACGATTCAGTCCGAGCAACAGCGGAATCGTAGCTGCAGCAAAGCCATGCGGTACGGAAATATTGTTCATCCCCGTAAAAGAACACACCTGCTCAGCGCTGTAATCTGCAAGCAACAGCGTTATTACAGAGTGAGCTAACGCCGCAAGAATTGCGGTAGCCAGACTGCCGCTGACCTGATACGCAAAGCCTGCAGTGATCAGATAAAACCAGTAATTAAACAAATCAATGTGCAGCGTCTGTACCCACTGCTTCCGTACCAGAATTAAATTAATTCCCAGCAACAGCGGCAATAAAAGCGGCGCAAACGGTAATGAAAACGCTGTTATGGAGGCTGGTGCACTTCCGATATCAAGTGCCTGATACTGCAGATGCCAATGCTGCTGTACCTGTACAACCAAAGGAGCAAGCGTATCAGAAAGCAATGTACTCACACAGCTGACTCCAAGCAATCCGGTTCCTACCCATACACAGCAGGGAAGTGCCTTTTTTGGATGCATCCGCATAACCGTGCACATAGCCAGCAGAAACAGCGGAAGAAAGATATAGCTTTTTAACTGAAAGAGCCCGCTAATTATGGAAATCAACTGCATTTCAGCTTATCCACCACTGATACCCTGACTAATTTCTATTTCATAATCACAGGAATATGCTTCCCCTGCACGCAAGCTCTGCATACCATGGCGCTGGCTCAATTCCCCATGAAAACCAACAAAGTCCGCATGTCCCAGCCATGGCTCCAGACAGATAAAGCGTACCGGCTGCTTTCTGCAGGGTGACCAGATACCAAGACCATCAAAGCCAGAAAAGCGAAGCGTTACCGCCTTATCATTGTATAGATTCCGTATAGAAACAGCCTGCGATTTCACATTCTGAAAGGCCAGTGCCTCCTTCAGAAACAGCTCTCTGCGAATAAAAAACCGCCGTTCATCCATAAAAAACTGCCGCTGTACCTCTGTCAGCTGTCCGCTTTCACATACCTCATAAATCCATGCGTTTTCATTCTCTTCAAACTCTACATAATAATCGTTGCTGGACTCACCTTCCTGCAAAGGAATGCGAAAGCCCGGATGCCCTCCGTAATTGAAATACATCGGCTTATCATCGTCGTTATATATATCCGTATGCACCTGCAGACAGCGCCCGGATAACGTAAACGTCAGAATCACATGACAGTGAAACGGATACTGTTCATATGTTTGCTTTGTAGAGGTAAATTGCAGAATGGCTTTTTCGCAATCCGCAGAAAGTACCTGCAGCTGCTCATAGCGGATCAAACCGTTTGAGCGCATGCTGTAGTGTTTTCCGTTTAAACGGTATTCCATATTATTCAGCTTTCCTATGATAGGAAAAACAACAGGAGCTGAGCTGTTCCAAACATCAGGATCCTTCTGCCACAGATATTCCAGATCGTCCTGTTTCCCATATATACTGTTTAGCTGCGCACCAAAGGGATCAATGCTTACCGTCAGGTGCTCTGATTCAAGCTGTATCATAATTCATATCCTTTCTGAAAAAGGGCAGGACGATACCGGATATTTGTAGTATACTATACTTGCAAGATATCAGTACGCACTGCCCTGTTCTTTATAATTGTATGACGCTGCCGCTTTGTGCAGATGCATGCACAGCCGCTGCAATTCTCGTTGCCTGTAAACCATCGTAAGCATTTGTCCGGAATGCTTTCCCGTTTACAATATCACTGACGAATTCCTGCATCGGCTCCAGTCCGAAGCCGCTTGCATGGTGCTCATCAAAGTTCATGAAGATATAGTTTGGCAGGCTTGCCTTTTTGTCAGTATAGGTCTTAACCCCGCGATAGGATTCATTTTTCAAATACTTGTGCTCCGTCACGATCACAAGCTGTCCGTCATTTGACTTCGGATAGGTATTTGGCAGAATCCAGGAGTTTTCGACCGTCCAGTTGCTTCCGTCCTCCATGGTCAGAATTGCCTGGATATTGTCATAGGTCTGATAGCCTTGCTTTTTTAATACCTCTTTGTTTCCAACAGCGTATACACGTTTCACCTCGCTGCCGCTCAGATAGCGTATCAAATCATAGCAGTGCACACCCAGAAACCAGGATGGCGAGGATTTGTCTGTCCAGGTAAACCAGCTAGTCGGAACATCAATCACATCGTCCAGTGACATATAGCCGCGGATGATGTTTTCTTTATCCTTCTGAATCTCATCCCGCATATTGTTATAAGCCGGATCCCAGCGCTTGTGAAAATCCACTGCGATCTGAACGTCATATGCTTCTGCCATTGCAATCAGCTGCTCACATTCCTCTACGGTTGTCGCCAGCGGCTTTTCAATCATCAGATATTTGATTCCTGCTTCCATGGCATCCTTTGCGGGCTCAAAATGGTATGGATCAGGAGTGGCGATGCTAACGGCATCCAATGCTTCAGCCTGTATCATTTCCTTAACACTGGCATATCCTGTTACATGATAGCGTTGTGCCGTTGCTGCTCGGCGTTCCTCGTTCAAATCACAGAATACCACCTTTTCCACATGCGGATCACAGGTATACGTATGGATATGATAGTTTCCGTAAATACCGGCACCTACCACACCGATTTTAATTTTTTTCATTTCTTTTTTTCCTCATTTCTTTCATGATATCCCCGTATGAAATACAATGTTGTTTCATTTTTCAATCTTTAAAGCAATATAGAAAGCATGTTCATCAAGTCTTTGCTCATTCGTAATATTCTGCTTCAAATGCCGCATCTTCCTTCGCATAATAGCGCTCAATGAATTTACCGCCAAACAGAACTGCGATATCGATAACAATCAGGATAACTGCACCGATGAGCGGAGTCTGTGCCAGTACGGTCGGCAGCCAGATAAACATATTTCCCAATGCCATGGTGGTAGCCTGCTGTCCTGCCTGTACATAGCTGAGTCCCGCATTGGAGGCAAGCTCAGTAAACAGCGGTGCAGCCCAACTGGAAATCCACAAAACGATCGGTATGAAAATCAGACTGGATACGATGGTTCTTCTGCGGTTGCCGCGGTGTACGATGGTCGCAAAGCAAACATAGAAGGCCGCAAACGGTACCTCGCCAAGCGGCAGTGTCGTATTGCCCGGAAGGATAGCCGCAAATACCATGAATACAGGAATCATCAGAAAGCCTACACTGATAGTTACCGGATGCCCAATCGTTACCGCGGAATCCAGACCGATATACAGCTCTCTGTCCTTGAAATGCGTGGTAAAGAATTTCTTTGCCTGGTTGGAAATCGGAATCAGTCCGTTGACGATCATTTTTACCATGGTTGGAAACAGCATCATGATGGCGGCGGTTTTCATGGTGACATCCGCGATCCCCTTAAAATCATAGCCGGCAATAACTCCGAACAGCAGGCCCATAATCAATCCCAAATAAATCGGCTGACCAAGTACAGAACCGATCAGCTTACCGATGCCATGCCCTTCTCCATTTTCTTCTTCACTTTCTTTGCGGTGCTTCAGATACGGAATCCGATCATACACCTTATCCAGTACCATGAACAGCGGAGCACTGGCTGCCGCAAAGCCGTGCGGTATGGAAATCGCGTCGATACCAATGATTTCCTGTGTACGATGCGCCATAACGTCCGCTACCTTCAGCCCTAAAATAGCATGGGTCACACCTGCTAAAATTGCCAGCCAGTAGCTTCCTGTCAAAAGCTGTACAAAGCCTGCGGTGATAGCGAAATACCAGAAATTATAAATATCCACATTCACGGTCTTGGTCAGCTTCAGGGCAACCAGAACGATATTGGTAATTAAAATGACAATAATCAGTGCTGCCCCCAACAGACTTCCAAAGCCTACCGCTGCTGCCGGTGAACCGCCGACATCGATAGCGGTCAGATTCAGATGCAGCACCTTGACCATTTCGTTTATGACTGGTGACAGGGAATCCGCTGTCAGGGTGGATACGATGCTTACGCCGATGAGTCCGATTCCTACGGTAACTCCGGCTTTGATGGCCTTGGAGGGCTTCAATCCAAAAATCAATCCGATGATACACATCAAAATTGGTACGAATACATAGCTCCCCAGATCGACGATATACTGAATGATATCTAATACTGTCTGCATAATGTTTTCTCCTGTTCTTTCCTGTTTTCCTGCAATTACGCAAGAATATCCATAATCTGCTGCGTTACAGCGTCCTCATTGATTCCTGTCAGATAGGCGCTGCCATGAACGAGTGGTGACGTAAATTTCTTTTTCACCTTCATTGTGGTGATGATGAGATCGACCTGTCCGTCATATCCCTCCACCTCATGCAGGGTGCACTGAATAATTTCACATGGTATTCCATGCTTCTTCAGCTCTTCCTCCACCTTTTCACGCACCATACTGGATGTTGCCAGACCTGCACCGCAGGCGATTACAATTTTCTTCATAATAGCTTCTCCTTTTTGTTATGATTTCTGTCCTTCTATAAATGCATTCAGCTGACTGCATACAGCATTTGCATCATGCAGCTTTACAAGCCGGGTAAACAGGGTATCATCCCCCAGCATCTGCATAATTGTTTTCAGCATTTTCAACTGCTCGTGAGCACTGCTGATTGCCATAAGGAATACCATGTCCACCTCAATTTCGCTGTCCATGTCTTCCATATTGTAAAAGCGAATGGGATGCTTCAGTATTGCCAGTGCAACATGATTCCCGCTGATTCCGGGATCAAAGGCATGCGGTATGGCAATCGCTGCACATTTGGTACGTAAGCCGGTTGGATATTCCTGCTCACGCATCAATACCTTGTCCGCATAGGACGGATTGCTGAAGCCATGAGCCTGCAGCTTGTTCGCCAGATAACGGATAACCTCTTCCTTATTTTGTACCTGCAGGTCTGTCTCAATCAGCTGCGGTATGAATTGAAATCCCATCTTCTTTCCCTCCCTTCCATTCCTTTGCTTGAAAACATTGAAGCAGTCTTTGCGGGGTATCGCTTTTCAGCAGACTCCGCAGCACTGTTTCATCCGTTAACACACTCGCCAGTAGTTTCAGGATTCTCAGATGTGATTTTGAATCTACAGAAGCCAGAATCATCAACAAGCGGATCGGTACCTTTCCATTGTCAAAATAAACCGGTTTTTTTATTGACAGAATGGAAATCTGATTCTTTTTCACACCCTCCTCCGGTCTTGCATGAGGAAGAATGATGTAGGGGCCGGCCATGAAATAGGGCCCCCATGCTTTGATATTTTTTAAAATGGCACGGGTATAATTCTCCTCGACAAAGCCATTTCGTATCAGTGGCTCAACCGCCGTTTTAATTGCGGCTTCCCAGTTGTCTATCGCTTGCAATACCTGAATATTATCAATGCTTAACAGCTCTTCTTTCATCGCCTTCACCTCCACGGTTGAAAGATATGCATCTCTTTACATGTACATTATACAGACACAAGGGGATAGAAAAAAAGTCCAACCTGGCAGAACTTGAAAGTACAAGTCGTTGGACTTCTTTGTTATCGTTTATTGGCAGCACGGCGTTGTGTGGTACCTGCAATGACTGAAAATGGATACACCATACACACCACATCAGCCTGCTTTCTCCTGTATCAAAGCTGTAAACAGCACCTTCTAAGGCTCAGGAAAAGGCAGATTGTAAAATATGCAGAACCTCCTGTGCACAGGAGCATGCATCCAGCTGCTGTAAAAGCGTACTGCTTCTACTCAGCTGCAGGATTTCATGCAGAACGTTCAAATGCTTATCATGGGCTGCATCCGACAACACAAAGAGGTAGCGTACAGATGACACTTCATCAAAGAATACCTCTTCATGACTTACCAGCAGAGACAGCCCCAATCGGAATGCGCCATGCTCCGGCTTTGCATGGGCTACCGCAACCGCATTGGCAAGTAAAATATAAGGACCATATTCATCCACCAGATGAATCATCTCCTGTACATAGCTGCTTTGAATGATGCCACGGTTCAGCAGCGGACGGGAAGCCGTCTGTATCATATCCTTCCAGGAACCAGCGTGCTCCACGACCTGTATATTCTCCTCACTCAGGATATCCAGCAGACCGATATGCGCTTGATCACGGATACCCACAAAGGAATTTCCATGATTTAGATATGCCAGCACATCCCGTTTCAATGCATCCATATCCGTATCCTTCACATAGGCTGCTATAATGGAAAACAGACCACCCAGCTTTTCATTGTTAATTTCATAACAGTCGAAATTCAGCATCATCATAGAGGCAATCCTTGCCTTATCCTCTCTGGTCAATATCGGATGTACCTGAATCACAGGTACTTCACTTTTCACATCTATGGTAGATACGATAAAATCCACCTGCTGCTCATAATCCTGAACATGATCCAGACTCGCCGTATCCACAACCCGCACATTTGCATATAAGCCTTCAATCTCCCGCTTCAAAAGTGTAGATGTGGAAATACCGCTTGGACAGACCACCAGAATGCGGATTTCATCATAGCAGCGAACTCCCTGCTTCAAATGACCGCCGAAATGCATGGTCAGATAGGCGATTTCACTATCCATGATCGGCATCTGAAATAAATCACGAAGATCCTCACAAACCAGCTGTGTAATCATATAGATGTCTGTATATTGCTTTTGTATCTCGTCAATGAGCGGATTCACCACCTGTATTCCCAGGCGATTATAATACATGGAAAGCTTTAGATGCATATAAATGGAATTGATGAGATCATTTTTATCATCAAAGGACACACAGGCTGTACGTTCAAAGGATTCCACCAGTCTGCTTGATAATTCAAAAATGCGGATATCATGTTCATCATCCTGCGGATTCAGCTCTCTGCTCGCCTTGGAGCCAAGCAGGTGCAATGCCAGATACAGGCGCTCATGTACATTCAGCTCCTGAAAATAGCGGTCAATCAAATCCAGCTCCTGTGTTTCGCACAAATCACGCAGCTCCATCAAAGAAAAATCATACTGTTCGGGAGAATCCCGTATGATACTGAGCATACAGGCAATGGACAACAGATTGTCCTTGCGATACTCATGCTCCCGTTCACTGGAGATTTTCAACAATCTGTCATAATAATCATCCACCTGCTCCATATCGAGAAACGGCAGTGTATGCACATCGACCTCATTGAGTAGCTGCTTCAGAAAATAAAGCAATACTGCCCGCTTATTGAATGCCTTACCTTCAACCCCATAGCCGTTTTTCAAATCAATGCGCAGCTCCAGACCATAGGCTTTTAACTGCTCCTTTACATTCTTTAAATCACTGAACACCGTATTGCGGCTGCATTTTAGCAGCTGCATGATATCCTCCACATGAATAACGGATTTTGGATAAATCATACAGCAGATCAAAAAGCTCACACGCTGTTGTGGTGTCAGTACCTCACTGAGCAGCTTCTTTTCATTTTTCAGTAATTCAGAAAGCCGCTGCTTTTGTTCCTCCTTCAGATAATATCCAGCCCCGCGTTTACAGAAAACCGGCTCCAGTGCATTCATTTGCAGAACCTCGTTTGTCTTATTCACGATGTAATACACACTGCGTCTGCCTGCCTCCAGAAGCTGTGACAGCTCCTCAAAGGCAACAGGGGAGGATCGATTCATCAGCAGCTGAATCAGCTGTAACTGTTTTCCCGTAAACGGTATCATAGCGAACACCTCTTTTAAATTTTAATACTGTTATTTTATAATACAATGCCTCGAAAAAGCAAATTCTTCCTTTTTTTCTATGATTTATGTAATTTCCCTGCTGTTTTTCAAAAATTCACAAAACGTTCACATAGAGTAATTACAGGTAATCTGGAATTTCCGCATCTTTTATACTATAATGTAGATTATTGAGGTGTTTTCATGGAAAATAAAAAAGTTAAACGCAGAAGCCTGCTGATCGACATCAGCCTGCTTGCTGTATTTCTTATCGTAAGTATCATTTCATTTTACATCGCCTACAGCTTTGGGCTTCTTCCCTTTAAATGGATTACCATTGCGGCAGGCATCTTCGCAGTTCTGTTTCTGATTCTGCTGCTGCTGGCATTTAAACGAATGCCAACCTGGGGACTAGTCATTAAACGCATGTTTCTAGTGCTTCTTGTCGCATTGATTGGAACCTTCGGCTACTTCATGGACAAATCCCGTACGACCATCAACAAGATGAGTAAGACCACAAAAGTAAATGATGACGGTACCACTACCATTACCACTAACGTGTACCTGATTACAGCGAAGAACAGCAATATCAAAAAGGAAGCCGATCTGTCCAACAAGGTCATTGGCTTTCAAAACGGCAGCGATGCGGATAACCTTGCATTTGCCAAGTCCTCTGTATCAAAAGACATCAGCGAATATACTGCAAAGGAGGAGCTGGATTATACAACCCTGTATGACCAGATGGAGCAGGGCTTTGTTTCTGCCATGGCGATTTCCGAAACTTTCTATAACATGTCAAAGGCCAATATCGAGGATTTCGAAAAAAATGTACAGATTCTAAAGACCTACTCTAAGACTGATACGGTAAAAACCAAGGAACAAAAGGATATCACAAAGCAGACCTTTACTGTATATTTAAGCGGTCTGGACAGTACCGGTTCCCCTGACCAGCAGACACGTACGGATACCAACCTGCTTTTGATTGTCAATCCAGTCGCAAATCACATCGATATGGTTTCCATACCGAGAGACGCCCTGGTACCAAACACTGCATTGAACAATGCCAATGACAAGCTGACACATACCGGTATTTATGGTATTGATACGAGTGTGGATACCATTTCACAATTCTTTGGAATCCCGGTTGATTACTATGCCCGCGTCAGCTTCAATTCCATGATTGAAATCGTGGATACGATTGGCGGTATTGATGTGGATGTGGAAATTGATTTCTGTGAGCAGGATGAAAACCGCAGCTTCAAAAAGAAAGACTTAATCTGTCTGAAAAAGGGAGAGCAGCATCTGAATGGGAAGCAGGCACTGGCCTATTCCCGGCACAGAAAAACCGAAGGCTATGACAACGCCGGAAGAGAGCGTGCACAGCAGCGCATTATCAAGGCAATCATAAACAAGCTGATTTCCCCATCTGCACTCGGTTATGTGAACGATCTTCTGGATGTGGCGCCGAATTATGTAATTACAGATATGCCGGCTAACCAGATTACAAAATTTGTTTCGAGTGAGCTTGACAATATGAAGCCCTGGACGATTTCCAGTGTGATATCGGATACCGGTGTTTATGATTCCCAGCAGGTGGCTAGTCTGAATCCGCTGGAAGGCCCGTATGATGTGTACCTCTTTAACAAGGATGAGGTACATGCGGTTGTCAATGCTTACGACGGTGCCAGCAATCAGCTGCAAATGGCAGATTTCCATTTCAATATGGACGATTTATACAAGGATACCCCTGCTATCAATGATGACCCGACTATTCTGTGGGATACAATGGCAAGCAATCCGCATTAACAGATATACAAAGCATCCTTTGAAAAGAAGGTGCTTTTTTTATGCCTTGAACAGCTGATTTTGAATGCTTATGCTGGCGTAAAGAAAAAAGATATGAGAAAGGTCTGTACGAAAAGGGGAATGCTCATCCCTCAGTGTACAGCCTAACATGCTTTAATAATCAAAAAGATACCAGATTAAAAAAAGAGCTGTATGGAAAAAGGTGATGTTCCTTCCTCAGCATACAGCCTGACATGCTTCAATTATTTAACTGTGCAGCTCATCACTGAGCGTTACACAATGCCGGATTCCCTGACACCATTCCTTTATCATGGCTACATCCTGCTCATCGCGCACGATACATTCAAGAAACAGCGTGTCCTTTTCACAGTTTGCCTGAACGACAACCATGTAATACTCATCCATATTTTCAACGATTCCCTTACAGCTAACTGTTTCCTTTTCAAAGCTGAAGGAATCCATAACATCCTGCGGATTTTCCAGCTTCTCCAAAAAGGTTGGAATTTCTTTTTCAAATGAGTAAGCATTTGCCTTCATCATCCATTTCCATGGCTCATCCTGCTCCTTATATGGCGCCATAAAATGCATCGTCTGCGTCGTTTCATCAAAGCTTTTTTCACAGCAGCCATGAGCAGGAATACTCCAGCTGCCAAAATGATAGGAAACAATACCATTGCGATAGCCCAGATTAGCAACCTTTAGCTCATCCGCATGATGTATCAGAATTTCCCGCTTAATTGCCGTACAAATACTTCGGTACGCATCCATGGGCAGCGGCAGAAGATCATCCTTTTCGTATGCCGCCTCCAGATAATCTATAATACTGTTCGCCACCTTATCAGTATACTCATTCATAGAGCTGTATGTAAAATAGCATTCCTTCCATAACAACACCATAGCACAGTTGCGGTAATACCGTGCCGTACGCTCGAAATCATTCCATACAAAGAAATCATCCGCCAAATCCTCTACATCTCTGGTACGAAAATCCTCCTTATGTATATATCCCATCGGCGTGACTACGAATCCATCTCTCCACACCGGATGATAATACTCCTGCGGCCAGGAAATACACAGCTCCTTTTCCTCTTCCATATGCTCCAGCACATAGCCCTGGATATCCTTTAACCAACGGTAAAAATACTGATACCGCAAGGTTTCAAAATTACGGTCTGTATAATAACCGGTTGGATCACTTACCTCCAGCGGAATCTGAGAACCGCTGATGATGGCATCGAATACAGTACACACATAGGCATGAAAGCCCGGCCCTGCGACATTGGTCTGTGCCGCAATGCTCACAAAACGATCCTCATATCCGCATTCGATATACCCTTCCGGACAGATATCTATCATGATACTGGTATCGTAATCCTCCATTTTCAGTTTTTTATCATCGCACACCTGCTTCAGAAAAGCACTGAATTGCTCTCTGTCTGATTCCTTCTCCAGTTGTCCTTCCAATACAATTTCAATAGACATGTCAAAACCCCTTTCAAAAAGGAACTGATTTCTCAGTCCCTTACTCAACTGCCAATATACGGTAAACATTTTTCATTTCACCATCGTATACGACATCCTTTTTGTAATTCTTTGTACGGTCATACTCATAATCCTGAATTTCAATCACACTGATCGTCATGGATTTCTTCAGACTCTCCACTTCCGTATCCGCATATGTCAGGGATAGCCTGACATCATATCCTCTGCAGGCAGAGCCGTTATAGGTGAAATCCTTTTCCTCGACAGCTTCTACCTTATAGCCGGTTACCTCAGGGAGACTTTTCTTACCGTATTCGTTTACGATGGTTGGATAGTTTCCGTAATAGTATGCCTGTGCAAACTCCATAAAGTTGCGAATCTTGTCACTTGGAATAAACTGTAATCCACCAAGATCCTGGGCATCCTCTTTATTGGATAGTGTGAAGAAATCAAATGCAAAGCTCACTGCCACCATCGTGGCCTCTTCTTTTTTATTTTCGCTGGTAATTGCTTCCGACAGCTTGTTATATGCTTTAATCTGAGCTTCGGTAGGGTTCAGCGGTTCCACATACAAATCATTGGCTACCATCTTCACTTCCGATTTCTCTTCATTTTTTGCTGTCTCTTTTTTCTTGCTGCTGTCATCGGAACTGCATCCGCTCACCATGGTAACCGATAAAATTCCAACGCAGAGAAGTAGTTTCTTTGCTATTTGATTCATACAGACCTCCATAAAACTTAATTAGTATATCATAGATTTTCAGGAAAACCTATGCGTTTTGACAAATTTAATAATTTCTTCAGAATACATACCGCCACCCTGAGAAAGCTGCCTGTTACCGCCGCCCTTCAGATGGTAGGCATCCGCAATTTCTTTGAATACCTTTGCGGAATCAAAGTCCATATCCTTATGGGCGGCTACGACAACATGAACATTGTCATATGTCTTTGCCACAAAGATAACAGCCTTTTTATAATGCTCGGTTACGTATTTCGCGACATCCGCTTCGGATTTCACATCAATATCATCGAAGAAATGAACGATAACATCCTCTGTGCACTGACCAAGCTCCTTCGCAAACATTTCATAATATTTCTGCTTCCAGACAATGACATCCCGGTTGAGCTGACGAGTTTCATTGATCAGACGGTTTACACCGGTATTCACATAAAGATGGGAAACCGCCAGAGAACGGCTTGCCTCATCCAGCACCTTGTAGCGTCTGGTCACACAGTCAAGCAGCTGGTCTCCTACCAGATATTTAATTTTATACCCCTTTGCTGATTTTTCATACCCGCTGATGTACAGCATCTGCAGATAACGCAGGGATGGTACATGCATACAGCCGCACATATTATAATCCAGAGCTCCGATGCGCACAACACGCAGATCATCGCGGTCTATGTTTTTCCCCTTGGCCATTTTGCTTGCCTCTACCCGGGTCGGATACTGGATACTGACATCCAGATCATCACGGATCAGACCATTGCACAAAACCTGCAGCTCAAATGCCATCTTATCTGTAAAATCCTCAAAGTTAAATTCAATATCGTTTTCCTCATCACCGACATGGTGCGCCAGTGTTTCCACCTTATAAACATTGCCGAGAACTGCACTGATCAGATGCTGTGCCGTATGAATCTGGCATTTGCGAAAGCGTTCATGCAGATTCACACTCATAAAGACAGTGCCTTCCAGCTTCGTATCCAGAAGATGCCACATATGACCTTCTTCATACTTCAGATCCAATACCATGTGCTCATCGATCATACCGATATCACTCGCCATTCCACCGCCTTCTTTATAGAAGATGGTGTCCTTGCAGGCATGCCAGAACAGGCCGTTATCTTCCCGGACTTCCAGAACCTTTGTGGAAAGCTCCGTTGTAAAACAATTATCATACAGTTTGTTGATCATAAGTATCCTCCTTTTCCGATGTGTTTTCTTATATTCTACCACACTTTTCCGCCTTTTTCTCAAGAAACTCATGTAACTAACACGCAATCTCATGCTATAATGGTATGCGTCAGGAGTTGATGAAATGAATCAGGTAGCGAAACACTGGAAGGATTATGAATGCATCGATGCCGGCAGCGGAGAAAAGCTGGAACGATGGAAAGATATTATTTTGCGTCGTCCCGATCCGCAGGTGATCTGGCCGATGGAAGAAAATGAAATGTGGAGACATCCCCATGCCCATTACCACCGCTCAAAAAGCGGAGGAGGAAGCTGGGAATTTAAAAAGAAATGCAAAGAGAGCTGGACAATTTCCTATGGTGAGCTGCGTTTCAAGGTTTCACCGACAGGCTTCAAGCATACAGGTCTGTTTCCGGAGCAGGCAGCCAACTGGGACTGGATGATGGATACGATACGGGAAAGCGGACGAAGCGACCTGCGTGTTTTAAATCTATTTGCCTATACCGGAGGTGCGACCATGGCATGTGCAAGTGCAGGTGCTGCAGAGGTCGTTCATGTGGATGCCAGCAAGGGAATGGTGAACTGGGCAAAGGAAAACATGGTGCTTTCTCACCTGGAGCAGCATAAAATCCGCTTTATCGTGGATGATGTATTAAAATTTGTCGCAAGAGAAAAGCGCAGAGGCAGAACCTACCACGCCATCATCATGGATCCGCCAAGCTATGGCAGAGGCCCAAATGGAGAGATATGGAAGATTGAGGAACAGCTGTACCCGCTGATTTCCGCCTGTATGGAAATTCTGGATGACGATCCCCTGTTTTTCCTTGTGAATTCCTATACCACAGGATTCCCGCCAACCGTCTTATATAATCTCTTACGTACAACCGTAGGAAAAAAATATACAGATGGCACAATCCATGCCGGAGAAATTGGTTTGCCGATTACAACTGGAGACAGTGTTCTTCCCTGCGGTATCTATGGGAAATGGGTAAAAAACAACAGATAAACAATTACTGAAACTGCCAGATCAATCTGGCTTTTTTTATGAAGCAAAGCAGAATGCGTATTCTTTTACTTGTTCTAATATGAATGTATGAGCATTATCTAACGTATATATTATATACGGGCAGTACATACATCGCTATCTTAGACACGACCAATATAACTTCAGCATTTTGACAGCTCTATGCATACTTCGTAACGAATTCTTGTTAAAGCCTTTATCACCATCATAATTAAGAGCTTTGTCAGCCACCATACAAAAGCTGTGAAATCTTTCGTGTCTGGAAGATACCACAGCTTTATTTGCATCAAATTATTACTGACTGAATAAGCAGCGAACGCACGGAGGAACCCTTTCCACATAACTTCCACATAGCCTTTTACGAAATGAGTGGTAAATCCATACAGCCAGCCTGATTACTTTTCACCGAAATGCCCGCTATGATATACGCAAAATCCGTTTTTGCCTTTGACCTTTGTCTCATACAACGCCTTATCTGCACATTCATACAGTGTTTCAAAATCACTGCCGTGCTTTGGTGATAGTGCAATTCCAATGCTTGCGGACATATGCCATGATGCCTGCTTCCGTTCACACTGCATAACCAGATCCTGCGAAAGGACATGAACACGGTTCATCAGCTGCTCATATGTTTTATATTTACACAGCACAACAAATTCATCACCGCCGACTCTTCCTAAAATATCCCCCTTACGGAAATGCGTCCGAATCGCTTTCGTAAACTCCGTGATACAGTAATCACCAAATGCATGTCCAAACTGATCATTCGCCTGCTTAAAATTATCAATATCAAACAGAAGGAATGCATAGGCTTCCTCCGTACGCCGTTCCAACCGTATTGAAATTGCTTCAACACACGCCTTTCTCGTATAAAAGCCGGTCATATCGTCAATGGCGGCAAGCCGCTCTCTGTTCTTTTCAGCATTGATATTTTTGCGATAGGTAAACATATGGATACAATTATCCTCTGTTGAAAGAAAGACATAAGCATCGATCCGCATCCAGAAATAATCACTGCCTTCCTCCGAAATCATAAAATCATATTGGAGATGGTTGTTTCCCGCTTCATACTCCTGTATCACATGCTCCGGTGTAAACAGCGATACATAGCCGTCACGAAATTCCTCCTTAATCTGCTTTTGGGCAATAACCGTCAATACTTCATCATAAGGCAGTCCCTTTGCGCCCAGGCTTTCAAAATAATTTGCCGTACGTTCACCGACATAACTGTTTTTCGTTATATTCAGCTCATAAATGTTATCATACAGCTCCTCTGTTGCCTTTCTAAAAATGGCCTGCTTTTCTTCAATCAGTGAGGTGATCTGCCGATTGAAGCTGCGAATTACAAACGTAATGATTGCCAAAACAATCAGGATGACCGCAAGCATCATCAAGGCGATATGCAATAGCTGCGCATACATCTGCTGCAATACCGTTTCTGTATTCTGCTGAACGATCAGATGCCAGGACAGCTCCGGCACATAGCGTGTCACTAGATAGCTTTTTTCACCATCCTGCTTCGTCCACAGCTCCAGATTCTTCTGATCCTGCTTCCACTGCAAAATTTCCTCCTGGTTTTCCTGCTGTTTGTATTTTGCGAACCAGTTCACCTGTTCCTGAGCGCTGTTTGCCGTTGAAACCTGTATATTTCCTGTATCATCGACAAGATATGCTTTGATGTTATACTTTTTCTCATAGGCAGCCAGCAGCTCCCTCAGATTTTTTAAGCGAATGCCGACGCCGACAACACCAATCGTATTGTGCGCTTCATCCGTAATTCTGCAATTCACAAATACGGTAATCTCATTTCCTGCTCCATCTACTTCATCATTATCTACGTGAAGTGAATATTCATCCTTACTGTACAGCAAATCATAATACCATGCATTTTCCCTGTTCTTTTTATCAAGTATACGGTCCAGACCGTTGTAGCTGTAATATCTTCCGGATTTACAGGATACAAGGAACACCGAATCAAACTTATATTTTTCCTTATATGCATATAAATATGTCCGCAATGCATCTATGTAGCTTTGATCTGTAATTTGTTCATTTTCCTTTGCCAGATGCTCCTTCAAAAAGCTGTCATGAGCCATGGCCAGGGAAGTATTGACAGGACGGGTAAGCATGGAGGTCAACTGATACTGAATTCCTTCTGAGGAAAGAGAGGAAACCTGTTCAATATTGTTCAGCGATGTCTGATAATTCGCCTGATATGCCAAGCATGCAGTAAGAGCAAAGCCTGTAAGCAGTACAAGGCCTATCAATATATTTGTTTTCACCAGTCTGTTTTTCTTCATTCCTTCACCCTCTTCTGCAAATGCGTGCTGCATATACAGTATCCTATGTATCATTATATCACCTGGATTTTACCGTAAGTATAAAAAAACGGCACCCGCTGCTTTTTTTTACACAAAATGTAGTGATACAGGACAATAAAAGATTCCCATGTGACACTTTGTCATAAAGGAATCTTTTTTCATATCCTATGATACAGCCATTTAGCCTTTGAATATCAGACGTTCATCCTTTTCAAATGGGACGCTGGAAGGATTGCCCTCACTGCGCCATACCTGTTTAGCCGTCACATCATACAGACTGCTCCAAACCGTATCTCCGCCTCTTTGACGGTCATACTGACACAGGAAGCCAAGCTTACCGGACAGCAGCTGCCGCATATAGCCTTCTGAAAACCGCTTTGGATGCTGCATGGCCCGCGCTACAGTCTGCCAGCGTATCTCACTTCCCATATCATCGATATTATCTACATTGTAATGCAGCATATCGGGATCGTGAAACCGGTTCGTTGCCCATACATGGGAATCGGATGCTTTTATACGTATACGCTCGCAGTTGCATTCCACTACCGCCATTTCCTTTTGATCTGCAAGCGTAATCGTCTGTGCACTGGCAATCGGCAATCTCTGCAAAGCCTTTAGAGCCTCTTTAACACAGGTACAATGCTCCAGCACATAGCGAATCAGAAATCCGGCATGCAGACCCGGCTTGCGGCATACCGGGGCAATAAACGTCAAGCCTGCCGCAAGTCCATACGCATTGATACCATCCTCATACTGTATACAGGCGGTGGTATTGCCGATAAAGGCGATCCTTGCCGGGATTGCTACAAGATTGGATTCATACACCTCCTCCATAGCAGTAAAGAAATCACTGTTTCTTCCTAAATATACATGTCCGTCCACAGCACGAAAAGCAACACAGGTACAGCGGATTTCCAGAGGAAATGCGTACATACACAATAATAATTGTTCCAGCTCCTCCACCGCGATCTGCTGGGCATCCGCAAGCCCCTGCATCTCCTCCAATACAGAGGGATACCATGTTTCATAGCATTTTCTGCACTCCTGCGCAAAGGCCCTGCGCTCATCACTTTTCACCATCCGCAGAGTTTCCGTAATACTGCGGTGTTCCTTGTTTAATTCGTTTCCATATGCGAAGCCTGCCGCATAGGGATCTTTGTTCCAGTTATAATGCTTCATATATTCAGCTCCTTCATAGAGCCGGCGCCAGCTATATGCTCATTATGCCGTATTAAAAATTTTATGTCAACAGCTTTCGAAAAACAAAAGAAAAACACCCGATTTGTGAGGAAATCAGAATATTGGCTCTACAAAAAAACGATGAGCGGTGCCAATCACTTTTGAGGATAATAAGTTGCTTGTGATTGCATCAGATGCTCTTATGATTTTGAAATCATCCAAACTACTCTAGAATTCGCAAGAAAAGCAAGGTCGCCGCAAAGGATAGAAATAAAGATGAAGAATTCAGGGATAGATCACAAGCACTGGAAAGGCTTTACTGAAAAATCACTCTATCATATTTATTTTAAGTCCTCATGAAAGCTTTTTTCTCCTATTAAAATAAACATTCTTCTCTTTAAGTGAACTTACTATGCGAACACAACAGCATTTATATTATAATGAAACAATGATATAATAGTACATAGAAACAGACGGGAGAGCAGCGGGATGAAAAATACAGCGGACATAAAGGACGAATACAGAGATTCTATTACAGGCGGAGGTAATGAGGCCTGGCTAAAAGAAATGTATGATACACAGCAAAAGCAGCAATCATCCTCCTATGTTTTTATAGATATGAATATCAAACGCTTTCAGTATATGAACAATAAATATGGCAGAGCCCATGCGGATCGTGCTTTAAAGCATTTATATGATATCACCTCACAATTTCTTTCAGAGCAGGAATATATCGCAAGAATCTGTGCTGATGATTACAATCTGCTTTTACATTATGACACCATGGAAGCTATGTTTGAAAAATTTTTGATTCCTTTTGTAGATGCTGTATTCGATGATCCCGATCCACTGTTCTTTCATAATATCTATTTATCCTTCGGCTTCTATTTTCTGGAGCAGCAGCCCTGTGATTTTTATGAAGCACAGAACCGGGCGCAAATTGCCAGAAAAGAATGCCCACAGTTAAAACGTCGTACCTTTTCCTATGATATTTATCATGCCGATATGTTTCATGAATATATCCGTGTGCGGGAAACTGCGGAACAGGTTACCAGGGCACGCTTCGCACATGAATTTATTCCCTATGTACAGCCGAAAATACGGTTATGTGATGAAGCAATCGTCGGTGGTGAAGTGCTGCTGCGCTGGCAGGATCATGAGGGAAATCTGATTCCCTTATCCTCCTTTCTTCCTGTGCTGAATGCGAACGGGGATATCTATATGGTTGATTTGAATCTCTTTGATACCGTCTGCGCCTACCTGCACACCGCACTGGCAGATGGTGAGCCGGTAGTACCGATGAGCTTCAATATTACAAATACCTCATTATTTGATGAGGATTTCCTACATGACTATCTGGATATATTTCATAAGTACAATATCAATGAACAGCTGATTGAGTTTGAGTTTATGGAAAATATCCGCTTTGATTACTACGATCAGGTAAAGGATATGATCGATGCCTTTAAGCAATATGGCTTTACCTGCTCTCTGGATGATTTCGGAAGTGGATATTCCTCCTTCAACATCCTGCTGGAAAACCTGGTTGATATATTGAAAATAGATAAGATGTTTTTTGAGAAGCCACTGGATGACAAAAATAAAAGCATCATTCAGCATATTGTGGAAATTGCACATACATTGAATATGCAGGTGCTTGCGGAGGGGATTGAAACAAAGGAATGCCTGGATTTTCTAAAGGAAATCGGCTGTGATATGGTACAGGGCTATTATTATTACAAGCCGATGCCGCTTCACGATTTTCATAAGCTGATAAAGAGCAGAAAAAGCGATGTAAAAGCCTAACAGCATATATCCGGCAAACGGAGGCAATGCGACAATCATTATTACATATAGGAGAGGTAGAAACACCTTTCCTTTTTCTATGCCAGCTAGAGCATACCTCATCCATAAACAAAAAGAAAGACAGATTACTCTGCCCTTCAAGGTTATTTCAGATAGGAATTCCAGATGCTTAATTCCCGCTGTGCACTTTCGTGAGAATCCGATGCATGGATTACATTGTTTACAAGACGGACAGCGGCAGAAGCCTTATCATAGCTGTCATCGCTGTATTTTCCACGAATCGTATCCGCTCCTGCATCCTGTGGATTGGTCTTTCCTGCCAGTGTTCTTGTAAGTGTGATGATATCCTCATCGCCTTCATAGGTGACCTCCATCGGCTGAATGGTATGCGGGCCGTCATAATAAAAGGAATTAAAAAGTTTTCCCGGGAAATTAAAATCCTTACTCATGGAATCAATCACACCTGCATAATGATCAATCAGTGTTTTCATTACCTCCATGGTAACGGTAAGCGTACAGCTTTTTTCAATCACAAGACCATGTGCGCGAAGCTCCTTTAAAACCTCCTGTGCATGATTGCCTGCAAATGCGTCGGGCTTCAGCATCATAAATGTTTTCTGTTTCATAGTGACCTCCTGTTTGTATTTAGTATACACTATTTATCAGAAAAAAGGATGTCGGATTCCTGATTTCTATTGCTTTTTGGAAGTGACCTCTTCCTGTCGATGAAGATGTGCGACGATATCAGCGATAATTTCAACCCGGTTAAACGGTGTGATCAGATAGTATCCGTCAACATAAGGACGCATTTCATCAACACTCTGACAACTAATAGTAACGGCCAGCCGCTGTGCTTCCTCCCTTGTTGTCCCCTCATACAGGGAAACGATTTCCTCATCCACCTCGATGCCTGATATCTCATTGTTCATATAGACGGCATTGCGGTGTGAAACGATGGGGAGAACACCTCCCAGCAGGTAGGCATCCAGCTCTGCGTGTGCCCTGCGCAGATTTGCAAGTGCCTGATGTGAGTGTACCGGCTGTGTTAAAAAGCCCTCCACCCCCTGCTCCACCTTGCGCTTTGCCTTCATCAGCTCTGCTTCAAAATTAACCGCATTCAGATTCAGTGCACCGAATATCATGAACGGCTCGGAAAACATCGTTTCATTCAAATCGTGGATGTAGCCTGCCAGAATCTGTGAATTGAAGTTAAAGACCCCCTTTACCTCCTGACGGTCTTCACTGGGAATCGGGTCTCCGGTGACAACAAGCACATTGCGGATGCCTTCAATCTGAAGACCGAACAGCAAGGCCTTGGTCGCATTGATATTGCGGTCACGGCAGGTCATGTGCGGTATCACCTCCAGGTCGAGCTCACGGTGCAGCTTGCATGCCAGTAAGGAGCTGTCCACTCTTGCACGGGCTATTGGACAATCCGCAATGGTGATTGCATCCACCCCGGCTTCCTTCAAAAACTCGGCATTGTTTAAAAAGCGTTCGATTTCACAGTTTGCAGGCGGATCAAACTCCACGGCGATGACCGGCTGCTTTTTCTGCAGCTTTCTGCGCAGCGGATTGCAGTCCCTGCGGGTGATGTTCTTTTGTGCAGGTACAGTTTGAACTACAGCCTCCATCTGTTCCTTACGCTCCTGCAGCGCATCCTTTAGTTTACGGATATAAACCGGTGTGGTTCCACAGCAGCCTCCCAGCAATGCAGCACCCTTTTCCAGAATCTCCTTCATCTCCTTCGCAAAATACGTAGAGCTGTCCCGGAAATAGGTCCTGTTTGCCAGAATGGTTGGATAACCGGCATTCGGCATAATAAGAATCGGCTTCTTCGTCTTGTCAATCGTATCCAGAAGCCGCTTCATATGCATCGGTCCGCAGACACAGTTTAAGCCGCAGGCATCCACATCATCATCCGCAAAGCAGTCCTGCAGCAGTTTGCTCATAGCGATGCCCTGTCTGCTGTAGCCATCAGCTGTAACGGCAAACGATACAACGATCGTGGCATTGGGACACCTTTTTTTAATATAGGCACTTACTTCATGCAGTGCATGCGTATTCAGCAGGGTTTCAAACAGAAAGCAGTCTGCCCCCTCTTCCAGAAAAACATCTATGATGCGTTTGTACTGTGTGAACAAGGATACATTTTTCTGTTCCATGATTGGTCCGATATCGGCAAACACCAGGGCCTGATCCTGTGCTACGTTTTTTGCGATGCGATATCCCTCCTGCAGGAGCCTCCGTATGATATCCCAGCTGCATTCCAGCTGCTGCTCGTTTGCGGAAAAGGTATTCGTTTTAACAGCATCCGCTCCGGCTTCAATATACTCCCGATGAATATTGGCTACACGCTGGGGATGATACAGATTCGCCAGCTCACACGGCTCCTGATCGTCCTCATATTTCTGTGCATAATAGGTGCCAAAGGCCCCGTCAAACAGAAAATAGCCCTGTTTCTTTATATATTCTGTAATCATCCCAGCACCTCCCTTGCGATATCTGCACTCTCCTTGGCATCCTTCGCATAATAATCCGCATGTATCTGCTTTGCATATTCCGGTGAAACAACTGCCCCGCCGACCATGATTTTACAATCATGTCCGCTTTCATGCAGAGCGGTAATCGTATCCTCCATCGACTGCAGCGTCGTGGTCATCAGAGCGCTTAACCCAATCAAATGCACCTGTTCCTTAATGGCGGTATGTACAACAGTTTCCACAGGGACATCCTTTCCCAGATCAAACACCTGATAGCCGTAGTTTTCCAGCACGACCTTAACGATATTTTTACCGATATCATGCACATCCCCCTTTACCGTCGCCAGTATGATTTTTCCTTTGGATATCGATTCCTGACCGCTGGATTGCATATGGCTGCGTATTTCCTCAAACGCACACTGGGATGCTGTCGCGGCATTGATCAGCTGCGGCAGATAGATTTCCTTTTTTTCATACCGGTTTCCCACGGCATCCAGCGCCGGTATCAGATATTCATTGACAATCTGTAACGGCTCCTTCGTTTTCAAAAGCTCACTGCAAAGATGCCGTGTTTCCTCTTTTAAGCCGCGCATAATGCTTTCCTTAATATCCAGGTGAGAGGAGGCAACCGGTTTTTCTTCTGTTTTTTTCTGCTGTGCGTAGGCAAGTATGTATGCCTGCGAGTCCGTATCGATTCCCTGCAATACACGAAAAGCACGTACAGCATCCATCATCGCTGTCTGATTTGGATTCATAATCGGCATGCTGAGTCCCGCCTGCATCGCCATTGTTAAAAAATTCTGATTTAAAATGATACGGGACGGCAGTCCAAAGGATATATTGGATACACCCAGCACTGTATGAACACCAAGCTGTGAGCGGATTGCACGTAAAGCCTTCAGTGTTTCACGAGCACCGCTTTGCTGGGCTGAGACTGTCAGGGTCAGACAATCCAGAAAGACACGCTCCTTTGCGATACCGTAGCGCTGCGCTGTTTCTACAATGCGTGCTCCAATGGCAAGGCGTTCTTCACAGCTTTGCGGTATGCCTCCCTCATCCATCGTCAGTCCGACAACATTGGCTCC
Organism: Erysipelotrichaceae bacterium 66202529; assembly: GCA_017161075.1. Taxonomy (NCBI): domain Bacteria; kingdom Bacillati; phylum Bacillota; class Erysipelotrichia; order Erysipelotrichales; family Erysipelotrichaceae; species Erysipelotrichaceae bacterium 66202529. The sequence continues at coordinate 1,040,129 of CP046174.1, read as the reverse complement.
GTATTTTTTAACATCTGGCAGAATGCTTTCCATTACCGCTGCTTCTCCGTTCACGGAATTGACGATTGCGACACCGTTAACTGCACGCAGAGCAGCCTTGATCACCTGCGGATTGGTGGAATCAATCTGTAAGGGAAGATCAATGACGGATTGCAGCTCCTTGATTACCTCCACCATCATTTTCTCCTCATCGATTCCCGGCAGACCGACATTCACATCAAGAATATCGGCACCGCCTTCGACCTCCTCCATAGCGATTGCCAGAATCTCATCCATGCGGTGTTCCTTTAAAGCTGCCTTCATCCGCTTGTTTCCGGTTGGGTTGATACGTTCTCCAATAACATGAACATCCTGAATACAAAGACATTTTGTCGGTGTACAGGCATAGGAACCGCTGCGCGCCTTCTTCTTCGTCCTATGCACCGTTTCAGGAAGAGCTTTCTTCAATTCCCGTATAAACTGCGGTGTGGTACCGCAGCATCCTCCGACATACTGTACCGGAAGCTTGGTGAAGGGAAGCAGCAGCTTCGCATATTCCTGTGCATTCATGCTGTAGGTATTGGTAAGGGGATCCGGCAGACCTGCGTTTGCTTTCATAATGAGCGGCAGATTTGACATCGCAGCCAGCTCATCGGCAATCGGCAGAATCTGGTCAGGGCCAAGAGAACAGTTGATACCAATGGCATCCGCTCCAAGGCCCTCGGCACATAAGGCAAAGCTCGCTGTCGTACAGCCGGTAAAGGTTCGATGGTCTGCCTCAAAGCTCATCGTAACAAATACCGGCAGAGCGGTGTTCTCCTTAGCCGCAAGGATTGCGGCCTTCACCTCATACAGATCGCTCATCGTTTCAAATACGATTACGTCAGCCCCTGCCTGTTCTCCTGCGACCACCTGCTGCCGAAACAGCTCGTATGCTTCCTCAAACGGCAGATACCCATTCGGTTCCAGCAGCTCTCCGATTGGCCCGATATCAAGGGCAATGCGCACCCCCTCTTTTTTACGGGCGGCAGACCTTGCCAGCTGCACCCCTCTGGTTATGATTTCCTCAACTGTATAGCCTGTATTTTTCAGCTTCTTTGCATTCGCTGTAAACGTGTTGGTATAAATAATATCGCTGCCGCTTTCAATATAGGCTGCGTGTACCTCCTCTACGATCTCTCCATGCTCCATCATGAACAGCTCCGGAGACGCTCCGGCAGGAAGCCCCTTCGCCTGAAGCTGCGTCCCCATGGCACCATCCAGAAACTGGATTCTATTTTCAATTTCCACAGAATTTCCCTCTCTTTCGATATTCACACTGCTTCGCCAGCAGGCAATGAGCGCACCCGCGCAGCACAGCCGGCTGTATCCTGTCCGCAATGCCGATAATTGCAGTCACACTTTTCATAGGCACAAGCAGACTGCTTTCATTAACATGCAGGCCGATTAGCTTTTGGGCATCCAGAGCCTGGATGAATGACGATTGCAGGGTAATGGGCAAATCACCATAGCCGCAGGAATAACGATCTGTTAAATACGGATACTGCTCATTCAGCTCACGCTGCATATCATCACACACCGCCTCAATGGCCGCACTGGCACAGCTGTCAAACAGCACTGCCTTCATCATATCCTGCACCTGCAGCTTTTTCATTTCCCTGTCAATTCGGGAGCCAAGCGTTGCCGCCATAAAGATACAGGCATGGCTTTCCTTCAACAGACGCTTTATATCGCTTCCGCTAAGGTCAACCTCACAGCCGACAGGCTGCATATTCAGTAAATCAAACACACGGTATACTACACGCGGTTCACTGAATGATAAAACAAGCTGCTTCATTTCCTGCAGGACGTAAGCTGTCTGTTCATCCGGCAAAGCCTCTCCATAGCCAAGAAAATGCAGAATTTCCTTTTCACTGATAGCTGTTAATTCCCTACGCATAACCGGCATCCTCCTTATAAATAAAAAAGCTCTCTCCCATAGGACGAAAGCTGTATTCCGTGTTACCACCTATTTACAATCCGCCTAAGTCTGGCGAATCTTCTCCAGTACGCCGGATACATCCGGTTATACCTTTGCGCTGTAACGGGCGCTTATTCGTCATGAACTCCGATTGCCCATGCGACTCCAAGACCATCTTCCTCAGGGATTCCCTGTTTCCTTACACCATAAGCGGAAAACTCTCTGTAAGCTTCACCCTGCATACTCTTCTCATCCTTGTCTTTGATTTTGTTACATTTTATCATGATAATGTTTTCACGTCAATGAAAACAAATGAAAAGAAAAGCAGATTTCTCTGCCTACTTCTCCATGAATTCCCGAATCATATCCAGACGGTTTTTGGTGTCCTCATACCCAAGATCAAACCAGCGTCCCAGCAAATCTTTATCATGAGTATAGCGTGTTACCCCGTAATCTGCACTTGGACGGAGTACGAGCGCATTCCCCTGCTCCTGCAGATCCTTTACAATCTGCCATTGCTTCTGATAATTGATATGACGTATTTTCAGATTCTCCCGGATTTTCTTATTCCCCGGATACATCAGCTTCGCCAGCTGTATCTGCCATCCGGGAGCCGCCTTACGCACATAGTTTTCTTCCTTAGTGGAAATAAAAACATGCTTTGTATTCCCTGCACGGATGCTTTGTTCAATGGGAATCATATCCACCAGACCTGCATCCATATACGTATGTCCCCGGAATTTATATGGTCTTGTCAGCAGAAACAGCGCACAGCTTGCCTGCATCAGAATCTGATCTTTGGGATCGAAATATTCCTTTGGAAAATACTCAACCTCATTGGTATCCATATTATATACACCAATATCCAGCTTTGTTTTGTTTTTCATAAAGGCTTCATAATCAAGGGGTGCATGCTCCTCGATAAATTTGCATACATAGCCAATTCCGAAAACACCTTTTTCATGAATCAGCGGAGATACTCCGATTGCGCCTGACTCACATGCCGCATCCACTCCCGTGACACGTAGACGATCCTTCTGTTTTGCGACAAACGGCAGCAGAACCTCTGCACCGGCACTGATCCCCACGGTATAGGGAAATTCAATATCATAGTCCAGAAAGCACTGCAGAACACCGCATGTATATGCAGCCTTTGTGCCTCCGCCTTCGCAAATCAAACCAATTTTATCTGCCATTTTTCTACACCTCGCAGCTATTTTATTATACTATGAGCAGACGGCAAGGTAAAGGAATAATTACAAGGGAAATAATAATAGGGAAAAATTTACCATATTGCCTAGAAGCTTACAAGCCCAAAGCTATCTTTTTTACTCAGAAGCATACAGGTACGAAATTAACCTCTCTTTTTCTCAATGCACGCACATTACAGCTGGTATACAGCCTTTACAATGCTGTAAAATCCTTCTGCCTGACCACGATGTCTGCAGAGACAGAAGCCATTTATAATAATTACAATGCTGTTTCCTTATCCCTCTGTTTTCATAGCTTACAGTCCTGTTAACATATATGCATTATGTTTTCCTTTTACATGTATCTATAATATTTATTTGTAAAATTTACCTTTCGTATACGTAAACATTCATTTTCCCAACTTAATTACTCCTTTTTGAATCCCCAAGATAATTAGAGCAGCCCCTTTACCTGCCATAACCCTACGATAATTCAAGACCCTAATACTTAAAGGCCTGCCTCAACCATCACTCAATCCTGCGTTAATCTATAGCTTTTTTCAAAACCCTACGTTAATTAGAGACCCCAAATAAAAAGCGGGAGTCACATATATCGGCAAATCTATGAGTATCCCGCTAATCCGCTGTATTCAGCAGTAAAACATAACATATTTCTGTTCCCGTACCGCCCGTTCCAGAAGCTGTTCAGCATCGGCAAGTCCGTTTTGAATGCTTTTTCTTGCGGTTGCATCATCCATATAGAGCTGCTTCGGTAATAAGGCTTCCCACCTGTATATATTTTCCTCTTTATGAATATTCTGTAAAATCTCATTGATTTCCTGCCAGGAGCGGATCATCAAAATACGGTTTTTCCTCGCGGTTTTCGCATAGCTTTGTATGATTGGAAACTCCTGCATATCAATTAAATGCCGATAGAAATATTCTTCATGGAGAATTTGATAACTGATTTCTTCTTTTTCCTGCTTTAAAAGCTGGCTGGCAATATTATCATCTATAATAAACAATGCACAGATATTCTTCATAATTTCCTCACCTTGCTTTCCTTTATTATGCAGTCATATAGGTAGGGGTTAGGGTTGATAAGCTTTCTGCCAGGGAGCATAACAGCTATTACGCCAGGCTTCACAAAATTCCTATGTAGGAAAACAGGGCTTTCCAGCAAAGCCGCTGATCTCATAAGGGAAAGCGGGCAGTAACACCGTATCAGGATGCCTGCCCGCCTTCATTCTTAACAATCCAAATCACTTTTCCACATATCGTATGCTGTTAAGCAAAGCTGATTTGCATTTCACAATAGTTAAATTTTGTTATCTTTATGAATGTGCTGCCTCCGTATTTTCCGCTTTTTCATCCAGCTCTTTCCATTTTCTACCAAATAGAACGAAGATAATCTGAATGATCAGGAAGGCTGCCATCAGCAGTGTCCATTTGTCAATCAGTACCATTGCAAGAGACATATCTTCCGTTAGGAAGAATACAATGACGGATACAACTGCCGTTACTGTACTTACAGCACGCAGCCATTTTCTTCTCTTGTAACGTTCAGACTGCTTGTTGTTTCCATTGCGCATTGCTGCTGTCTTATCTTCTTCCTCATCCTCTTCCTTCTTCAATTTGGAAAGCAGAAGAATCAGACCCAGAAGAACTGTACCGCCGGAGCATAACAGATTGATTAGTGCCCATGAACCTTCAGAACCAGCCTTCGCTGTCACATTTTCATCGACTTCCTCAGTTTCTTCAACCTTTGGCCGTTCAGGTTCATTCTCTTCGACCGTTGGCCCAGGTGCAGGAGCCGGAGCAGGTGCAGGAACTACCGGTACCACTGCAGGTGGTGTTACAAGCGGTGCTACAGGAAGAACAGGTGCAGGCGGTGTTACTGTCGGTGATACTGCCGGTGGTGTAGGTACAACCGGAATCGGGACAACCGGTACAGGAACGGCTGCAAAACCTGCGGTAAAGACTGTATCGCCTGTGAAATAGGTATTTCTGATTGCATCGGTATTCAGATAGACATTTCCATCCGCTGTCCAGTTTACAAAGCTGTATCCATCATCAGCAAGAGCATCAACCAGTGCCTGTGGTCTTACCGGTGCGGTTGTCACATGGCCCGGACGTGTTACATATTCAATCACAGTTCCGTTAACACTGCCGTTTTCAGCCGCTGTGTAAGCAAAGCGTACCTGATATTTATCCGGTATTCCATCGGATGTATTATCTGGATTGCCTTCGCCGCCCTTGGTATCTACAGAGTAATAAACATTTACAATCGCATGATCACGTTCAATGATTGCCGTATCCGCAGTGGTAAAGGCATAGCCCGTGATAGCAATGCGGTGTGCTGCACCATTGAGAATAAAGCCGTGTTCAATTCCATTGATAGTTTCAGCAGGTGCAATCTCAGTACCGTTATCTTCGTCTATGAATCTCACGGTTGCACTATACGTGTTGATTGCATGATTTGCAGTGAACGCTGCCCCCTGCTTTGTAATACTTCTATCAATCGCTGGTTCCATAGGAGACCAGTTCACAAAGTGATAGCCTTCATTCGGAGTTGTTGTCGGTATCTGCTGATTGGAAAGGAATCCAATGCCCTTTACTGAATATACATTGTCCATATATAAGGTTACATATGTTCTGTTAAAGCTTACAGCTCCATTTACTGCTGCGAAGGTTACCTCTGCCTGGTATTTATCAGGTATTCCATCCGGCTGATCCGGATTGTTTGGATCGGTTCCAACGACATCGACACTGTAGTATACATTAACTGCCATATTGTCCTGGGTAATTGTCACTTTTTCTGCTTGTGTAAATGCATACCCATCAATCGCTTTTGCATATGTATTTCCATCGAGCTCCTTATCGTGCTCAATATCCGCAACAGGGGTTGCTGGTGCAATTTCTTTTCCACTATCCTCATCAATGTAGTTTACAGTTGCGGAATACGTATTGATTGCGTGATTTGCTGTGAACGTAGTAGTGCCATTCCTAGTGATCTTTGTTCCTTCCACAGGCGTTGCCGGTGTCCAGTTCACAAAGTGATAGCCTTTATTCGGAGTTGTTGTCGGTATCTGCTCTTTTGTAAGCTGACCAACACCATCTTTTGCCCATTCACCTTCATTGTTGAATAAAGTTACATATACCTTATCAAAGCCTACTATACCATTTACAGCCTTATAAGTAACAATGGCTTGGTAATCATCAGGTACTACATCCTTGTTTTCGTCCAGTCCATAGTACACTCTGATTACATTCTTTTCAACATTGCTGGTGATCTTTAAAGGGTTGTTCTCCGTCTTATCAAGTGCATATGTCTTGTTTTCATATTCCACTGATTTTTTCGGTGTTACTGAAACTTCCTTCTCAAATTCCACTGCATCTTTGTTGTCTGTCGTTCCAAGATTTCCATCATAGTAATATTCCACGCGGTACTTGAAGTAGTCTTTACTAAAGGTTGCCTTGAATTCGGTATCGCTGTTCAGCTTCAGTAATGTTGTTGGTACATCCGGTGTCCAGTTCAGACTATTCTGCGCATACCCATTGGCTGCTGTTGCGGTTGCAATCTGATCCGCTGTCAATGTGCCGATGCCGCCATCCTTCGCGGTTGCCCATTTTCCATCCTTGAACAGAGTAACATGATAGGTCTTTCCGGCATGTGCGCTGTCGATGGTTCCATTGACTGCACTATAGGTTACCTTGGCCTGGTAAATATCAGGTACTACGTCCTTGTTTTCATCCAGTCCATAGTAGACCTTGATCACATTGTTTTTCTCATTGCTGGTGATCTTTAAAGGGTTGTTTACCGTTTTATCCAGTGCATATGTCTTGTTTTCATATTCCACTGATTTTTTTGGTGTTACTGAAACTTCCTTCTCAAATTCCACTGCGCCTTTATAGTCCGTCGTTCCAAGTTCTCCATCATAGTAATATTCCACTCGGTACTTGAAGTAGTCTTTACTAAAGGTTGCCTTGAATTCAGTATCGCTGTTCAGCTCCAGTGAGGTTGTCGGTGTCTTTGGAGTCCATTTCAGACTATTCTGTCTGTATCCGTTAGCCGCTGTTGCGGTTGCAATCTGATCCGTTGTCAATGAACCAACACCGCCGTCAGCTGCTGTTGTCATTTTACCATCCTTGTACAGAGTAACGTAATGAATCTTTCCTGCATGTGCGCTGTCGATGGTTCCGTTGACTGCACTATAGGTTACCTTGACCTGGTAAATATCAGGTACTACATCCTTGTTTTCATCCAGTCCATAGTATACCTTGATCACATTGTTTTTCTCATTGCTGGTGATCATCAGCGGGTTGTTTACCGTTTTATCCAGTGCATATGTTTTGTTTTCATATTCAACTGATTTTTTTGGTGTTACTGAAACTTCCTTCTCAAATTCCACTGCGCCTTTATAGTCCGTCGTTCCAAGTTCTCCATCATAGTAATATTCCACGCGGTACTTGAAGTAGTCTTTACTAAAGGTTGCCTTGAATTCGGTATCGCTGTTCAGCTTCAGTAATGTTGTTGGTACATCCGGTGTCCAGTTCAGACTATTCTGCGCATACCCATTGGCTGCTGTTGCGGTTGCAATCTGATCCGCTGTCAATGTGCCGATGCCGCCATCCTTCGCGGTTGCCCATTTTCCATCCTTGAACAGAGTAACATGATAGGTCTTTCCGGCATGTGCGCTGTCGATGGTTCCATTGACTGCACTATAGGTTACTTTGATCTGATAATCGTCTGGAATATTGTCACCATTATCATCCTTACCAAAGTTTGCCGTATATGTTCCTGCAACATTTTTTCCTTCAACCTTAGCTGGCTTGAACTCTTTTTCCCAGCTTACGATTTTGCCGTTTTGATCCGTCCAGTTTTTGAAAGCATAGCCCTTTTTAGCTGTCGCAGCACTGCCAATTGCAATACCTGTTTCTTCGCCTAACCTCTCATATGTAGGATTAACAGTCCCCATATTCACATCATTAGACTTATATTTTATTATAACTGTACTTTCTTTTTTCTCAAAGTTCGCATAATATACACTGTTTGAATATCTTATTCCGTCAACCTTTTGAGGTATAAATTTTGCATTTGTGCCAACTTCATTTCCTTCTGCATCTGTCCAGTTCACGAATTCATATCCTGTATTAGCAGCAGCAGTTGATCCCTCTGGTGTTCCTGTATATTCGTTAATTGTTTCATATGTTTTACTAAGTTTACCGCTATTATCAGGATTCACAGCATATCGTATCGTAACTTTTTCATCTTTTATGGCACTACGATCAGCAAATACAGCATATAGATGCACATCATCCTTCAAAATGCCTAGGGTATCTCCAGGATATTTGATTTTGCTTTTGATTTTGTTCCATTGATTAGAATTACTTATGACCTGTGTTCCTTTATATCCATCAATGCTGGTAACCCATCCAACAAATATATGCTTGCCGCTTTGATCATGATCATTCGGCAGTGGATCAACTTTTTCAACCACGATGTTCTGATCTATACCATATTTAAAATATTTTGGAAAGTTATCGTCATTGCTTGTCGAATGATATGTTGCCTTAATCTCTGTTACTGGATTATATTTATAAACGAAAACTGTAGTTCCATTAACAGTATACTCCTTTGGATCAACCTGTTTTGTTTCTCCTTGCAATGTCCAATATCCAGATTCCTGCATATCAGGAACCTTCATGGGTTTTGTGTTTTCTAAAACAGCTTCTTCTCCAAGGAATTTATCATATTCATCCGTATAGGTTACCTTGTAATAATTTTTATCTTCCTCCTCACCATCATATTTATCACAACGGATATATGTAATTTCATTAGAGCTTGGAGAATATTTAATTACAACATAATGAATATTTCTTGGTCCATATGTTCCAATATACATATTCTGCTGACAATTGTTGCTGCTCTGCCCTGGAACAAATGCAACCGTATGTGGTTTATGTCCGCTTGGTCCTAATGTATCTGCATTCAGATAAACAGGATACTCGACACCCTTTTCATCCACATAAGTTCCATCTGCTTTATAACAGTTTTTCGTTATGGATACAGAGCATTCCCCAGCTTTTGCATTTGTTGTTGTCATCCTTGCTTTTGGGGCAGGAGATACTGACTTTTCATACTTTACTGTTATTTCATTATATACTTTTGTTAATGTAAAATCTTTTACTTTCTCACCCACGGCTGTGTAGCCTTCAATAGCCTTCGCCTCAATCGGTACTTCCCCATTCAGCTTACCCTCTTTTACATCATCTGCCGCAATCGCATGACCGTTTGCATCCTGATAATGAATGGTGAGAGAAGCTTTTGTGTAAACATTAACGATAAGGTTCTTTTCGTTTTCGCCAACCTCTCTGTTATATCCAATACTGCCGTTGAATGCTTCACCATCCAGTGTTACAGATTCAATAGCGTACCCGTCGTTGGCTGCGATCTCTGTTTTCGCAGGATCGGTACCGGATGTAAAGGTAAGCAGCTTTGTATCCTTCACTGTACCATCTACATTTACGGTAACATTCAGCTTTTCAACACCTTCCGGTATGTCACTAGACGCTGCTTCAAAAGTTCCCGCTGGTTGATTTTCCATGCCGATTTGTATGTATTCACTGCTGTACGCTACACTGTCATTGGCAATTATTGTTCCCAATGACGATGGCGTCAGCTGCAAGGTCATGGCTACAGCCAGAAGTAACTTACTGAACCGTTTTTTCATATACATCCTCTCCTTTCTCTTACTTACTTCATAAAGTATTTCCCACTTTACGGTTTCATTATAGGTTTGGTCAAGTTAGAATTTGGTTAGAATAAGATTTTAGCCAAAAAAAGAAAAAGAAAAAAATACAGCCTTTCAAAGCTGTATTCCTGTTATCCTATCTGGTTGTCTGAATATAGTAATGCAATCGGTCTTTTCGCCTGCGAACCTTTATCTGAAAGCTCGTAGATATCCGTTGTGCAATTCTGTATGCATCATCCTCTTTGGCACAAGGAAGCAATACAAGATATTGATAACGATTCAGTCTTGTGAAAACATCACCGCTCCGCAATGAGGTTTGTATACAGTTTTTCACCTTATTCATGAGAATTTCCTGATGATGCTCATCACCCTCTGATTTAATTTCAAAAATAAACAGATAGTATTTCAGGTTTTCGCGAAGTGCATTCCGCATACTGATTTCATATATGTAATCAAATGCCGTGTTATCACAATATAAGGCGCCATGTGATATTTTCTTATTTCTATAGTATGATGCAATTCCTTCAATATTTTTCTTTTCCTCATTCTTATTTACGATATTGGCATATAAGTCTTTCATACGTTCAGAAAGACTTACCGCATATTCACTAACCAGCATTCTCGTAGATTTATTGTAATATTCATAGGCTGATGCATAATCTCCTTCGCTGATCAACGCCTGGATGTAATAAAAATGATTTTCCTCTACGGAAGGCTCCAGCGTAGCAGCTTTCAATGCAACGCTTTTCAAATCCGCATAATGCTTTTGCTTTAAATAATATTCACATAATTTTTTTACTACGGTAAGATAAATATTTCTGAAATATTCAACCTTTTGTACAAACCATAGCTGTTCTGCCTCCTGATAAAGATTACCGTCATATAAATCTGTGAGAATTCTTGCATGAATGACCGCATCCTCCTTATAAGTCTGCTGCTTCTCGATTTTTTCATATTCCTGTTCAAAAATCGTTGTATCTATAATCGTTTCGACCTCCGGCTGAAAGCGGTAACCGCCTTTTTCCGTCTGAATGATGTCAATGTCCTGAAATACCGCAATTTCCTTCAACAGCTTCCGTAAACGGAAAATATTGAATTTTAAGGAGCTTAACGGGTTATCGCTGTTTTCCCAAAACAGCTCCATTAAAAACTCTCTTGAGATATTCTTTTGATTATGTAAGACAAAAACCTCCAGTAAGCTTAAAGACTGGCGGGACAGATGCTCACGCATATTGAGTATCTCACCCTGATATTCAATTGTAAAGCTATCAAACAAATGAATATACATTTTTGCGGCATCCATAGAAATTCCTCCCTCTTCATGACTAATGCACATAAACCTATACATTTAAACATATAGGGAAATGCCGCAAAAATGATGCTTTATATGTAGAAAAAGGATAAAAAAAGCAGCAAATCATGCTGTTTCAGCAGTATTTCATATGGTATACCTTTATATACGTTTAACAAAAACCAAAATCTATACAGCTATTTTAAAGCTCCTGCAGGCTGCAATGGATAACAGTGATGCAACAGAATATTATCTTTACAAATAACGTTTCTTGCGTAAAACGAGGTGTTGATTCTTTCTGCAATCAGATCTGCCTGCTGCTTCTCCACATCTGCCGCCATCACAAGAAACTGACAGCTGCTGTATTGTGTAAAAACATCTCCGGCGCGAAGTGAATCCTGTATCTGTTGCTTTAAATATTGCATCAATAGGTCTCTCTCTGATAAAGATGGAAACTCTCTTTGTTCGTTCGTCAATGTCAGAAGAATGATATAGGACTTGCTGTCCATACGCTGCATACGGCGTTCCATAAACCGGTAAATGCTCTTAAAGGTTTCATAATCCTGGCAATAGGCACCTGCTGCAAGCTCCTGTTCCGACAGCTCCTCCTGTATACATTTCATGTCCATGGATACGCCTCTGCACATGATATCTGATATATCCATCGGCTCTCCTGTTTTCCTTCCACGCCTGCGACTGCTTTTCTTAACAAGCAGCTGCTGGTCTGCCCGGTCAAATAAATTGCTGTAATCGTCTCCCGGGCGGTAGGAGCTTCCCGCTGCCGTAACAGAAAGTGTTATTGCCGGAGTACTGTTTAGATACAGCTCCTTTACTCTCTTGTGAATTTGACGGCATCGGTTTTCCACAAATTTTTCATCCTGCTGTATCGGCATAAAAATTACGAACTCATCGCCCCCTACCCTACCAACAAGATCATTATGCAAAGTCAGCTGCTTTAGCATGGATGCAAGTCTATTAAGCAAACGATCCCCGATAATGTGTCCAAAGCGGTCATTCACCTGTTTGAAATCATCCACATCGACAACAATCAATACGCCTGCTTTTTGTTCCTTCAAAAACTGATTTATTCTTTTCTCTGTAAACTCTCGGGTATATACGCCTGTCAGCCAGTCGCATTCACAGGCTTTATAACCTGAATCGGGTACCAAAACTGTATCTTTTTCAGATTTCATCTCTTTCATTATATAATCCCTTTCTTTCCATATACATAAAGCTTGTATCCCAATGTCAGCTTCGCAACTACATATTCCATATAGAAATATCACATCGAATAACAGCTTCTAATTCCTTTTATATTGTAAGATTTCCGGGCTTCATTCCTTTATATATCAAAGGTGATCCAGCACGAACTTCATTTTCTCCAATGTTATCGGCTTCATGCTGAAATGTGGAATACATAAACGATACGCCTGTACAGCGAAATCAAGATCAGAAAACCATATGATTTTCCCGGAAGTAAGTTTTAAACCCGTTATGATATCAAGACCTTCCGTTCCATTCTGTGCAATAATTACCGCATCGGCATTTCTCTCCCTAATCTGTTTACTTAATTCCTGCCAGTCCTTACAGCATCGTATCTGCACATCACGATTGCCATAGTAGATACGGATATAAGTTTCCAGCAGACTGCATTCTTTATGTATCCTGTCACATATGATAAAATCCATGCTGCACGCCTCCTCTTATTACTGTTCCTCTATTTACAAAATAACAGATTGGCAGAGAATAACAAGATTTTGGCTTCATCACGCAAGTTTTGGCCGCAAGTTGCATTGTTTGTAACACGGCAATCATGTAAAATAAGATTGAACAGAATAATGAAGAAAGCGGGGATAGCTATGAAAGCAGCAATCATTGACGATCTGTCCGAATGCAGAGAAGATATACAGACATGTCTAAAGCAATATCTTTCAAAGCACTGTGCAGACGATGATATAACGATTACAGGATTCAGCAGCGGGGAACAGTTTTTATCGGGATTTGTCAAGGATACATATGATTTGATTTTTATTGATCAGTACATGAAGCAGCTTTCCGGTATTGATACAGCGAAACAGATTCGGCAAGAGGATCCGCTTGTCATTCTGATATTTATTACAACGAGTAGAGATCATGCCATTGACAGCTATCAGGTACGCGCATCCGGTTATCTGCTGAAGCCATTTACCTTTACAGATTTTGAATATACCCTGACAACAGCAGGAATTACAAAGCTGAAAAATGCAAGATTTATTGAAATAGAGAATGAAAAGATTCTGCTGCGTGAGATACTCTGGTGCAATATCGTTGGACATTATATGCAAATTCATACAGAGCAGCGCGGTATCATGCGCATTCGGATTCCATTCACAAAGGTATCTGAGCTGCTTTTGAATTATCCGCAGTTTCTGATTTGTTATAAGGGCTGCATCATAAACCTGGACCATGTGGAACAAATGTCTGAGCTTGATTTTATTTTGACAAATAAAGAGAAGATTCCTGTTTCTAAAAGGGATCGGAAAAAAATAGAATCAGATTACCACACATATCTGTTTCAGAAAGCAAGAGAGGAGGAGCTTTTATGACAGACACCATAATGACGATATTGTTTCCATACCTTGACTTTATACCCTTTGCAATTCCACGCTATTTAATGTTTCAAAATAAGCTGCGGATACCATTTAAATATATAATGTTTTTGCTGTTCGCTGTAGCAACAGTAAACAGTTTAACCTTTTATTATATCAATGCCCAGGGATATGATATGGCTATGCGATGGACAACTGTCATGCGCTACGGCTTCATGCTAATAAACCTTATTCTATCCTTCACCCTGATAAAGGACAGCTTTTCAAAGCTCATGTTCACGTATCTGCTGCTATTTTCATGGTCCTTTTTCGTATTTGGTAATGCCAATTATATAGAAAGTAAATTTTTCTGGACATTTTCCGATGAGCATCCTTATCTAATCTATAATATATGCAGAATCATCATTTATCTCATTACCTGCCCGTTTATGCTCCGCTTTTTCAATCATACAGTTTCCGAAGCGATGCAGATTCAGGATTCCGATTTATGGCGGCATCTTTGGAAGATTCCTTTATTTTCCACTCTGTTTGGCATGCTGTATTGCTTCAGTGATGACATTTATGCCTATGCCACCTGGGAATTTCTCATTTCCCGCTACCTCATGCTGTTTGGTACCTGTTATGTATCTTATGTTGCTTTAAAAGTTTTGGAAGTTTCAAAAAAACGAACGCAGCTGCAAGAGGCGCTGAAATACGCAGATCAGAGTATAGAAGCACAGAAGAAGCAGTTTAACAGTCTTGCTGATCATATGGACGAAATGCGAAAGGCAAGACATGATGTCCGGCAGCATCTGGCTGTTATAAGCTCCTATATTGATAAGGACGATAAGGAAGGATTGAGAACCTATATCGAAATGTATCATCGTGAGTTACCCCCTGACGTTATGGAATTATATAGCCGCAATGATGTTATAAACGCAATTATTTGTTATTATGCAGGTATATCAAGGGAACATGGCATATTCTTTGATGCGAAAGTCGATTATCCGGAGGGCTGTTCCATCACAGAAACGGATATGACTGTACTAATTGGTAACATGCTTGAAAATGCAGTAGAAGCCTGTCAGCGGAGCATAGATTCTACCCCATTCATCAAACTTCGCATACGGTGTCACGGTAGCAATGAATTACTTGTACTCACAGATAACAGCTGTTTAGATCGCATACAGTTTCAAGACGGAAAACCTTTATCCTCAAAACGAAACGGTGTGGGAATCGGTACTGTTTCCATACAGGACATTGCACGGCGCTATCATGGAAGCGCACGTTTCGAATACAGGGAACATGTTTTTTATACCTCTGTGATTATGCACTATGAGCAAAGAAAGTCCATTCAGAAGCAGGTCGCTGCACAGGAATATGTACAAAATGATACAATTCAATCAAAAGCAGCTGCCTGATATCTATGAGTCCGACCTTCCACGGGAAAGGATTTTACATTCATTAAGCACTATGACTTTTAAAAGATATAGCGTGATTACGACTCGCCTCCCTTCAACAGACAATATGAATATTAGTCTTATGCAAATTCCTTGGTACATATGATGCTATATGCTAAAAAATCACCAAGTTGAAATCAGCCCTGCCTGTATAAGCTTTTATGCGCATCTTCATCCCTAACACATGTTTCAGTTAAACAAGTATGGATGCTCAGCAATTCTGACATAGAAGGATGCTCATAAGGTGGATACGTACATATCCCCTTCTCAATAATCGCCTGATGCACATAAACCTATACTATATGAAATATTCATTTTTTCTGTAAAAAGTGTCTGTTTTCTTATTTTTTCGGGGGAAAAACTTGTAAAAACAGAGGAAAACAGGTAGTATAAAAACGTATACCTTTTCAAACAGATGAGTCCTTATAGATTGTGATAATCATTTCCTTTCTACATGTACGGCAGGCTATTATAAATCGGTCAAGCTCACTTGCTCGATTTATATGCTTTGCTTCTATGTCTTATCTCTTTTATTATTTCATTAGAGGCTTCGTTATGAAAACAGACCACCGCAGTTATTATGATATGATGTAAACAACCCTTATGAACTATTATCATTTATCGCGGCTGCCACCGCCTCCTGTAAATCCACCAGTTGATACGGCTTTGTTAACACTGCACAGCCTCCTGCCTGCATTCCCTCCCGCACTGTCCATTCATCACAATGTGCAGTCAGAAATACAATAGGAATTGCCCTTCTCTCGTGCAGCTTCCTGCAAAAATCAAGACCGCTGCCATCTGGAAGATCAATATCAGATATGACAGCATCCGGCATTGTATCCATTAACACAGCCTGTGCCCTCTGCAATGTTTCCGCACACAGAATACGGTATCCCTGCTGCCGAAGGATGCGCTCATTCAAGCGCAGCAATTGTGTACTGTCATCTATGAGCAGTACTGTTTTATCCTCATGAAGGTGTATATTTGCTTCTGATGCTTTGATTGCTATGGCAGATTCTTGAAAGCGGGTTAATTCTCTTTGACTTACCAGGGAATATACAAAGTAAGCCAATACATCAAATACTATAGAAATATGCTTTAAATTCTCTGCTGGAGGATTATCCGCTCCCAGCAGTCCGTACATTTTCCCTTGTGCCCGCAAAGGACTTAAGATAATGGAATGAATATTTTGGGCCTTTAATATATCATAAATATATCGCTCATTTTCTTTTAGACTTTCGACATCCGGTTCTATGATATTACCACCATTGATCAAATGCCCATACCATGGAAACAAATCTTTTTTTGTTACATAGGGAAGCTCCTCCATACCGGATGGAACACCGGGTCTGCACCATTCATACGTATTACGAATATTCTGTCTATCCATTTCTTCAAAGACGTATACCCTGTCACACTTCAGCTCTCTGCCCAGATACTGCAGCAGCTGCCGCAGTCCGTCTTCAGCACTAACTGCCTGCATAATCAGCTTCAGGCATTCTCCAACAAAACGTTCATTATACTCCGCCTTCTTCAGATGATACATGCGGGAAGCATACTCTGACGGATTTGTAAGTAATTCCATGATCTATCCCTCCTTTTTCTAATCGTTTAACACCACTTCCACACGTTCAGCATAACAGATGAATACAGGAAAAAACGTGAACCTTACCAAAATGTCAGGTTCACGTTTTCTTTTTTTATGTATGATTACGTATGATGAGATATGATTTCCAAAAGATAGCCTTCATTCCGAAAACTCAACAAGGCTATTTCGCCGTCTGCATCCGTCAGCTTATTTTTTAATCTTGATATACTTTTCCATACTGCATTAGCATTTCCGGACATTGGCTGCTTCCATACATTTTCATATATATCCTTTGCTGGAATTGTTTTTCCCTCATTTTTTAACAGATATAGCAAAATGGAGAATTCCCGAGAGGTAAGCAGCATATCCCTGCCATGAAGGAACGCCCGCAGGGCTACGGTATCCACAGATAACGGGCCCCGTGTAATTGTCTTTATCTGTTTGATTGCCTGTTGATTCATTCTTGCCAGACGCAGCTGTGCATTTACACGAGCAACAAATTCATCTACATCATAGGGCTTCGTAATATAATCATTCCCTCCGGCTACAAGTCCCTGGATTATTTCATTTTTCTCATCCAATGCCGTTAGGAATAAGACAGGAATTGTAGTTTTCGGGCGAATTTTTTCACAAAAGGCAAGACCGCTTCCATCCGGCAGCATGATGTCAAGTACCAGCACATCCGGTGTATGCTCATTTAATATTTCATAAGCTTCCTGCAGGCATGCGGCACAGTATACATAAAATCCCTCCCGTTCCAGTATTCTGCGGTTAATACGCTGAATATTTGCATCATCCTCCACCAGAAGAACGCTTCCTGTATTGTTCATATCACGCATCCTCCTTTACCGGCAGGGTAAACCATACCTGTGTTCCTTTTCCTATTACACTTTCAATACCGATTTTTCCATGATGCTCCTCTATGATTTTTTTACAGATTGTCAATCCAAGACCTGTTACGCCTTCTTCACCACGCTGATAGCGCTCAAACACATGAGGAAGCAAATCAGCTTCTATACCGCTGCCATTATCTGTAACATTCACACGTACTTCATTCGTCAGCTTCTCTATGCTCACTACCACCCTTCCATTTTCTGTATGGCGATTGGCATTGCTAAGCAGATTGATTAAGACCTGTATCAATTGATCGGCATTACCTTCCACACTTGGATTATGCGGATCCGTTTGCGCAGTCAATACATTTTTCTGTCTTGCAAACATAGATTGATAGATACGGACTGTTTCTTCTACAAGCGAGTTCACAGAAAGCAGATGCTCTTTTACAGTAGTACCCTGCATTTGCCCAAGACCTACTAGACTTGTTACCATCTGTGCAAGTCTTTTCGCCTCTGTGGAAATCGCAGTTACATCGGCGATTGTTTCTTTATCTATAGTGCCGCTTTCAATATTCTGTGCAACAAATTGCGCATTGACAGAAATTACGGTAAGCGGTGTTTTCATTTCATGAGACATGTCGGTATAAAATTGATTCTTTAAGTGATTCAATTCCTCAAGCATATCTCTTTCCGCACTCATGCGTTCCTCACCTTCCTTTGCTTTGCGAACCTCCTGCATGGTTCCAAAAAACATCGCTGTCATGGAATACAGCACAAATACAGCAACTGCCATTTCAGATATGGCAAAGCGCATTGCCGAAAGGATATAAATGTCACGATGATAGAGCATGTCCCAGACAGCCGCAATAAGCAGAAACACAAAGCCGGATAATACTGCAGCCTGCTCAATATTCATATGTGAGTGGTACTTGATAAGGCGAATAAAGAAATACAGGCCAATCAATCCCAGAATAACAATTCGACAGATTGCAGTATACGACATCAGCAGTGTAGGGCCAAACAGATCAATCGCCGCAAAGCAAGCACAGAAAAACGTGGCAGCCAAGACGAATCGTCTTGGCAGGATGCTTGGAAACAGCTGATACAGCAGCCATACAAGCAGGATACCACTGATTGGCATTGTCAGATATTCTAGGCGAAAAATTGTCGTCCAGGATAGAGCTGGAAATACAGCTCCAAGTAACCGCTGTCCACTCACACCTGTCCGGATAAACCATGTAAGACAAAAAAGCGAGAACAGAAGATTTGGCTTATATCCGCGAATCATTAGAAACAGAATCAGATGAACAAGGAATAACAAAAGGTATCCTCCCATGAGAACCGCCTCCGGCCATTCATTGCGTGTTACGTACTGATTTATCAGCCTGGGTGCTCCAAGATAGAGAGTTCCATGTGTACCTCCGTCTTTATGGGTAAAGTTAGATACCTGCTGAACAATAACGATATCACCGTTTGCATCCGGTACTGCAGGTACCACATAATATTCCACACCCGGCAATGCCTGCTTCCGGCTGCTTCCCGGTTTTCCAGCTTCATAAACAAGCGTACCATTTACATACATACGACTTGCAAAATCAACACTATAGCCGCAGATGAGATAGCTGCCCTGAGGAACCTTGATATGCATTCTACTCGTAGCATACTGCACCACATCACCAGGCTGTCCCAATTGGAAGTCATCACGCTTTGAAAAATCCTGAGGGCTCAATAGCGCATTCGGTACATATTCCACTGTTCCGGAGAGTTTTACCTTCTCCTGCATAAGATCCATATGCGTTAAATCCCATGTACCATCCTTTGACGTAATGATCCTTGTTTCATCCGCATGAGGCTTCACACTCCATACAAGCAGCATTAAAACCGCAATCAGTGGTAAAATAAGTTTTAATATTCTTTTTTCTGATTTTTCTGACATAGCTTATACCCTGCTTCCTTTTTTGATTATAACAGATAATCCCATATGCTGTAACCTGCTTCTTTTAATTTATATAAATGAATAATAATTACCTATCTAAAAGCTGTATCACGGACATACTGCCTTTAATCACTTTTATACCGGATTAACAAAAATTCATCCAGCTGCATACCGATAGAAATTGGTATTTCAGCTATTTTATAGGAAAACTGCATAAGAAAAGGCTGCCTCCAGGGAAATGATCCGTTGTTCAATTAACGATCATGAGCCTGCTTACAGCCTTTTCGAATCCTCTATTTTAACTTTATTGTTATACGCCCAATCATACCCTCCGTAATCACATCATTGGAGAGAAAAGATTCAGAATCGCACGCATAATGCGTATAGGCAAGCGAACCTGATGGCATTCCTCCAGCGTTACCTGATGGCTCTTAGCGAGTGTATCCAGGTAATCCCTTTTCACATCCATAACCACCTTGCTGCGATAGAACCACACACCGCATTCATAATGCAGGTAATAAGAGCGGTAATCCATATTGACGGTTCCTACGATTGCCATTTTGTCATCCACAACAAAGGTCTTTCCATGAACAAAGCCAGGAGTATATTCATAAATCTTAACGCCACCCTCAATCAAATCCTTATAATTGGAACGGGTAACCGCAAACACATACCATTTATCCGGTATATGCGGTACAAGAATACGTACATCTATCCCGTTTTTGGCAGCCAGCAGCAGCGCCGTTTTCATTTCATTATCTATCACCAGATACGGCGTCGTTGCATATACGTAACGATTTGCACTGTTGATCATATTGATATGCGTGTATTCCCCTACATTTTCTTCATCGGTTGGAGAATCACTGTATGGCTGCACATAGCCGTCATTGCGAATATCCGCAAATACCCGAAAATCCGGCTTATAATCGAATACATTATCCTTTTCTTTTTCATCATAATTCCAGAATTGCAGAAACATCAGCGTCAGATTCCATACCGCCTCACCGCGAATCATGACACTGCAATCCTTCCAGTGCCCAAAGCGTTTTTTCTTATTGATATACTCATCCGCCAGATTGATACCGCCTGTCATTCCCACCTTGCCGTCAATGACAAGAATTTTTCGATGATCTCGATTATTCATCTGCATGGCAAGCCGCGGCTTAATTGGATTAAACACCTTCGCCTGTATACCAAGTCTGCGTAGGGTCAGATAATAATCCTGAGGCAGTGTTGTAATACAGCCGGCATCATCATACATGACTCGCACTTCCACACCCTGCTTAACCTTATCTATCAATATATCCAGAATCGTATCCCACATAATACCGGGGGCAATGATGAAATATTCCATAAATATAAATTTCTCAGCCTTTTTCAATTCCTCTATCATTGCCTTGAATTTATCCTCACCGACTGGGAAATAGGTGGTTTCTGTATGGTTATATATCGGAAAGATAGCATTTTTCCACAGATAATTTGCCTGCTTATGTGCAAGCGGATCCTCAGCCTCCAGTGCTTCCATGATTTCTGTATTCTGCCAGGAAATCTCCTGATAATTCTCCATCGCTTCACTGTCGCGCTTACGAAGCTCCTTGGGAACCTTCTGACCGCCAAACAGCAGATAGATCAGACCGCCGAACACCGGTACCGCCATAATGAGCAGAACCCAGGTCAGCTTATAGGTTGGATTGTCATTTTTATTGATAATATAGATGCTCATGCAGAAGCTTAATGCAATCAAAATAAAGTAGATTGCCACAAAGTACTCACTGAGCTTGAACACGATACCAAAAAATACAAATAACTGAATCAGAATCAGTACCGTTACGATCAATATCTTATTATGTAAAAGGGACAGTAATTTACGAATCATGCAGATCCCTCCTTTTTTTATTTCTGATTATGCAGATATTCCTTCACCATGGTGATATTGCCATCCAGGGTATCCAGATCGATATGCTTATCCTTACCCGTTCCGGTACCGTAAACACAAAGACTTCCGGCGTCATCCAGTTCTCCGCAGGCAATGACGACAGCCTTTTTAAAATAAGCCATCGCGCTTTGTGTGCGCATATCCTCACTTAATTTAATAACATCGATTGCTTTCTTTTTGGGATGATATTTGGCAATTTCGTTTGCCAGCTTACGGTTTTGCGGGTTGAAACCAATCTGTACAGTGTCTCCCTTACCAATGCAGTCCAGACAGATCAGCGTTGGATTTTTCCCTGCATTTGCAAGATCCTTTGCGGCTGCCTCTGCACCGATATACCGCATTTTATTTTTATCTGTGAACAGGAAGCCTGTTTTCTTACGCTCATCCCTGCTCAGACCTCTTGCAATTTCCACCGCTGCGGCAATCGTTGCTGAATTGCGGTTATAGTTATGTGAATTATGAAAGCCGTGCATCATCCAGTACATCAGCATGACCGTCAACAGAAACAGTCCAAACGATATCAGCGATGCCAGCCCTGTAGAGGTAATCAGCGGCTGCAAGCCATACAAACCGCCAAAGATCAATGCGAAGAATATAAAGATAGGTACATAGGTAGCCACCATGGTCTTATTCGCCGTCTTCGTTCCGTCAAAAGGAAAGTACAGCACCTTTTTCCAGAATTTTCTTTCCGGTGTATCATAGGGTACAACGATGATCGTCTTGATCTGCTTCATGTTTCCATACAGATAGTTATGTGCACGGGATAACAGCTTCTTGCCTTCGATCATTGTGGATTCATACCCCAGGGAATGAAATTCCTGATTCAAATCTTCAATGAAACGTTTCTTCTGCCGTCTGCTGAAGCGGGTGCCGTATGTCTTTGTATATTTCTCTAATACTGTTTTATCCATATAAGTGCCTCCTGAAACCAATTAGTTTTATTATACTAGAAATAGAAGAAAAATTACAGTAAATACTGGAGTTACATGAAAAAAGAGGATTCTTTCTTACTGAATCCCCTTTCATTTCACAGTATAAGACTGTAGCTGCTTTCCGTTTTGTAAATACCAGATTGCCAGCTGTGTACGATCGCGCAGCTGAAGCTTTTCCAGAATAACGGTCAGGTTATTGCGAATTGTCCCTTCTGTAAAGATAAGCCTTCTTGCTATTTCACGATTCGATAGTCCTTCTCCTATCAGCTGAATAATCTTCCATTCGCGCTTATTCAGCTTCTCTGTATTCACTTGTGCACAAGCCGCTGCGGATCCCGCTGTACATTTGGATGCTTCCGCCGTCTTTTGCATCATAGCAATCATACGCTGTGCAACCTCAGGATCAAGTATACTGCCTCCTTCGAGGACAATACGTACTGCCCTGCGCAGCTCCTGTAAGGATATTCCCTTCAGCACATAACCGCTTGCCCCGTGCAGCAGCGCCTGCATGACAAGCTCATCCTCAACAAACGTTGTCAGAATCAGAACGTGAACATCCGGATAGCTTTCCTTTATCCGTCTTGTACACTCCACCCCATCCATGACCGGCATACGGATATCCATCAGGATGATATCCGCTCTTTGCTGCTTTAATGCCTGAAGCACCTGTTCACCATTTTCCAGTGCTGCGACAACTGTATATTCAGGCTGGCTGTCGATAATGATTTTCAGACTTTCTCTGATCAGCTGCTGATCCTCTGCGATCATGATTTCAATCATACTGCATCTCCCTTTCCCTAAAGCCTTACTGCCCCTTTCCTAAAAACATTATAAAGCAGTCATTTTTATATGTCCATTTACATATGTAAACGATTTCAATTCATGGAAGAAAAGTGACTTGATCTCGTTATATTTGCATACGGGATCAAGTCTGCTTTTTCTATTTCATTTCTCCAGCAGGATCAAAGAGCTCCTTTCTCTCTTAATCTGCTTTTCTTCTTCTGCGAAGAAGAATTACCCCTGTAATGCTCAATAAGCATAATGTAGCCAAACCAGCTGTATTGCTGTTATCCCCGGTGTTTACATTCTCCATCTTATCGCCGTTTCCATTCTGTGAGACTTCTGGATTCTTGGTTTGTCCAGCATCCGAAGGAGTCTGCATATCCTGATTTTGCGGTTTATCACCAGGTATTGGATCTGGATGTTCTGTTCCTGGCTGATCAGAAGACTGATCCTTATAGGTTACGATTGCATACACGGAAAAGTGCGTAATCGCTGCCTGTGCGTAGCCGTCCTTCACAGTTGTTTTTAATACATCAACATCTCCGCGCTCATTAAGATAAGCAATATACACCTTCTCTTTCATCAGGGCAGAGGAAAGCTTTAATCGAAGCAGAATAGTTCCATCCGGCTGATATGTCTGATTCTCCCTTAATAGCTCGATATCATATGCCTGATGCACTTGGAAAAGCAATTTGGAATTTGCGTTTAGTTTATCTGTCACAGAATCCGAAACATCCTTCATATGAAGCTCAACGTTCTCCGGAAGATCGCCAATCAGCTGCACGACTGCTTTTTTATCACTGATTGTTAAATCTGCTATTTTTAGATTTTGTACCGCTGCTTTCAGCTCTTGCAAAGCGGCTTTTACCTCTGCTGCATGAGCAAATTCTTTATCCGTGACACGCTTTGCTTCCGCAATCGCTTTTTTCAAAGCATTCCAGCTTTCTTCTGTGTATTTTTTATTCGTTATGGCCTCTGCCGCTTTTAATTCTTCCTGCAAAGCGCGCTGATCTGTTGTAATAACAGCTTTAATACGTATGGATAATCCGCTTTCTGTCACACCTGTAATATCATAGGCACCCGGTGTTTGAAATGCTACCTTATCAAAATTCCAGGTAATGGATTCTTCCTTTTCTATGCCGTTAACATCCTCAACCCGTACCTTTCCTGGAAGCAGTTTTTGTGCGTCCGCTTTCTTTTGATCATCACGCAGCTGGATATCCTCAATGACACTCACTACCTTGATGACAGGATAGCCATCTCTTACATAAATATTGGAAACCTCAACCTCAGCGTTATAGATACCGAAGCCAAACAGCCCTTTTGAATACTGACGGTCTGCGGCCTCAATCGTATGTGTTAATACCGTTTCACCATTGATTCGTACGATAATTGTTGTATCGTCCTTGGTAATATCTATATGATATTCACCTGTATCCGAAACCTTCTTCATGCTTGCTTCTGCAAATGTATGGTCATTGCGGAAATCAAACAGACGTACGCTACGTTCACCACTGCGCAGCTGTACCGCATAGCTTCCGGCAAATGCATCAGGCTGTGATTCCATAATCATATTGAAGATTCCCTTTGTCATTCGGATATCTGCGGAATAGGTGTAAACCCCTGTTTTGGCTTTCGTATCCGCAAGGGTAAAACCATTCTCTCCGCCAATCGAGCCGATGTATTTCTCCCCGTCAATATACCAGCCGTTAGCTGTTGTTTTAAAACCGTCCAAATTTGTTTTCAGGGCATTTTTCCGAATTGTTACCTTGCATTCCGCTTTCACAGAAGGTGCCTTCGCACTTGCGGCTGTAATTGTCACAAATCCTTCCTTTAATGCAGTAAATTCTGCCTGGTTTCCCTTTTTCTCAAGCTTCAAGGCAGCAGGATCACTGACACTCCATAAAATATCCTGTGGCTGTGTAACTGGCAATACATAGGCATTCAGCTGGAAGCTGTCCTGAACATAAGCGTCAACAGCAGTTTTGTTTAAACCAACCTTCTGAATATCTGTCACAGCTTCTTTTGCTTTCCAGATACTGTCTAACGGGTAAATGGTAATATTCGCTTTTGTCTTGCCGCCGATACTGAATACCTCAGCTCCCAGGCTTGTCGGTGTCGGAAAAATCTGATTAGCCCCTGCAACTGTATAGTCATTCGCAAATACCTCGACACTTGCTTTATCTACAAAGATATGCAGATCAATAGAACCATCCGCTTTTTCAGAAATCGTCTGTGCGTCTATCTGTGCAAATTTATCAGAAAGAATAATACCTGACCTGGAGCGGTCAATGGATAGCTTTTTGCTGGATATATCATAGCTAATGACAGTTTCTTCCTTATTTCCTGTGCGTACCTTAAAGCCTACCTTATGCGTTGCACTGTCCGGTTTCAGATTTGCCACGATTTCATAGGTATCTCCCTTGAAATCCTTCAGGATATTATTATTTTCCTCAATCACTGCATTCTCGAATGAAACTGGTGTTCCCCGCAGTTTTTCATATTGTTTAACAGGCTTCTGTGTCAGCACATATTTACCATCTGCTGCTTTTGTCAGCCCCAGAGTCAGATTCAGATTGAATGTACCGTTAAAGGTATCATTTCCTGTTTTATCCGCAACACTGTTACAATAATCATCCCAGGTATTCATCCAGTTCAATTCAACGAGCTTAGGCAGTGTTGGGTTTTCCTCTGTTCCAAAATCCTGAACATAATATGTCATTGCGGCATAGGAATCCTTACCAAAATTCATGATTCCATCATTTGCTGTGTCATTCCCTTCATATTGGGAATCTGCCACAAATTTCCATTTTCCATTATCTTCCTTGAAATCACCAACCTTATAGTATCGTCCCCCTCGTGACAATACCCACTTCACTTTACCATCGGAGGACTTGATTGGATACAAATCCGGACATTCGGTATGCAAATCCTTGTACGTGGATTCCACCTTCCAGTCCAGCAAATTTTCAGAGGAGTAAATGCGCAGCGGCCCTCCGGCTACAACCATGAACCACTTGCCTTCCCACCGGAATACCTTAGGATCACGAAAATCTCTGCTGTTTAACGGATCCTTTGACCAGTCAGCTACAATTTTATCTGTCTTTTTCCATGTCTTTCCTTCATCCGTACTGTATGCGAGCTTAATCCGCTGTCCGTTTCCATTTGCTGTAATAAGGGCTACAAGTCCTCCTGTATTTCCATCACCAAACAATCGGCTTGTGTTGTGTTCATCCACAACGATACAGCCGGAGAACATAGAGCCGTTCTCATCTGGATAAAATGCAATCGGCTGTTCCTCCCAGTAAAGCAGATCGGTGCTGGTCGCATGTGCCCAGTGCATCGGCCCCCACTTCGTATCACTGTAAAACTGATAGAACATATGATACTTTCCGTTATAGTACACAAGTCCGTTAGGATCATTCGCCCAGCCTTCTTTTACCGAATAGTGATACTGGTCACGATATTCCTCATTGTAATATGCTGCGGAGTCCTTTCTGCGAATGATGATTACCTTATAGGTCAAGGTAGCATTACAGTTATCGTCAGTTACTGTTGAAGTCACTGTAATAATATTTTTACCTACCTTAACAGGTATGTTCTGCAGGCTGCTGTAGGTCTTTCCATCCTCTGTTTCCGCCTTTAGCACAGCATTTGAGGATTTTGGGGAAGCCTTCAGGTTTACCGTAGCTGCTTCATTGGACACATACTGCATATATACACTTTCTGTAGGTTGAAACTGTCCGGCTGCCTCTACCGTTCCCGTGGAGGCAGTAACAGTCAAATCTTCCAGTAGAGGTGTAAAGCTATCATCGAATTCTTTATAGTAGGTGTTTTGGAAGCTTACTTCACCATTAAAGTTCAATAAACCAAAATACCCTTTATCCAAGTACGTGCTTTGTCCCAAATCGGCATTCTGAATTGTATAATCGCCCGTATTTCCCACAAGCTGTCCGTCAAGATAGTAGGAAATCCAGCCGTTATACGCTACAACCTCCAGCTTATAGGTGTCTTTTACTTCAACCTGACGACTGTCAATCATTTGATAATCGTCATTATTTTGCCATCTCCAGAATTTATAGGAACCACTGCCGCCGTCGATATTCACTGCATAGTTGTTTTTATTTTCTTTATCCTCCGTACTGCGAAATACAAGAGCTGCCGCACCCTCCGGTTTATGGAACTTCACATCTGTACGGTATACGAAGTTTGCTCCTTCACTTTTTGTATACAGGAAGCTGTCACCCTTACCGGCTGCATTGGAATATAAACCATCCTCTCTGATTTCCCAGGTTCCGCTCGTATAGCTTAAATCATTTAGGTTTGTATGATATCTGTCATCCAATGCCACCTCATTATTTACAACATTGTAATCTGTTCTATTTTCAAATGCCACATTGGAGAAGACTGCTTCCGAATCAAAGGTAAGCAAGCCGACAAAGCCGCCCTTCCAGTCAGGAATTTTACCATTTATAGATTTCATACTTTCTCCGCTGTTACCAAAGGTATAGGTAAAATTTCCATCTGCTTTGACATCAATACAAAGATGCATGGATTTAGAAAGATCGATATCTTCTAATCCAGCTTTATATTCGGTCATTCCACCACCGAAAACACGAATTTTTTTATCATCAGCCTCTTTCTTATCGAAATTCGCACCATACCAGGTCGTACTGTTTCCAGTCTTGCTGGAAGCACCAAACACAAGTGCTGCAGAACGTGAATTTTCTCCTGTAAGCTGAACATCTGCTTCTAATTTAAAATCATTTGCCTTCTTAGAAAGACCGTCATACATTGCGAAGTGGTCGCCGCTTGCGCCTGATAGAGTTACCGTTTTATTATCTTCATCTACAGTAACTTCCCCTTCCCCAATATTGGTAAAGCTCGTAAGTCCCTGTGCCTGATTTGTGATTGTCACATTTGAAAAGGCCGCAGAGCTGTTAAAGGTCAAGGCACCAAGATAACCACCTGTATAATCCTCCAGTTTTCCGCTGATTGCTGGATTTTCATTAGCTACTTCCTTATTGTAGAGATAATACTTGAAATTACCTTCTGTATCAACATCCAGTTTCATGTGAACCGTTTTTGCCATATCAAGAGAAGTAATCGTCGCCTCTCCAAAATTGACGACCTCTTTTCCTTCCTCCACATGGAATACTCTGGCTTTTTGACCGTCAAAGTTTGCAGAAAACCAATTCTTCTCTGGCTTGTCTTTATCCTTTATTCCAAAGGTTAGGGCAGCGGACTGCCCTGCATTCATAGCAACATCTGCTTCATAGGTAAATGCAGTCATCGTTCCCAGAGCTTCATTAACGGTATGAGAATCTCCAGATAAGCCACGAATGACAAAGCCGTTTTCATCATGTTCCACAGTGCCATAGGCTACATCATTTACTTTGATATTGGAGAACACTGCTTTTGAGCCGTAGGTCATAATACCAAGGCGTCCTCCTGCATATCCATCCTTTAACGTTGCTGTTCCTACTGTCACTTCCTTTTTATTAAGATTGTTAAGCGTATACGTTACTGTATTCTCCGTAATGGAAACTTTCATGTGTACCGTTTCCATAACATTTATGCCGTTTTCAAAAAACCATGTATTGGCTTGTCCTTTTTCCCCTGGACATGTAATCTCTCTTTCTAATGCATCCCCCCATATTCTGGCCGGTTGTGTCCAATCAATTTTTTTATGAAAATTAGCTCGAATAGATGTAGCGTCTGTGATGTCATCACTCGTAATGCCAGCTATTAAAGCTGCGGATTGTTCTTCATTGGAATCGGTTAATGTTACATCAGCTTCAAATGTAACATCTCCCTCATAAGATCCTAAAGAATCCAGAATCAGCATATTATCCACACCCATATTCTCCATCGTAATCTCATCAGAAAATTTCTGTGTATAGTTGTTTTGATAATTTTCTGCAGCCTTCAGCCACAGAGCTTCCATGTGCATCCCACTTACTGCAAGCAATGTGCACATGCTCAGTTTTGTTATTTGTCCCAAAAATCGCCATCGCATACAACAATTCCTCCTTACCTTTCTCTCAACATCAGTATATCAAACAGAGTGAATTGTTATAAAGTGAACTTTGTAACCTCTTACACTAACAATTGTAATCGTTTTTATAGTTAAACCATCATAACTGTATCCAATATGACCTTCTAAATAATAAAAACACCCGGCTGGGCGTACCGGGTGCATCTCATCAAATTATAATGTAATTTCTATCACGTTTTCAAAAGGGTTATTATAGGCACGAACGTATACAAGCGGCTTCCCGCTCATACTGCTGATAACCGACTCCACACAAATAATAGGAGTATTCATTTTGATTTTCAGCAGATTTGCGAACTGTACCGGAACCAGCATAGGGATAAACTTCTGTGTAACACGTCCGTTCTTTACATAGTCATTCAAATCCAGCAGATTTTTCAGATTCTTCATATCCGCATCGGATATCTGATTACGGATAAAGAAAATTTCCTCAACACTCGTTGGCTTAGAATTGACGGTATTCAACCGGACAACACTCAGCACCTGGTCATCCTGGTCGATTTCCAGGATAGGAGCAATATCTGCGGCATCCTTTACATTAAAATACATAACGATGAACTCGCTGATTTCTTCCTGCAGCATTTCCGCAGCTGTATTCTTCTTTAACAGCTTCCGGTCAGCCACAAAGGTTCCCTTGTTTTTATCGCGGTAGAGGAAACCCTCCTCAACAAGCTCATCAATTGCTTTTCGCACAGTCATACGGCTCGCATCAAAGCGAACCGCCATATCACGTTCTGAATCAATCGGTGAATTGGCAGCCTTATCCTCAATTTCCTGCATAATCAGGTCTTTGATTTTCCGGTAGATAGGAGTTGCCATACTTTCACCTCTTTCCTGATTCTAGCGCATAAAGCCGAAGGATTTCCATGGTTTGATGTAATCCAGCAGCATGGTCTCATTTTCCGGTATATGCCCGATGACATTCTTTCTGCCATCATTCGGCATATCCTTCAACACAATATGCAATTCTCCTTTGTAACGGGAATATTCATCATTCACAATGACAACATCGCCGCGTTTTAAATCTCTGGTATTTTTTGGCGGAACACTTTCCTTCGCATAGGTAACACGCGGCATCGTGCTTCTCGCCATATACTCGCTCATATCTCCGCGGACAAAATGCGGATGCTCGTAGATAATTTTTTCTTCTGTCGGGTGAAGCTCTGCCTCAAAATCAATCTTAAACGTTAGCTTGCCAGGATCAATTTTTGAAAGCGTAGAGAGTTCTTCCTCACTCGCATAAGCATTTGCAATGATGACATCATCCACCAGCCTTGTGGCGAACAGATGTCTTGCCTGCACATCAATCGGCAGGTCACGGTGTATTTCTAAAGTGCACAGCCCCTCGTTAACTGGCCATGGGCCGTAGGTTCCCTCTTCCTGGGAGGAAACAAAGGCTGCCACTTTCATATTCAGATTCTTGATATCCTGACTGCATTTTTCAAAATGCGCATAACTGATTCCACTGTAACGCTGCGGATAAAAGTTATGACAGGTAATGATGTTATCCAGCTTTGGATAATGGCTCATAATATTGTCCAGATATTTCGTACCCAGACTTGCATTGATTTCGATTTTCAAGTTTTGCGGGTTGTAGGTCATTAAGGATTCCTTTAAGGAATCAAATCCCTCATCCAGACGGATACCGTCGGCATGCATTTCGGCGAAAAACGACAGATCATCATAGGAAACCTGCAGCTTTTCAAATACAAACGGCGCGACGTCCAGTATGACTTCCATTCCATAGGAATGTGCGTGGTCAATCAATTCTCTGAATTCTGAAAGAATTTCCTCCCGCTGTTTTTCAACACTCAGCAGACAGGTAAAAATTCGTTTAAATCCGTATTTTGCGGCAAGTGTTACATATGCCTTATCTTTTTCCAGAGTAGAATGCTCCGGATAAAGAGAAATTCCTAATCTAGCCATGATTAGCTCCTCCTTTGACAAGCAGCCAATACTATTACGATTCGGTTGCTTCTGACTTCTCTTTTGCTTCGTTCTGAATGTAGCTTTCCATATTACGCAGAAGCTTTACTGCCTTTTTCTTTGCGCCGCGGTTATAAAAGAAGGACATAATTTTAAAATTCACACTCTTTGCCCCACTGGCTCCGGAAAAATCCTCCATATACGTTACACCGATATGATCCTCATCCAGCTGTTCGATTTCATAGGAAATCGTATTGATACCCTGACTGCTTTCAAATTTCGCCTTATAGATCCTTGGAGCTTCAAAATCAGTGATGGTAACCTTAACCTTGCCTTCACGCTTCATTTTGTTTTTCATTTCCTTCATGTAGGAATACCCCTTATGAATCTGCTTAGGGCGAACCTTCTTGCCTGTGGATGCTGTGACATCATATGCGACAGATTCTGCGATTTTCTCGAAAAACACATCTGCATTGACATATAATTTTTCTTCAACTTTGATCATGCTGCTTCTCCTTTTATTTCTTTTTTACATTCTTTTTGTCCTTGTACACCATAAAAGCTCCAAGACATACAACAGTGACTCCACAAATACAATACAATATTTTTTGTGAAAAGTCATTATAAGTTTGAGAATACATCATGATGATGCAGCCGATTGTTACAGCAAATAAACCCCAGCGTGTCATAAATATCACCTTTTTCCTATTTTGTTATCGCTATTTTTCGTTATTTCGTTGTTACCTGGAAATACATGACACTGCCGATCGGCGTTGCCTTGATGGTTTTCTTGGCAATAGCACATGCCTTGTCTAGATCCTCTGTGGTTACATGAAATGCAAGCTTGATTCCCGTTTTACCCTCGTATTTGAAGCTGACGCCTTCCTCCGTCGTCTTCTCCAGCAGATCAATAATAAATTCCTGATTTAATCCGCAACTGATGTATATCATTCTGTTCACCTCTGGTTTCCCTTATTCTTTTCTTACTTTCTGATTTCCTTATATAAATCCATAAATTCCTGAGACAGGATTTTGAATGCCTCCGCACTCATCAGCTGATCCTCTGCATGTGTCAGCAGCAGTGTCATTTGGGTAGCCTCTCCGCCGGCTTCCTGCTGAATCAGCTTTGCATGGGAATGATGTCCCTCGGTAAAGGATTCATCACCCTGCTTAATAAGCTCCTGTGCCTGTTCAAAATTACCGGCCTTAGCTTCCTGAATAGCTTCGATGTATAAAGAACGCGCCATTCCCACGCTTGAAATAATTTCAAAACAGATCAGTTCTAAACCTTCCATATTGTCCTCCTTATAGTAAGTAAGGGAAGAGTAAATATCCTCTTCCCTTTCTATTTACTTTTGTTGCTATAGTTTTTTATTCTTCTACATTGTTCATTCTGTTTGCCACAAGAACGAATGGAATCCAGCAAAGCACTGCTACAACCAGGTTGATTGCGGCGATAACTCCGGCCATCAGACTACCACCTGTTGCCAAGATTGCGTAGATTACTGGTGGAACAACCCAAGGTACTGTGATGAATACCGGTGGGATCAATCCGGAAGCTGTTGCCAGATAAGCGATTACTGCAAGAATAACCGGGGTAATCAGCCAAGGGATGAAGTAGATTGGATTTAATACGATTGGCAAACCGAAGATAACCGGCTCGTTGATGTTGAAGCAGCCCATTGGCAGACTCAGCTTCGCAACAGCTCTTGCGTCGTCTCTCTTAGAGAAGATCATAATCGCAATCAGCAGTGCAATCGTACATCCGGAACCACCCATCCAGACAAAGGCATCGAAGGATCCACGTGTCCAAATGAACATCTGATCAACCACATCATTCAAAGATTTTCCTGCAGCCATAGCTGTATTGTAGATGTTGGTGTTGTCGTTCAGCAATGGGATATAGCCGCCATCCAGGATCGGTGCCAGTACATTTGGTCCGTGCAGACCGAAGAACCAGAATACCTGTACAGCAAATACAAGAATGATGATAGCGCCAAGTCCCTGAGACAGATTCTGGAATGGAACCTGCAGATACTGATTGATCAGCTCTGGCAGACCGTTACCTAAGAATTGTGTGCAGAGGTACTGGATGATACCAGCTGTATAAATTGCAATCGTACCAGGAATAATAGCAGCAAATGCTTTGGATACTGCTGGTGGTACCTGCTCCGGCAGCTTGATTGTAACCTTCTTAATCATCAGTTTAGCATAAATGATAACAGAAATCAGTCCGATAATCAATGCAGAGAACAGCCCGCCTGAATTTGTCCATGCATATGGCAGGAAGCCCCATCCGGTCGCATTGTTCAGGATAATTGCATCCTTGGTATCATTCAATGCAACATCAAGTCCTGCGCTCTTTAAGGTGTTCAGTGCATCAACTGCAACGTCAGGAAGCTGATAGTTAAATGTAGCGCTCTGAGATAAGATTGTAATGAAGGAAGCCAGTGCAACAAGACCTCCAGCAAGCGGGTTCACATCATAGGCCTTTGCCAGATGGTAACCGAAGGAAAATGCAAATGCAATGGCCAGCATTGCCAGTGTTCCCCACCATACATTTCCGTTAATGCCGATCAGCCACTGAAACGTTTCTGCTATATGCCAGTCTGGCAGATAGTTATTCGGTAGATCACGGAAGAATACGTTCAATAAGGTAGCGACAGCACCTGCCATGGTAATTGGCATAATACCGATGAATCCATCACGAATCGCTACCAGATGTTTTTGAGAACCGATTTTTGCCGCGATTGGCACAAAATGTTTCTCCATCCACGCTGTGAATTTTTCCATTTTTTCTTTCTCCTCCTAAAAAATGAATTATTTTACACTGTCCGGCAAAGGAGCCACCTTATACCGATAGTGACAATGCCACTGTGAGGGAACTACATCCCAAGAAGCTTTAACGCCTGTTCCAGAACCTTTTTACCGTTCATGGTTCCGTATGCCTGCATATCGATAACAGCCACCGGCTTACCACCTGCAATCCCTTTCATTTTGGATTCCAGGAAACGAACCTGAGGTCCAAGAAGCATCACGTCCATTTTTTCTACATTGTTTACAGCGTCCGCATCACCGACAGCCCAGATTTCTGCTTCGATTCCTTTTTCAGCCGCTGCTTCCTGCATCTTCTTAACCATCATGCTGGTAGACATTCCTGCAGAGCATACAAGTAAGATATTTGTCATGAGTTTTACCCCTTTCTAGTGGTCTATACCACTTGGTACACTCATATGATACAACACCCTTTTAAATAATGCAAGCGTTTTCTTTCTAAATTTCTATTTTTTTCTATACAGATTCCTCTTCCATTCTATAGGATATGCAAATAACCCTTTATTTATCGCATTATTTTAAGATTTAAAAATTTCTTTATGAGCTAAATAAATGTTGCAGCTTTGTGACAATATGACCTGAAAACGCTTTTATGTATGGATTATACCATGGTCTAAGTGGTCTAAACCACACGCACCTTTCGCTGTACCATATGGTGCAAGCATAGGAATGCGACAGAAGAGAGAAAGCTCACTGTATCGGTTCATTTTCCTCCTGTATATTGCGTTGCAAATAAAAAAAGCAGCAAATTCAATGCTTCATCAAAGCTTGCTGCTATCTACTTCTTCTCCTCTT
Source organism: Erysipelotrichaceae bacterium 66202529 (assembly GCA_017161075.1). Taxonomy (NCBI): domain Bacteria; kingdom Bacillati; phylum Bacillota; class Erysipelotrichia; order Erysipelotrichales; family Erysipelotrichaceae; species Erysipelotrichaceae bacterium 66202529. The sequence continues at coordinate 1,005,305 of CP046174.1, read as the reverse complement.
CCAGCTTAACGTTTTTGTAATGGTTCTCATAGTCCTGTTTTCATGAAAAGCCGATGCATTCCTGTGTGAATACGCCGTCGTTAATTCCAGTAACGGTATGCATTTCATAGCCTGTATCCTGTTATCAGGTGTAGATCATTTACAATCCGCTTCCTCCAGCTTGTACAGGACTGCTTCATACTCCTTTACAAAATAACGGATATTCGTTCTTCCTTTTTTGAGGATACAATGTCCTTCAGCCTCCAGCTTCTCTTTTTGTGCCTCCACACCACCGGGGTATTTTGGATTCAATTCTCCATTTGCCTTCAATGTTCTCCAATAAGGTGTCTCATCCTCACTACGCTGATAACTCGCCCAGGCTGCAATGGATACAAAAATTCCCGCTGTGATCGGATCTGTAAAATCCGCATGATTCACCTTTGCAAAATAGGCGCGTATTTCTCCTACTGTAATGACCTTGCCATATGGAATCCTTCGCATAACCCTGTCATAATCAATCGGCGGTGCAAAATACATATTGCTTCCTCCGTAGCGTTCAATGCTTTTGGCATCCGTTATGATTTGAAGCTTTGGCATATCCTTACTATCATGCAGCATGGCATTGAAATCCTTCGTATTCTCCTGTGCCATTTTATCACCTCCTATAACAAGCATAGTATGTTTTCCTTCTGTATGCAATGAGACGGTTTATAAAATTTTTATCCTTTATCCGTTTGCGCAGTGCTCTTCTTCATATTCTGTATATTCCCTTTGATGCTCTTTCGCCCAGCGGATCCAGTTTGACCATTCCACAGCAAGATGCTTCTGATGCGCTTTTACGATCATCCTGGGACAGATGCCGGGAAATTCCACAAGGGTTCGTACCTCGATACCTGCTTCTGTATTCTTGAATTGATGACGGACACCGCCAATCAGTGTGCCATCCTTCAGCTTTGCCACCCCCACAGACTGGAAGGGATAGGAAGCATCCCGCGGCTCCTGTATTCCGCTTTCCTCGTGAAAGGTGATAAAAAACTGTGTGGGAACCGGAGCATTTCCTGTGGTCTCAATCACCTCCAGGGTGTCATTGCGTGGTATCAAGGCATAGTGATCCGGATATGCTCCTACATTCACCCGCCGATGTACTTCATTGTCCTGCAGCATTAACGCTTCTATGATAGGGTGCAGAGTCTCTGCCTTTATTCCATCCGCATAAATCATCGTTATTGCCTTCCTTCGCCTTTTACCGGAGCACAGAGCCGCCACCTTCATCGCAATACTGCCCACAGCCAGCCGGATATGGATACAGGAGACGATGTCCTCATACGACATATGCAGCTTCCATTCTGTCAGCAGCTCGCATAAATGATCTGCATCGCTTTCCTTTGGCATTTGCTTTTTCAAAATGCGAAAAACCTTTTTGGCCCGTTTTCTTTTCCATGCATCGCATTCAGCTTTTGTAAATTCCTTGCCTTCGATATATATTTTCATTTCCATCATCCCTTTAATACCTTATATATAAGCTGTTTGATATGCTGAAGACGTTGTTCACTGACCTCTGTATCCGCATCGAACATACTCGTTAAGCCATGCAAGAGAAAGCCTGCTGTCAGCTCTATGTCCTGCAGGTTAAATTCCTGCTGTGCCTGTCCCTGAAGCAAAACCGTACAAATCCTTTTTTTAAGACGGGCAATCAGCTTTTCCGTAAGTACATAATGCCGCTCTGTATGAAATGCCCTGCTTGAGCGATGCGGTGCCATTTTTTCTGCATACGCAAAATAGGCATTGCATACAGCGTCCAGCTTCTCTAAAGCCGTCTGGTCTTCCGTTACCAGCAGCATTTCCATCTCCTGAATTTCCTTATCAATATAGTCGTTTAACGCCTCATCGAGAAATGCATCCTTTGAGGAAAAGTAATAGTAAAACAGACCGGTGGCAACGCCTGCCTGTTTCACTACCTGCTGGATGCTTACCCCCTTTTCCCCAGCTTCAAAATACAGTCGCACTCCGATATCCAGTAATTCCTGTTTCCGGATATCCGGCTGTTTTACAATTCTAGTCATTACAGCACCTCCACTGAATATAGTTCAATTATTACATACTGAATCATATTCAGTCAAGAGAAATTCCTTTTGCACCTTATATGTTCACGAAGGCAGTTTTATCACAGACAACTATACAAACGGCATAGACGAACATGGCGATAGCCACAAGGCTTCCTTATTACCGCTTTTATACTTCCGTTATAAAAAATCATTCCTATCACTAGGCACTTTCCAAAAAAAAGATACAGTCTTCACCTTCGTGATTCTGTATCTCTTATAGCTAGTCTGTCTCAATGACCTCGCACAGCTTTTCTGCCATGGTTTTTAATAAAATCCAGCAGCTAGTCGCTCCTGCATCCAGATAGCCACGGCTTCTCTCCCCCAGCCTTGCCGCTCTTCCGATTTTTGCGACAAGCTCCTTTGTATGCTCCTTCCCCTCCTGAGCACCATCACATAAGGCCTGCAGGCATTGGGCAAAGCTGCTTCCTTCCTTTACCGCCTTCTCAAAGGCCCGGGTTGCTGGCGCAAGGGTATCAATCAGTGTCTTATCCCCCTCCTTCGCTCCAGCCAGCTCCTGCAGTCCCAGCAGCGCATCCTGCAGTGCTTTTAAAAATACTTCCCTAGTGATCCTTTCTTCCTTTTTTGTCGCCTTGCTCAGCCTTGAAAACATCGTTCCGTAAATCGGACCCATGCTTCCGCCGATATCCATGACCAGGGTACGGGAAATTGTTTTCATACTCTCCGTAAAACTCATATCCTCCATCAGGCGCTCCTTCGCCATCAGAAAGCCCTTGTTCATGTTGACTCCGTGATCTCCATCTCCCGTTGCCCCATCGATCTCGCTCAGATAGGCCGCATGCTGATGGATCGCATCACACATGGCTAGAGCGATCGCTCCCTGCTTCTCATTTCTGATATATTCCATTATGATTATCTCCTCACCTGTGTCAGTCCCACACATGCACAATCCATATCCAGACATTCCTTCAGCTCCTCATCCAGCTTCATCACCGTTAATGTTACACCGTTCATTTCCAGCGATGTGAAATAGTTTCCCACATAGGATCGATATACCGAGATTCCTGCTTCCTTCATACAGCGCTCCACCTCATCATAGAAGATATACTGCTCCATCACCGGTGTTGCCCCCAGACCGCTGACAAGTACCGCTACCTCATCACCACTCGTAAACGGCACATCCCCAAGAACCATATCCACCATTTCCTTTGCCATTTCCTTTGCTGTTCCCAGCGGTTCCACACGTACCCCGGGCTCGCCATGATGTCCGATACCAAATTCCATCGTACCCGGTTCGATATGAAAGTTTGGCTTTCCATTCGCAGGAATGGTGCACGGGCCAAGACCCACACCGACACTTCGCGTATGATCGATCGCCTTTTGTGCCGCTTTGATAACCGCATCCAGATCCGCCCCCTGGCTCGCCTTCGCTCCGCCAACCTTCCACAGGAAGACTTCTCCGGCAACCCCTCTGCGCTTGGCGATATCTTCCTTTGGCGCACTCGCCACATCGTCATTCGCAACAACGGTCTTTACCTCGATGTCATCATCATCTGCAAGCTCCATTGCCATCTTCACATTCATATTATCCCCGGCATAGTTACCATACAAAACCGCTACCCCCATGCCTTGATCCACTGCACGGATACAGTCATAGAAGCTCTTTGCGGTCGGTGAGGAAAAGATTTCTCCCACTGCCACAGCATCCACCATATGCTCTCCGCAATAGCCGATGAAGGCCGGTTTATGACCGCTTCCTCCCCCGGTCACGATTCCCACCTTTTTCTGCTTGGCAAAGGAATTGCTGATAACGACTCTTGGATTGTGTTCATCCACATGAAGAATATCCCGATGACATTTTTCAAAGCCCTTCAGCATATCCTCAACGACCATGTTTGGATCATTTATTATTCTCTGCATTGTATCTGCCTCCCTTATTTCCGGTAATCCTGTTCAATTTCCATAATGCGCTCTACCTTTTCCGCACTGGCTCCACCGGCAAACGTACACTCCAGCCAGCGCTCCACCAGCAGCTTTGCATATTGCGGCGCAATGACTCTGGCTCCCATGCAAAGCACCTGACAGTTGTTGGATTTGATACTGCGCTCCACAGAAAACAGATCATGCCCAACAGCAGCGCGGATACCCGGTATCTTATTGGCGGTGATAGCCATTCCAATTCCTGTGCCACAAAGCAGAATGCCCCGTTCACAGCTATGATCCGTAATTTTTTCACACAGTCTCTGTGCGGTATCTGGATACAGGGAAGGCTCTTCATTATACACCCCGATATCGGTAACCGTATGACCTAGCTCTTCTACATATTCCTTTATTATTTCCTTCAGGCGGTATGCCGCCTCATCACATCCAATGACAATATTCATATATCCTCCTTATCCGTAACACTACTGTATCCCTTTGCTTTATGGATACGTTGCTATAAGTAATCACCTGCTGTACCTGCAAATGCAGACCATGCCTTCCTTTGTCTATAAGAAAGGCCGCAGCAATCGCTCACGGCCGTTTCCTAAGCTATTATAGTTTCGTGATTGCGAAAACAGTTTTTACAGGATGATTTTCAAAGTTCACAAGCTGATATTTCACACCTGCCGGAATGAAGAAGGTATCCTCCGGCTCCAGTACGAAGCTTTCCTCCAAATCCACCAGATTCACCGTCACCGGACCCTCTACACAATACAGGGCTGCATCTCCCTCATGCGTATCCGGATCCGAGCATCTTGGCCCATAGCCGCCTGCCGGCAGTATGAATTCTCCAAAATGTCCGTAATCATTGCTGGTAATGAAGCGCATCAGCATCGGGTGCTTGGTACCATGTACATTGTTCAGCTTTTCAAAATCTCTGACAGCATAGACTGCTCCGGTCTCTCTTGCCTCTTTTGGATCCACCGGCCATGCACCGATATCATCCGTGCAGCCCTGACGGGAGATATCCTGAATCTTTCCTCGCATATCCGGCAGCTTGTCATTGTTTGGTCCCTTATAAAATTTCGTTTCCTCATCGCTTGGAATGACAGCAGGCGGAATGGATTCACTCCATGCCTTTGGCGTGATGAAATACAGGATTCTAGCCTTTTGATCGGAGAAATTGTGGCAGCAGTGCCATGCGCCCTCTGGCATGAACAGACCCTCACCTGTTTCCAGGTAAGCAAACTGTCCGTTGCCGCTTCGCTGTACGACAGGGCCGTTCAGGATATAATAGGATTCATCTCCTGGATGAATATCCAGCGGTGCAAATACGCCGCCCGGTCCCAGCTCATAGATACCGAGCATAAAGGTATCCGTTGTCACCATAGTAAAGGTGTTATCGGAAGTAAATGCATTGTTTGGCGGATACAGAGCCGTTGAGTAATCACTCTTGCGGATCAGTGTCGGCTTCTTGTCCTCCACCTTGAAGGGGAAATTCCCCATGATATCAAATAATTTTGCCATAGCTTGTGTCCTCCCCTTATTCTTCTTCCGTTACCGGCTTACGCAGCAATACAAGCAATGCTGCACTGACTGCACCGGCAATCAGCAACGCCACGATAAACAGAATCGCATTATTTAAAGCAAACAGTACAAACAGACCTCCATGCGGTGCACGCATTGTCAAACCGAATACATAGGATAATGCACAGCCTACAGCAGAGCCTGCCATCAGAGAAGGAATGACCGTTAACGGATTAGCAGCTGCAAATGGAATGGCAAATTCTGTAATCATACCAAACGCTCCGGCAAACAGACCTGGAATAGCTGCACGTTCTTCCTTTGTAAATTTCTTTTTTGCAACAAGAGCCGCAACAGCGATAGCCAGTGGAGGTGCCATACTTCCGATGAAGTTCGCAGCCATCGGCATATAGTTTCCGGCATCCATGGCAGCCAGTGCAAAGGCATAGGCAACCTTGTTGCAAGGACCACCCATATCAAATGCAAGCATGCAGCCCTGAATGATTCCCAGCAATACAAGATTTCCGGTTCCCAGAGAGTTCAGCATATCTGTTAATGCAGTTGTTAAAGCGGATAATGGTGTACCGATCACATAGACCATAATCAGACCGATAGCCCCTACCCCTATAATTGGAATGATGAGTGTTGGCAGCAGAGATTTCAATGCCATTGGCAGATTGATTTTCTTTAACAGATTTACAAGGTAACCGGCAATGATACCGGCAATCAATGCGCCCAAGAAGCCAGACCCCTGCATATCCGCAAGTGCACCGCCGACCATACCGACAGCAATACCTGGCTTATCAGCAATCGAATACGCAACATAGGCACCCAAAACCGGAACCATCAGTGCAAATGCCTTTTTTCCTAACCAGAAGATCGTGGATGCAAAATTTCCGTATTCCTCCACGGAATTTGGAATATCATAGCCGCCGATGGCAAATCCCAGGGCAATCAGGATACCTCCGGCAATAACGAATGGCAGCATGTAGCTGACACCTGTCAACAGCGCCCCTTTTATTTCACTAAGTTATTCTTTCATGACTATTTTCGTCCTCCTAAATAACATACTGTATGAATTATTGCAGTGTTTCAAAGATGATATCCGGCTTCTGAATCACCTGATGCGGTGTATGTCTGACGATTTTCTCCTTATAAGCGTCAAAGCGTTCTGCCTTACTGATTCCCACGTCATTGGCAAAAACGATCAGGTCAGCCGTTTTGATATCCTTTTCCGAGAGCTTGTTTTCAATCCCTAAAGCTCCCTGCATTTCCACCTTGCACTCATACCCCCTTTTTTTGCATTCCTTTTTTATAGCCTCTGCGGCCATATACGTATGAGCGATTCCCGTGGCACAGGATGTGATCGCAACGATTTTCATTTGATTTCACCTCTTTTTCTTATCCATTGTGTTCCTTACGCACAATTCGATTGCAGGGTATTGATAGCCTGAATGATTTCTTCATAGCTTTGTGCATGCTCCAATACTTCGAGAAATTCCTCATGTGTCAGCAATCCTGCCAGTGTGGCAAGCACCCGCAGATACTGATCACCGCTTTGACTGCCGGCAATCGCCAGCATGAACACATAGCGTACATCGCCCTCCTCATCATGGGAGCAGTAGCGAAAGGTATGCTTGCAGCGACAGAAGCCTATACCCGGTTTTACCACTGCATCACATTTGCCGTGCGGTAATGCGATCAGGTTTCCCATATAGGTGGACCCCAGGGTTTCCCTTTCTTCCAGCGCCTTGATATATTCCTTCGCATTTGTAACGATACCTGCTTCTTCAAATTTAGCTGCCAGTGTCTCAAACATGGATTCCTTATTCGCAAACGGCTCCACATCCAGCATGACGGTATCTCTGCTCAGAACCTCTGATAAATTTACTTCGTTCATAACGATACTCTCCCCCTGCTGTTACTTTCCGTTTTTGAATACAGTCAGTACATCCTTTGCATATTCCTTCATAAAGCGATAGCTTTCTTCCTCCACCTCATGCCAGAAGGCTTTGCCGTCACGCTCATTCAGATACTCGCTTATGTGCTTACTGGTGGCTGTTGCCATATAGCTGTAGTAATTAACCTTGGAGCAGCCTGCTGTGATAGCGGCACGTACCTGTGCTTCGTCTACACCGCTGCCGCCATGCATAACGACACGGGATTCCTTTGGCATAGCCGCACGAATCGCCTTTACACGCTCGATATCCAGCAATGGTGGTTCCGCATAAATTCCATGTGCGGTACCAAAGCATACCGCCAATGCATCCACGCCGGTATTTGATGCAAATTCCGCTGCCTGCTGTGGATCGGTGAATGTCTTTTTAATGCTCTCATGTGTCCAGCCTACACTTCCTCCATGAGAGTCCTCCTCCGTACTCGTCATAATGCCAAGCTCTGCCTCCACAGTGATATCCAGTGCATGAGCAAGCTTCGTAAATTCCTTCAGCTTTGCCATGTTTTCTTCATACGGCAATGCACTCAGATCATACATGATACTGGAGAATCCGCAGCGAATCGCACGCATAACGAAGCTGTAATCACTTCCGTGATCCAAATGTACACATACCGGAACCTTCGCCTGCTTTGCATATTCAACCATCTTCGGTCCGATGCTTTCGATTGGAATCAGTGGATCATGTACCTGTGCATGGTCAATGATAATCGGAACGTTCAATTCCTCCGCTGCATCCACAACCGCACGCAGCGTTTCCATATTCGGTGTATTGATACAGCCGATGGCATATCCCTTTTCTTCTGCTTCCTTCAAGATTTCTTTCATGTTTACTAACATTTTCTATACTCCTCCTTAATAAGTGTGCTGTTTATACGCCCAGCTCGGCGGCAATGCGTTTCAGATTGGCAAGTCCCTGGACGGCCAGCTCTTCTCCGGTATCCGCAAATTTACGCCATATGGCACAATTCGCATTCAGCTCCTCGAAGCTTGGATCAAAGGACTCAATCACACAGGGGCCTTCGTATCCGATATCATGAAGCGCTGTGAAAAATTCCTTCCATGGAACCAGTCCGGTTCCCGGGATACCGCGGTTGTTTTCACATACATGCACATAGCCCAGATATTCCTTTCCACAGGTAAGAACCGCTTCCCTATAGCTGGTTTCCTCCCGGATCATGTGAAAGCAATCCAGATGCACGCCCATGTTGCCGGTGCCTACTGCCTTGCAATAACGAACACCCTCCTCGGCAGTATTGATGAAGTGGGTTTCAAAACGGTTTACCGGTTCCACACAGATGCGCAAATCCGGATGCGTTCTCTGTGCGTATTGCGCAACCTCCCGCATAGCCTCCACAGAATGCTTCCATTCCTCATCCGTCTTTGGTTTGCCGCTCAGACATCCCCAGCCTGCATAATTCACACCGCCGAGAATAGTACTGCCCAATTCTCTGTTGATATCCACCAGCATTTTCAAAGCCTTCACTCCATTTTTACGAATTGCTTCATCCGCCGATATCAGATTCGTCTGTGCATCCAGTGTCGTTGTTGTGACTACCTCCAGCTTTGTCTTTGCCAGCTCTGCCTTTACAAGCTGCGTCGGAAAGCTTTCCGGATGGGCAATGGCAATATCGATGGTAGAGAAGCCCAGCTCCTCCGCCTTAGTGATGACCCATATATCCTTTTCTGAAAATACCTCACTCCAGATAAAGGTATCTACTCCAAATCTCATCGTATCCCTCACTTTCTATGCGGTGATTCCGCTCTGCTGCAGAATCTCCCAGATTTCCATTTCATCCCGTGCATTCTTCAGGGCCTTGATATTTGATCGATCATCGATGAATGCATAGAACTGCTGGAAAAAGTTATATACTTCAGACTGCGTATTGAAATCAATGGCCATTAAAAATACAATTTCAATGCGATCCTCGTATGTCCAGTTGATCGGGCGCTTTAAGCGCATGACGACGATACCGCTCTTTTTCACATAGGCCTTATAGCCGTGTGGAACGGCGATGCTGTTCCCAATGGAGGTCGGAGTTGTTTTCTCCCGCTCCCATATTTTTTTCTCAAAGCCTTTCTTCACATATCCTTTTTCATACAATAGCTGACAGCCTTTGGATATGACATCCTCCTTGCGCTTGACATTCACATCACACAAAATCAGCTTGGGATCAAACAGATGGAAGGATTCATCCAAATCTGCGACCTCGATATTCTGCTTTTCCGAAATCGCACGGCTGATATTTTCAATATCCTCATCACTAATTTCACGGCTGACGAGCAATACGTTTTTCTTCAGCTCCAGAGGCACCGTTGTGATAATCAGCTCAAATTTTGTAATAGAGCTTTCCCGGATATCCTCATAATGCAGAATTTTACTGATTGTCAGATTTTCCACATTCCGCATGATTTTATTCGCCTGATACTTGGATGTATGGAAATCCGCCGCCGATATAAACACGGTATTGATGGGATGATCCGATTCATCGATTGCATTGTTGATCAGCATGACAATATAGGCGATATCATCATCCGTAAAGCTGATTTTCAAACAGGATTCCACTTCCTCAATCGTTGTCAGTGTAATGCCGTACAGACTTGGAAAGCGATGCTTGATATCCTGTCGGAAGTCATAGCGCTTGGATATGGCAAAGGTTTCCTGTGCTTTTTTCTTCTGTATGAACAGGCTCACATCATGGACAAGACCCTCGCTGATCACAAAGCGTTTGTTGGAGACGATGGCTTTTAAATGCTCCAGAAATTCGCGGGTGATTGCGTCAAAGTATTCCATATTGATCTCATCATCCAGACCATGATTACTGAAAACGATGAATTGTGCTGCCATACAGCGGATTTCCAGGCCCAGATATGCCTGCAGACCACTCACAGCCGTATCAAACAGATTTTTCGCTGCAGTATATTGTTCGTTGTTCACATTCAGCTTGTTCATGATGTTCTTTTCTACGATGACATTTCCTTTGCGTACTCTGCGAAGGGTGACAGCCACATATTCCATAAGCTGCCAATAATCGGTATCGGAGAACGTCAGCTCCAAATCATCCTCCACATCCTTTAACAGCTCTTGTAAATATAAAATGTCGAAATCATCATACATTTCCAGGAAATAGTTATAAAACTTTTCCGAGATACGATAGTCCATGCCCTCAGGAACAGCGGCATTGCCGTATACTTCATGCATAAATTCCTTATTATTTTCCAGGATTGCCTGCCGGATATTAAATTCTCCACCTTCAACCCCGATTCCCATATTGCGCTTTTTCACAATCTTTAAGTCGAATTTCAACAACCATTGCTCCAAAACCTCTAAATCCTTGGCAATGACATTGCGTGCAACATTCAGTTCCTCGGCAAACAGCTGTATCGTATAGCTGGAATTGTATTCAAATAAAACATCGAGGATATATTTTTTCCGGTAATTATAGGAGGAGGAATGATCACTGTTTTCCTGTAGAAGCTGCAAGACAGCCTTTCGCTGTGGTTCATCGGCCGACAGCCAGACTCCCTTGCCCGGTATGGAATGCAGCAGTACATCTGCCTTTTGCAGTGTTTTCTTTACGTAATCCAGATTATGCTTGATACTGCTTCTTGAAACACCGATTTCATTCGCAATCACGGATGTGGTGATTGGCTCTTTTTGTTCCAGCAGCAGTCGTATTGTTTTTTCGGTCATCCGGTCAATCACGAACGATTCCTCCCTTCGTTGTATGCGGTTTCTTTTTGCACCTTTATCTTACCGTAAACAAATCAGAATTGCTATGGCTCATAAAGTCTCTTTGTGCACCATCTTGGTGCAAATTGTAAGCGTTCCCAGAATTTGCACCAAGCTTGGTTCTTTTTCTTAAACAGCTAAAAAAAGCCTGTTTTATCAGCTTTCTTTATTCCAGGTGAAGGATTGAATAACTGCTGAAGCAGGCGAAATTTCATTCGTTTAATTAAAAAATACATGGGGATACAGGAGATGCATTGTAGGAAGAAACCTATATAAAATTCAGTGAGATTATACAAGCAGCAATACAGAAGTCTGTATGTATCGATATCGCACAGGGGTATGTCCAGCTATTATGGCGAATGACGGTTTTCGCTTGTACATACATAAGCTAATCATACGGCTGCAGGCCGATTATCTTTCCACTTACAAATTGGTTGTAGGAGTATATCCCTACGCAGCATTTTACAGAAACACAGCTTCTTTTTGTTTCTTTTCCAAGAAAAGAAAGAATCAACGCCTGAAAAGCAGGCGAATAGAACATCGCCTGCCTTATCTGCTACAATTTTTAACAATGGAAATGCTTTTGAATAACTCATGAGCGCAAAGCGCAAACCCCGCTGTTTTTAGATATGAAACCTAACTTTTTTACTCAGTCCTTTGAATGCCGGTATTTTTCAGCGCTGACGAGCAGGAAGCCTGCACATCCTTATACCGGATCATGGCAGCTTAGCCTGTATATACTGCTGCGTTGGTTCATCGGCGAACTTTATAAGATATTCATAATTATGGGCCGATATGTAGTCGGTAATTCCTGCCGTATCCATCGTCTTTTTCAAAAGGCAGGAATACAGCTTTTGATCATCATGTAATAGCGAACTGATTTCCATGAAATAGTAATCCCTATATTCCAGTGAAATCAAATCAAAAATGTCTACAATCGAAGCACAGGCATCCAGCTGCTGCTTCAGCTCCTCACTGCGATAATCTTCTATGGACTTTCCTTCCTCCATAACGATATCATGAAATGGAAATACCAGCTTTTCATAATCGCCACGCTTTCTTTTTGCTCTTCCATATGTCAGAAGATACTTCCATAAATACTCCTTGTGTTTCTGCAAATCAAGCATAATCTCACCTCATTCTGCTATTATACAATATTTTAACAACAGCAATCAATGTTTACAGGTACCGTTAAAAGAAAAAACAATCCAGATTGTGGAAAATACGGGCAATCATTAGCTGAAATTATTCTTGTGCAAATGCAAAAAAAATTATTATTGTTTACTGACCATGAGGGTGTTCTTTGTTATGAAGAATAAGGGGTTGATCAATCTTGAAAGCCGTATGCGATGAAAAAACAATTCTCTATAGCGGATACAGCCTAGCATATATCTTGTATCATTGAAATAAAATACGGTATCTGCTGTTATCACTGAATGAAGAGGACAACTCGCAGGATGCTCTTTCCTTTTATAATGCATCATGCTATAATCAAAAAAACAAGGAGGCACCTATGGAGAAAAAGCAATATATCTGTCCAAAATGTGGAAATACACAGTATGAAAGCGATCAATTTCAGGCAACAGGTGGTAATTTTTCAAAGATTTTTGATATCCAGAACAAGAAATTCATCACAATATCTTGTACCCAATGCGGTTACACGGAATTGTATAAGCAGGAAACAGATGCCGGATGGAATATCCTCGATTTCTTTATCGGTAATTAGAAAAGCTGTAACGGATGACAGAACTGATCTTCCCGTTACAGCTTTTTATTTTCCAAATCATTGATCCTTTAATGCTTAACAAGCTCCTCCAGCTTTCTGCCAATTTTATGATACAGGCGCAGATATAACAGAAAAACAGCCAGTATCAGCAGCAGGATGATACCTGAAACGCGCATTCCTATAGTTGTAATGGAGGAAGCATTGACCCCAAGCCAAAGAAATGCAAGCAGCCCAAGGATAAATACAGAGCAGATTGCAAGCATTGTCAGCAGGGATCTCCAGCTTGTGAGCAGACGCTTATAGAGTGCAATTCTGGACATTCTGTCACTGAAAATTTTTGGTTCTGTTCCATCGTCCATCTCTGTTCGGAAATAATTCCACACACCGTCAAACTCTCCCTTTTCATGATAAATATTATCCCATCCAGCCTCTTTGTAATTCTCAACATATTGTTCCGGATCACGAATATCTTTTTCATAATATCCAAGGTGATAATAATAATTTTTTGGTTCGCCCTTTTTAAAAAGGTATTGAATACCGTTTTTACTTACAAAATGCAGACCGTCTTTGGACATCTTATGTAAAAATTCCGCTTCCTCATCCATATCAGATACAAAGAAAAGCTTATATTTTTTCACATTTTCTGCAGTCTCTGCCACTGCAGGCTTATCAGCTTCCACAGGTGGAGTCTGAACACTTCCATCTGCTTCCTCCTTCAGCTCCTCCATCATTTTATCAAGACTGTCTGCTGTAATCAATTCTTCCTTATCTTCGATTTCCGGAGCACTCTGTGTATTCTCAGCATCGGAAACTGTTTTCTTTTCGTTCTTTTCTTCACTCATGGCCTTACCTCCAACACTATATACTTCATATACTTCGATTTACTGCTTTTGTATGTATGTTGATTCATCTGATAAAAATAACTGTTCAAGCTCAGCAAATGAATTTACCCTAGCGGCATAGGCAGTTGCCTCTCCAAAGCCGAACGCCGCATATACAAAGGGAATACCGGCCTTCTCACAGGAAATCTGGTCTGTTTTGGTATCTCCGATATAAACCGGCTGCTGCAGATGGTTTCTCTCTTTTATCATGTTCAGATTTTCATATTTTGGTTTTCCTGTTCTTCCCGAACATTCATAATCCCTGAAATATGTTTGCAGTCCATGAACATCAAACATCGCTTCTATATAGCCATCCTGACAATTAGATACGATATATAACGGATATCTCGCTGACAGCTTTTTCAAAACCTCAAGAGCCTGAGGGTACAGTCTTCCACCATGCTTGCGCAGATAATCACACTCAAACGCACAGCATCGTTCTATAAGATGCATACGTTTTTCATATGACAGCTCAGGAAACAGCCTTGCGGCAATATCCTCATTCATAAGACCCATCACAGAGCTGAGAATCTCTGCAGTGATTACCTTATGTTCGATATGCTCCTGCTGCAGGATAACCGTATATGCCTCCGCAATCTGCTCTGTCGCATCCCAAAGCGTTCCATCAACATCAAATATGATTCCATCTGTTTTCATAATAACCTCATCTATTACACTGTAACCGTTAATTATCGTAGCATATTTTGCAGAAAATGGCTACACTATTTCACGGATTAACACAAATACGGACAAGAAAATTCGCATACCAGAAATACTCATCATGCACAAGATCCATCCGTATAATCTCATGCTCCTCCAATTGCAGCAGCTCAGTGGCAAGCGGCTTCAGCGTAACCGTATCTTTTCGATGGGAAAACTGCTTACCGTAATGAAGCGTCAGCCGATCTTTGTTAATGGTAAAGGATCTAGGACTCCATGTACTTGATTTATTATAGCCTGTTCTTTTTTGTTCTTTTTCCCTGTTATGCATTTTCAAAGCAAGCTGATACAGTGTCCATCGACTGTGAACTGCAATCGATTCTGCAATGCTTATATCTTTGAATTTTACATTGTAGGGATGTGTGCGCATTTGTGCTACAAGTGAATCCAGCTGCTGGTGATACTCTGCTTCATAAGTGAAAAGATGCTCCTTCTGTGCTTTGGTAGCCTTTAGTCTGATTTTGATTGTTCGATACATTTCCGAAAACCTCCTTATTCTTTATACTCTTATATACGAAGAAAAGAGGTGGAATTCCTAAAACAATTTGAAAGAATTGCATTTTTTTACTTATTTAATAAAAAGCAAGCTAAAATATACGGGTAATAGATTATAACTATGATTTCCTAGAATGGGTAGATGGAAGTCATAAAAAAGCGATGTTAGAATTCGCTTTGTGGCTGTTGGCAATGTAAAGAGACTCGCCGTAGCTGTCATTCGCTGTTTCCAGTTGGATTAGAAATGCTCCTATGATATTATGCTCGTCATTGTTTTTCCTGTTCCGTATTTCAGCTTCATGCATTCTGCTTATCTATAAATTAGTGCCAGTGAATGATACAAAGACGGTAGGTTACGCCTGAAAAGAGACAGAAATTTAAAAAATAGGTATGGACTTTTAAAAATGATTATGATATACTTTTATGGCAGTGAAATGAAATGGTTTTTATGAAACTAACAACTGCGAATCAGAACTGGAGTAGTACTCAAGCGGCTGAAGAGGTGCCCCTGCTAAGGGTATAGGTCGGGAAACTGGCGCGAGAGTTCAAATCTCTCCTACTCCGCCATTTTAAACAGAAACATCGCTATGCGGTGTTTTTTTCTGTATATTGTATTTATATGAAGCTGAGATTAAATTATCAGATTTAATATGCAGCAGAATTCCATTATAAATGTAAAGGCTGTATGAAGATAAGTATTATATGATGAGAGCACTTATCAGGAAACCTACTTACCAGAATAAATATAACATATGATAACGTACACGCCCTAATACTATAGGTCTGTTTTACATATTACATAAGATAAAATTTCACCTTGAAACAGATGCTTAAGGAATCATGAGAATGCAGTAATACAATGTGAAAAAAGGTATCACATAAGGTAATATGATACCTTCAGACAAAATAATTCTTTGCGGCCTTTCCATATTTGCATAGAAAAAAGAAAGTCTATTCCTGCAGATAATTCCGCTGGTATAGACTTTCCCACTTTTCAGGTGGAAGAAATCGGGCTTCTGTTTTTTGATTTAGAAAAGACTTTTTACACCGTTCCTCAACGATGCAACAGTGATCTCATGTTTTATATCCTTTCTATTCCTTCTTCCTCATAAAGCACTGTGGATAAGTAACGCTCTGCCGTATCCGGTAAAAGTACGACAATCCGCTTTCCTGCATACTCCTCTTTCTCTGCCAGCTTTAATGCTGCACACATTGCTGCTCCACTTGAAATCCCAACAGCAATCCCTTCCTCTCTGGCCAGCTTCTTTGCAGTAGAAACAGCCTCCTCATCACGAATCTGAACAATTTCATCCACCAGCTCTGCATGATAATTCCTGGGAATAAAACCGGCACCGATTCCCTGAATTTTATGAGGGCCTGCACTGCCACCTGACAAAACAGGAGAATTTTCAGGCTCCACCGCTACAATGCGGATTGCTGGATTTTTCTTCTTCAAATATGCAGCCGTACCGCTAATAGTACCTCCGGTACCTACCCCTGCGATAAATACATCAACCATTCCTTCTGTATCCCTCCATATTTCTTCTCCGGTATGCAGAAGATGTGCCTTTGGATTATTTTCATTCTCAAATTGCTGCAGGATGATAGAATTTGGAATCTCCTTATGCAGCTCTTCCGCTTTGGCGATTGCCCCCTTCATCCCCTTGCTTCCCTCTGTCAGCACCAGCTCAGCCCCATAGCCGCGAATCAGTTTTCTGCGCTCAATGCTCATTGTTTCCGGTAATACAATAATCAGACGAATACCGAGTGCTGCAGCAGTCATAGCCAGTCCAATTCCGGTATTTCCGCTTGTCGGCTCAATCAAAACTGTACTCTCATCCAGCTTTTTATCTCTTTTCGCCTCCATTATCATTTGATAGGCGATTCGATCCTTTACACTTCCTCCTGGATTAAAATACTCAATTTTTGCGAGAATTTCCGCTTTCCTATCTGCTTGCAGCCGATTGATTCGTATAAGTGGTGTATTGCCAATCAGCTCTGTAATACTCTCATAAATTCTTGTCATATAGTTTATCCTCCTTTTATAGCACCTCATTTAACGGCATATTATTATATGGCATGACGATGAAGCAACATCGTGATGTGTGATGAAACTTGACTGTGATGTGTATATGAAGTTTCATAAGTTCAACCCCTATCATTTTACTGGGATTATATGCCATTTTAATTGCAATGTCAATGAAATGATTCAAATATTCCTATAATTTCCGTATGATTTGCTTGTCTTTTCTATGTATTTCTACTAAAATATAAGTTAAGAGATTGATGGGAGAGATTTATGATGAAAATTTCTACAAAAGGCGTCTACGCACTGGAAGCAATGATCGAATTAGCATCCAGAGCCGATACTTGTGTCAGTATCCGTGATATAGCAGAAGCTAGAAATTGTTCTGTCAAATATCTGGAACAGATTTTTAAGCAATTAAAAAAAGCCCAGCTTCTTATCAGTATACGAGGGAAGGACGGCGGCTATCAGATTGCAAAAAATCCTAATGATATCACGGCCAAGGACATTATTTTAGCTGTTGAAGAAAAGCTGGATCCCGTTGTGTGCCTTTCCCACACCTGTATGCGTGCCGGTATATGCCGGACACAGCCTGTATGGATGGGGATGCAGGATGAAATTTATAAAGTTCTTGAGGGAAAGACCTTACGCTATTTAACGGATATTTATAAGAATGAGGTGAGTGCGTGAAATTATCAACGAAATCCAGATATGCGGCAAGATGTCTGATTGATCTTGCCATATATGGGAAAGAGCGTCCTCTGTCTATAACAGAGATTGGCAGTCGGGAACAAATATCTGAGCGTTATTTGGAATTGATTTTTGCGACATTAAAAAAAGCGGGATTTATAACGAGTGCAAGAGGTAGTCAGGGAGGGTACCAGCTTATCCGTCCCATTGAGAGTATTACCATTTATGAAATTATTCAACTGATGGAAAATGATACATGCATCGTCAGTAAACAGGATGAAACAGATCCTATGAAAAAAATGCTGATGCGGGAGGTTTGGACACCGATTGATGACAGTCTAAAGCTTTACCTGTCAGAGCTGACCATTGCGGAATTGTCCTTATCGTAAACGATATAACACATTGTATATTGCTTGAAAAGAAGATCATCTTCAGATAAGCCCTTACTCACTTTGACAAAAAGAGATTTCAGAATTTGTTGTTATACAACAGTTTGAAGTCTCTTATTTTTGAATATTCATGTTTGGGCAGGAGTCTTAATAGCATTCTCTGCTTTTTACATTATTGATAAATACCTCCAGTTGTCTTAACTTCATTATACAATTATTCGTCAATAAAAACTATAAAATTTATTAAATTATGCTGTCAAAAAAAATGTGGCGTCTGCGGTTTGTTCCACATTTACCACGTTTTCATTTAAGAAAAAAAGACAAACTCCAGAGTCATCCCCTGTGAGAAACAGCACAAAAAGGGAGACTCTTTTATTATCCTCAACGATTGTTTCTTCATGTCCCGGACAACGATCTACTAGGTTGAGAGTCTGTTTTATTTCCACAAACTCTTTCACGCTTTCTATAAGGAAAATTCTTGCTCCATAGCCTTTGTCTGTACCCCACTCGCTACCTATAGGGGATTCTGTTTCGTTTATTTTCAAATGTACTTCAACATGTGATTTTAATTCTGCGTAACCTCTAGCGACTAAGCAAGTGAGGACTTCCTGTCTATTTTTATCTGTAATTTCCATGACCTTATTCACTCCTTTTCTTTTTACGGAACATAGGAACTTAGAAAACTATATCTGTAAGCAACGTATTTGTGTTTAAAATCATCGTTTGGTTATTCTATGACTATTTGGGTGCATTCTTAACAAAATTGCTTATAACGTAAAAATAGAGCCAAAGCCATTTATCGGCTTTGACTCATCTGGTTTTATTTTGCCCACCACGGATACCATTCTTTTGGTATTTTCATTCCCTGAATCTGCTCTTTTGTGAACCTTCCACCTTTTACACGATATTGTCCACCACGGGCATCATTTCCTTGTTTAACAAATAAATTCCAATATTCATCTTGAGTATAAGTACCTACAACTCCATCTGCACCAATTAAAGTATGAGCATCATCCACATAATATGTGCCTGGTAAAGGTAAATAAGAAGGATACTCTTCTTTTTCGTCAATACTATGATTTTCTTCTTGAGAATCATAGTAATCTGTTAGCATTTGTTCAAATTTTGGTACTAAGACTGAACTATCCAAATTACCTGCCTCATACTCTTTCCAATAATCATCTTCAGTAAATAACAACGATACATCATCTGTTTTATAAACACTGATATCAATCTTTGATAGTTTTGGATAAGTAAATATTTTTGTATATATTCCATATTCTTTATAGTTAGTAGGATATGTAGAAGCATTTAATCTTTCTACATTTTCTCTAGGAGATTTCGAACTATCCTGATCTTTTTTCACTGTTTGTCCAACGTTATTCTGTATTTCTGCTATTTCCCTTTTTCCTTGTTGATTATTTTGATACTTGTCATAAATAATATATCCTCCACCACATGCTAAAACAGCAATAAATACAGCTACTACGAATTTGACAATATTCTTCTTTCGTGATTTTTTTATTTGTTGTACATTCGTAGATTCAACTAGATTTAAGGTATATCCACATTCTGGACAAAATCTCAAATTTTCTTTTTTTAATTCTTTACCACATTTGGGACAATATTTCATAATTTATCACTCACCCCATATTCAACCTTATTTCTGTATTTATATATACATATAAATACAATTTCAAAGTATGAATGATACTTTTATTGTTCATATTCAATCTTAACAGAATTTATGCTCATACCATCATCTAGTATCTTGTTTGAACCATATACACACTTTAATTTATTACCACTTTCATCTAATATATTTTTTTCTATAAATGATTTCGTTTCACTATCAAATTCGATAGTGGGCATATCTTGTGTAAATGAAAGAAAATCTTCTGAATAATATTCTGGTTGCAGAATCAATTCTATACTGTTTACAATTCCATCCTCATCAACAGTAATTGCTTCTACTATTGAATCTGAAACGATATATGTTATAGGGTTTGCTCCCAATTCTTGAATTTTAATCTTTTCTGCTACCTCAGCGTA
Organism: Erysipelotrichaceae bacterium 66202529; assembly: GCA_017161075.1. NCBI lineage: Bacteria > Bacillati > Bacillota > Erysipelotrichia > Erysipelotrichales > Erysipelotrichaceae > Erysipelotrichaceae bacterium 66202529. Next base: position 985,150 of record CP046174.1, on the reverse strand, counting down.
AGGCTTACCTAACAAAGTGGCATATTCTTTGTATTTTCCGTTCTCCAAAGTATATATTGATGGTGTACCATCATTAACGTAATTTGGCGAATTTTCTTGTTGTTTATCATTGGTTTTCTGCTCCGTATCTTTTTTCTCTTGTTCATCTTTTTTCTTTTGTTCAGTAAGAGCCTGTTCTTTTGCTATTCGGTCTTTTTCTTGTTGATCTTGATACTTATAGAATGCAAAATAGCCAGCCCCACAAGCAAGAACAAGAATCAGTGCAATTAACACAATCTTGACTCCCTTGTTTTTGGTGGTTCTTTGTGGTTGCTTAACTAGTTCTGGTTGCTCCTCACTGACCACATTTTCCGCATCATTTTTTGGTAGTGGCGCTCCACATTCTGGGCAAAAGTTTAATTGGTTACCTTTCAACTCATTACCACATTTAGGACAAAATTTCATATATTAATCACCAACCTTAGTTCCACATTTCCCACAAAAAACTGTACCCTCGCTTAGTTCTGAACCACATTTCTTACATACACATTTTTCTTCTATTTTATCAGGTACAACTCTCTCACCGCAAGAGGGGCAGAACTGAACATTGTTATCTAACTCTTTACCACATTTTCCACATTTTTTCTTTTTAGGTTCCTTTGGCTTTGGTGTTCCACATTCTGGACAGAAGTTCATATCCTGTGCATATTTCGCACCACATTTAGGACATTTAATTGAATTATTTGATTTATCACCTAAATTAGATTCAACAGTATTCTTTACAGTACTAACAACTTCTTTTGTTTTTTGAGAAATGTTAGAAAATGTATCATCAATACTCTTATCTCCATTTTTATGACGGAAATAAGCAAGAGCACCACATACTACCATAATCACTGCACTAAGTAAACAAATATATGCACCAAAATCATGCTTTCCTACACCTTCAACCGCATTATAATCTGACATGAAATCAAATAACACTATAGCAATAGTTAGGATAGAAGCTCCTAACGTAAAAATATATTTTCTTAGCCACATGCAAATACATGCTAATATGCAAAGAATCAATGTGAATTTACCATCACCAGATATATAATTAACACTGCTACTCGCGCCTAATAAACTAATTGTATAATATGGCATGAATGTACCTAATATACAAATAATGCTTGATACATATAATCCTATTTCTTCTAATTTCATACTTTTTCCTAAAATAACATAACTCTTTTCCATTTTCTTCTCCTTTTCACATCATTAGCCATATTGAATTACTACAATTATTTTTTCTATTACATTACATTTAGGTTTATGCATAGTCTCCTATTTTGTACGTAAAATGAAAATAATTTTAGATTAATCCTCTATTTTATTCCTACATTTATTTGCTAATATGATTTCTAATTCTTTGATTTTTTCTGAATCAGTTTTATTCTCAGTATCTCTTTTATCATAATTTGGTAGTATTTCTGACTCAATATATGCGTAGTAAGCCTGTCTTTTAACTTCATTATTAACTGATTTTGCGACAAACTTTCCTTTGATTTCTTGCCCATTGTCACGTTTATCAAAAGTATTATAAATAGTCACAACTTTTTCACCCTCAGAAACTAAATTACAGTTATATGTTCTCACTTTAACTTTGAGTCCAGATTTTTCTTTATATTTGAATGAGTATAATTTCAGATTGTTGCTTTCAATATATTTATTCATCCATATATTTATATCTGTGAGATTTAAATCCTTAATCAGTTTATCAAAATTTGATAGATATGTATTGAATAATGAAATAAGTGTAGATATATGGCTTCGGTATAGAACTCCCTCTATTTCATCATCAGATTGCAAAAGCGTACCTATTGCCTGTTTTAAGGTTTTTAACTTATTCTTTGAATTCCTTCTATGAACTGAGTTGGGAACAAATTGTACTTTTACTAAGTCTAGGCCATGCACACTCTCAACAACAGTGTAGATATCTAAAACCGCATCTTTATGAATTTTAATAGTGAATACATAATCATTATCTTCTTGATCTACTATATGACAAGCAAGGTTATTTGCTTTGCAATAATCAAAGACTCCTAAAATACATTTTAGATAACCTTCTTTATTATAAATATATTCATAGACCATAAATACAGACCCCTTTTTCATTTCTTTTTTTATATCTGCCATATTGCTATCTACATAATTACTTACTATTTTTTCTACAATCTCTCTTTTCACAACATCAAATCATGTTGAAGATCTACAAGTATTTTACCTAAGGTGATTTTTAATGATTTCAATAAGTTAAACCTATCTTCACTAGTTTCAGTATCACTTTCTGCTTTTGCTAGTTCCTCTTCAATCTTTTTCAATCGGTCTTCTGCTTCGTTATACAAATCTTTTTTAACTTCTCTTAATTGTTTTCGTTTTATGTTTTTTGCTATTACTCCACCTGTTAAAGCAACTCCAGCCACAGGTAACGCACCTAGAACTAACACACCTGCAGCCATTCCACCGCCAACGATTGAACCAGCAGTTGCTAGTGCTGTAGTAATGCCAGCTGCTGACAATCCTGTTATACCTAAACCATATAATGCAAGAAATGAAACTCCAGCTCCGCCACCTGCACCTAAAGCGTTTGAAAGAACATCAATTAAAGGACTATCTTTAATCGTCCTTGTAGGGTCACCAAGCGTTATTGATGCTTCATTGATTACATCTACAACAGGTTGTAACGATTTAATATCCTTGAAAATCATATCCTCATTTTTCTTACTTTTCTCCATTTTTTCTCTCCTTTTCCCATACCTTAATGTAGTTATATTCATAAAACACTACACACAGTAGTTGATACAATAATATTACTACACTTGAGAGTTTATTTCAACATCGCACTACCATTTATTCTATAATTTAAGAACAAAGGGGGTGCAATCCTATGAGAAATATTGGAGAAATCATCCAGGACAATTTAGAGATGAAAAACATGACTCAATCTGAATTAGGTGAAAGACTAGGTCTTTCTCAGAAAGCCATCTCTAAATATGTAACAGGGAAGTCTCTACCATCCATTGACACCTTGGAAAAAATATGTTCAATTCTTGATGTCAACATCACTTCTTGCTTTAACTTAAACTTAATCAATTCTTTGCCACCCCAAAATAAGGATGAAATGGAAGTTCTGAACTACTACCGATTGCTGAACAGAAAAAATAAATCCCTTGTCAAAAATCTTCTGATTGCTTTACCAAAAGACTAATTCTTTTCAGCGTTCCTCAGGGAAGAGCATTAGTGTATGCTCTCCGTCATCAATGACCCAAACAGTGTACACTTGTCCTGCTTCCTCTGTTCCCACACTTGCCGTATGAAATTCAAAAGTAGTTTTGAATTCAGGTTCACTACTACTCTGTTCAATGATGATGTGTCTATCGGAATGCTTCACCTTGAACACTTGTAAATAATCTACCTTACTTCTCTTATCCCTCAGCTTGTCAATCATCTGCCAAATTAACAACTGAATGGTAAGGGGAACTTCAGAAGCTATTCCCCTTGTTAAGTAACGCTTATTATCAAACATATAAAAAATATCCCTTAACCGTTGATTGATTGGTTAAGGGGTTTATTTTTGATTGACGATGTTACGCAGATATTTCATGAATTCATCTGTAAATAATTTATCTTTAATTGCTTTTTCAAACAACTGGATGAACTCCATCTCAGTTAAATCGCACGGTCTTACAAGCATTTTGTTTTGAATGTTTCCTCCACGATTTCGCATATTCTTGTACAGACAAATTCGGATTTCCTCACGTTTTAATTCTTTAACGAAGATTTTCTCAAATGCATACGTATAGCCTAACCCGTCTTTATCTGCAATCTTAGTTGACTGTAACAAGGTGCAGTACTTTGTTTCTTTAACTTGTGGTTTTTGTGGATCTTCCTTGGCTACCTTTGCATTTATTGGTGCTACTGGTGCTTTTTGTTCTGTTTCTTTCATTGTTTTTCTTCTCCTTTATGTTTACCTAAATCAATTATTTCATTTACTACTATCAATGTGATTCCAATAATAAGACCAAGTATCTGAAAGTTATCCTTCTTCATTTTGATTTTTTCCTACAGATCGTCTTTATTTTGCTGTACTGATAGTAAAAGTCAACTGCCAATTTCAACCCTTGGTATATCAGCTTGTAATTTTGCATCAACTCATCTCCTTTACATTTGACTTTACTTTGCATTGGAATAGCAACATTAAATAAAATCCGTAGTATTCACTGATTTCCGAAGCAATTTCATTTAATGCGCTGATTTTAATAGATTCCAAACCATACTCCTTGTATTTCTTCAATGTGTAAGTAAACGAATAGGGGAGTTTTACAAGGATTTTAGAAACATCATACTGATTTTTAAATCTAAGTTCAAAGTTAAGATTCAGCTTGAAGTACTTATCTGTTTTCTCTGTTGTATATGCTAATGAGAAAGCTCCTTCGAAATCATCATATTCATCCTTATTATCAAACACTTGTATATCTTGTTTACCAACTTCAAGAATATCGCAACGTACGTATATTTTAGGCTCAAGCATCATTTTCACCTCCTTTCCTTTTAATTGGTGCTCCCTAACAAATGCCCAGCATCACCCCCTTTCTTTTTGTGGTGTCTGTGGTGTTAGGATTTCATGTTGCTTAAAAGTACATGAGTTTACTACTTTCCATGTTTTTCAGGACATATGCTTTCTGAAATCCTCGTTATTTGGACATGAAAAAAAGGCATTCAACGACGTTTCCCCTTAGGATGCATACGTTAAATGCCTTTACATATAAAAAACTCACTTTTACATGAGTTTACGTGTTTTTTATTGGAGCAGATGAGGGGAATTGAACCCCCGTATCAGCCTTGGCAAGGCTGTGTTCTACCATTGAACTACATCTGCATAACTGGCGGTCCAGATGGGACTCGAACCCACGATCTCCTCCGTGACAGGGAGGCATGTTAACCACTACACCACTGGACCAGCATATTCGATTCAAGCAAAAGATTAAAATGGCGGTCCAGATGGGACTCGAACCCACGATCTCCTCCGTGACAGGGAGGCATGTTAACCACTACACCACTGGACCTTCAGCTTGTATCACCACAATGCCTATATATAATACCATGAAACTTCCTTCTTGACAAGTGAAAAATGAATTTTTTTATAGTTTTTTCGTTACAAATTCACATATGTGCTATAGAAAAGGCGACATAGCTAAATTGTATTTCCTATTCTTCATTCCCGGCATGATTGCAGCGTAATACACACCTTTTACTGCCTCATTGTATTTCTTGTAAATCTCTTTCTATGCTTTTTTTAACTATCTAGATTTTCCATCACAGCAAATGCCCAGCGAACTCACATAAGAAATGAATGTAATGAATTATATAAATAACACTTCCTACGCCAAATCACAAAGCAGCCTTATTTCTATAATTTTACATACAGATAAAACACTCCATATGCATACACTAAATCATCCATGCTATCAAAAAGAGACTCCAAAACGGAATCTCTCAAATGCTCAGGCTAACCCGAATTGCCCGATTGATCTTCTCCAGTGTCTTATTATCCAAAGTACAAATCCACTGTCCCAGCCTTTTCTTATCAATAGTTCGTAACTGCTCGCAGAGAATCATGGAAACATAGCTCAGCGAATCATCACTGAATATCACATGCGTAGGGATTGGCGGCTTCGACATCTTCTTCGAAATTGGAGCGACAATAATCGTTTTTGAATAACGATTCCCCTTATCATTCTGCACGACAACTACTGGACGGATGCCTCCCTGCTCACTTCCAACCACTGGAGACAGATCTGCATAATAAACATCTCCTCTCTTTATCATTACTTCATCACAGCCACCTGCATGCTCATAATCACCTGCATCATTTCCTCCGGACTCAGGTCATCAGAAAACACAGTGAACTCCACATTATCATATACAGCGCTCAAATGATTACCATCATAGAATCCAACCACATCCAGAGCATCCATCATCTCACCAGGCATAATCACTGTCTGCGTATCCTTCGCAGTCTCTTTTTTTGTCTCAACAACTGTGAAATTCTTTTCACCTGTATACTCCAGAACATGCTTTGTCTGTCCATTTGCATTCATACTGCTGATATTCTCAAGCTTTGATTCATAAACCATCACCGGATACAGTGGCAAGTCAGCATCTGTAATAGCTGAAGTCGTCTTTGATTTCTCCAACACTGTTGGTGCTTTGAAATAATCATCCTTGATTTTTGCATTATACTCTGCCTTCGTGAACACGATTTTAAGCTCAGATGTATTATCCTTATTGTAAATTTGAAGCCATTTCAGCTTGGCATCCTTATCAAACATGATCTCCTCATGATCAAAATTCTTATTATTCGGATAGGAAACCTTGCTGCTGACAAGATAGCCGCCCTTTTCTTCTTTAATTGCTGCATCCTTCCCTTTAACGATATCTGCAATCGACTGTAAAAGATATGGCTTTGGAGAGTTCATTGGCCAGTCTCCTTCAAACTTAAAAATCTGATTCAAACTTGGCGTGACAACAAAAACTCCGGCATCATTTCTTAAGATAATCTGTTCCTGATTCAACTCCTTATCTGTTAATGTAACCTTAAAAAGATCTTTATCAGCTTTTTTATAGCCAACCTCTACCGCATACGACTTTACATCTTCACCCTTAGCAATTTCCATATTGCCCTCAAGAATATACGAATTCATATCAGACATCTTCTTTTCAAATTGCTTGTCAAAGGATTTTGGCTTCATTGCGAAGATCAGAGCGATAGCCAGAACTGCAATACCAACGCCTGCAATGATTTTAGCTTTCATATTAAATCTCCCTCCTGCTCATCCTACTTTATGCCCGGATTTCCGGAATCATTCATAATTACGGAATATTTTCATAAAGTAGAACAGGTGAATAAAATGAAAAAAACACAAAAGATCTGCTTGATTATCACGATTATATTCTGTCTGAATTATGCGCTATCCATGCTTTTGAACGTTCAGTACCTCAGCACTCTGATAACCGCCAGACCATGGCTGGAAAAGCTGTGCGCCTTCCTCATCGGTGTCTGTGCCTTTATAGACATTCTCCTGTTCAAGCCGGAGGACTAGCAAAAAAAAGCTCTGAATGCTGTCACAATTCAGAACTCTGTGTTTATATTATGCATGGCTCCTTGCGGCTTCCTCCAGCTCGATTCCAGGATCAGCTGTCAAATCAAAGTCTCCGCGAACACCATGTATATATGCGATATAGCCCGCAACTGCTATCATTGCCGCATTATCAGTACAGCAGGAAAGTGGAGGAATGATAAATTCTACATTCTTATACTTCTCTGCAAGCCCCTTTTCCACCTTCTCACGCAGGCAAGAGTTAGCCGCAACGCCACCGGCAAGCACCATTTGAGCAGGGTGATACTTTTCCAGTGCATACTCCGCGCGCTCCAGCAAAGCACCAAAGGCTGTTTCCTGATAGGATGCAGCTAAATCTGCTGCTATAAAGGATTCGCCCTTACGCTCACAGCGATCAATAAACTGTAATACACTGCTTTTAAGTCCGCTAAAGGAAAAGTCCATCGGATGCTCTGTTTTTGGTCTTGCCAGCTTGTAGACAGGCTTCCCTTCCTTGGCAAGCTTATCCACATATACACCGCCCGGATACGGCAGCCCCAGGACACGGCCAACCTTATCTCCAGCCTCACCGATTGCATCATCCTGTGTGGTACCAAGAATTTCAAAGATCCACTCATCCTTCATATAGACAAGCTCTGTATGTCCTCCGGATACAACCAGCGCCAGCAAAGGAAATTTTAAATCTGCAATCAGCCGGTTTGCGTAAATATGCCCTGCAATATGATGAACAGGAACCAGTGGCTTATGAAAAGCCCATGCAAGCGTCTTTGCAGCCTGTACACCGATATGCAGACAGCCTACAAGACCAGGCCCCTGCGTAACGGCAACAGCATCTATATCCTCCATCTCAACACTAGCCTGATCCAGTGCCTCCTCAATCACCATGGATATGTTTTCCACATGAATTCTGCTGGCAACCTCTGGAATGACACCTCCAAAATCCTTATGTACATCAATCTGTGTAGCTACGACATTGGACAGTACCTGTTTACCATCCGCTACGATTGCGACGGCTGTTTCATCACAACTGGACTCCACAGCCAGTATTAACGTCTGTTTCATACCAAATTACCTCCCAGGGCTTTGCACATGACAATGGCATCCTCACCGTTATCACTGTAATACCCTTTACGTATATTTACTTCAATAAAATCATAGGCCTTGTAAAGACCTCTGGCGGCAGTATTGGAGGGACGCACTTCCAGCATAACGGTCTCACACTGCTCCTGTTCTGCAGTCTCCACCATTACATCCAGCAGACAACGGCTCCAGCCTTTTCCCTGATAATCAGGATGAATAGCGATATTCGCAAGCTGACAGCATTCAAATGTCGTCCAAAAATCAATAAAGCCAGCGACCTTATCTGCTATCTCCAGCACATACATATGACCAAATTCATTTTCATGTAATTCATAAAGAAACATCTCACCTGTCCACCGACTGGTAAAGCAAATATTCTCAATTTCCAGAATTCGCTCCAGATCTCTGTCCTCTGCTTTACGAATCACGGCTTTACCTTGTATGCATCCGCCTCTTTCAGATAGCGCGGGGTAAGGGTATGGATATTCTCAACCTTCCTGTAATACGGGCGCAATGCGATAAAATTTTTAAGAAAAGCTGCTTCTTCTGCTTCCCTGTCTATCAGCTCACAGTCACCAAACAGCACATACTTCTTATCATCCAGGCGTTCATGGATTTCATCCAGTGTAAGAATTTGCTCCTCCGTTTTAAAGCTTCCACCGCATAATTCCCCGGTATAAGCCCGATTGCTTCTGGCATCCAGCATAACAAAGGCGTTGTCTGTCAGTCCGGCGTACAACTGGAGTGTGGATATGGCATACAGTGGAATATGCTTTCTTGTGCACAAAACCTTAGCAACACACATAGCAATTCTCACCCCCGTATAGCTACCGGGACCATCCGTAATAACAACCTCATCCACATCGTCACTATCCCAGCCGGCTTCCTGCATCAGCCTCATCAATTCCGGAAATATGGTTTCCGATTGCTTTTTCCAGGATACATTTGCAGTCCCGCATACCAGACTATCATTCTCATACAAACCGATAATCAAATATTTATGGGCACTGTCTAAGCATAATGTTTTCATTATAACGCCTCCACGATTTCTTCGTATTTTCTGCCAATCGGAGTAAAGGTAAACCTGCGTTCTTCCTCTTCCCCTGCCTCTCTGGTTATGACGATATCCAGACGCTCGTTAGGCAGTTGATTTTCTATAAAATGCGGCCATTCTATCACACATAAGCCATCATCCTCAAAATATTCCTCAAAGCCGAGATCCTGGGAGATTCCCTCCAGTCGATAGGCATCCATGTGATACATTGGCATCTTCGACCCCTGGTATATTTTTAATATGGTAAAGGTTGGTGAGTTGATTGTTTTCTTTACACCAAGTCCCTTGCCAAGATATTTTGTAAACGTTGTTTTCCCGGCTCCCAGATCACCACTTAGGGTGAGCAGCATTCCGGGCTTTATCATTTCCGCTATTTTAAGTCCAAGCCTTGCGGTATCTTCCAGCGAGTATACAGTAATCTGCTTCATATTTGCCTCCTTCCCCACGTTCCTCACGTAAGTATATAGTAAGCTTAAAACTATAATTTTAATTGCATTAAAACGATTGTATGAATAAGCTGTTTTCAGCCTCTTATGCTTTCTGCAATGCCTTTTTACGCTGCTTCATCGCCCATTGTGACAGGCTATACAGAGATTTGTAAACAGGCAAATCAAATTCGCCTATAAATTCATTGATGGTTGGATTGTAATTGGCCTTAAATTTAGTCAAACCACCCTTTAGACTGCCTTCTATGCCTCCCATATTGCTCCACTTACAGCCATGTTCAAAGCTCCAGGTCATGCATTTATAAAAGCTTGCATATGGTGCCATATAGCGCTTATAGCGATCATCCATTCCTGCATACAGTATCTCCGCAGTTGGCCCAAATTTTACGCACAATGCCCCGGAAACAACTGCCACTTCACCATCCCGTTGCAAATTCTCCTTCAGCTCACGCAGCTCACGGCTTAAAGATGCATGCAGCTCTTCCAGCGTAAACCGCTTCTTTTTTGCATTTTCCGGACATGCTTCCAGTTCCTTTACTGTCTGCTCATAGCGCTTCCTTATATCCTCATACAATTTAGCGAGCGGTAGCTTAGCCAGATAAATAACCGCATCATCCCCGTAAATCTCCAGTAAGCGTTTAAAGTATTCCTGATCGCGAAGATGAATATTTTTACGTTCCTCTGTACAGTGCATGACTTTCGCAAAATCCTCTACACCGTCAATATGATAGGGAAGTACCTCGATCATTTTCTTTTGCACAGTACTTAGAGCCTTTTTACAGCTTTTTGACAACGTGCTTTCGAAATCATCACAGGCATAGACATTGGCATGATAGCGCGGCTGTATCGTGTCGTCGATCTGCTTTGTGAAGCCCTTGAAGACAGCTCCCTGCTTCTGCAACAGCTGTATCATAGCATCAATATGCTCATAATGGTTCTCGTTTGCTTCCTTTATCGTATAATCATTGCAGTGCACAGCAGGATCAAAGGTGATAAACAGGCAGTGATGTCTGCGTGCATAGCGCTTCAGCTCCTTTAACAGATACGCGGTAAGCGCTGCATTGGTATAATCCAGAACAGGGCCGCGTGGAATATAAAACATACTGAAGCCCAGGGGCAGCGGTTTTATTAAAATCATACAGCTTGCTACCAGCTTTCCCTGTTCCTTTACACCTACAATGGAACGCTTCCAATTTTCTTTCACAAGTCCCCATTTGCTGGACTGCAGCAGATTGCATAGCTCATGACTACTTACAAAAGCGTCATGCTCCTGTGCATCCAATTGTTCTATAAATTGATATTGCATACAACCTCCATAGAACTATCTGTTCTTTAGTTTTTTATACAGGGCATACGGCCCCTTTTGAATCGGCAGAATAAAATCGCCGACGAGTTCCTCAACAACACCATTGAAGCCCTTTTTAAATTCATAAACACCATAATCCTGTGCTTCCTTTCTAAAATCTCCGGAAAGCCCATAAAAGTTATATCGCTTAATACCTTGCCGCAAAGCATACTGCAGCATATACCACTGGATTGCATATGGCGCATTAAATTTTTTAAAGCTGTCATAAGCAGCGCTGTAGAGATAGATCAGCTCATCATTTGATTTTATGAAGAATGCTGTAGCCATCGGTATACAGGATCCATGCTCCTGCTCGAGCGCATCTGTGTCCTTATATTTTTTTTCATTTAAAGTCAATGCTTCCTCCACTACTTTCTTCTTTTTCAGAAATTTTTTACTACCTGGAAGCTCTTCAAGCTTGCCCTGTATTTCGGCCTGCTCCTTTACCAGTTGATTTTTTTCCTCATCCAGCTTTTTGCGGAAATCGTTTACGTCCAGATAGGCAAGCAGCAGCTTCGCATCATCTCCGTAAGCAAGCATTTGATTGCGATAAAATTCCGGCTCGCGTTCAGTAAAATCACAGCGTTGTGAGGTGTGATGCATCATATCAAGGAAGATATGCAGTTCATCAACTGAAAGCTTGCGCACCTGGATTCCCTGCTTTAGCGTCTTATTTACTGACCATCGCGTCTGCTGATGCATTCCCTTCAAGAGTGTAGCTTCATCTTTCCCATCAAGATAAAGAGAAAACATCCAGCGGATCTCTGAGATCACCTGAAAATCTTTGGTGAAGCCCTGATGCTCATAACCTGCTTTTATCATATGATCTATAACATAGGAATTATCAAATCCTTGCTCGACTAGTTCTCCGTTCATATCGCGCTCTTTATACAATACATTTGGATCGACAACCATATATAATCCTTTTTTTCTTTTTAAATATGCTGTTAATTCCTTAGTAAAGTACTGAAGCAGCTCCTCATTATGATAATCAATGAGAAACCCTCGCTGTGCATAAAAGAAACGGTATACCTTCATAACCGGTATTGATGTTAGTGGTGTTGCGCAAAGAATGGTATCCTGCTCCTTAACTCCCACATACTCCACTTCCCAGTTTTGAATTTCTTTCAGCTTCATCGCTTTTCGTGAGTTCATAAAATCCCGATAGGGATGCTGATTCTGGAATGCTTCATATTCCTGAGGTGTTAGTGTTGTAAATTCCAAAATTATGTCCTCCTTTTCGGATATATCATTGTAATAATGCAGTTCATGAATTCTTCATTTTTTTATATCGTCAAAACAGTATTATTATACCACGTTTGTTCCTGATTTTTTATTATAAGGATAAATTTTAAGTTATCTTTCTTATTTTATTGGAAAAGTCCATATGATTCATTTCTAAAAGCAAATAATAAAGGGTTTTCACACAGAAGTATCATATTGCACATGAATTTATAAACGTTTGTTCCTGTGTAAACCGGCCTACCTTATAGTTAGAATTCCAGAAAAAGGCATTGTTTGCTTTTCTATTTCATTCGTTAGGCAATCATAATATACCCCCAGATATTTTTAGGTAATAATGTCCTTTAGTATGCAGTACTTCGATCGCAAAGTGAATTATACAAAGCATATTGCTTATATATGGCGAATTTCAATATACAGAATCATATAGGATACTAAAATCTTTCATAATCTGTTGAAAAAAAGACCCAATCATATAGAATAGTGGATCTGTCTTAATCTTAAAAAAAAGACCCATCCAAGGATGAGTCTCTTTACCTGGCAGCGTGCTATCTTCACTGGAGCTCGTCCAGATATTGTCGCCGCTGATATGCTTAACTTCTGTGTTCGGGATGAGTACAGGTGTGTCCACATCGCTATCGCCACCAGATCTCTTTGAGGTCGTTCCCTCAAAACTGAATAACAGTTGACTTTTTTTGTTTCTATGTACCCTCAGGGCACGTGTGATTAAGTCCTCGACCTATTAGTATCAGTCAACTCCACGTATCGCTACACTTCCATCTCTGACCTATCTACCTCGTCGTCTTCAAGGGGTCTTACTTCGTTTGACGAATGGGAGATCTCATCTTGGAGTAGGCTTCGCGCTTAGATGCTTTCAGCGCTTATCCCTTCCCTACTTAGCTACCCAGCTATGCTCCTGGCGGAACAACTGGTGCACCAGCGGTAGGTCCATCCCGGTCCTCTCGTACTAAGGACAGCTCTCCTCAGATCTCCAACGCCCACAACAGATAGGGACCGAACTGTCTCACGACGTTCTGAACCCAGCTCGCGTACCGCTTTAATGGGCGGACAGCCCAACCCTTGGAACCGAATTCAGCTCCAGGATGCGATGAGCCGACATCGAGGTGCCAAACCTCGCCGTCGATGTGAACTCTTGGGCGAGATCAGCCTGTTATCCCCAGGGTAGCTTTTATCCGTTGAGCGACGGCCCTTCCATTCGGCACCGCCGGATCACTAATCCCGACTTTCGTCCCTGTTCGACTTGTCTGTCTCACAGTCAAGCACGCTTCTGCATTTGCACTCGTCGATTGATTTCCATCCAATCTGAGCGTACCTTTGGGCGCCTCCGTTACTCTTTAGGAGGCGACCGCCCCAGTCAAACTGCCCACCTGACACGGTCCCTCACCCAGCTTATGGGTGCAGGTTAGAACTTCAATCAAACAAGAGTGGTATCCCAACATCGGCTCCTCGTATACTGGCGTACACGTCTCTTCGCCTCCCACCTATCCTGTACATCTTTGATCAAAATTCAATATCAGGCTACAGTAAAGCTCCATGGGGTCTTTCCGTCTAGTTGCGGGTAACCTGCATTTTCACAGGTACTAAGATTTCACCGAGTCTGCTGCCGAGACAGCGCCCAAATCGTTACGCCTTTCGTGCGGGTCAGAACTTACCTGACAAGGAATTTCGCTACCTTAGGACCGTTATAGTTACGGCCGCCGTTCACTGGGGCTTCAATTCATTGCTTCTCCTTTCGGATGACAAATCCTCTTAACCTTCCAGCACCGGGCAGGCGTCACCCCCTATACTTCGTCTTGCGACTTTGCAGAGAGCTGTGTTTTAGTTAAACAGTCGCTTGGGCCTCTTCACTGCGGCTCTCTTTTACAAGAGCACTCCTTATCGCTAACTTACGGAGTCATTTTGCCGAGTTCCTTGGCAACAGTTCTCTCGCTCACCTCAGGATTCTCTCCTTGCCCACCTGTGTCGGTTTTGGTACGGGCCGCTATGGAATTATCACTAGAAACTTTTCTTGGAAGCTGGCATCATGTGCTTCAGTACTTGCCCGAAGGCGTTCCCTTACCTGTCACATCTTACATCCCGCTGACGCATTTCACTGTCAGCCTGCTATATGCTTCGACCACAATCCATTTAGTGGCTCACACTAGCCTTCTCCGTCATTCCTTCATTTCCATCGCGGGTACAGGAATATCTGCCTGTTTTCCATCCACTACGCCTTTCGGCCTCGCGTTAGGTCCCGACTTACCCAGGGCGGACGAACCTTCCCCTGGAATCCTTGGGCTATCGGTGTGTAGGATTCTCACCTACATCTCGCTACTCACACCGGCATTCTCTCTTCCATGCTCTCCACCACTCCTTACGGTATGGCTTCTACGTGCATGCAACGCTCCCCTACCACTCAACTCTGAAGTTGAATCCGCAGCTTCGGTAGTATGCTTAGCCCCGGTACATTTTCGGCGCAGGGTCACTCGACTAGTGAGCTGTTACGCACTCTTTCAAGGATGGCTGCTTCTGAGCCAACCTCCTAGTTGTCTGTGCATCCCCACATCCTTTTCCACTTAGCATACATTTTGGGACCTTAACTGGCGGTCTGGGCTGTTTCCCTTTTGACCATGGACCTTATCACCCACAGTCTGACTGCCGAGTATATCTGTATGGCATTCGGAGTTTGATTATACTCAGTACCCCGGGATGGGGCCATCGTACATTCAGTGCTCTACCTCCATACGACTCTTCCTCGACGCTAGCCCTAAAGCTATTTCGGGGAGAACCAGCTATATCCGTGTTCGATTGGAATTTCTCCCCTAGCCACAACTCATCCGCCAACTTTTCAACGGGGGTCGGTTCGGTCCTCCATTCAGTTTCACCTGAACTTCAACCTGGTCATGGCTAGATCACACGGTTTCGGGTCTACATCATCGTACTGCCGCCCTATTAAGACTCGCTTTCGCTTCGGCTCCGTATCTTCTACTTAACCTCGCACGATAACGTAACTCGCCGGTTCATTCTACAAAAGGCACGCCATCACCCTTTAACGGGCTCTGACTTCTTGTAAGCATACGGTTTCAGGTTCTATTTCACTCCGCTCCCGCGGTTCTTTTCACCTTTCCCTCACGGTACTGGTCCACTATCGGTCACTTGGGTATATTTAGCCTTGACGGATGGTCCCGCCTGCTTCCGACAAGATTTCTCGTGTCTCGCCGTACTCAGGATACCACTAGGCTTCGCTAGACTTTCAGATACGGGACTTGCACCCTCTCCGGTCGGCCTTTCAATGCCGTTCTCTTAGCCATGCTCTTGCCATATCGTGGTCCTACAACCCCAGATCAAGATCTGGTTTGGGCTCCTCCGCGTTCGCTCGCCGCTACTTACGGAATCATTCTTATTTTCTTTTCCTCCGGATACTTAGATGTTTCAGTTCTCCGGGTACCTCCCGCATGAGCTATGTATTCACTCATCGGTGACAGCTCATTACTGCTGCCGGGTTTCCCCATTCGGATATCGACGGATCTTTGTGTACGTACCACTCCCCGTCGCGTTTCGCCGTTTGTTGCGTCCTTCTTCAGTTCCAAGTGCCTAGGCATCCACCGTACGCCCTTATTCACTTAATCACGATTAAGTTTTAAGCGTTCTTTTCTTTGCTTAGGTTTTTGCTTGAGTTTTCTGTTTTGTTTAACTTTCTACTCGTGAATATCTATGTTCGTTTACAACTTTCGTTATAGACCTTCATATGTCTTCTGTTATTCAGTTTTCAAAGATCGACTTCTTTTTCGTTGGAAACCTTCGGTATTCCAAAACTGAACAGGAAATGTTCCTTAACCATTTTACTTCTTTTGTACTTTCTCCTTAGAAAGGAGGTGATCCATCCCCACGTTCCCGTAGGGATACCTTGTTACGACTTAACCCCAGTCATCGGTCCTACCTTCGACGGCTCACTCCTTACGGTTATGCCACCGGCTTCGGGTATTACTGACTCCCATGGTTTGACGGGCGGTGTGTACAAGGCCCGAGAACGTATTCACCGCAGCATGCTGATCTGCGATTACTAGCGATTCCGACTTCATGAAGTCGAGTTGCAGACTTCAATCCGAACTGAGACGACCTTTATGAGATTCGCTTCTTGTCACCAAGTCGCTGCTCTTTGTGGTCGCCATTGTAGTACGTGTGTAGCCCAGGCCATAAGGGGCATGATGATTTGACGTCATCCCCACCTTCCTCCGGTTTGTCACCGGCAGTCTCGCATGAGTCCCCAACTTGATGCTGGTAACATGCGACAAGGGTTGCGCTCGTTGCGGGACTTAACCCAACATCTCACGACACGAGCTGACGACAACCATGCACCACCTGTGTGATCCATATTTATCTCTCTATCTCTAGAGCCTTTGCATCCATGTCAAGGCCTGGTAAGGTTCTTCGCGTTGCTTCGAATTAAACCACATACTCCACCGCTTGTGCGGGCCCCCGTCAATTCCTTTGAGTTTCACACTTGCGTGCATACTCCCCAGGCGGAGAACTTATTGCGTTAACTGCAGCACTGAATTCCTCCAACACTTAGTTCTCATCGTTTACGGCGTGGACTACTAGGGTATCTAATCCTATTTGCTCCCCACGCTTTCGTGCCTCAGTGTCAGTTACAGACCAGGCGACCGCCTTCGCCACTGGTGTTCCTCCATATATCTACGCATTTTACCGCTACACATGGAATTCCATCGCCCTCTTCTGCACTCTAGCCTACCAGTTTCCATAGCTTACAATGGTTGAGCCATTGCCTTTTACTACAGACTTAGTACGCCACCTACGCACCCTTTACGCCCAATGATTCCGGATAACGCTTGCCACCTACGTATTACCGCGGCTGCTGGCACGTAGTTAGCCGTGGCTTTCTGGTAAGCTACCGTCACTCCCATAGCATTTCCTCTATGAGCCGTTCTTCACTTACAACAGAGCTTTACGATCCGAAGACCTTCTTCACTCACGCGGCATTGCTCGTTCAGGGTTCCCCCCATTGACGAAAATTCCCTACTGCTGCCTCCCGTAGGAGTTTGGGCCGTGTCTCAGTCCCAATGTGGCCGTTTACCCTCTCAGGCCGGCTACGCATCATCGCCTTGGTGGGCCGTTACCTCACCAACTAGCTAATGCGCCGCAGGTCCATCCATGTTCACACCTTGAGGGGTGCTTTAATATACAGAGCATGCGCTCCGTATACCTATCCGGTTTTAGCTACCGTTTCCAGCAGTTATCCCAGACACATGGGCAGGTTACCTACGTGTTACTCACCCGTTCGCCACTAAGTCTCTTTGGAAGCAAGCTCCCTAGAGACTTCGTTCGACTTGCATGTATTAGGCATGCCGCCAGCGTTCATCCTGAGCCAGGATCAAACTCTCCATTTGATTTAGCTCTAACGCATGACTTGCGTTTGAATTTCATTTTAGTTATCGTTATTCCGAGAATATTGTTTTCTCAAATAATTGACGTTTCCTGTTCAGTTTTCAAAGACCGAAATTTCTATTTCGTGCGCCGCTGTTTCTCATCAGCGCTCGTATATAATACAACGAATCATTCTTTGTGTCAACGTTTTATTTCACTTTTTTTGATTTTTTGTCATATTTCCTTCATATACCGCGTATATGCCTTATTTAGCTCTTTTATCCTCTTCCATATAACGCAGGTATTTATCATACAAGGCAGATATCTCACGATGCTCAAACGGTGAATTCTGAAGCCGGATATCTACCATCAGTCGATCCAGACCACGATGTATCGCTTCATCCAGCTTCCGGCTGTATCCCATTTCTGCTGAATGCTGCCGGTATTCATCCTCATCCAGCAAGGTTGTCTTTCCTGTTGGCGATACCTTCACATCCAGATCGTAATCAATATTCTTAATTGCTTCTCCATCATAAAGAGACGGTGAGGCAAGATTGCAGTAATAATGAATACCGGATTTGCGGATCATGCAGATAACATTGTACCATTTATCCGGATAGAAGAAACAGATTGCCGGTTCCCTTGTAACCCATTTGCGACCATCCGATTCACTGACAAGTGTTTTGTTGGTTACAGCAACAATGCGCCGTTCATTTGCTTCTATGACATATCCCTTAGCCCAGGTCCTATGAAGACTACCATCATGCTTATAGCTTTGGATATAAACATATTCTCGTTCTTGTATTTCCATGACGTCCTCCTGTGAGTTTCTATTATAGCAGATAAAACCTTGAAAGCAAATGCATACATGCGGATATTCCACTCCATACTAATGTATGAAAGGAGATGTATGACTTACACACAGAGTCATACGAGTGAACACTATGCTGACACCTAAAGACGTATTGTATATGGAAGATATCCTGGATCAGACACTTGTTTTAAATAAACGTGTTGCCAATGATATCACAATGATTCAAAGTGAGGAAGTAAAGAGCTGTTTTGAAAATGTACAGGAAAAATTAAAGGAGCATTACCAGACATTACTGGAAATCCTGGAAAGCGAGGCTAAGTAATATGGCAGCAAAATCAAAAAGCTACGGCGATAAGGACATCGCTACCAATCTGCTGGTAACATTAAAGCATATGAAAGCAGAGCTAAATACATTTACACAGGAAGCAAGCAACGATGAATTATTCGAAAAAATTGATGAGGTTTATACCTGCGTATCAACTTTGCAGCGTGATGTATACAACATGATGAGCGCACAGGGCTGGTATAAGATGACACCGGATTCCGCTAAGAATATTTCTAAGGCATATACTAAATTTTCAAAAAGTGAAAGTGAGTTATCTTAATGGATAACTCCTTTTTCTTTTCTTAAAATCATGATACGATATCCTCATAAAAAGTGAGGTGTTTTATATGAAAGAAAAACAATATGAGCGAATCCTTCAGCAGCTATGTGCAGTCCTGGAGGGAGAGCATGATATGATTGCCAATATGGCAAATATGTCTGCCCTGTTATTCGCAGAGCTTCCTGAGCTGAATTGGGCAGGCTTTTATTTATTTAAAAATAAGGAATTGATCCTTGGACCGTTTCAAGGCATGGTTGCCTGCATGCATATCCCGTTGGGCAAAGGTGTTTGTGGTGTTTGTGCAGAAAGCAGGTGTACACAGCGGGTAGATAATGTACATGAGTTTGTGAATCATATTGCCTGTGACAGTGCCAGTAATTCAGAAATCGTTATACCGCTTATAAAAGAAGACACCCTGCTGGGTGTCCTGGATATTGATTCTCCGATATTTTCAAGATTTGATGCAGTCGATCAGCATTATCTCGAAAAGGCAGCCGCCATCCTGCTTCAATCCTTATGAATGTGGAAATAGGCTGTTGCCAGTGTAATCGCTTCTCTGGCAGAAAACATACGGCAGCGTCCGTTCCCGATATAAGAGGTTTTTACAACACTGCGTTCCTCCATCACTTCTCCTATTTCGGAGAAGTTTTTTGTCTGATAATCCAAATCCAGCATATCCTTCCACATTGTCTGCTTGTTATTTTCAATCGGTGCACTGACCAGGCGAATCGGTAATTGATCTCCGGAATAGCGAGCTAAATGAAACATGCAGCAGTTCTCGTACTCACATCCAAGCAGGACAGTATAGCCATTGAATTCCACAATTTTCCCGAGAGGAGAATCCTTGCTTAGCCCGAAATGCAGAGGATGACGATCACAAATCAGTTTGGCGTATTTCCCCCAGGCGGCAAAGCTGTATAATGGGTGGTAGGAGCGCACGATTCCTTCATTACGCAAAAACTGCAAAGCAAATGCATCGCGGGGCGGCGTCAGTTTTCTGTCAAATGGAAAAGCAGAGCCACGTACATCATCCCAATATATACGCTCGACACTCTCCTTTTGACAGGAGGGATCCAATAGCTGCGGAGTAAAGGTTGCGACAACGAGTGTACCCTCATAGCCTACTGTTTCCATGAGTGCTTCAATCAGCGCCTGTTCTCCGCCAATCAGATAGCCAAGTCTTTTTGGGTCTGCCTGCACCAGAAGTACCATGCCCTTCTGGATTCCTAATGATGTCAGCTGCTGTACGATTTCTTCCTTTGAAGATACCGTGGCAGGTTCTTGATTTAATGTAGTAAATGCAGATCGTTCAACCATTTTAACAAGTCCTTCTTTTCCAGATACCCTTCTTTTTTATTTTCAGGCAACAGACTTCCCTGATAAAAATAAAAGGTAGACGGCAGGCTCTGTATATTTCCTGTCGTAATTTGCAGTTCTTCAAGTGAGCGTTTGACATCCGTATCCTCTTCATTTGTATCCATTTTCAGATAGTAGATTTCAAACGGTGTTTCCTCTTCTATTTCCTGTATTATTTTTTCATATTCATCACAGGAATAGCAATTTTCCGAGGTGATGTACAGCATGAAGGAATTTTTTTTCGGATCCTGGAGTCTGACCAGCACTTCCTGCGCTGTTAGTTCAATCGGTTCTCCCTCATTTTGTTTACTACATCCCTGCAGCAGGAATATGGCGCATAACAGACTGAGCAGCACTTTCTTCATGAATTGCAACACCTCGCTTTCTGGTATTATTTTACCACAGAATAATCATTCTCTGCTATCTTTTTCAATTTTCCATAGAAAAAGTCATTCCACGTTCGTTTTCGGTGAGGAAATGAATTCGTGAAATGACTGTATTCAGTATAGCAAAAAACAAGTATGAAATACATTGATATGCTTTAATCATTTACTCAGCTTTCGTTTAGAACCAGGTATATACTGATTAACTAGTATGGTATACTACATATGTTAAACATATTGGAGGTTATTATGAAAACTAAAAATAGTAAATTCTATAGAAAAGTGAAGCAAAGAACCTTTCAAATAATCACGGTTGATGATGGTTCCTATATGCCCAGCAAAATATTTGATTTATTTATGATGGCTCTTATCATTATCAGCATTATCAGCGTCATTATTTCAACCTTTGACAATGTACCTAGCACTGTCTCATGGTGGCTTACGAGGTTAGAATATGTTTCCATCACAGCATTTACTTTTGAATATATCGCCAGAGTATGGACAGCCGATATAGTATTTCCTGATAAAGGTATCATTATGTCTAGAGTTAAATATATTTTTTCATTTCTGGCACTAATAGATTTTATATCCATACTGCCATTTTATTTACCGTTTATCACAAATGTAGACCTTCGTTCCCTTAGAGCATTGCGGCTATTTCGTATGTTTCGTATTTTTAAATCAGGCAGATATTTTACTGCATTAACAATTATAGTAAATGTATTAAAGAGAAAGAAAGAGCAGCTGGTATCATCCATAACGGTTGTTGCAGTACTAATGCTGATTTCTTCTATCATTATATATTTCTTCGAACATGATGCACAGCCGACTGTTTTTTCTAATGCATTCTCTGGCTTATGGTGGTCAATCGCCACCTTGACTACCGTCGGATATGGCGATATATATCCCATTACAATTATGGGAAAGATATTAAGCGCATTTATAGCAATTTTGGGTATCGGCATTGTTGCTGTACCCACAGGAATTATAAGTGCAGGGTTTAATGAAGATCTGGATGAAGAAAAGCAAAGCGATGCAGACGATCTGCAGTATTGTCCATATTGTGGAAAAAAGCTAAAAAAGTAAAACCATTCAGTATCCCTTCCTAAGTAATATTCAATCAGCTTACAAGCAGTCTGTGTTTGTCTTATTTAATATGCTTCCGATGAGATACTACGCATATACAGGTATTTCAGAGTGTAAATAAAAGCATTAAAAAAAGGCTTCATCGTTTTACTAATACTGGTATCCAGAAAACTATCTACATATATACAGCGATAATTGCTTTAGCTATCATATATATAAGGTTTTATCCATAACTGTTTTAGCAAGCATTACAGGCCCTTTTGTTTTAATAATGTTAAAATTTCCGTTATTTTATCGTCATGAAAAACTCCCACCGAAATGAAAGCTGGCAGCAAAACGTAAAGAAAAAAGAGGCATAAATTATATAGCTGCCATGAATAGTATCTCATGCAATCATATTGTTAGGATAAAAAATCATCAAATAAGAGATATTCATGCCATAAAACAATCAAATCACCTCTGCAACCATAGGGTAGACCATATACGCTCATAAGTAAAGCACCTTTTTCGTCTTATCTTACGTCACTTTTATTTCATGGTATAAAAAACCTTAAAGAAAGGCTTAAATATCAAATCAACCGCAAAAAAGAGGTATATGAGGGGGTACGGAAATTACTGGGTATTAAAAAAAGCCTTTAAACAAGGCTTAAATAACTTTATGGTGCCGGTACCCAGAATTGAACTGAGCGCTGAGCATTACCATTGCTCTGTATTACCACTATACTATACCGGCATATGCTTTATGATTGGAAAGCTATTATATTATAATAGGCATTACAAAATTTTTCAACCATAAAACAGATTTTTTTAATTTTTTTCCAGATATGGTTTTATGCGCCGGTATACAGCCGCAACAGGCAGTCCCATAACATTGAAATAATCACCGTGAATTTCTCTGACAAACAATTTCCCCATCCCCTGAATGCCATAAGCTCCTGCTTTGTCATACGGTTCACTGCTGTCGAGATATTTCATAAGCAAATCCTCATCGAGGTCATAAAAGGTAACGCTTGTTTCTTCGTGAAACAATTCCGCCTTTCCTTTCCATACGATGGCAACACCACTGATTACGGTATGCGTCCTGCCACTAAGCTGCTTCAGCATATGGTATGCATCTTCACGGCTTCGCGGCTTCCCCATCATCTGATTTTCATAACAGACCATTGTATCCGCTCCAAGAACCACCGCTTCAGGATGATGCTCCCAAACAGTGCGTGCCTTAACCAGCGCAATCTGTTCAATAGCAGAAAAAACTGAGGCAGTATGATCAAACGTTTCCTCGCAATCTGCCGTTACAATATCAAAAGGATAGCCGATATCCTGTAACAGCTCCTGCCGCCTTGGAGAAGCACTGGCTAAAATGAGCCGCCGCTTACTCATGATGAAGCTCACCATGCAGCTTATGCAGCTGATGTCTCAGGAACAGATAACAGAGAACGAATAATCCAATAAATCCGGTCGCAAACATACCTACAATACGAAAGACCATGGTGGAAAAGAATTCTGCAGGAAAAAGGTTGATCATTAAATCCGTATCCGGATTCAGCAGCCACAGATCATTGCGGAAAGCAAGCTTATGGAAGGTCGTCCAAAAGGCATCAAAATCAACATAAGCCCAGCCTGCCAGCATCGCAAAGAATACGGCTGCCAGGATTGCGGTTTTCATGTAATTGATACTGAAAATCGTCAGCATGCCGCCCTTTAAACGCACCGCCATATAGACCAGAGAAGCCACCAGCAGGATTATAGCTACATTTCTTAATACCATAGCAAAATGATACAATGTACGCACGTCCACCATATGAGAAGATTCTCTTGCGTTAAATGCCTTGGTTTCCGTTCCCTTAACAGCTACGGTAACATTGATATTATCTCGTCGATCCTGCAGATAATCCAGCAATGCATCCGTCGCCTTATTGAGGTCTTTCTCTGTCATGCCAAGAGATTGTGCAGTTTCCAGTGAAGCATATTCCGTTTTATAAAAATCCTTATCAAAGCAGTTTATATTTATGCTCGTAACCAGCAAAATTACGATTGTGCAGACAGCGGCAGTGTATGCCGCCAATGTCGTTAGTTTTTCTAACAGCTGTTTCATAGGATACTCCTTATATATTTAAATGACTTTTTATATCGTACCATATTTCAGAAAAAAAGAAAATCACCTTTTTTTATAATATTGCAAATTATCAGAAAGAAAGCTGCGCATAAACGGCTGCTTGAACATGAAACACACACATATAAGGTGAAGCGCCCATAAAAAATGAGAGGAATATCATCAGTAAAAATTTACACAGACTAAAGAAAAAGCGGGTTTCCCCGCCTCATGATTCCTCACATAAGCAATCAGCTCAGCTTTTACACTCCTTATTCAACGGCAATCAGACGCAAATTACTGACACCGCGGCAGGTGCGCAGACGTTCCATCAATTCATCAATGGATACCGCCATCTCACACAAATCGAAGGATAATACAACAGATGCCCATTCATGGATCGGTATATTCTGATTGATCGTTAATATATTTGCATTTACGCTGGACATGGTATTCAGTACCTCAGAAAGGATTCCTTTGTCATGATGCAGCATCAAGGAAATAACAGCCTTTCGCTCACTCATCCCCTGCGCAGGCAGAAAGACATAATCTTTATATTTATAATAGGTTCCCCGACTGATTCCAACCCGTTTAACGGCTTCACTCACCTGCTTCACTTCCCCGTTTTGCAGCAGTGTCCGTGCTTCGATCACCTTATCGAGTACATCCGGCAGAATCGTACTGTCTACAATATAATATTTTTCCATCAGCACACCTCGCTTTGAACACCATCATAGGTTGCCTTCAGAATTCGTACATCCCAGGTCGGATATCGTTTTTTTATGGTTTCCGCTAACACGCCTGCATCAGTCTCCTCCTGGGTCAGGGCGATCATGGTTGAACCGCTCCCGGATATATACATGGTAATCATGCCGGCATCCTCACACAGCTTATTTACATCGGCATATTCCGGAATCAGTTCCTTACGGTAAGGCTCCTGCATTTGATCTGTACAGGCCCTTTTCATAATCATCGCATTTCCGATTTCTATCGCCTTTGCTAAAGCAGCACAGCGTCCCATCTGGTAAACCGCCTGTGCATAGCTCATATTGTTTGGAAGCACTTCCCGCGCAGACTTAGTGCTGACCTCATAATCCGGAATCATCGTCACAAACTGCAGGTCACGCTTCACGCCGTAACGGATCATATTCGGTTTTCCTTCCTCCATGAAGGAAACACACAGTCCCCCGAAAATTGCCGGTGCTATATTATCCGGATGTCCCTCCATACGGGTTGCCAGGTCAAACAGCTCATAACGGTTCATGCGATTTTGAAAGAGCGCATTAGCACCTGCCAGTCCTGCAACAATGCAGGTGGCGCTGCTGCCTAGCCCCCTAGCATAGGGAATATCGGTATCCACCGTGATCCGAATACCGGGAACTGTTTCATTCATATATTTCAAGCCTTCCAGAAACGCCTGATAAAACAGGTTATCCTCATTGCAATAGGCCTCCTCACAGCCAAGAATTTCCAGACCATGTGCAATTACCTCAAAGGTCACTGTTGCGTAATCGTCTAATGCAAGTCCCATACAGTCATAGCCGACACCCAGATTGGCACTTGTTGCCGGTACACGTACCTTAATCATGGAACATCTCCTTCCCGATCCTTTCCACAAAGGATGTCATTTCATCCTTATCAATTAGATGCTTGTGACGGACTTCCAGCTTTGCCAGCTCAGCCAGCGGACGTGGCATTTCTACACCGCTTTTTTGCTGAAGCTTCTCCATACAGGTAAATTCATCCAGCTCCTCTTTTCCGAAAATCGCCTCATAAACAGCAGGTGCAAATTTATACGGGCTTGCCGTAGATAACAGGACACATTTATGCTCCCCGTCCTCCTGCGCATATTCCTTCATCACCTTATATGCGATTGCCGTATGCGGATCCATGACATAGCCGCTTTCCTCATAAACTTCACGTATGGCAGCAGCACAGGCTTCATCATCACAATAGCCGCCCGCAAAATCAGCACGGACAGAATCGAAAATATCCTCCCGTACCTGATACCGGCCGGTTTCCTCTAATTCCTTCATAAGGGCTGCGATATAATCTGCATCCTTGCCGCTCTTATAATACAGCAGACGTTCCAGATTACTGGAAATCAGAATATCCATACTCGGAGATATCGTTTTATAGAACGGGCGGTTTCGATCATAAACACCATCCTTTAAAAAGTCATATAATACATTATTGGAATTGGATGCGACAATAAACCGGTTCACAGGCAGTCCCATCAGCTTGGCATAATAGCCGGCCAGCACATTTCCATAATTTCCGGTAGGCACACAGAAATTCACTGCCTCACCAAATGCAATTTCCTTCGTGCGCACCATTTCCTTATATGCGTATACATAATAAACAACCTGTGGAATCAACCGTCCGATATTGATGGAGTTTGCACTGGATAAGGTGATTCCCTTCTCCTTCAGGCGCTTTGACAGATCTGTATCCTGAAAGATTTTTTTCACATTGGATTGTGCATCATCAAAATTCCCCTGAATAGCACAGACACAGGTGTTGTTTCCTTTGGTCGTCACCATCTGCAGCCGCTGAATATTGGATACTCCGTTATCCGGATAAAATACCGTAATTCCGGTGCGTTCCACATCCAGAAAGCCTTCCAGTGCTGCTTTTCCGGTATCTCCGCTTGTCGCCGTGAGAATCATAACCTTTTCATCGGGATGCTGCTTCAGCGATTTGCTCATCAGCTGCGGAAGCATACGCAGTCCGACATCCTTGAACGCACAGGTAGGCCCGTGAAACAGCTCCAGTATATTGGTATCTTTAGCCTTATGAAGCGGTGTGATCTGCGAATCTGTGAATTTTCCCTGATAGGCGTTTTTGACACATTCCTGTACCTCTTCTCTGCTGAAGTCCGGTAGCAGCAGCTGCAATATAGTTTCTGCCATTTCTTCATAGGTCATCTGCATCATATCCTGCAAGGGCAGTGATAAGGTATCCAGTCCGTCATAGACAAACAGACCGCCATCCTCGGCAATTCCCTTTAAGACCGCTTCCTTCGGTGTGCGCGCCAGCGCTTTGTTTCTCGTACTTGTATATATTTTCTCCATGTTCAAATCTCCTTCTTTTTTCGTCTTGCAATTCTTTTTTTACTATGATACAATGTTCGCAATAAAAAAACAAGTGTTTTTGAAACAAAGACACAAAAATTTAAAGAGGAGGATTCACATGAATATAGCAATACTCGGTTATGGAACCGTCGGCTCTGGGGTAAAAGAAATTATCGATCACGCGGTAACAAATAGCACAAAACAGTTACACGTATCCTATATACTGATCCGCAAGGGGAAAGAGAAAACTCTTCCTTATATGTGTGATGATATACAGACCATTCTGGATGATGCAGATGTGGATGTTGTTGTAGAAACTATGGGAGGTCTTGAGCCTGCGCATACGTATATTCTGCAGGCCCTGAAAAGCGGTAAGCATGTCGTTACTGCCAACAAAGCGGTAATTGCCGCTTATCTGAAGGAGTTTACGGATACCGCAAGAGAACACAATGTCCGAATTTACTATGAGGCAAGCACCGGCGGCGGTATTCCATGGATCGAAGGTCTGGCAAAGGCGATGCGTATTGATGAGGTTGACCGCATACACGGGATTTTCAATGGGACAAGCAATTATATTCTGGATCACATGCAGCGCTATCACGCATCCTTTGAAGATATTTTGAAGGAGGCACAGGAGCTGGGCTATGCAGAGGCTGATCCTAGTGCAGATATCGACGGTTATGATATTTGTAATAAGCTGCGTATCTCTGCCAGCCTTGCATATGATTTCCACGTGCCGGATACCTTCCCGGTATTTGGTATCCGCAATATTACCAAGGAGGATGTATCCTATTTCTCATCCCTTGGCTATGCTGTCCGGCTGATTGCCAAAACCCGCCGCAATCAGAATCGTTACGGCTGTGTGGTGGAGCCGGTGCTGTTTGAAGCAGGCTCACTGGAAAGCAATACACAGGATAACTACAATCTGATAACTCTGCATGGTAAAACGATTGGAGATTTAAAATTTTTCGGACAGGGAGCCGGAAAGCTGCCCACTGCCAATGCCATCGTCCAGGATCTGATTGACCTTAACGAAGGTGTTACGCACATGGATCCTGCCTTTACCCATACGATGGTTTATGATGAAACGCTTTGTCTGCGGGATTATATCCTGCGTGTTGACGAAGCGGCGCGCAATGAGCTGCAGGATTTCAGCTATGAAGTAAAAGTCTTTGAGGGGCAGGAGTATCTGCATATACAGAAGGCGGAGGTATATGAGATGCATCAGGTGATGGAACGGATGCTGAAGCTGGACAATCATGCATTTATGGCAAGCATCTATGAAAGGGAGGATGACTAGCACTATGATCAAAATAACAAAATTCGGCGGTTCCTCGGTTGCAAATGCACAGCAGTTCCGCAAGGTGAGAAATATTATAGAAAGTGATCCTGCCCGGCGCTTTGTTGTCGTCAGCGCCTCCGGACGTGAGCACAAAAAGGACAACAAGGTAACTGACCTGCTGTATCTGATAGAAGCACATTTAAAATACAGTGTTGACCATCTTTCCCTGTTTCATTTGATTGAGGAGCGCTTTCTCTCAATCAAAAATGATCTGGGTCTGAGCTATCCGATCGAGGAGGATCTCAATGAGCTGAAAGGAAAGCTGAATAAGACCATGTCCACGGATTATCTGGTTTCCCGCGGGGAATATCTGACCGCAAAGCTGATGGCAGAATACCTCAGCTTCCCGTTTGTGGACGCAAAGGATATTATCACGTTTCGCTACGATGGCAAAATTGATTTCGATGCAACCAAATACCGCATGGACAATTATATGAAAAAGCATGACCGCTTTGTTATTCCAGGCTTCTATGGGGCATTGCCGGATGGAACAGTGCGTACAATGTCCCGTGGGGGAAGTGATATTACCGGCTCGATACTGGCAGATATCCTGAATGCGGATATGTATGAAAACTGGACAGATGTTTCCGGTATTCTGATGGCAGACCCAAGAATCGTACATCACCCGAAGCGGATCAACACCATCACCTACAGTGAGCTGCGTGAGCTGTCTTATATGGGCGCAAGTGTTTTGCATGAGGAAGCGATCTTCCCGGTTAAGGAAAAAAACATTCCGATCAATATCCTGAATACCAATCATCCGGAGGAGGGTGGAACTATTATCGTGGAAAAGGATGACCATCCAAGTGAACAGATGATTACTGGTATTGCAGGGAAGAAAAATTTTACTGTAATCGCTATTTATAAGAACCATATGTCGGATGAAGTCGGTATCATCCGCCGTGCATTGGAGGTATGCGAAAATTACCGGATCAGCATTGAGCATATACCGAGTGGAATTGATTCCTTTAGTATCGTGGTTAATTCCGAGGATGTGAAGGATGTCATATATGATATGGTAGGCGATATGAAAAAGGCCTGCAATGCGGATGAAATAAAAATTATTGATAACATTTCCCTGATTGCAACAGTAGGCCGTCAGATGATGTATCGTCCAGGTATCAGCGGTAAGCTGTTTGCAGTGCTTGGAAAAAACAATATCAATATCCGAATGATTGCGCAGGGTACAGATGAAATGAATATCATCGTCGGTGTGGAGAATAAGGATTATGAGAAAACGGTGGAAACCATCTACAATAATTTTGTGGTGTAACGCTTACAGATGAACAAAACAGGTATACAGACATATAGATAGAATATGAGGAGAGAGTGAAATGAAAACATACAAGGTCGCAATACTCGGTGCCACAGGCGCTGTCGGGCAGGAAATGCTTAAAATTCTGATGGAGCGTGACTTCCCTGTCAGTGAACTGCATCTTTTGGCAAGTGCCAGAAGTGCCGGAAAGAAAATCACCGTTGCAGGAAAGGAGTATACCGTTGAGGAAACGACAGAGAACAGCTTTGACGGTATGGATATCGTATTGGGAGCCGCAGAAAATGATATTGCGGAGAAGTATCTTCCCATCGCTGCCGCAAAGGGTGCAATCGTTGTGGATAACAGCTCTGCGTTCCGTTTGCATGAGGATGTTCCTTTGATTGTACCGGAGGTGAATCCGCAGGCTGTACGGGAGCATCACGGCATTATCGCAAATCCGAATTGTGCAACAATTATCGCATTGGTTGCATTACAGCCGCTGCATGCATATGCAAATGCTAAGCGTATGGTCGTTTCCACCTATCAGGCTGTGAGTGGTGCCGGTGTCAATGGGATCCGCGAGCTGAACCAGCAGGTTGGAGCGCTGGCGCATGGAAAAGAGGTTGAAGTCAATACCTTCCAGTATCAGATTGCCTACAATCTGATTCCGCAGATTGGCGGATTCAATGAGGCCGGGTATTCCAGTGAGGAAATGAAGATGCAGAATGAGGGAAGAAAAATCATGGGCAATCCTGAGCTTTGTGTGAATTGCACCTGTATTCGGGTGCCGGTCATCCGCTCCCATTCCGAATCCATCATGGTGGAATTCGAGAAGGAAATCAGCGTAGAAAAAGCTAGGGAGCTGCTGCAGAATGCACCGGGTGTGAAGCTTGTGGATGATCCTCAAAATATGGTTTATCCGATGCCGCTGGATACGACAGATCAGGATTTGGTATTTGTAGGACGGATTCGCGAGGATATGAGCAATCATGCCAATGCACTGAGCTTCTGGTGCTGTGGAGATCAGGTACGAAAGGGTGCCGCTACGAATGCAGTTCAGATCGCCGAGCTGGTCATACAGGAAAAGGAAAGATAACAGAAGCCAAAAGCTGAGAAGACAAGGGATGTATGTATCCCGCCTTCTCAGTTTTTTATTTTGATTGGATAAACGCTATCCGTCTATCCGGCCTGATTTGTTTGTATAGCCTTTGTTTAACCTCTGCCCCTTACCATAACGGATATGTGCAGACAAACGGCATTGAACTAATTTTATCGGCCTACAGCCGGATGGAGAAATCCTCATAGGAAAATTGTCCGCTGCCATGGTGCGGCAGCCCCTTCTTTTGCAAGTCTTCCCATGCAGCTGTTACAGCTTGTATGCAGGTAACCGGGATATTTAGTGTATGATGAGCTGGAAGGATACGATCAATCGCAAGAGTACAAAGCCTTTGCAAGGAGTGTAAATAATCCAGCGGCTCTGTAGATGGATAATCGCAATAGAGCGTTCCCTTATACAGAAGATCGCCGCTGTACAGCCAGCTTCTCTCCATGTCTACGAAGCACATATGCCCAGGTGCATGTCCTGGTGTGTGTAAAATGCTGATACGGCGTTCGCCTAAATCAAGGATATCACCATCCTGTACAATACCGCTCACATGTCCCTGCCACACGGTATAGGCATCCGCGTTAAAAGCTTTCGGAAACTGATACGGTTCTTTCAACAACTGGCTGCGTACCACAGCAGGCGGCAGGGGAAAGTCTCCCTCCAGCCACCTTCGTTCAAGCTCATGAACCAGTACAGTGTCATAGCTGCCATGACTTCCTATATGATTCCAGTGTACATGTGTCGCAACCACGGTTACAGGAAGTGCTGTCAGCTGATTGGTTATGGTGCGCATATCAGCTACGCCAAGACCACTGTCAATCAGCAGTGCACGCTGTGTTCCAAGCAAAAGATAGCTGTTTGTTTCTTCATAGTGCTTCGGCTCTGAAATGACATAGGTGGCGTCATCCAGTTGCTGGATCTGAAACCAATCTTCCATAATATTTACCTCCGATTATTACAAATAGTATAGCACTCTATCTCTTTTATTAACAGTACTACTCATTACCATGCAGGAAAGCCGTACCCTGTTAAATCAACAAAAAGCTCATGCCTGTTTTATAAAAAAAGACCATATGCTCGCACACACGGTCAATTAGGCATTTTTAACTTCATTTGAAACTGCTTCTGTACAAAATTCTTCTTCCGGTTCCTCTTGTGGTGCATCCTCAATTACATCCTCCATACACAGACGCAGCGTGCTGGTAAGATCGTTGATTTTCTTCATAATTTCACCGATTCCATATGACAGGAATGCAAAACCGAAATATGGCACACAGCCAGTAAAGTACAGATTCAGAATATCGGACATCTGCAGGGTATATGTTGTCTTATAGCTTTCCACCGTCAGATAAGCCTGATAGATTTCAAAAGCGGCAATAGCAAGGAAAATAACAGCAGCTACATAAAAGACAATACTCGCCTTAGAGATTTTCATTTCTTTTTTCATTTTCATGATTTCAACCTTTCTTTATGTGTCCCTATTATCTACTATAAATGTGTGAATAATATGTGTAGTATGTGAATTTTTGAAGAACTTTTTATCGTAAGCGGTATCACTATTCCATGGCGGCATGGTCCTTTATATCTTTCTGTATGAGATTATGATGAATTCGACAAAATGCAGCTGATTCTGCTTTTACAATATGAGTGGAGCTGCGGTATGGTTACGTGATTTCTGATATATCATCGCATCGCTGCTTCACGCTTTTTTTATTATGAAGCCGTGCCTATTCCGTTATCCGGTTTCGTTTTACTGTAAGCATAAGTTTCTGTAATGCTCAGTTCAGTGAAGGATACTGATGTAGCAAGCAATGCTATAGCAGGTTATTCATCAGTTTCTGTTTTCTTAGTGCAGTAATCCTTATACTGTTTTTATTCACAACTATGTGAATTAGCTAGGAGCTGCTAGAATAGGAAGCTAATGGAACAGGGCCTATCGTATCCTTCCCTCTCATATGCTGACATTTATCTACTATCCAAAGATTTGAGTATCTAACGTGCTATTCGGTAAAACTCTCATTTTTTTGAAAAAACATCTGGATTATTCTTAGAAAATATAGTATGATAAATAGGCAATTAAGATATGCAGACGTGGTGGAATGGCAGACACGCTACTTTGAGGGGGTAGTGAGCGTATGCTCGTGTGAGTTCAAATCTCATCGTCTGCACCAATGGAAACTAAAAACGCCCAAATCGGGCGTTTTTTATTATATATTCATACATTATGTAAGCATATCAAGCAGGCCGCAACGATTGGTAAAGCCTTCATATAGTATTCAGCTTAATACCAATCATATTTTTCATTACGATCAAGCTCTTGTATCTGCTTCATTTCCTTTTGTGTCAATTTAAAGCCGAATAAATCAAGATTTTCCTTAATATGCTTGGGATTGCTGGAACCTGGTATAACAATAACACCTTTCTGTAAATTCCAGCGTAATATTACCTGAGCTGAAGACACATTATGAGCTTTGGCAATAGCGGAGATTGTATCATCCCCTAAAAGCTCTGCAGTATGCCCTCTGCCTCCGAATGGATACCACCCCTGTACAACAATTCCAAGCTTTTGAATATAAGGGATGACATCGTTTTCCTGATAATAAGGATGTATTTCGTTCTGTATAAGGGCTGGTGTAATATTAACCTGTGGCAAAAAGCTCTCTAATTCTTCCACATACCAGTTAGACAAACCAATCGAGCGTATCTTGTCATCCTTAACAGCCTGCTCCATAGCCTTATATGCGTCAACATCATTTTCCCCAGGATGATGTAAAAGCATCATATCAACATAATCAAGCCCCATACGAACGAAAGCTTCATCAATAGCATTCGCAGCATCTGCATATTGGTTAGGATAGAGCTTGGTCATAACGAAAATTTCTTCTCTAGGCACCCCTGAGTCTCTAACGGCTCTGCCTACTGCTGCTTCATTATGATAGATAAATGCTGTATCAATTAAACGACCACCACTATTTAAATGGGCTGTTACCGAATTATAGCAGTCTTCATCTGAAAGACTGTAAGTGCCTATACCTAGAATCGGCATTTCATAACCACTATTCAAGAGCACAGTTTGCTGATCGAAATTAAACTTTCCAATCTGTCCTGCTGAAGTCGTCGACAATCCGTTATTTTCAAGCCAAGTTGTTATCTCTTCTTTGGATGTATCAGAGGAGAAGCGCTGTCCATTTAACCAAGTTGCGCTATTTGTAAGTGAATGAAGATCAGTAGCACTAGAACCTATGTCACTGCTATGAGAGGTACAAAATGGCAGAATAGTTTTCCCTGAAAAATCATAGCTTTCAAGAAAAGTGCTTATGATCCTTGGCGCCTGAGCGTGCCAGATGGGATATCCTAAGATAATCGTATCATATTGCTTCATATTTCGGATGCTGCCTGAAATTTCTGGGCGTATATTTTTATCATTTTGTTCTTTATCCGCACGTCCATCTGTATAGTAAGCCAAATCCTCCTATGAATATGGATCTTTTGGTACGATCTCATAAATATCGGCATTAAGAATCTCTTTTGCATATTCTGCAAGCTGCTTTGTTGTTCCTGTAGCAGAAAAATACACAACCAAAGTTTTGTTATTCACTGTCCCGCCTCCTTTCTCATTTGCTGATATTTGAGCTTCTGAAGCATTATCTGACTGCCCTAATTTCTTGCTGCAAGCAGTTAGACTTAACATTGAAACTACGATCATAAATATAGAGATTGTCCGCTTCATCATTGTTTTCACTCCTCATCCTTTATCGTAAAGATAGTCCAAAATCTTTAATTCTGCATCATAAAATCAGTTTCTTAATCATCTGTATGATTTTTCAAAAATGCCTGCACAAGCCTCATCATTTAATTCACAAGGATTCGCAAGAAACAAACCACCCATTGTTTCCCTGGCATTTATCGCTAACGTCATACACTCTGATTTTTCAATCCCATAATCACTCATTTTCAACTCCGAAACATCACAGGCTTTCTGTAAGGCAACAAGAGCAGTGATAAAATCCTCCGGCTTATCGGCAGCTTTTATACCCATCGCTTTTGCCATTTTGATAAATTGGTCATCACAAGCATGCTGTTCAATGAAATACTCAGCAAATGCTTTTGAAATCATGATCAGTCCTGCGCCATGAGGCAGATTATGGTGATATGCACTCATAGCATGCTCCATACTGTGCTGTGCAGTAGTTGAGGTAAGCTGCATCGTCATACCTGCCATTGTGCTGCCATAAGCAATATGCTCTCTTGCCTCGATATCCCTGCCATTCTTAACTGCACGAGGCAAATATTTAGCAATATTTTCAATAGCTGAAAGAGCAATCGTTTCGCTTAAAATATTTATTCCTTTGGACATCATTACCTCAGTGTTATGAAACAATGCATCAAAGCCCTGATAAGCCGTGTATTTTGGTGGTATTGTAACCATAAGCTCTGGATCCACCAATGCCATTACAGGTGTAAGAATCGGATTGCCAAACCCTATTTTTTCTTTTGTTTCTAAATTAGAGATAACACCCCAACAATTTATTTCAGAACCCGTTCCAGCTGTCGTTGTAATCGTTACGATTGGAAGTCCAGCATGTTTAAGTGGCAAGGCTTTCCCTGTACCTCCAACAACGTAGTCCCACAGATCTCCATCGTTAGTCGCCATTGCTGAAATCGCCACGGAGCTGTCAAGTACGGCACCTCCACCAAGAGCAACTATAAAATCGCAAGCATTCTCTTTTGCAAACGCAGCACCTTCCATGATAATCTCACGAACAGGATTTTCCATAATCTTATCGAATACCACTGTCTCTACGTTTGCTATTCTAAGCTGTTCAAGGGTACGATCAAGCGTTCCATTTACCTTTGCTGATTTTCCATTTGAGGTAAGCACAGCTGCTTTCTTTCCAGGCATAGCTAACTCACTTAGCTGATTCAGCATTCCTCTGCCAAAATAAAGATTTGTTGAATTATTAAAATTAAAGTTTATCATAAACAGTCCTCCTATATATTTTCTTTTTGTATTGAATAAACTAAAAAATCAAGACAATCGATTTGTTCCTGTTCCTTTCGAACTTTGCCAAGCAGTCCACACTTATAGCTTTTAAGCAGTGGCAACATATCTTGCGCATTTCCGTCTTTTACAAAAGACATGCATTTTATAATTAGCTCTTCATCACAGCCCGCATCTTCTAAGTTTTGATGTATAATACCTTGTCTATCTGTCGCTTCTGCCACTCTTTCACCTCCTACACTTTGATTATATTGTTCAAGGCAAGCTATGTCTAATACTTATAGCTTATATCATATTATTCTTTACAGGAATAACACTAATTGTTATACTGAGTATACTAAGGATGAAACAAGGAGGTCATGTCATATGGAAATACGTGTTCTTCGTTACTTTTTGGAAATCGCCAGAATCGGTAATATGTCAAGGGCTGCAGAAACGCTGCATGTATCACAGCCGACATTATCAAAGCAAATGAAAGAATTAGAGGAAGAGCTTGGAAAAAAATTATTCCACCGTGAAAGTGCGGGTTTAAGCCTTACTGATGAGGGTATGCTGCTGCGTAAGCGGACCGAGGATATTTTGGATATGATTGATAAAACAATCGATGAATTTAGTGCTCTTGATACTATAACGGGTGGTGAAGTATATATTGGGTGTGCTGAATCTCATCAAATCAAATACCTCGCTCGCATCATAAAAAAATTTAGAGAGAATTATCCACTATTTCGCTATCACTTAACAAGTGGAAATACGGAGCAGGTTATAGAACGCCTTGATAGAGGACTCATTGATTTTGCGGTAATCGTAGAGCCGCCTAATTTATCGAAGTATAACTATATTGAAGTCCCGGAAACAAATGTATGGGGACTTGTTATGAAAAAAGATGATCCTTTAGCAGTTAAGAGCAGGATTGAAGTAGAAGATATCATAGGTCTGCCCCTTATATGTTCCGCACAAGCTATGGAAGTGGATATCCCAAGGTGGTGCGGTGAAAAGTTGGATCAGTTAAATTTGTCAGGCACTATTAACCTTGCCTATAATGGATCCATATTTGTGAAAGAGGAAACTGGATATATGCTGACCTTTGATAAATTGATTGATACAAGTACGAACAGTCCTTTGACGTTTCGCCCGTTACATCCGCTCTTGGAAACAAAAATGTATATCATATGGAAGAAATATCAGGTATTTACTCCTATTGCTGAATTACTAATCAATGAAATGAAAAAAGAGCTTACTCAAGCATATACTTAAAGCAGCGACGGATGCGAATAGCACTGTCGCTGCTTTCCATGTATGCAGCTGGTTCATGTGAAAATAATAATCTTCAGTAATTGCCATATAGGCTAACCAAGAATAAGCACAGTTCAAAAACAAATAGATGGATTATCACTTTAATACGATAGGCATGCGCTAACTACTTATCGTTATCTGCAAAAAAAACATGGTGTTGTTTTAATATGGCTGATTTGAAATCAGAAATTGGTGTTTTGAAATTTTCCTCTTTTCTTAACCTTATGAGGATGGATTAGATAATACTGTTTCAATCATTATATGAATTCATTTCCAATTTGCTTCATAACATTCTAAATATTGTATCATTTATCTTGATGTTTAGAAGCTAAAAAATACAAGCTTCCTGTCTAAATGTAACTTTTACCTCTTAAAATATCGGTATGCTTCTTTTATTGAAATACGTAGTTTTATAGACATAAGCCGAAACTTCTGTTTTATTTCTTTCATAATTAGCTATATACAATCTGTTTCGCGAACTCAAAACTGATCATATTTTGGCTTATTTCATGCAAAATAAAGGTTAGTCAGCAAACTCTCGATTCCTGTTATTTGTATCAATAGAAGCTAAAAAACGCCCAGATTGGACGTTTTTTCATGCTATACCTTAACATATATTCAAAACTACTGCCTTATTTCAATATGGCTGCTAAAGACTTTCAATCCCAAACAGAATATATGCTTAATTGCTTACAGCATTGGACAATATATGATCTTCGATGAAATGTGCAACCCCATCCTCTTCATTACTCAAGGCTATGGAATCGGCGATATTCTTTGCCCTTTTATCGCCATTCTCCATACAGACAGAATACCCGCAAGCCTTCATAACGTCTATATCATTTTCCCCATCTCCAAATACCAGCACCTGCTTTATATCTATTGCCGGCAGACTCTGCAGCAGCTCCAGTAATCCCTCCAGCTTGCTGTTTTTCTTATGGACAGCCTCATAAATATAGCTGTCAGTCTGCAGGAACAGAAAACGATCCTGATGTAACTCACCCAGTTTTTTCACATCAGCTATATGCTCTTCTGTAAATATCAGAAATTTGGTTGCATGTGTAAATATGTGACTTGTAAAATCTATTTTCTGAAAACAACCGCTATGAGAATTTAGCAGCCGCTTCATGAGCGGATGAAGACTGGAAGCACATAAGCCATCCTCGTGTACTCCAATTCCAACATCCTGTTTTGAAAACAAGCGCAGCAGATATTGGATATCCTCATGCTTTAAATATACATCCCTTTTTATCAGATGTTTACCGGCGGTATAGATGACAGCACCATTGTCAAAGATTCCCACATCACATAGCGTATCAAGCTTCCATTCCTTTAATCTGTGCTGAACAACCTCATAGGGGCGTCCTGTCGCAACACCAAATAAATATCCCTGCTCTTTAAGCCTTTGAAGCATCGCAATCGTATAGGACGATACCTGCTTGTTATCATGCAACAGTGTGCCATCTAAATCACTTAAAACCAGACGGATACCGGAGGGTGGAAGAAATACCTGCTCTGCCATATCAGCCACCGGCCTGTACATGAATGCCTTTCGATTTTCCATACGCAGCATAATCCTTTAAATCTTCTTTCTGAAGCATGGCAACACCCTTTAATTCATACTTGCGGTCAAGCTGCTCATATTTTGATAATCCCAAGGTGTGATAAGGTAAAAGATGGACGGATGAAACCTGCAGCTCCTTAGCTATATCAATCATTTTTTTCAGGACAGTATCTTCATAATTAAAGCCTGGTATAACAGGAATACGAAGAGTGATCTTATCTGGAACCAGCATGGATAGCTGCTTTAAATTTTGCATGATGCGCTCACCATCTGCACCCGTCGTTTGATGCAGCTTATCCAAATCACAATGCTTGAAATCAAACAGGAATATATCAATCAGAGGAATACATTCCTTTAACCTCTCCCATGCATAATCACCGGTGGTTTCAACCGCTGTGCAAATCCCTTCCTGCTTGGAAGCCTGTAAAAGAGCTCGGCATGCTTCATATTGAACGAACGGCTCTCCACCGGACAATGTTATACCGCCATTGGACTCCTCATAAAAGCATTTGTCTTTACGGACTTCAGCCATTATCTCATCGACAGTAGCCTGCTTTCCGATAAAATGAATCGCTTCTGCAGGACAATTTTCTTCACAGGTTTTGCAGGAAAGACATCGCTCTCTATGAAATACCAATTCCTGCTGTATGACTTCAATAGCATGCGCGGGACAGTGTTTCACACAAGTCTGACAGCCGATACATTTTTTTCTCTGATACATAAGCTGTGCCTGCATGCTCTGTGATTCCGGATTTGCACACCATGGACAATGCAATGGACAGCCTTGAAGAAATACTACCGTTCTGATTCCCGGCCCATCATGTATTGCAAAGCGCTCTATTTCCATAATATTTGTTTTCATATCAGAATCCCTCATGCATCGTGCGGCTGAGTAGCTCCTTTTGCACTTCACGGTCAAGATTAACAAACACAGCGCTGAACCCGCTGACACGGACTATCAGATCGGGATATTTTTCCGGATGGACCATCGCATCCTCCAAAGCATGGGAATCAATCACAGTAACCATGAGCTGACAGCCACCGAGCTTAAAATATGTTTTAAATAACAATTTGATTTTATCCATATTCTCCTTAAAGAAACTGGTCTGAAATTTAATATTCTGTACAGATCCCAAATGGAAGCGGGAATCCAGCTTTGAAATAGACTTCAATACTGCGGTAGGACCATGCTTATCAGCGCCTCCCTGTGGATTGTTGCTCGGATTCAGGAATACCGTATTCCTTCTGCCATCTGCCGATGCACTGGTTTTTAATCCCCATTCCGTATTTCCCTGATTATTGATGATAACAATTCCATAATGGTGAAGACCGTTGCGAATACCTGCTGCTCTTGTATAGCGTGAGACATGATCGTATAGCTTCAGATATATCGTATCCGCATATGTATCATCATTTCCGTATTTCGGACAATTCAAAAGCTCCTTCCTTAATCGCTCATAGCCGTTAAAATCAGCCAGCAGAGCTTTTTGGATTTCTGTTAGGGAATATTTCTGTTCTTCAAATACCAGCTTTTTTATTGCGGTAAGTGCATCAGCTGTATTGGTATTGCCAAAGGTTTCACAGCAGCCGCCCAGGTATACGACACCGCCATCCAAAAGGGCTTTTCCATTTGCCAGACAGTTATCCATCAGAATGCTGTCATATAGAAAGGCAACCTGTTCATTCATACTTTCATATGACTTTTTCTGTGTATATGCGCATAGATCCAGATAATGATCCAGCAATCTGCAGTATTCCGTGAAGAACTCCTCAAAGCTATGTATATCCTCTAATTTTTTGAAGCTCACACCATCTGCCTTATATACATTATCATAGGGATCTACCCCGTGATTCATGAAAATATTCATCGTTTTTAACAGATTGATTGTGGCATTTGGAGTACCTGTTGTCTTACCTACAAGATTCATTTCCCCACAGCCAAACGGTGCGTACTGCTCAGCTTCTTTTTCATTGACTCTCATACAATGCATCAATCCCGGTACGTGAACAGCATCATTATATAAGGTAGGATACGTAGCACCATCGGCAAGACATTCCATCGCTTTATCAAATATTTCAGATGATGTCCCCTCGTATAATCGCAGCGTGAATTGCGGTTCCACATACCGGCATTCATGACAGACCTCCAAGGCTATTTTTACAAACAAATCTGCGGCTTTGGGATTTCTTCTGCCGCGGCCTCCTACGATGACACGTCCATTTACCGTCGTCCGTTTATTCTCAATCATCGTCCACAAGCATTTGACATAGCGCTTGGCCTGTTCATACGTCAGTGTCCCGTTATCCAGATCACGCTTCAAAAAGCTTCCGGTAACATCATCCAGCCTGCCATAATTGATAATTCCTGCCATGATTGCATA
This sequence comes from Erysipelotrichaceae bacterium 66202529, assembly GCA_017161075.1. Classification (NCBI taxonomy): domain Bacteria; kingdom Bacillati; phylum Bacillota; class Erysipelotrichia; order Erysipelotrichales; family Erysipelotrichaceae; species Erysipelotrichaceae bacterium 66202529. The sequence goes on along the minus strand of CP046174.1, from coordinate 944,104 downwards.
CAGCCAGACCAGCTGCAATGCCTGATGAAAGGTTTGCGGCGGGTCTTTGCGTATCACCTGCAGGCTTTGTACAATGGTTTCCAAATCCTCTTTTCGCTTTGAAGATGCAAAAACCATATCCTGTTTTGCCTGCTCTGCCAGATAATCACAGCACGCTTCAAATAAATCCAGGGCCTCCAGTGAAGCCTGATAAAAATCATTATGCGGATCATCTATACTTCTGGATTCTATTTCAGCACGAAGTCCACAAATACCTTTATCTACAAGCTTATTATAATCCAGCATCATCCCGCTTAATCTTGCGGATGTATTAACCGGTGCGTAAACGGCAGAATCAGAAAATACCCGGTTTACATCATGATCGTTATATTTTGCGGCATGCATCGCCTTTAAATCGTGCTTTGACCAATATGCAATCAGCCGATCAACACGCTTACGGTCCTCTTCTGTTTCTAATTGCTCACGAAATTCATTTAATTTTCCAAATACACAATAATGTCCGACACCTCCCAGAGAGGTAACACTTCCAAAACCGATCGGTAAGACATCATATCTTCCTGCAAATATGTCATCCTCCTGTATACTGCGAAACATTCTCGGAAATAGTACCTTCAGGCAGTCAATTTCTCTGGCTGCCTTTGGCTTGTTTCTTGTCTGTTCATGTGTTTTTGTATATAGCTCCATGACTTCCAGCTGTTCCTCAACTGTTTTTTCACATGGCAGCTTCGGAAGAATTTCTACATTGTTTTTTCCGGACAACCCTTCATCAACCATTTTTTCCATAGGCTCCTCCTTTCCCATATCATTCAACCTTTGTAATAACCCCTGTCCATGCTTTTTCATCCTCCCGCCAGTTACTGTCTTCCAGGAATTTGTTCATCAGATCTGTAAAGCGTTTTACGATAAAGTGCGGTCTTGTTATCGCACTGCCGACAACGACTGCATGACATCCCAGATATAAACATTTCATTGCGGATTCCGGTGTATAAACATGTCCTTCCATAATCACAGGAACGTGTAATTCCCGGCACATTCTGGCAATTTCACGATATGCAGGCGGTTCCGTAATATGTGCAGACGCCTTTGTATATCCGGACATTGTCGGCGCAACGATATCCGCTCCCAGTTCCACTGCATGCTTTGCATTTTCAAAGGTATCAACATCAGCGAAGATTACAGCATCGGGAAGCTCTTTTTTCAATACCGGTATCAGATTGCATCTCGGCTCTCCCCACGGTGTCAGCTGATCAGTTGCATCAAGCGCGATAATCCTGGCACCTGCATCCCATAAAGCCCTGGCATGCGCAAGAGTAGGGGTCATGATGACATCCTCCATGCCTTCATACATTATTTTATGTAGCCCAATGATAGGAAGATCAACTGCCGCATGGATATCCTTAATCTGATCAGGGCCATTAGCGCGGATTCCCACAGCGCCTCCCCATTGTGCAGCCTTTGCCATCGTCACTACCGTGCGTCCATCCTCATGAATTACATCCTTTGGCTGTGTCTGACAGGAAACGATAAGTCCGCCCTTTAATTTTTCGATAAGCTCTTTTTTGTTATTTTCCATTGTTTTTCTCCTTTTTTATTTTATAAAATTCCAAAATAGTGCAGTATAATACAAATGATAATAAGTCCAACAATCAGTACGACCGGCTGAATATTCTTTTTCTTTAATAGCTGGAAGCATAATAGCGTCAAGGCAACAGGGAGTACATTGGGTAAAATGCTGTCCAAAAGCTCCTGGACGATAATTTTAGCCCCATCCGCCTCATATACATACGGTATTTTCAGGGTAACCATTGTGCAGGTCATCGCTCCCACCATCATAAGACCAATAATATTACAGCATTGTGTAATAAACGGCATCAGACCGTTTTTACTTGCTTTTTCCAGAAAGCCTACTCCCAGTTTAAATCCAAGTACCGGAAACAGGTGACGAACCAGGCTTGCTGGAATGTTATAGACGAGGAAGAACAGAATCGGGCCTAATATACTTCCCTGTGCGGCAAACGAAACGCCGATGCCCGTAGCGATAATTTTCAGGGAACCCCAGAATATGGAATCTCCAATACCTGCCAGCGGTCCCATCAAAGCAACCTTCACCGCATTGATGCTGGATGCATCGTAATCTGGATCAAGTGATGCCTGCCGTTCCATGGAAGCAGCCAGACCGGTTACCAGACCTGCAACCTGCGGTGTGGTATTCCACAATTCCCAATGCCGCTTATATGCCTGTATACGATCATTTTTATCAGGATAATACCGTTTGATTGCCGGAATCATACCATACAGGAAGGTCAGTGCCTGCATTTTCTCATATTGATAGGTGGAACTGCCCACCATGGTACGCCAGGCAATGGAGTGGATCATTTTCTTATCATCAGGCTCCAGATAAAGAATCGAAGTTTTTTTAGTCATTGAACATTTCCTCCTCACTGAATTCATCGCCTTCAGCCTGTATCAGGCTTTCCTTTTTAAAGGTATCAAAATAACGGATAATGCAATAAATCAATCCGATAATAGCAATCCCGATAATCGGAACATTCATATACGTAGCCAGCACAAAGCCTACAAAGAAATATACGGCAAGAGCTTTGCTCCAGATAATGCGAAGCAGCATGCCAAAGCCTACAGCAGCAAGCATACCGGACGCAACACTTAACCCACCGGTTACAAACTCTGGCAGAGAATTCACCATATCCGTAATGAAACCAGAGCCGAAATAAATCGCAAAGAAACAGAATATTCCCATAGGAATCGTTTTGATAAATGCCGTTAAAAACGTCATCCATGCAATGCCCTTATCGTTATCACTTTCAATCATGCGATCCACTACAGGATTTAAGAAGCTTGGAACTGTGTTTAACAGCATCTGAACCTGTGCAATCAGCAATCCTACAGGAATTGCGAGTGCCATTGCAGTTTCTGTGGTCATTCCTGATAAAATCGTAAATGCCGTTGCCACCGCAGTGCCGGTCGTCGGATCACTTGGAACTGCCCCTCCGATATTAACAGCACCAAGGAATATCAGTTCATATGCGCCTCCGCAAATAATACCCGTCTGCAGATCCCCAAGAACAAGCCCGACAAAGGTTCCGATAATTATTGGCTTATCTGTAAAGATATACCCGAACCATAAATTGATAAAGTATAAAACTGTGACTGTCAGTGCTACTAGCAGTGCTTCTGTTAACATACAATTCTCCTTTCCTTACAATACATGCTGAATATCCTTTTTAGGATCCGTAGGTACGACGCGGATATCCACCTCGTCAATCAGCTTTTGTATTTTCTTTATATTTTCGATATCCTCTTCACTTAAATAAATTCCCTTAGCTACATTTTTCCCTCCCTTTTTACGATTTGAGATTCCTCCGATATTCAATAGCCGGATATGCTCCTTCACTCCCTGAATCAAAGTAAGAGCATCTTGTGAGGTCTTGACAACAACAAACAGCTTCATTTGTTTTACGTGCTCATTGTTGATCAGATCAATACCGTCCTGCAGCGTTTTTATCGCCATTTTCATACCGGCCGGCTTCGCCATCTTAATTGCCATTTTCTGTATTTCATTGTGCATAACTTCATCATTCGCAATCAGAATAGCATCCGGCGCATACCGGTTCACCCATGAAAATGCCACCTGTCCATGCAGTAATCTGTCGTCGATACGCAGCAGTTCTACCATAAAGTCTCCTCCTTTTCATGTTCCTTGATAATTGCATCCTGTACAATTTTCCTGTTAAACAGCTGAATGTTTTCTCTGCCCATGGTAATCGCCCGGTATGCGACTTCTTCACATGGTTCATTCTCACTGGCAAGGTAAACTTCCAGCAGTATTCCAAGATTAACACCGGCTATCACGTGGACATGGTTAAATTCGCATAGATCAAGTAACTGATTATTGATACTCCCCCCTAACAAATCCGTCAGTATCAGAACCTCGTCCTTTTTGTAATCCCTCACGATTGTTCTGATTTCTTCATAGATTTCCAGGGGAGAATGATAATCACATAGATCAAAGCACTTCATCCCGCTTACATTTCCAATTATCATCTGGGCAGCACTGACTAATCCTGAAGCAAGGTTACCGTGTGATGCAACTATGAATTTTCTCATTCTACCTCTCCTTTCTGCCCTATATACAGCAAAAAAACGTGCCAACTGCATGACACGTCTGTTTATCGCGTTATTCGATAAAACCAAATACATTTTCTACACTATTTGCTATTTTCGTTACACTATCCCGCTCTGTATAAACATATTCATACAGATAGGCAATTTCACTCACCGGTATTTCTACATTGTATTGCTGCTCCGTTTCATAAAATGCCTGTTTCACGATGCTAATAAAATCCTTGTGTTCTTCACAAAACGTTTCCAAATGATCATACGCACATACATATTCCTGTAGAATCATCCGTTCCATCATACAGGAAATATGTATATATAATCCACAGATCACACTGATATCGAGATGCACATGCAGATTATTCTGAATAGCCGCAATAATGTCCTCTACATTGCGTATGATTCGTTCTGGTGAAATTATATTAAGATATTCTGTAAGATTTTCAATAGAAAAGTTTTTCAGCATCTCCTTACAAAATTCCTTCGTCTGTGCATGATCCAATTGCTTACCAATCAAATGCTCTATATACTCACTGTTTTCCGCATCCATTATGTCATATAGAGAAAGATACGGGATACCCTCCACCTGGGGATTTTTTGTTCCAAGTATAAAATAGACATCATAATTCTCAAACAGCGGGGATTGCTTTCCCATCGTTTTCAGGCTGTGATAATCATAGGGAATAATAATCGCATCAATTTTTTTAGGAAGACTTTTATTCACAATTTCAGCGATTTTGCTGGCAACACCAAGACCGGTTTCACAAATAGTCAGAATTATTTTCTGCTTATCCTGTTTCGGAACAAGTACATAATGGTTAGCATTCCGCTCATTTGCTTCTTTTAAAATATCCTCCATTTTCTTATTCTGCATCATCATGTTTCCAATATCCAGAGCCAGTCTGGTTGTCACATTATTTATGATTCCTATATCAAAGGTAAACCCCTGCAGATGCTGATGAATTATTTCCAGTGATCCCATATCTACAAGCACAATAATTTCTTTTTGGCGTGGAATACTGTTCAGATATTCCTTCAGACGGTCAACCACATCTTCAAATTCACTGTCAATCGGCATATCGATTGCATCGAAGACATGGCGCTCCAGCATCTGATTGGTCACTTCCGCTATACCGCTGGCAATCGAGTACCCATGGGCCAGTATGATTCCACATAACGGAAGATTTTCATATTCCTTTGTCATATAGGACAAAAGCAAAGAAAGATCAAATGCAAACAGCTCACGATCCGGTATTAAAAAGCTGTCCTTAATCATATCTGTAAACGTATGGAGCATTTCCTTTTGAATTTTAAAGCTGTCATAAAGAAGCTGCTTCATTCTGCTGAAATCGCCGAGAACGGAAGCTTCCTCTATACATTCATATCCTGCAAAGTCGGATAGAAACCGTAATAAAATTTCTATTTCATTATTTGAAAAATGCTTTAGATGATACTTATCCTGTAAAATTTTCATTGTATTCATAAGAATCTTATGACTTAAATCATCCGCGTATACATACATCTGCTCCGCATCAAAGTATAAGTGATCGATATAAATCCGTATGGTTTCATAAATTCTGGTTTTTAAAGTATCCTTTATATAATGCTGCTGTTCAGCTTTATGAAAAAGATCCTGAATTTCTTTATTGAATCTGAGCAATCTATTTTCACTCATATCCCGATACAGAAGGGAATCCGCATCCAGCATGGTACTGTCATCCTCAATATGCATTCCTCTGGTCGTCTGCTGGTGCTGTACAGATTCCGGCATATCTCTGACATGAACATCTATCACATCAGATTCTCTGGATTTGATTAGAGCATTTGCCACTGTAATTTTAAGAATGTTTTTAAGCTCGCCGATATTTCCATGAAAGGGGTGTGATAAAAGAATATGATATACCATACGGGATAAGCGAAGCTTCTTTAAAACGTGCTGTTCTTCTTTAATCAAAAGATAATGAATCAGTTCCTTTCGTTCCTGAATCGGGCGTTCCTTTAATAAAGGTATTTCAATAATCAGTGCTATCCTGCGTCGAAGTGTTTGCAGTAATGCTGTTTCCGGTGTCTCTGTTGTCGCCATAATCATATGGACACTGGAATGAAACCAATGCTCATTATCCCCGACCATGTGGTAGATTCCCTTATCCATGAATAAAAATATCTTTTCCTGACATTCCGGTGGCAATTCATGAATTTCATCAAGGAAAAGCATACCGCCGTCCGCATGATAAAGCAGGCCCTTTTGATCCTTTTCCGCTCCTGTATAAGAGCCTTTGCAATATCCGAATACATTGGTAAGAAACAGTTCCGGATTATTCGCATATTCTGCACAGTTTACGATAACCATTGTCCCTGCTTCCAATATAAAGCCTGCAGTTTTTGCATATTCAAACATCAGCTGGGCGATATAGCTTTTCCCCGTTCCGCTTGCTCCATGTAATAATACAGGCAGTCCCGTTCCAGGATAACTGATTGCAGCCATGCATTGATCGATACAGGATTTCAAGGATCTGCGATAACCAATCAGATTACGGAATATATAGGATGGATCCTGCGGCTGTAATGTTTTCATAAGCTCATCCAGTCCGTTGTATGTCATTTCTGTAAGAGCTGCAGCATATTCCTTTTCAAGTACAGCTTTATGAAAAAACAATACCGGACGTGAGTTTACTTTAACAGCGATGCCCTCATTCACATAGGCATTCAGAATCTTTGAAACCTGAACACGATTTAGCGATAATTCCAATGCGATAGCGGTTGCTGAAAATACTTCGGTTTGTTTCCAGTTTACCCGCTGTGTCAGTAACTGAAGATGTTGTTCAATTTCCTCATTCCTTTTCATAGTATCCTCCCCTGATATTGACATGCTGAAAAACGTTGATTAAAATAAAAGTAATAAAAAAGCCGGTATCATCCCACCCGACTTACAATTACAGTATAGGTTAATTCCGTTAGAATAGCAATATCTGTTTTATTTCCTAAATATGGAAAGGATGACTGGAATATGAAAAAAACATCAGAAATCATTCCCCGTGTGAATGTGAAACAATCCATCACCTTCAATCCGACGCAAAGCTATTCACTTTCCATCCTGCAAATGAATTCGATGCAGCTGCTTCACCACCTAAAAAAAGTCATGGCTGAAAATCCTTATTTCCAATACTGCACCAATCATGAAATAAAGCCTGAAAAGGAGTGGTATATTCAGCAGGAGGCTTCACTGCAGCAGGATTTGTATATGCAGCTTCATACGATGAGTCTGCCGATACCAGAAGCTTTTTCTGAATTTATGATACAATCGCTGGATGAAAACGGATTTTTAAGTATGGAGCACAATGAGTATTGCAGGCTGCTGCACATGAGTCCAACGGAATTTGATAAGCAGCTGCGCATGCTTCAGGGGCTGGAGCCTGCAGGTGTATTTGCCAAAAACAGTGTAGATGCCATCCGGATACAGCTGGAACAAGATCATCAGGATTTTGCACTCAATATTTACCAGAATTATCAAAAAGAGCTGATACAGCATGCTTATTCTAAACTAGCGGATTCCCTGCAGGTAAGTGTGGAGGATATAGAGCTTGCTGTTGATATCATACGCGAACAAAATCCCTTTCCCTGTATAAATTACGGAAATATATCAGAAATCATATATCCGGATATTGAAATTCAGATTAAAAACGGCGATTTACAAATACGTCCTGTCAATATCATTGAAGGAACATTTACTGATTATACAGCACCTCTCATGGCTGATTCTGTAATCAGGAATTACTTCTCACAGGCTAAGATTTTAATGGAGGATATCAATCGGCGCAATCGTACACTGCTTTTGATTGCCAATGAATTATGTAAATTTCAAAAAGCTTTTTTCCTTGACGCACAGCCGCTTGTACAATGCCGTTTACATGATATTGCCGATAGCTTAGGCATTCATATATCTACGGTCAGCCGTTGTATCAAAAACAAATATTATATGTTCCAAAACCATATCTATCCCCTTCGCCACCTTTTATTAACATCTGCTGCCAATAATCAGCATAACCCGTATGTCAAATCCATAAAGGCGCTGTTAGCAAAGGAGAATAAAAACGAGCCCTATACCGATTATGAATTGTATCTCTTACTGAGGAAAGAGAATCTGGATATTTCAAGACGTACCGTAACCAAATATAGAAATAAGCTAAATATACCTCCAGCAAATAAAAGAAAAGATCTGTATAAACAGGCACATGCTGAATCGAAATAGATGATAAACAATCAAATTTCCTTCCTTGGCTTACAGGAATATGGATTAGATATTGTTGTATTTTCATATTACAAGCATATGCATTTTGATTATATATCCAGTGTGCGTTTTCAGGGAACTATCAGTAAATAGAAATGATGAGTAAAGCCGGTACAGAAAGAATATCCGCTGTATTCATAGCATCGTTTTCAAATTTCATTTTATCACTTTTGCCGATAACGAAAACCAGAGACTGATTACATTACCAGTCTCTGACTTTTTACATATTTATTTTCTTTTTACTGCCATTAGCAGCATGGATAAGGGAAGTCCCTTGTAATCATATGCATCTGACAATCCAATATCATGATCGTATTCACGTAACAGCCGGATATCCATATCATTGGTAATCGCATTGTTTACAATATCGGATACGGAATGGGAAAAGCTGGTAAATGTCTTTGACGCATACTCCCCGGAAATATAGCCCATGCCATTGTTTTCAATCCATGGCTCATTCGTAAAATACGTATGCTCCATCAGGTGCACCTCATCCTCACAATAGCCCTCCTCTGACGGTAAAGGCAGCATGTTCATAACCGGATGGAAATCATGTATTAACAAAATCCCTTCCGGCTTCAGACATCTTGACACGACCTGAAAAAGACTTTTCAAATCCTGAAACCACGTAATTGCACCAATCGTAAACAGGACTGCATCAAATGCATCATCGTATGCATGAGGGATATCTAAAATATTCTCAGCGACAAAGGTACAGGGAAGCTGCAGCTCCTGTGCATGTCTTGTTCCCTGCGATATCAGATTTTCTGCTATATCAAAGCCGGTACCGACGGCATTATAATGCTTACAAATCGATAACAATTCTCTCCCGTTATTGCAGCAGAATTGAGCGATATGCTTACCAGACAGCTCCAGCTTATCCAGCTCCGCCTTTAACACAGGCTGTATATAGCAATCAGATGCTTCACGGAGGTTTTGAACAACGTTTTCGCCCCAGCCATCCGTTCTATTGTCGAATGCTTCCTCCCAGGCTTCTTTGTTTTTCTCTATATAATTCATTTTTGATATATTCTCTCTTTCTTATTATCGTTTTCATGTTTATCCTCCTTTCCCAGTTATATTCATAATAACTGATTTATTAAATTATAGCATACCTGCAGGCTGTAGTACAATCTATGGAAGATGCGATGTATACAAACAGCTTCCATACATTTCTATACAGAATCGTTTTATATTTTTTGTTTATATGGTGTTTTGCCAATACGGTATGTTAAACAGGGCATAGGATAAGGTAGAAAACAGAGAAATCTGTTTTCTGAAGTATGCCATATTACTTTTATTCCCTATTCCTTCCCATCCTGTATCATATTACCGCAAATCATCTCCTCCCCTGATCATGGGATTCGCTGTGGTTCGGGATTTCATCATTGCTTCTACTCCTTCCCCTTTCCAGAACCGCAATATTATAATTGAGAAAAGCAGTCTTTCCTTACGTATGCGAAAGACTGCTTTTACAATTTGATTAAAGACTTTTTCGTTGAAACAGGATGGATGCTGCAGACAGCTGAAGTATGGTAAGGACAATCGCACACACAGCCGGCTTTGTAAATTGCACCGCCGTTATCCCCTTAGTAAGGAATAGCTGGTATTGTGACAGGAACACAAAGGGGGATACATCAGCGGTTGCGTTAAACATTGTGACCAGCACACAGAGCAGGAACAGGCAGCCGGCACACAGCATGCTTGCGGATACCGTTCCTTTTCCGACACCGCCAAGAATCAAAGCAGCAATCAGCATCAGACCAAATAGCCATACTCCTATTGTAATCAGAAACAAATACGGTATCCATGAGGTGCTCCAGAACATGAAATTATAGGTGAATGTGATAAAAAAAGAGCATCCCAGCGCCAGCGTCCAAAGCAGTGTCATAGAAATGAATTTTGCAGCGATAACACTGTTTCGCGGTAATCCCTTCGCAAGCAGGGGAATCAAAACACCCCTTCCAATCTCATTCGCCATGGAGGAGGAACACAGAATGAGAAAAGCAATCAGACCAATCTGTACCGTATTTTTGAAAAACTGCAGCCAGGAATCCATCACGACAGGCTGCGGCAATTCCATATGCACACCCTCAGGAAGAAAGGTTTTCATAAGCTCAGGCAGATATCTTGCGCTGATTGGATTCATAAACCCCAGGGCTGCAAATACAATGAGTATAATAACCAGCTTATAGGAACGCACCGCTTCCAGAAGCTCTTTTTTCATAAATGCTGTTAGTCCCTTCATGATATCACCTCCAGAAAATACTGCTCCAGAGAAGGATGCATTCGTTCCAGCTTCTGCAGCTGCAGCTTGTGCGTTTTCATGATATCAAAAAGCACCTGCTGTACCTCTGGTGTATCCGCAAGCTGTAATACAGAAGAGCAAGGAGACGATACCGGTATGCCACGGCTTTGCAATATCTCCTGCAATAGACGGCAATCCTGCTCCTGTACCAGCTCTACCTTCAGAAAGGCTGAACCCTTTGTCTGTAACATTGCATGCAGCTTACCGCTTGCCGCAATTTTACCCTGATGCAGAATCGCAATCGAATCACAGATGCTTTCCACATCACTCAGTATATGAGTGGAAAACAAAACTGTAGTTTTTTCTTTGGCCTTCTCCAGAATGGTGAGAATTTCTTTTCTTCCCTGCGGATCCAGTGCAGATGTTGGCTCATCGGCAATCAGAAGCTTTGGTTCATTCAATAAGCCCTGTGCAATCGCAAGGCGCTGCTTCATACCTCTGGAAAAGGACGCACACCGCTTGCGTCCGGTTTGTGAAAGACCAACCAGCTCCAGCAGCTCCTCTATACGCGGCTTTACCTTTTCCTTAGGTATAGCGGATATCTCAGCACAAAGCTGCAGGTATTCCCATGCATTCATAAAGCCATAAAATTCAGGAACATCACTTACATAGCCGATATAGCGGTTTGTTTTTGTTTTCCCGAATACCACCGGCTCCTGCATGACATACAGCTCTCCTTCATCCAATTTTTCCAATCCGAGAATCAGTTTCATCGTTGTCGTTTTCCCTGCACCGTTTTTTCCTATAAACCCAAAGATACTGTGCTGCGGAACATTGAGACCGACGCCCTGCAGTACCTTCTGTGTGCCAAAGGCCTTGTGCAGATTATGCAGTGTCAATACATCCATAATCATTGTTCCTCTCTGCCGATTACAAAATATAAAATCGGCCCCAGAAACTGAAGGAACAGAATAATCGGAATCCAAAGCAGCTTATTTCCTCTGCGAACATGAGGATGCCGTAACAAATGTATCAGCGCCCATATCGCAAGACCGCATTCCAATACGATCAGCGGCAGCAGAGCCGGTAAATATTCCATCAATGTGTTCATTATGCTTTCTCCTTTTCTGCCTGCAGCTTTTGTATACAGGCATGATAACGCGGTTCATCCTCTATGATGGCGAAAACAGGAAGTTGAAGCTCCTGTATTACAGAGTCGAGAATAACCCCTGCATCTCTTGGTGCCTGCGTGCGAAGCTGCAGGGCCGCCATCCATGACTCAATCTCGGTGAAATATACATCCCTGTGTATTTTCATATGCGCAAGATCATAACGGACTACAACATCCACAAGCCGTTCCATCATTTGCAGGGTTGCTTCCTTATCCTTGCGCCCCGCATACACCATAGCACAGCTTACATATACCATCGCTGATGTAATCGTATGAAGTGCGTCAATGTGAAAGAGCTTCAGCATTTCCAGTATACGATGAATTGTTTCATCACATAGTTTATCATCCCCTATATTCAGCATCATATAATTTGCCATATCCTGTATTACGAACAGCAGGTGCTGATAAATGCAAATCTGAAAAATACGGCTGGCCTGCTTTGGCTTCCCCAGCATCTGATAACAGGAAGCTATCATTTCACTGTCCTGTGCAATTGGCTTTGCCTCCTCCCCCAGCAGCTGCAATGCCTCAGCGGGCTGTTTGCTTGCTAACAGATACGTTATTTTCAAGGATATGGCATCCTTTACAAGACTATTTTCCTCACTCTCCTGTATGATGCGATTACACAACTCCTCACAGCGTTTTAAAACGAGATCCGGCTGTTTGTGCAGCATATAGTGATTCAGATACAGGACAGCCATCTGCAATAGAAAAGGAAAACAGGAATAATATTTTCGTATGAGCTCTTCACTATGTTCATACGCTTTCCCTGCATCCTGACTCCATTCGGTGCTAAGCTGTATATAAAATTCATTCACTGCTTTCATACTCAGTTGCGGCTCATAGCCGATAAGTTCATCCACACTCACATTGAATAGGGTCGCCAGTTGCGGAAGCAGCAGTATATCCGGCAGCGTTGTTTCGGTTTCCCACTTGGATACACTGGATTTTGATACGCCCATATAGGCAGCCAGCTCCTCCTGCGTCATATTTGCTTCCCTTCTCAGAGAAATAAGCTTTTTGCCAAGATGAATTGTTGTCATATCCATTCCTTCTTTCATGCCTTTATTATATCGTTTCTATCTGGAGTTACAATGGAATCAGACGCAACTTCAGGAAGAAAAATTTACCAACAAGAAACAAGCCTTGTATTATTCAATCATTTCTATATGCCTATATCATCCATATCCTATTGAATAAGAAGCATATTCTTCAGCGCAAAAAGCAGATAAAGAAAAGCTGGCTTGCATTTGATTTCAGCACAAGGAAAGGACGCTTGTAACTCAGTTAGGGGTACATGCTATCATGAAAAATTTTATTAAGACATGGCTCAGCTATCCTACATAAGCTATTGATGTAAACAAAGCAGAAATAGATTTATGAAAGAAACGCTATGAAAGATCACTTTGTTAAGATATTACAAAAATAAGTATATACATGCTGTATCCAAACAAGCATACGAAAAACATACTTAGAAAACTCAATTTAAGGTAGACAAATTTATGATTTTATTGTATTATTATATGGCACTCAATCATGCAGGAGTGGTGGAACGGCAGACACGCTGTCTTCAGGCGGCAGTGCGAGCAATCGCGTGAGAGTTCAAATCTCTTCTCCTGCACCAGCTTATTGAGTCAGACGCTCTATATCAGCGTCTTTTTTTTGCTTTAACAATCAGTTACGATACATCCGACATTATAAAACAACGGACTCGATTGCATATCCTCATGTGTAATTATGAATTTCTAGTATTTTGAAATAATATTGCTGTTATTCACAGTTCTATCTGTATTTGTTATTATAAAATACTGTACTTCTCTAAGAATGAACGCATTCATCCAGCATAAGCAACAGCTGCATTCATCTAACGAAATTTTAAGACTGTGAAATGTAACCTAAAACGGCATAAATATCGACTTTTTTTCAATAAGGGGTAGACAAATCAGCATTTTCAGTGTATTATAATTGAGCATCATGAATCATGCAGGAGTGGTGGAACGGCAGACACGCTGTCTTCAGGCGGCAGTGCGAGCAATCGCGTGAGAGTTCAAATCTCTTCTCCTGCACCATGATAAGCATAAAAGCGCTCTATATCAGCGCTTTTTTTATTGATATTTACAGCTAGGTTTCGTTATGGGAATATGAACATAAAGGATACACAAATAAGTAGGCTGAAATAATCTGACACAAAGCATACCGTTACATCGTAGTCTTGGCTTCCCTTATAGGTTGATGGAAATCGTAACGGTTTTTTTATGTGAAGAAGCCATTAAGAATCTTATGCATAAGAGAGCCCTGCATGAGTATTCCTGAATTTTTATGTCATTGATTGCAGGCGACACCATATAGTATATTCCCATAAACCTCCTCATGACTGTACGTTTAAAGAACAACTATATCTGTTCTTTTTCGAACAGCTATCTTTCTGAAAGTGTGCCTTATATGATCAATGATGCATTCAAAGCTTTAATGAGCGAAATACAGGATTATCATCATAAGTGTGATGAAATAATTGAAGAAATTACAAATACCTAGGATTTTGTAAAGAGTGTTTTGGAAATCGTCTTAGAAAACTTGATGTAAATATCGACGATTATGAAATTAAAAAATTTTTGATTTATTACCTACGCCTAAGTCATTTAAGGCAAGTTATGAAAATCTCTTCACTTATAAAACATCGTCTATCAATCAGAATCATTTCATAGTTGATGCGGTACATCAGAGATCAAAGGCGCTGAAGACTATTGTATGGATAACAACAAACTTCTATATTATGAGACACTGTTTTATATATAGGAAGTTGGATGAAAAGTTAACAAAATTATTAAGTACAACAGATAAAATCGTCAAGGCACATGCAGGTATCAAGCAATTGGCAGAAAAGCAAAAAAAATTAGATATATTTGATAATCAAAAGATTAAAAATTTAAAAAAGCGAGTCATTGATTTGTATTATATCGATGATGAAGATGAACTATCCCAAAAGATGGAGATGGTTTGTAAAGAAGTCATTGATTTATTGATTAAGTATGAATTATGTAGTATCGATGATTTAGACGGAACATATTTCAATAAGAATAAATATCTTGAAATGACTAATACTGCAAATTCTTTAAATGATATCATTGCTAGTTCATCGATAGCGCAGCCATATGCTTAAAAAAAGAGAAATCCTTCTCTTTTTTTATATTATTGATGCAATACGAAGCCAAAAATTGCATTACGCAGCCACCCTATTGAACTATTATCAAAATTTGATATAGTGAAAATAAGAAAGGGTTTAAAATAAAGGAGGGATAAGTATGATTTGAAAAACTGTATAGTGTATGAAAACGTATTGATGCAGGAGTATATGGAAATGAAGTAATTATAGTACATAAAGTTCATTATTTACAATAGCATACCTAAATAGATAAGGTCAAAATCAAGGAAAAAGCTTACAAAATATATAAAAAAAGGCAATCCAGTGTGGAAAACCATATGTCTAATTAGGTATAGGTTTAAAAACAAATAAGGGAGAGAAGACATGATGAACAGTCAAAAGAAACAGAAAGCAGCAATAGCAGTAACAGCACTTAGCGTAACTGCAATATTATCACCGACAGCACTGTATGCAGTGGAAGATAATCAGAACATACAGATTACACTATCAGAACAAATGGAAGGAAAGAAACTGGAACAAGGGATACCTTCAAAAGAAAATAACTTTCATTCGAATGTGAAGATAGTCACTTCACAAGGACAATCAGATATCCAGACAATAAATAGTAAAGCTACTTCATCCATGATAAGTAATTCAAATAACGCAATTACAGATGCTAGTGAAGCTGAAGGCGCAATAGCTGATATTATAAATTATTATGGTTTATCTAATGAAACAACAGAACAGGAAATAAACGATATACTCATTAAAAGCCTTGTTGATACAGGCAAATTAGAAAATGCATCTATAGTGTCTTATTCCAAGGGATTGGATGCAACAGAGAATGCCTATGGTTATGGGGAAATCCTATTTCAGTATAAATTATATGGCCAGCCCCCATTACAAAGCCTATTTATTTTTTCAATCCCTCGTTTACCAAAGGCAGGCGAGATTTCTATCAATAGCACAAATTTTCCTGATGAACTTTTTAGGAAAGTCGTGAGGGATAGATATGATACAGATAAAGATGGAGTTTTATCTGTGGATGAAATAAATAATGTTACGGTGATTAATCTTACACAATTTGAAAATCGCGGTATCAAAAGCGTGAAAGGGATTGAATATTTCAATGAGTTAAATGAATTGAATTGCACAGGGACAGCTATTGAAGAATTGGATATCAGTAGGAATCTTAATCTGAAAACGTTTGCTTGCGCAAGTACAAAAATCAATACCTTAGATATTAATAATAATACTAAATTAAAGTATTTGGATTATTCAAGTACAAAAATCAATACTTTAGATGTCCACAACATAACTGAATTGACAGATTTATATTGTAATGATACAGAAATCAGTGAAATAGACGTTAGCAAGAATACAAAGCTAAGAAACTTGGGCTGCAAGGATACTAGAATCAAAGAATTGAACCTCAGTAAAAATCCTGAGTTGATGGCGTTGTACTGTGCGAATACGGAAATCAGTGAATTGGATGTAAGTAGTAATCCTGCTTTGATTCAATTGTACTGCTATGATACACCACTTGCTTGGCTGAATATCGGAACAAACAATCAAATGATTGATTCAGAATTTAGAATATCAGATTCTAATCTAACCATCCAGGTGCCTGGTGAGACTTTTGATATCACGAAGTTATATCCAGGAATAGACCCTAGCAAGATTACTAATCTAAATGGTGCTCAATTACACGGAAATATGGTTAGTGGTTATAAAAGAGGAATCCCAATAGAATATGAATATGATTGTGGAAGTACATTGGATGGACCAAAGAAGCTGAAGGTTACTTTGAATCTAAAAAAAGATGACAGTAAAATTAAAATAGCAGGAAATCTTGATATGGAATATACAGGAAAACCTATAACACCAATTATTGATAAATCTGGCAGTGGAGGAGAGATTACCTTTACATATGAGAAATGGAATGGTGATTCATGGCAAGCATTTCATAGCGTTCCAACACATGCTGGTACCTATACTATACAGGCCCATTTAGCCGAAGATGACTTCTATAATGAAGCAGATTCTGAGAAAATGCAATTCACGATTTCACGGGCAACTAATAGCTGGAAAGAGCGCCCTATAATCAATGGATGGATATATGGGGAACAGGCAAATACACTAAAAGCATCAGCAAAATTTGGAGATGCCCTATACAGCTACAGTGCTTCCAAGGATGGAACATATACCGATAAGGTTCCAACAGACGCCGGCACATGGTATGCGAAAGCAATCGTTACAGAAACAGGGAATTATACAGGTCTGGAGGACATCATCCGCTTCACGATAACCCCAAAGGGCATTGAGAATATCAAAATCCCTGAACTGAAAAATGACATGGATGTTGAGAATCTCATAATCAAGGATGGGGAAAAGGAACTTGAAAAAGGAATAGATTACGTCGTAGATAAGAATTCAGATAGTGAAAGTACTATGATAACTATAACTTTTAAGGGTAACTATAAAGGCTCAATAACAGAGAGCTATGAAAATGAAAAAGCTCCAGATGCAAAACATGAAAAGAAACCTATTGAAACAAAGAAAACAAAAAGTGTAGAAACAAACGATAATACTAGAGTTCATCTATTTGCAATTATGAGCTTGTTGTCTGCTGGATATATGGCAACTCTTTTAGGAAAAAAGAAAAAACGTAAAGAATAATTTACGATAATATCATGAATTTAGTGTAAAATTGAATTGATTATTATAAAGGGCTGTATTGATTAACTCATACGGCTCTTTGTGTGTAATCTCACAGTTAGTGAAATACTTTATAGATAGGGATTATTTCGAAATATGACAAGATTTCATATACTGAAGCTCAAAATGGTAATTACTCAACCTCAGTGATTTTTTCAACACGCACGCAGGTACCATTGAAAATTACACCAATCATATTACTGGAAAACATGGTATATTCAATATCTACACCAACCATAGCATTCCCTCCTGCGTTCAGGCAGCTTTCCACAGCACGCTGTCTTGCCAGCTCTCTTGCCTCTTTTAATTTACTGATAAAGCTTGCGGATTCTGCCCCCAGCATATCTGAAACAGACGCATCCCAACTACTCGCAAATCCAGTTCCAAGTACACTTTCCCCGCTCACGATCCCATGATAGGAAGTAATACGATATCCCGCAAAGCTGTTACAGGTCGTCATCAGCATGCCATCCTCGCGCTGCGCAATATCACGTACTATAAGCTTTTGCTTTCTTTCCGCAAACCAGGCATCTACATTCTCTATCACGCGGGACGGATAGGCTTTTTCCTGCATTTCCGATATTGCCAGCAAACGCTTATCCTCCAGCTCCTGCACGGTTTTCACACTTCTTCCTTTCTCAAATGCACGCAGCCCTTCATAACAGCTGCTGCACATGATGATATCATGAAACTGCGTCGGACAGGTTCCTAGTCCCTCTGCTCGTTTTCCGCATACATCACATATCTTTTTCATAGCTCCTCCATTCTCCTGCACCTCATGTACAGGCACATATTGTATGAAAGTAATATAAAATCACTTATCACAAAACAGATTTATCAGCACACCGCCTCCATATTGCATATATGCAGCTATATTCATTTGTTTTTTCTGTTGCTTTTTATACGCAGCTACCTTTACCGACCTGTGCACCTGTTTTCTTTACAGCTCGTCCAGTTCCTGCATACACAACAGCAAGACTGATCTTTCAGCATAGCTCTTTTCATACCTTCACTTTCATATCCACAATGCTTCATACTATATAGTTAAGAATAGCATATCCTTAGCTGTTTGTCTTTTACTTTTGCACAGATTTATGCAACTCTATTCTTTTGCGTATTATCGATATGTAAAAAAGAGAAAGTATAGGAACACAGGCCAGCAACATACTTATATAACACATGATGCTTTCCTGCTTGTAAAATACTTGTTAAACATCGCTGCATTCTGACTGTTTTTCCTATCTTGACATTTCAGGGCATGATGATATGATGAAGAAAATACGGGAGGAGATGATTGGATGAAGTATGCTGCTAATTTACTGGATCTGCTGGAAGCGGTATGTCTTCCACAGCAGCCCGTTTTATTCCTGAATCTTAGCGTGCAGCCTCATCTTTCTATGGTAAAGCTGCAGACTGCACTCACCAGGTGTCTGCAGCTGCTGCCAGAGCTAAATTGCCGCTATGATAAAAAACACAACTGCTGGACAGCATGCACAGAAAACAGCTTTACGATGCTTCAGGAGGTGAAGCAGTTTGATTTCACAGGCTGGGATATAGAACGCGATCCTCAGCTTTGTGTACAGGTCATACACGAGGAACAGCAGGAGCTTCTCTGTATCGGAATCAGTCACGTTTTATGTGATGGAGATGGTGCCATACAGCTGCTTCGGCTATTATGTACCTGTTATCGCGGTGAGACTGTATCCTTTCATAACATACGAAGCCTTTATGCGCTACCTGTTAAAAAACAAAAATATACGCTTGCCAGGAGGAAAAAACCGATTTTTTATGCGTTGCCGGGTAATTCTCATCCAGTCCATACAACGCAGCTACAACAGACGATTCCCCTGAAGCTGCTAAATAGAGCCTGTCCTTCGAATATGACAATCAATGATCTGCTGCTATGTGCCTATGCACAGACTTTGCATCACATGACTGCCGCCAATAAGCTTACGATTCCCTGTCCAGTCAACCTGCGTTCCTTTCTACAGCATAAGCCTGTATGGAGCATTGCAAATTTCGTCGGTGAATATCTGATAACCATAGAAGGATTGGATCATCGTCCATTCCACGCTCTGCTTACCGATATCCATGAACAGATACTGACTGAACGAGCACGCAATCAGGATCTGCATACAATTCGTTTCCTGCATCCCTGCGTGAAACAGCTACCGCTTTCCATTACCTCTACCCTCGCAAAGGCCTTCTTCATACACCGGATATCTCTTATACAAATTTGGGGAAAATTGATTCCTCCGGTATATATTTCAACGACTGTACGCTAACTTACGTCCACTTGACAGGAAGACCCCGTATATATCCGGCATTTCAGGTATCTGTTTCCTCATGGGAGGATACCTGTACCCTGTCCTGCCACATTGCAGGAGATACGATACAAATTGCTGCCGCACAGCGAATACTTGCCCATATGACAGCCTTCCTGCAACAATATGCCGAAAGCAAGACAGCCTAACATATAGGTTGCGGATAATGAAGAATTCTTTTAAAGCACCATGAGTATGGAATCAATGAGGATTATAGTACAGCACTCTGCACGTATTTCCCTTTCACAAAGCAAGTTGTATCTCGTATGCTAGCACAGACTCAGGTATATAACAAGATATCAGCTACAGGACATGAAATTCCAGAGCTGAAGCAGTTTCCTGTCATATGTTGCACAGCCGCCTGTTATCAGTACTGTAAACAGCTAGTATAGCGGAACAGCACACTCCTTTATCTTTCCATTCCCCTAATTCATACTCCTATGCTATAAAAAGCATTGGAGGCTTTACACAGTAAATGATTATGATTGTTCGATTATGGTACTGTCCTTTCCCTATACAAAAAAAGACCGCATCCGGTCTTTTTTCATATTGCTTCATCGCTTCTTCCTTAATCACAGAATTATTCCGCTACCGTTTTTCTAAAGGAGCGTTTATAATACCACACTGCCGCCAGCATGGAAATCAAAAAGAATATACCGGCATACAGAAAGGACAATCTCGGCCCTGCGGAATAAATAAATCCAGCAAACAGGGCACCTGCAATCATACCAAGACTTTTCATGGCATTGTAAAAGCCCATAACCATACTACTGTCACTGGCATTGGACGCTGAGGCACATAAATCCTGCAGTAATGGAATATAGATTGCATTCAAGGCAAAGAAAATGATATTGATCATAATAAATGGAAGAATATCCTCCAGCATGGTAATAGCAAGCAGCGTGATACCGGCTCCGCCAAGCACATAAATTACTGATTTTTTCACATTGGTTTTCTTCATAATCCATACACAGATCGTCGTATTGGCAAGCAGGGAAATAAATCCGACAACAGCCTTCAGCATACCGTTATAGGAGGAATTGAACTGAAACTGATCCTTGATAAAATAATTGAAATTCTGATCATAAGCAGTTGTTGCCGTTGATGTCAAAAAGACCGCAAAAAATAAAATCGCAAAGGTCAGTGTCATAAAACGACGGGCATCCAGAAACGCCTGAAAAGGGTTTGCTTCCTTCCATATACGGATAGGCTTTGTCTGCTTCTCCTTATCCTCACAAAGGCATACGGCAAACATAAATCCGCAAAATACAAGAACTCCGCTTTGCATTGTGAATGTAAGCGGAATAGAAACAACACCGGCAAAACCACCTACCAGATATCCAAACGCCGCAAATACAGTTGTTAGTGTTGCGGATAGTGCAAGGTATCGTCCCCTGTTTTCAACAGAACTGGTATGGATGATATAGGTCAGAATACTTACCATGATACCACCCACAAAAAAGCCGGATAGCAGGCGGGCAAACATGATGGTAGGCAATGTTTTCATAATAGCAAACAACAGTTGTCCAACGCCATAGCCAACACAGCAGATTCCTAAAACCCGGCGGCTTCCCAGGCGGGTAACCTGCTTTGCCCAGAAGGGAGAAAACAAAAAATTAGTAAACGCCATTCCAGCATACAGCATACCGAAGGAATAGTCCGGAAGCTGAAGATTCTTAATCAGGGTCGGCGTAATCGGATGTGCAAAATTAGCCGCCAGACTTTCCAGTGCAACTGCAATGAAAAACAGTTGAAAATGATATTTTAAAAGAAATGCTTTCCATGATTTGTTATTCATATATAATTCCCACTTTCTGCAACAGAACAAATCTTACTATGAATTTCATGGAAAAGCAACCGGAAAACTCCTATTGATTATTCATAATAAGAGAAGTCTTATCCTGTATAGAAAGCATGTTTTAAAATTTTTAACTCCAGGACAGGTAATCAGCATAAAGGCGTAAAAAAGCTGAATCCTGAAATACGAGATTCAGCTATAAAATATGTATATCTTTATTATTTTTCTTTTTCCCCAAGCCTATCCTTTAAGGCTTCATAGGTATCACATTCCAGAATATGAATGACGGCTTCATCAACCTGTTGATCGCTCAGCGCATCCACCCATGCATCATCAATTCCATATTTGTGTAATATGAGTGACTTCAACAATGATTTCCTTCCTTTTTCCAGACCTTCCTCAATGCCTTTTTCCAATCCTTTTTCCATTCCTTTTTCCATTCCTTTTTCTAACCCTTCTTCCATTCCTTTTACCATTCCTTGTTGAAAGCCTTTTTCCAATCCTATTTTTCTGGCTTCTGCAGTCTGCTCCCGCAGATTCGCCTGGACTGCTCGCTCAGCAAATTCCACTGATTCCGCCCAGCTGAACAACTGTCCGTCCTCTCTCATTTCATTATATTTTGCCATTGCTACATCCACCATCCTTCTCTTCATCTTTAGTATAGCATCATCCGGATTATATGCAAGCACATAACAAAAGGTCTCAAATTCCGTCAGCTTCTCTATTCCTCCAGCCTCCTTTATGCGCTGCTCGATCATCGGCAGAAATACGATTGCGCGATTCAATGTACCATGCGGCTCCTCCTGATTGTCCTCATCCCTTACCTTGTAGTGGCGTATCATTCGTTTGCCATCCTTCGGCTTACAGTTCATGAAGATGATCTGATAGAACGGCTTCAGCTTTGTGTAATCATCCCCCTTCTTCAGCTGTCTTTCCGCCAGGCGGTAGCCATACTGCTGGAAGCGCAGCTGCTCTTCCTCCGTATACCCGGATACCTGCATTTCCAAATTGAAGAAATGTCCATCCTCATCCTCCAGCACCACATCTAGGATCGCCCGCTTGCCGAAAAAGGTTTCCGGCAGCAGCTCCGGATTCAGCACCCTCGTCCTTTGTACCTTCAGCTTGTAGATCTCCTCGATGATCCTGCTTCTCAGCATCGCAGAGCCTGCGTCCTCACCAATCAGCATGTACTTGAAAAAAACATCATTGTGGAAGGGAATCGGATATTCCCTATCCTTCACTTTCGTCATTTACAGTTTCCTCCTTTGTCTTTATATATATCTATACGAAGGAAATCTGCAAAACTCCTAAATTTTTTTAAAAATCACGAAAAACAATACAAAAAAGCTTCTATTTTCTATAATGAAACCAGCTCCATAAAATAGCATACCATACAGGAATGCCAGAGCAGCCTGCTAAAACAACCCCTGCAGAATCTGTATATTCTCCCCATTAAATAAGTGAATATCATTTCTCCTAGCTTGGTGTCCTGAGCTTTTCAGCCTTAAAAGTATGAAATGTCTTTTTCTCTCCTGCTTATGAAAACACTAAGCAAATAAAAACAGATGCTCCTCCGGCATGGAAAAGCACCTGTTTCACCTCCATCATGATTAAACAAGCTATATTATCACGATGTCTTTATATATTTTTGTTCAAAGTCATGTATTGGAATCGGACGGTCAATCAGATACCCCTGTAAGCCGTCACAATCCAGCTGCTTTAGGATATCAAACTGTTCCCTTGTCTCCACTCCCTCTACAATCAGTTGCATATTCAGGTTGTGACAAATCTGTACAAGAGAGGAAATCAGCATTTGAGAACGCCGGTTATTCTGTAAATCCTGCATCATGCTGCGATCCAGCTTCAGCGTATCCAGCTGTGCATTGATAAACAGAGCCATATTAGAATAGCGTGCACCAAAATCGTCAATGGAAATAGCATATCCCTGCCGCTTGATCCGCTCCATAATCATAATGAGAAATTCATTATCCAGACTTTCATCATTTTCTATAATTTCAATTTCCAGATACTTTTTCGGAACCTGATATTTGTTCCATATACGCTCCAATTCTCCCAGAAAATCAGCCATACGCAAGGTATAGCGTGAAAAATTCACACTCAGAGGAGTCAGCCTTCTGCCCTCTTTATGCCACCGGCAAAGCAGACGGCATACCTGTTCAAAGGCGAAAAAATCGACATAACGAATCGTTCTGGCCTCCTCCAGGGAAGGGATAAATTCATTCGGCATAATCAGGACACCGTTTTCATCATGGTAGCGAATCAGAGCTTCCCCGCCAATCAGCTCCTTTTTGAAATTCACCTTAGGCTGCAGATATACCTCAAATTGCTGTTCCTCCAGTGCCCTCATCAGAATACTTCGATCCGCAAGCTGCAATACGGTATCATTACAGCAGCGATAGCGGTTAGAGTTCGGATTTTTACGATAATACTGCATTTTATCCTGATACATATATTCATCAGCATCTGTAATCTTATCAGAAAGATTCTGGCACGTAGGCGTCCAGATATATCCGATTGCCCCCTTGCAGTTTGCACTTCCCACGATTGCCTGCTTCAATATCTCCACCTGCTGAAGAAATGTCTGCTCCTCCACAGCTTGCAGGAAGACAACAAACTCATCACCGCCAATGCGATAGATTGATGCTGTATCAAATACCTTTTTCAGTATGGATGCCCCTTCACTCAGTACCTTATCACCATAGGTATGTCCCAGATGGTCATTGATATCCTTTAACCCGTTGATATCCATATATACAATTCCCAATGAAACAGCCTTTCCATTAAGCTGCTTCAAATCCTGTAGATAGCGGTTTCTGTTGTATACACCTGTCAGATCATCATAATAGCTATAGTGCAGCAGTCTGTCATTCAGATTCTTTTTTTCCATAGCCACACTCATAAAATAGCTGATTGTTTCCAGCATGGAGAAATTCTGCATATACTCCAGAGCCGGATTATCCACACCGATAAAACCTGTACTCTTATTATTCTGAACAATCGGTGACAGCGCAATGCTTCGGATATTCTGTACGTGCAAAACCTCATAGGTTTCCGGAAATTCTGTCCGTATACGCTCCACATCCGGTATGGAAACATTTTTCCCCGCTTCTATGAAGTCCTTCCAGACTGCCAGCAGAGAAACATCCATATTCTGACAGAAGGCTATCGAGGATTCAACACCCTCATTACACCACTCAAAGGTATTGCTCATACGGCCGTCCTGCAATTCAAACACATAGGCGCGTTCCGCATGCATAAACTCTCCGATTTCCTTTAACAGCTGATCCATATAAGAATCCATATCATTGGAAATATACATCAAGCGGATACAGGCAACGGTTTTCATCTCCATCTGCAATGCCAGATTCAGCCGTTCATGCTCCTGTTCCAGATTCATGCGTACCTCCACCATATCCTCCACATCCGTATAAATGACATAGATAACCGGAATACCGTCAATCTGTTCCTCTGCAAAGGTTCCTGTCATGTGCACCCACAAGCCTCCATCCTTTGACGGAAGATGGCAGAGACCTTCTGCCTGCTGGCCATGGCTTTGAAGGGCATGCTTAATCACATTATTCAGCTTTTCAAATTCTTCCGGTACGTTATGGAAGAAGGCAGCAGCACTGTCATGAAACAGTGTATGAAATTCCTCTTCATTGTAACCGCACATTGCATAAAAGGCATCATTTGCCCACAGCATTGAAAATTCTTCATTTACAAGGTATTTACAGACGCCGATGCGTATAGCTTCCAGCATATTCTTTCCGGCTTCCTTCTGTTCTATCGTATTCATCCTATCAGCATCCTTTATATGTTGTATAGCGCTATGTATATTGTATACTGTTTCTTATATAAAAGGTACTTTTTTGTAAAATAAATTATAAAACTGAATTCATCCAGGTATGCAGAAGCTCCATCCAGCTTTCACATTCCGGCTGCAGCTTCGCCCCATCGTACCGCTGACTCAATGCTCCTGCAGTCGCAAGCCCGTGTTCGCCTTTATCATACATATGAAATTCACAGAGGACTTTCTGTTTTACAAGAGCGGATGCAAACAGCAATGAATTTTGTACAGAAACCGTAGGATCGGTATAGGTATGCCAGAGGAAGGTTCTTGGCACATCCCTGTGCACCAGAAGCTCCAGCGATACCTGCTTTCTTGCCTGGGGATCACAAGCGCGCTCCTGCAACAGATTCTGCATACTCTCCTCATGTGCAAATTCCCCGCTTGTAATGAGTGGATAACAGAGAATCTGCGCATATGGACGCAGATCGTCTCTATGAAAATACTCAGTGATAAGCGGCTGGTTCCAGTAAATTCCAAAGCTGGCTGCCAAATGACCGCCTGCGGAAAAGCCCATTAGAAAGATACGTTCTGGATCAATATTCCATGTTGTACCCTCATCCTTCAAAAGCTGAAAGGCCGCGGCAGTCTCAAGCAGAGCCTGGGGAAAGGCGGCAGGAGCACAAGAATAGCGCAGCACCGCTACCTGATACCCCATTGCATTCAAACGCAGAGCAACCGGTTCTGCCTCACGATCGCTCGTATACCGGTACGCACCTCCGGGCATAAGCAAAACAGCTGGACGTTTTGTACTATGCAGCAATTCCTTCGATGCATCCATGAAATAGGTTTGTAAAATAGCACCGCTTGGCTGTCCATGCAGATATACGGTAAGCTTTTCTGTATTCATAATTATCCTCCTATGGAATAAAATACGTTGACAATTCTCTAGATATCTTAGTTTTCACGTTCCTTGCGATAACGCTCCTGATCCAGAAAAAACATGGTAAAGGTCGCGCGTGAAAGCAGTACATCCGCATCATTGAAAATGAAAACCTCATACACACCGGTTGTCCTTCCTGCAGAAATTTTCTGTGCTATACCAATCAGCTTCCCACCTCTGCCTGGTTTGATATAGTTAATAGTTCCGGATAGGGTAACACTGTCGCGTCCGGATGTGAAGCTAGCCGCTCCGGCTGCTGTATCTGCTAAGGAATACAATGCGCCGCCATGGACAAAGCCATGAACATTCAGAATCTGTTCATCTATAATCATTTCCACCTTCGCATACCCCTCCTTCACCTCCACCACACGCATATCATTGCTTTGCAGATACTGTGAGGATGAGTTCAGCCTTGCTTTTAATTCTTCCAACGTTTCCATGTGTTCGTCTCCTTATATCTTTTGTATGCTTTTTATTATACCACGCTGTTCTATGTAGTGTGCAGGGAATTGTATGAAGGAAGCTAAAACCACAGTCACGTTGAATATGATTAAGCTTTCTTTGCTTCCTGTTCATATCAGGCAACACGCTAAACCTTTGTCTTTCTGAAAACAAGGGCTCACTAAGGGATACGCCTCGTATATAGCATTTCATTCAAGCATATTCCACAATCATCGAGAAGAAAGATACCTGCAAAATAGCAGGGAATCAGTTTTTACCACAAAAAAACAGTGCTCCCTATATCAAATACCCATCTGCACACATAATTGAACACCTCAATACATGCGCTATCGTTTCATAGACATTGTTTTCTATGTACAATATCGTGAACGACAGTCTTATAACGACTGCTTTGTATGAATTTCAAAGTTCTTATCGTACACTATATCTTTTATAAAACACCTATTTATAGCCTCTATAGAAATATCTATTTATAGTTCCTATAAAGATTGATATAAAGATAAAGAAGCGTTATACTTAAAATAGAGATAGCAAGGAGGAGATATTATGAATGTTTTCATGAGTTTTTTCAAGAAATTGATATCACCACGTCTATGCGAATCGCTCCTGTTTTCCCGTGCATTATAAACAATACGAATTCTATTTTCATACAAAAAAACAGTATTTTAAAAGCCTCCCATGGATACCAGAATGCTATCAATCAACGTATGGCTTATCCTCCTGTATAACTTCGTAAAACAGTGAGAATAAAAGATGTCCCTATTTATTTATCAGCCTGTGAAAAAGGCACACAAATTTAAAAATCAAATAGAGAGAAGGTAGAATGATGAATACAAAAATGCAAAAGATTCTATTCTTTATATGGATCGCAATCAACTGGCTTGCGGTATTGTATTTGGATAAAAGCAGATATGGGGTTTTGTTTTTTACTTTTTCCTTTGCCCTTGTCTCCTGTATACAAATCCTGTATCAAAGAAAGCTGCATAAACAGAAAGAAAACGGAATGTATATTTACATCCTCGGTGGCTTGCTTCAAACACTAATCGATGCTGTTTATTTGCTTTTTATCAGATAAATGCACAGATATGCCATATAGAATCATCCATTACATGATCATATATATAAGAGAAAAACTTTCAGATGGAGCTGTGATCCGCTGAGAGTTTTTTTAACCGCTGTGCCCTGGTTGTATCGCTGACTGTATACTTCTGTAGCCCCATGATGCATAAAAGCTCCCTTTCCTCCCCACGATAATTCAGTTACCCTTTTCATCAGCTTTTCTCCTTATCAGCCACATACAGGAAGCTGCGCTTTTTACCTGACAGCCCTTATCAGACCTGCGTATGGATTACGAATAGATTCCATAATCTTATGCTGGAAAAGGAAATCACTTTTCAGCTATAGCCTAATTTGATAAAAGCCTGAGATAACTGCATAGTTTTTAAATGCCGTGCCTTGCATCATGGTGCTGGAAAGTAATTATCCCCTTTCAACAATGAAACAGCCCTTCCTTTACCCAGAAGCTTTCTCCTGTACATTTACATATGTGCAGAATGTTATTCGCATAAGCATCGTACAATCACTTACCGTAAGCATATAGTCCATCCTATAATTCATTCTATTGACAACCGCAGCGATATCTGATAGTGTCTTACTGACAGGAAGTGATTTCATGCTTACAAAAGAGAGATTTTACCGGATTCTGGAGCTTCTCGATCATAAATCATTCATTACCATACAGGAGCTGATGGAGGTACTGAACGCCAGTAAGTCCACGGTGAACCGGGATTTGATCGAGCTGGAAAAGCAGGGACTTATCCAGCGGGAGCGCGGAGGCGCCATCAAAAAGGAGATGCCTGCCACGCTTAGCAGCTACAAGGAAATACCGGTGATGGATAAAGAGCATATCCACAGCAGGGAAAAGGATATCCTATGCCGCAGGGCTGCGGAAATTGTAAAGGATGGGGATTGCGTGTATGTTGATTCCGGTACAACACCAAGCTATCTGATTCCCTATATTGCGAAAAAAAATATCAAGCTCGTCACATCCAGCATCTATGCCCTGCGCAAGCTGCCTGCCTCCTTTTCCGGAGAGCTGTTTCTGATCGGTGGGAAATACGATATGCGTTATGATATGAGTGTCGGCTATCTCACAACCGAGCACATTCGCAAATTTCATTTTGATCATGCCTTTTTCAGTGCAAGCGGCGTGGAATTGGATTCTCAAGAGGTTCTGGCAATCGACTTCACAATCAGTGAGGTTAAAAGCACCGTTATGCAGCGCTCCAGAAATTCCCATTTGCTGATTGATGACTCCAAGCTGTCCATACGTGCTCTGTGTACCTGGGCCATGCTCTCTGATTTTCAGGATGTCTATATCAATGCCGCTGAAAGCCTGCAGGAGCTGGAGCTTCCGGAGCATTTCATTCTTTGTAAATAAAGGGAACTCTGTCGAGTTCTTTTTTTCTGGCAATCTTTG
Source organism: Erysipelotrichaceae bacterium 66202529 (assembly GCA_017161075.1). NCBI lineage: Bacteria > Bacillati > Bacillota > Erysipelotrichia > Erysipelotrichales > Erysipelotrichaceae > Erysipelotrichaceae bacterium 66202529. The sequence goes on along the minus strand of CP046174.1, from coordinate 914,586 downwards.
TTCTTCTGCATAACATAGGCTTGAGGGGGAAACGTATGCATCTTCTATCCGCATTGCTGTTTGCCATATCTGCGAACATTGACTGTCTTGCCATCGGATTATCCTATGGCATCCAGTCTGTCAGAATAGATGCCAGAAGCAATCTGGTGATTGCCGTCATATCCACTGCAGGCACCATGCTTTCCATGCTTGCAGGAGAACCGCTTGCGGCCTTATGCTCACCGGACACAGCCAATCATATCGGAGCAGTTCTGTTAATTTTGATCGGCCTTTGGATTCTTTTTCAAAACTGCTTCAGAAAACAAAAAAACCTGAAGGAATACGACCGGGATGCGTCCGGAAGGATAGATATGAAGGAGGCTGTTGCCCTGGCATTTGCACTCACCATCAACAATATGGGACTTGGCATATCGGGAAGTATTACCGGCCTACCTATCTTCATGACCTGCAGCTTTACCTTTCTTTGCTCCTTGCTGTTTATTGCAGCAGCACAGCTGGCTGGTAAAAGCTGGATGGCTTCCTTCATTCACAAGTATGCACAGGCGGCAGCTGCATGGATGATTATCCTGCTGGGAATCCTGGAGTGCTGTATATGAAAAATATGCAAGGCTAATCAACGCTCAGCTTTGCATATTTTTTTAAATAGAATGGATAAAATAAAGAGAATTCCAAAGCTCTCTACATACCGAACACTCAGCGTTCGCAGCCGCTGACACCCCTGCTCCAGAATTTCCCCTACCTGTAAATAGGGCGATGAGCCTAAGGAAGGCAATCCATATCCGGCTAACAGAAGCAGTATCCCACTCATCAGCAAAATAACTGCTGCTATGCGTAGTGTACGGGAAACAGAGCCTGCAGAAAGAAGCAGAACAACAATGGATAAGAGCATGGCACCGCAAACGTACCGTACCGCATACTCCTGCAAGCCACTATATAAAAAACGAATACCCAGAATGGCAGAGGGTGTAAGGGATGCTCTTGTTTCCTTTGCGAGTGTTTGCAGGCGGGAATTGAGATTCAGCTGCTTTGTCAGCACCTGAAGTAGCAGCGCTTGCTCGGTATCGCTCAGACTGGTATTCTGAAATAACGTGTCCTTATCCGTAGACAGTAATTCAGAAAACTGCCGATTCAAATCCGGTAGCTGTGCATCCGGTTGCGCAACACTTTGTAGAAATGCCATTCCTGCTGTATCGAGAAACTGTGTCCAGTCCTTACGCTTCATCAGATTTTCCTGCAGTGTATCCAGCTGCTGCATGATCGGCTTTTCCACAAGGAATCCGCCCGGTATCTTTTCCAGTGCTTCCCTGAGTGGTGCTTCCAGATTCACATGGGAAATAACGAGCTCACTCATTCCCTGCTCCTTGATCTGCTTCAGTGTTATAACACAGCCCAAAAGAAGGGAGGTACAGAAAAACAGGAAAGCACTGAATAGCAGAACCGCTTTTCTCATGCAGACTGCCTCCCCTGTAGCTTGGGCAGCACAGCTTTATCCACCAGTGTCTTCAGCTTTGGATAGGCATACAGCAGAAACTGTTGATAGCCACACTGCTGTGGATTCATGAACACACTGCGAAGTCGTTTACAATTACCATGACATATCCGCTGAAACGGACAGGTATGACAGCGTACAGGCTCCTCCTGCTTTAGACATGCAGCTGCCTGTTTGCTATGCAGGGCGGTATGCAGATCCGTATCCATGACATTTCCGCATCGGTATTCATCCAATACATAAAAATCACACGGATACAGCGAGCCATCACTTTCCACAATGTATTGAAACTGACATGCTCCCAGCATACCGCAGGTTAGCTGGCAGGTATCACCCTGTAAAAGCCGCAACAGATTATCAAAAAGGGAGATACTCATATACTGCTTTTTCATACGATCCTGCAGCCAGATATCGAAAAAGCCACGATAGAATCGGTAGAATAGCTCCGGTGTTAAGGAACAGGTATCAGATACTCCCTGTAAGGGTGCCAGACAGGGAATCAGCTGAACATGTGTAAAGCCGTGCTCTTTATAAAAGGCATACAGCTTTTCTGGCTTTTGGGCAAGCTGTCTGGTAAGCACGCTCAAAATATTAAAGGATACATGATAGCGGCGTAAAAGCTGAATAGCTCGCATCACCTTCACATAGGTGCCGGAGCCGTTTCTGGTACGAAACCGGTCATGCTGCTGCTTCCAGCCATCCAGAGATATCCCCACCAGAAAATTATTTGTATGAAAAAAAGAACACCAGGCTTCATCCAGCATATATCCGTTTGTCTGTATTGCATAGTGAATCGTTTGATTCGGTGTACAGAGCTGATTGAGCATAGAGATAAAGTGCTCATAAAAGGAAAGTCCTGCAAGCAATGGCTCTCCACCCTGAAAAGCGAACGTGATAACTGCATCCTCATCGGCAGCCTGAAATACCCGTTCCAGCAATGCCTGTACAATTTCCGTCTGCATACGTCCGTAATCACTGCAGCTTCTCAAAGAAGCCACATCTTTATAGAAACAATAGGAACAGCTCATCTGACAGCCTGATGATACCGGTTTTATCAATAAGGATAATGATTTCATGCACAACGTCTCCTTTTTACAAGGATAAGTATATCACACTTGGCAACCGCTCACTTGTCGTAAATACATCTTTCGCATATCGTAAGATATTCATGCACATAGCTCTATGCAGGTTTTAGTCTTCACTGAATACACCCCTTTATTCGCATGACTAAACGGATGAGGTTACTGTCAGATACCTGAAAACAAAGCATATACTGCACTTATTCGTATACTTTTATCCTTATACTTTTAAACGTGTATATATAGAAGCAAAGCATAACCGTATATCATTTTTATCCTGCTGCATGCTTTCAATAGAATCGTAAAATGGTCAATAAAGGAACAAGATACAAGATGTTTGATAAAGGATTGCATGTAAAAAGGAAGTCTGTTCATTGTCCTAACAACAAAACAGACCTCCTGTGTCTTAAAGCTATATTCTCATTCAAACGGATACTTCATACCCCACTGTCTGCGGATTTCATCCATCAGGGATACGACATCACTTGATATTTGTAATGTATGATTTTCTGCTGCTCCTGATACTACAGCTTCCATATCACGCACCTCATACAGCAAGGCATCTCCGCGCACTCCCGCATCAATGGTTTCTGTCCAGCCATCCTTTGTATACCGTATTTCAAAGCTGTTGGCTCTTGGATATTCGCTGATTTCCAGATATCCGTCTTCTCCCGCAATGATTCCTCTTTTTGGAAGCTTGGCACGCATGGTCAGTGTAACCGTCGCCATTTCATCCAGTGAATTACGCAGGATGATACCACTCATTTCATCGACCCCTGTTTCAAAAGGAAGCATACTGGTAAGAATGGTATCCGGCTGCTCATGCAGAAACCAGCGTACAAGAGACAGTGCATAGGTACCGATATCCAGCAGAGCACCACCTGCCAGCTCACTGGAAAAGAATCGGTTGTTAACATCATATTCCTTACAGCTGCCAAAATTCACCTGCAGCATTTTCAGCTTGCCGATTGCCCCTGACTCCACAAGTTCCCTTGCCTTATGAAAAACAGGCATATGGAAAATCGTCATGGCCTCCATCACAATCAGCCCTTTTTCCTGTGCAAGCTGCATTACCTCCTGCAGCTGTTTATGATTGACGGTAATCGCCTTTTCACAAAGGACGTGCTTACCGTGCCGCAATGCCTTCATCATATAATCATAATGATACGTATGCGGTGTCGCTATATATACGATATCCACTGCTTCATCCTGTAAAAGACTTTCAATATCATAACAGTGCTGTACTGTATACTTTTCCGCAAAGGCCAGCACCTTGTCCATGTGTCTGCCAGCGACCGCATAAATACCACCATGCTCCTTCATTAAGGCATCCGCCATCTGACTGGCAATCACGCCCTGTCCCAGAATACCCCAGTTCCATGTTTTCATATTGTTTTAATTCTCCTTTTTCAGTAATGAAAATCCAGATGCAGATACAACAAGGATAGCACTGACCTCCCTGGTAAGAAGGGATGTATCAATGACTCCTGCAATGCTTTTCAAAGCATGATTCAGCTTTTTGGGGTCTTCAACCTGCGTAAATTCTGCATCTGCCAGCACATTGCCGTGATCGCTCATAAGTGCCCCGTATTTCCCATCACCATGCTTAAACGTTAATTTGCCGCCCAGTTCTTCAACTCTGCGCTTCACATAGACGCAGGAATCCTCCAGCAATTCCAGCACGACAGGCACGCGAAACTGCAGGGTATCCGACAGCTTGCTGTCATCAATTAACAGCATATAGGTATCCGCCATATTGGCAATCAGTTTTTCTCTGACATGAATTCCGCCTCCGCTTTTTAACGCATACAGACGGCGGTCCGCCTCATCGCAGCCATCAAAGGCGATATCCACATGAGCTACCTGCCTCAACGGTAAAAGCGGTAATCCCAGCTCTACACAAAGTGCTTCTGTTTCCTGTGACGGTGTCACGGTTTGTACCTGTTTTCCGCTTTCCTTCACGAACCGTGCTAGATGCGCAATCGTTGATCCGCCTCCCAGACCGATAATCATGCCATCCTGTATATATTGCAATGCTTCTCTTGCACAACGCTCTTTCATATCGTACCTCCCAGCTGTTTCAGCATCTCTTCCACCTGTTCCTTTTCAGCAATCCCCTTTGAAAATGCACTGGCACTTCCACAGGCTGCACCATAGCGCAGTGCTGCTTCATAGGAATGCTCCTGCAAATAGCCGTACAGAAACCCGGCAACCATAGAATCCCCTGCCCCTACCGAGTTTACAACCTCACCCTTACAGGATGGTGTATGATAGACAGCTCCATCCTCACTCAGCAGCAGCGCTCCCTGCTCTGCCATGGATACAAGCACATTGCGTGCCCCCATAGACTGAAGCTCTTTCGCATATACCAGCAAATCCTCACGACTTGACAGCTCCACCTCAAACATATCTGCCAGCTCCTTATGATTCGGCTTAATCAAAAACGGATGATAAACAAGCGTGGACATCAGAGCTTCTCCGGTCGCATCCACACTGACACGAATACCGCTTCCCTGCAGCCTCTGCATGATATCCGCATAAACATCCTGTGGAATACTGCCCGGCACATTTCCGGATAAAACCAGAATATCATCCTTTTTCAGACGATCCAGCTTTTTCATTAGCTGTTCCAGATGAGAGATACGAATTTGTGGCCCCTGTCCGTTAATTTCGCTTTCCTCTTTCGCATGAATCTTTACATTGATTCTTGTAAAGCCCTGATCCACCTTTAAAAAATCCGGCTGAATTCCCATGGCAGCTACGCCCTGTTCCAGTGCCTCACCTGTAAATCCGGCAATAAAGCCAAGGGCACAGGATTTCATACCGAGATTGGCAAGCATACTGGAAACATTGATTCCCTTACCGCCGAAGATCAGATTTTCTGCCTTTGTCCGCATGATGTCACCGGCTGTCAGCTCTGTAAGCTCCAGTACATAGTCGATGGATGGATTTAATGTAACTGTATAAATCATTCTTCTACCTCTATGATATCTGCTTCCTCCAGATATTCTTTCTCCACACCCTTGCCTGTAATGATCGTCGCATCACTGATATCTGCCGTCGTGATGGAGGTACAGGTTCCAAATTTACTGGAATCCGCCAGAATATAGCATTTCTGAGCATGCTTCATAGCCTCCATTTTCACATACGCCTCATTCGTATCCGGTGTTGTAAAGCCGCTGTCCACCGTGATGCCGTTTGTTCCGAAAAACGCTTTATTGAAATTGTATTTCTGCAGGGAGGAAACCGCCCCCAGACCTACAACCGCCTCTGTTCTGCTTTTCAGCTCTCCTGCCAGCAGGAAGGTGCGAAAGCCCTGTGCGGCAAGACGGCGCCCGTGCTCCAGACCGTTTGTGACATAGATGGCTTCCTCCTCCTTTAAATATTCCACCATATGCAGCGTTGTACTTCCTGCGTCAATATATACAAAATCATGTGCCTGTATGAGAGATGCAGCATAGCGTGCGATGCGTTTTTTTTCCTCTACATGCTCCTCACTCCGTGCTGATACCTCTGTTTCATACAGACCATATTCCTTATGCAGCAGGGTTGCCCCGCCATGTACCTTTTTTAATTTCCCCATTTTGTGCAGTGCCACCAGATCCCGCCGTATGGTGGATTCACTGATGGACAGTGCCTGTGTCAGCTCCAGGACAGTCACCGTTTTCTGTTTCTGCAGAATGGACAGTATTGCCGCAAACCGTTCTTCAGCAAGCATCGTCATCCCTCCTCTTTATGTATAAGTATACGTCCTGTAACAACCATTGTCAATCATATTCAGTCATATAATTTCATAAATCAGTGGAAGATTATGACGGTTTGTGAAAATATGCTTTTATCGGATATTACGAAGCTTCTTACTCAGGTATGGGGAAATGTGACCACTCAAAAAAATGAAGGTGATGAAAACATCTAAGCTCATATCAGCCTGCCTTCTTCTTTACAATGAAGGATGAAAAAACATCTAAGCCCGTGTCAGCTTACCTTCTTCTATCATTGACTCCGGGATCCAAATGCGGAAATGAACAAGAACGATTTCTACTTTTAATATGTCAGCTTGAATATGCTGCTATGTGAATTTCTAATAGGGATTCATGTATGCAAACTCTGAAAACACCTGCTTCATTCCCTTGTGAATGCTTCACGTATAATAAGAAACAGCCTCATATGTGTTTAGAAATTTTTCATTTGCATATGTGAAAAACGTCAGCAGCACTCTGTGATAAAAAAAGTCTGTTCCTTACAAACAGATTTTTCATTCAGGCTGGCTGATATATTTTTTGATTCATAAACATCGCAAGCTTTTCATCATATTCTTTACGCATACCACTGTATTGCGTTAATACAGGCAGACATTTTTCCTTTACCTCCGCTACGATTTCATCAAACTGACATTGAAGAACCTCCGTAATCTGCGGGCTTATTTTTCCATCCTCCGCCTGCTTTGTCAGAATCTCTATCGTTTTTTCTTTGGAATATGCAGCCTTATAGCTCCTTGAACCAAGCAATGCGCTGGTCATATCCGCAATCGCCACGACCTGATCCTCAATACACAAATCGCTTTCCTTCAAAGCATTTGGATAGCCGCTGCCATCCAGCTTCTCATGATGCCGTATAGCTGTTTGAACGATTCGCGGATGCACAAGACCTTTTAAAATATCCTCCGTTAGCTGAACATGCGTTTGCATAATATTCCATGCCTGATTGCTCAGCTTTCCGGGATATTCCAGTATTTCTACCGGTATCCCGATTTTCCCAAGGTCATGCAGCAGTGCACTGTAGTATATATCATGTATCTGTTCTTCCCCAAGACCAAGTGCCTTCGCAAGTCCTTTACTGAGCTGTGAGGTCATAATGGTATGCGTCACGGTATGTGTACTGCGAAAATCAATGGCAAATATAAGCATATCCAAATACTGGCTGCAGCCTTTTGCACTTAACGTGATCGGCGGCTGTGCAATCTGCTGTGGATGCTGCCATTCCTCTAACAAATCATATTTTTGCAGGGTATGAAAAAACAGCTCTACTACATTACATTGAAAACGATCTCCCATATGCTTGCGCAAATATTGTTTTACCGCAGCGGCATCTGGCTTATGTACCCAAAAAATATCCACACGATCCGCTAAATTGATAAATTGTGAAATCCGTGCAATATGAGGGTCTAGCTGCCCCAAAGCATTCGCTGCCACATGGTGAAATAAAATCGCCTCAGCATAACGGGACAGCGGTGAAAAATAAGAAAGAAACAGATAGCCGTAAATGGAATGCTCCCATATATCATGAGCTTCAAAGGACACCATTTCATTTATTTCCTCTGTTTTATAAGCACCGATATCATGCAGCAGAGCAAGAAAATAAATATCCTGCTGTTCCTCTGCAGGAAAGCCTCCATCAACCTCCATCATACGGTATACCAGATGTGCCACCCTGCTTCCATGATGAACGAGGCGGGGGTCCACATAATTCAGTGTTCTTTGAATCAGCTCTGTGATATTGCTGCTGTTGATTACGGCTGCTGTATGCATATAGATTCTCCATTCTATTCATGTACGCTTTATGCACCCTATTATACCAGATTTACCAATAGTTTCCATAAGAAAAAAGAACAGGCTTCATTTCTGAGACCTGCTCCTGTAGCCTGTATTTATACCTTGGAAAGAATAAAGCGGCAATTACCTTTGATTGTAACCTTGCCTGTATTTGCACTGGCAAACACAGAATCTCCCTTACGGATACTCAGCATGGTGTCATCACTTTCAATGCTTCCCTCTCCATTTACGATGACAAAGGATGCAAAGCTTTCCTCATCCACCTTCACACTGCATTCGCTTTTCACATCATATACATAGGTTGTGAAATACTCGCAGGTTGCCATCATCGCACATTTGTATGTTCCATAGTCCTTTTCTTCTCCAATCGGCTTGAAATCACTTTCCAGCGGTGTCAAATTGGAAACATCAATCGCTTTTTCGATATGCAGCTCTCTTGGCTTTCCATCCTTACCGACACGGCCGAAGTCATACACGCGGTAGGTTGTATTGGAATTTTGCTGAATCTCACAAATGACGATACCCTCACCGATGGCATGAATGGTTCCCGCTTCAATGAAGAATACATCTCCCTTGTGCACCGGCACCTTTTTCAATACATCTAGAATGGTATTGTCTTCGATACGTGCACGGAATTCTTCCTTGGTGATTTCCTTATTCGTTCCATAATACAGACTGGCACCTTCCTCAGCATCCAGAATATACCACATTTCTGTTTTTCCATATTCCTTCTCCACACGCAGTGCATACTCATTATCCGGATGAACCTGAATAGACAGATTGCCCTTTGCGTCGATGAATTTAATCAGAATCGGGAAAAATTCAAAAGCATTACCTTTTGTTCCAAGAGCATCCTTTCCCAGCTTTTCCACATACTCGCTCAGCGTCAGTCCTTTGTACTCTCCGCTGTCCACGATACTCTGTCCGTCCTTGTGTGTGGATAACTCCCAGCTCTCCGCCACAATATCCAGATCGGTTTTCTTGTTGTAGTTTTCCTTTAATTTTGTTCCGCCCCACAAATAATCCTTAAATGCAGGGAGCAGTCTTACCAATGCCATATCAAATAACCTCCAGTTTCTTCAGGGCCTTATAGATCCCTTCTTCTTTTACGGTTCCGGTGATCATGCTTGCCACAGCATCCAGCTTTGGATCGTGCTTACGCATAGCAATGCCGTGAACCACACCTGCGAGCAGCTCCACATCATTATCCCCATCACCAAATGCATAGGTAGCCTCCAAAGGTATCTGAAAATGATCAATCAGTACTTTGGCGCCTACCCCTTTGTGAATCGTCTTCTTTGCGATATCAAAGGTATTGCAGTTTCGGTGATAGGAGCACAGATATGTCTTTTCAAGCTCTGCTCCGGCTGTTTCCAGTTGTTCGCGATTTTGAAAGGTCAGTGTGATTTTTCCAATGCTGCCTCTGACCTCCTCAAAGCTGCGGTATTTGACGAAGTTATCTTCCGGTATTTTGAAGTTATCCATGAAGTGCAGATACTCCTTTTCATGCAAATCCTTCACATAACAGAACCTTGTTCCTTCCAGTATGTAATTGATGCCCATAGCATCCATATACTGAATCAGAGATTGCAGCTCCTCATCGGAAAACACATCGTTGTGAATCACCTTGCCATGCACGGTCACATAAGCGCCATTGCTTGTCACATATCCGTCCAGATGTAGGTCCTTCGCCCCGTTGGGGATATAGCTCAATGCTCTTCCGGTAGCCAGCACACACAGGTATCCCAAATCCTGCAGGCGGCTGATGGCAGCTCTCGTCAGCTGCGTGGGAACATAGATTTCATCTCTTTCATCTACCAGCGTTCCGTCATAATCGTACAATACGAGTCCTTTTACCATAATCATCCTCCGTACAGTTTAATTATAGGAGAAACGACAGAGGAATGCAAACAGGAATCTCAAGATTTCCAATGTAGAAACATTTATTTGGAGGAGAACATGAGTATCGCAAGACATGTTGTAAACTATGTTATACGAATGCTTTGTTTATAGATACATTCGTATTTGTATTCCTCACATTGTGATATAGTTTCAAAGGCTAAATTAAATAACGCAGGCACTTTATAAACAGCGTTCCATCTATTTTGAGTTACTTGAGTCTGTTTCCTTCAATGCAGGTTGATTCCTTTGCCTGTGATGGGAAGAACCCATGCTATGAAACCCCCTTTTTATAGAAGTGCCCATTACGAAGCTCTGTAGAATTGAAAGCAAATATGAACAGCAACATCCACTTTAGTAAGCAGTTCCTCTTGATAAGTCTTTTAACATACCATAATACTATCTTATCTTCCCCTGATAATTTTGGTATTTAGCTTGAGCTATACGCTTAACAAACTCTAACCTTCCTTATAATAAGATACTGAATAGTCCCTGCCTGTTAAGCCCTCATTTAAATTTACTAGACATTATAAAAAATTCCCTTACAATAAAGGTTGAATAACTGGGAGGATTTTTATGAACATACAAGCAGTATTTTTTGATATTGACGGCACCTTTTACGATCATGTGACAAACAGTGTACTGGCGTCCACAAAGGAAGCTGTCAGAAAATTACAGGAACAGGGATATAAGGTTGCACTTTGCAGTGGCAGACCATTACAGCTGGCAGCTGAATTACCGGTATTTAATGAATTCTGCTGGGATGGCTTCATCGGAGGAAGCGGCATTAGCGTTTATGATGAAAAGCAAAGACTAATATGGGAGAATGCGTTTTCCAGGGAACAGCTAACAAAGCTGTTTGCGATTGCGCAAAAGCATGAGCTTCCATTGTATGTAAATGGTGAAAAAACCTTTTTAACAAAGCCTCTGCCGGCTGAGAAGGAATTTATTCTTGATTTGTTTCATCTCGGTATTCCGGAAATCAGAGCATGGAATAATGAGCGAGTGGATGTATTGAGTATATTTGAAGGCAAAGCGTATGATTACAGCATGTTTGCGCATGTTGAAAATATCCGGCTTCAGCCATCCTGCGATTATATTATGGATATCCTGAAAAAGGATACGAACAAAGCCAGTGGGATTGCTCAGCTCATGAGGTATTGGCAGTTGGAGGATGGAGCCTATATGGCGTTTGGCGACAGCATGAATGATTGTGAAATGCTGCAGGAGGCCGCAGTGGGTGTGGCGATGGGAAATGCGATGGATGCGTTAAAGCCGTATGCGGATCATATTTGCGGAAGCAGTGATACACCCGCAATTTACGATACTCTGACAGCATACGGACTTATACAATAGAAAAGGAGGTTGCACACATGAAAATCAATGCGGTATTTTTTGATATTGACGGTACCTTTTTCGATCATGTGAGCGGCACAGTTCTGCCAGAAACACTGAAAGCTGTGGAGCTGCTTCAAATGAATGGATATAAGGTATGTCTTTGCAGTGGACGCGCCAAAGAAATGGCAGAGCAGCTCGGTGTCCTGCAGATGTTTTCATGGGATGGGTATGTCGGCGGAGCCGGGGTGAGTATATACGATGAACATCTTGAACTAGTATCGGAAAGTACCTTTACCAGAGAACAGACAGAGCGTATTTTTGCACTCGGCAAGCAGTATGACATCTGCATACAGTCCCATGGTGCATATGAATTTATGACAAAGCCGCTGAATGCATATACAAAGCAGGCCTTTGAGGAATTTCACTGTCTGGTTCCGGAGGTGCGCGAATGGCGGCATGAGGCTTTAACAGCAATCAGTGCCTATGAGAAAAAGGGCTATGACTGGCATATGTTCGATGAAATTGAAGGAATTATTCTGCAGCATCCAAGTGATACCTGCGTTGATATCATGCAGGCTGATATCAATAAGGCGACTGGAATTCGGAAACTGATGGACTACTGGGGCTTCCCTCGTAATTCCTATATGGCATTTGGAGATTCCTTAAATGATATAGAAATGATACAGGAGGCTGGCTACGGCATCGTTATGGGGAATGGAAAAGAAGCATTGAAGCCCTATGCGGATCTGGTAATCGGGCCAAGCAATGAGCCTGTTATTTATGAGACCCTAAAGGATTTTCATATGCTTGATAAGGTGAATTAACAGCAAGCAGCACAATCTGATACAGTACAAAATGGAATAGCGGCACAGGTTCTTGATAAGTATCGCGATGAACAAAAAGTATAAAACAAAAGAATGAAGGCAAGCAATCCGCACCACTAATCTGTTTAGCAGTCATGGATCACCGGAAATCAGATCATAGCTGTTGTGTGTTCATCGCATAAACCACCTTATTTGACAGGTAATCTACTATGTTCCTACCCCCTGGCTGCTTGTATATTTTTCCATTCTGAAATTTCATATATATTTCATATTCCTGTGTTACTATTATAGGGAATAGAGGGAGTTGAACAGGATGGTAAAACGGATACTGCTTGTTGAGGATGAAGAAGATACAAGAGAGGCGGTTTCAGAATTTTTAAGCGAGGCCGGTTATCACGTTGACACGGCAAGGGATGGGGAAATCGCCATGAAACTACTGCGAAATAATATATATGATATGGTTGTTCTGGATATCATGCTGCCGAAGGTTAACGGCTTTGTTGTTTTAAACTGGCTGAGAAAACGCAGTCAGATACCGGTTTTAATGCTGACAGCCATGCATGATGAGTATACGCAGCTGATGAGCTTTGACGAACAGGCAGATGATTATATAATAAAGCCCTTTTCACTGCGACTTCTTCTAAAACGCATGGAGGCCTTATTCCGCCGATCACGAGCACAGACCAGCACTAATCTCTGGCAGTATCAGGATATCGAGGTTGATTTTAACGGATTTTGTGCATATGTTCGAAAGGAGCCTGTCGATCTGAAACCAAAGGAAATCCTTCTCTTAAAGCTGCTGCTGGATCACGCCAATCAGGTACTCACAAGAGATCAGATTCTTGACTACCTCTGGAAAGAGGAGGCACCGATGGACAGAGTTGTCGACGTATATATTAAAAATCTGCGCAAGAAGCTGCAACTGGATTGCATTGTCACGATAAAGGGAATCGGCTATAAGTTTGAGGAACGCCTATGAAGAGGATGCGGCTGTTCACCAGAACCTTTGTATATACCATGCTGCTGATGAGTCTGGTCATCCTAATTGCCCATGCACTGCTTTATGTCATGCTGCCAAGTGAGTATGTAAAACAGAAAAAACGGGAAGCTGATGAGCTGGCAGAGGTACTGAACAAGGAGTTGAACGGATTGACGGAGAAGAAGCTGCTGGAAAAGGCTAAGACCTATCTGGAGGATTCTGAAATCAATCTGAACATACAGCTCAAGGATAAATCCTATATGTACACCTCCTTTGCCATTCTCAACAATTCAGAGGATGGTAAAAAGGATTCTGCAGTGTCCGTTCAGCAGCAGGAGCAAAGCGTTATGAACAAGGGAAAATCAGATACAAGCATCGATAAGAACATAACAAGCACGTATTCCTCCAGCATCTCGCTTTCTTCCATCATCGGACTCGGCAATGCAGATCACTCTGCTTCCGTATTACAGCGCGATCTGAAAATCACATTACATGATAAAAGCATTGCATCGCTCACTCTGAGTATGAATCTGCAATCCATTCAAGAAGCAAGCAGAGTGATGTTTCGCATCCTGCCCTATACGCTTGGTATCAGTATTCTGATTTCTCTTTTAGCAGCATATTTCTATGCGCGCGCTTTGACAAAACCGATTCAATCAATTTGTTATTCCACGAAGCAAATGGAACAGCTGCTTCCAAAGGCACGCTGCAGTGTCCGTACTCAGGATGAAATCGGAGAGCTGGCAGGAAACATCAATCACCTGTATCAATCGCTTCAGGATACTATTCATTCTCTGGAACAGGAGATTCATCTCGTTTCACAGGCGGAACAGATGAAGGTAGACTTCCTGCGTTCAGCATCGCATGAACTAAAAACACCGCTGACCAGTCTGCATGTCATTCTAGAAAACATGAGTCTGCAGGTTGGAAAATATAAGGATCATGATACCTATCTATTAAAATGTCAGGGAATCGTTGAGCGTCTTTCCGCAATGATACATGACATACTGGATGCTACTTCCATGGAAGGAATCCCTCATAGGGAACCTGTTGAGGCCTATTCCTTCATCCCATGGCTGTCCTCTATCATGGAGCCTTATATACGAATTGCAAAAGCTAAGGGAATTCACGTTGTATACGAAGCAGACAGTACACTGATGATCCATGCGCAGCCTGCGCAGCTTGAAAAAGCGATTTCCAATATTCTTTCAAACGCTGTCTCCTATACAGAGCAGGGATGCAGTATATATGTCTATCTTCATAAAACCGCTCTCTTTGTGGATAACGAATGTACGCCGATACCACAGGAACATCTCGTTCATATTATGGAAGCCTTTTACCGTCCGGATTTCTCACGAACAAAACAAACAGGAGGAAACGGACTCGGTTTATACTTTGTATCCCAGATTTTACAGCAGCTGAAGCTTTCCTATCAGTTCGTTCCCTATGAAAACGGAATGCGTTTTATCATAGATTTGAAAGAAGCCTAGTGCTTCTTTTTTTACTGCCCCGGCTGTATGGCAGCTTTCAGCTTGTGAGCAGCTACCGTTTTTAATCTATCATCCTGCATGTATTCTCTGTTTTAAAGCGAACTTCATTACCCGCCTGCACAGTTCATATACAACATCATTTCATTTCACATCCTGTTTATATCATGATGATAAAGTATGTGCAGGAACAAAAGACGAGGAGGTTTCTATATGAGCTTATTTGAACGTGCATGGCTTTATATAACAAGAAAACGCGGTAAGACGCTGATCATGTTCTGCATACTGTTTGCGATGGCAAGCGGCATACTCAGCGGCATATCCATAAAGAAAGCCGCACAGGCTGCGATGCAGCAGGCAAGAGAGTCGGTGGGTGGAAGCTTTACGATGAATCTAAATTACGATGAAAGCAATCCGAATGTAAAACGGGAGGACACAAGCAACGCATTCGGCTCCGGTGCCAAATTGGAGAATACAGGACCGCCGCTGACAGAAAAAATTGCAAAGCAGCTGAAGGGAGTTGACGGTGTCAAGGCCGTAAATGGCAATGCCGTTGCCATGCTGGAGGACAATGGTCTGAACTATGTGAAGCCGCAGAAGGATAACAATTTCTCTTTTTCCGTAGGCAATGGGGATGATAGTGCTGCACTTCCCAACTTCCAGCTGGGAATCAATATGGATTCCGCACTTGATACGATGTTTCAGAATAAGCGTATCAAGCTGACAGAAGGCCGCTACATTAAGCCCAAAGAAAAGCAAAAGCTGCTTATGCACAAAGACCTTGCTAAGATTAACAATCTGAAAATCGGTGATAAGGTGCCGCTGAAGCTGCGTGATCGTGACCGCAATGAAAAGGGGCTTCCCGAAAAGGATGTAGAGGTGGAAATCGTCGGATTGTTTGAAAACACTTCAAGTGAACAGAACCCCATATCCTTCATGATGCCGGAAAATAATCTGATTACCGATGTAGAAACCGGCAGACAGCTGCTGGGTATGAAGGAATTTGAATTTGAATCCATTTACTGCATGGTAAAGGATCCGAAGCAAATCGACAGAATTGTGAACCAGGTGAAAGACCTCGACCTTGACTGGAATCAATATCTGCTGGATACAAACGATGAACAGTATCAACAGATTGCCGGATCCATCGAAAATCTGGATGAAATGGTCACTTTGATTCTATATGCGGTATTCATTATATCCTGTGTGATTCTGACGCTGATTCTCTCCCTGTGGATCAAGGGAAGAATATACGAAACCGGTGTTCTGTTGTCTCTGGGGATATCAAAGACAGATATCATGCTGCAGTACATCTGTGAACTAATGATCATAGCCATTCTTGCATTTGGTCTTTCCTTTTTATCAGGCAAGGCAATCTCTCAGTCACTCGGTGACCGCATGATGGCACAGATTCAGCAACAGCAGGAAAACAGCCAGACATCCAACAGTATATCAATCAGTGGAAATTCCATACGGGCAGGATTAAATAATGAGGTGGATGAAATCACGGAGCTGGATGTTTCGGTTGATGTACAAGAGCTGCTAGTTGTATATATTACAGGCACCGCTATGATCATCCTATCCGTATTACTGTCCAGTGCAGCTGTACTGCGGCTAAAGCCGAAGGAAATACTTTCCAAAATGAGTTAGGAGGACAAAATTATGCTGGAAATAAAAAATATAAGCTACACCTACAAGGGAAAGGGTAATCGTCAAATATTGAAGGATATCAATATGACATTTGAGGAAGGAAAGTTTTATGTGATTGTCGGCACCTCCGGTTCCGGTAAAACGACATTGCTCTCTCTGCTGGCCGGTCTTGATGAACCGCAGGCAGGACAGATTCTGTATGCGGGAGAGGATATTCAGAAAAAGGGACTGAGCTATCATCGAAGACACCATGTTTCCATCGTATTTCAGAATTACAACCTCATTGACTATATGACCCCTTACGAAAATGTACGCCTTACAAAGCGCAGGGCCGAGTCTTCTGTTCTGACCTCTCTGGGACTGGAAGAGGATGAAATTAAACGGAATGTCATGAAGCTTTCTGGAGGACAGCAGCAGCGTACAGCATTGGGAAGATCACTGGCAAGCGATGCACCGATTATTCTTGCCGATGAGCCTACGGGAAATCTGGACAGCGAAACTGCCGATGACATCATTCGCATATTGAAGGAAAGTGCATTCCAGCTGAATAAATGCGTCATTGTTGTCACCCACAGCAAACGTCTGGCAAAGGCCGCGGATGTCATTGTCCGCCTGCGACATGGTATGCTTTATGAAATCTGATATAGATCAGAGCTGCTTATATCAGTTTGTACGCAAAAAAATCAGTGAGGAATTGCACATTGGAAAGCATCCTACCTATCTAGAGGAAGAACTGCTGTGTTCACTTACCGTTCTGGTCTATCACTTTTGTGACCTCAGTGCAGACACGCTGGACAGGCATATTCATAATGTCATCGCACAGCAGATGCCAATCATACAGAAAACACTGATGGAAAGTGCACAGCTTAACAGAAAGGAAGAACATTCATGAAAAACATTTCAATCAGGAGCGCAGTCGTATCCCATGCCTGCTATATATTGTCCGCTGTCATGGCAATCTACACTCTGCTCAATATTTTCAATATTCATCAGTATATCCAAAGTCTTGTCGATGCGAACCAGCTGATCGTGTCCCAGCAGCTGTTTAAGGTTTTTATTACCTACCTTGACAGCAGTCTGCCCAGCCTGTGCTATGCACTCATTCTGCTCACTCTCGGGTTTCTCCTTCAGAAGCATGATGAGAACTGCAGCGATATCCTGTTAGAACACCAGCCTGTCGGAAAGAAAGCAAAACAGGAAGCGGTAGAAACTGATGATGAAATCGACGAATATCTGAAATCAATTTAAACACGCAGATACGTCAGATGTAGAAAAGACCTGCACAGTATCAGGTTGAATCCTTACTCATATAAGAGTACTTGAAGATAAATAAATAAAAAAGCACAAGATCATTTGCAGCAATCCTGTGCTTTTTGTTTTTCTGAACAGTTTGCAATCTCCATCCCCAAGTATAATCTCAGGGTATCTCGCATACTGTACCAGGGTTTTTCCGGCTTATTCTGCTGTCTTCAGCGTACAAGATAACGGCGTATTTCCTGAATCTGACGTCTGGTATCATAATATCCCATCCAGTATAGGCTGCCCAGCTTCTCCAAATCCGGCTCCAGTCTTCCAACGGTTACCGGCTGTGATGGGGCTATCACATAGAGGCGTCCCTGCTTTTGCAGGGCTTCCAGCTCCTCACATTGTTCATTATACATCGTATCCATCTGTTCCAGTGCCTGAATGAATTTAGGGTAGGCTTTGTATATCGTTTTCTCCAGCGGCAGCTTCTGCGTGATACTATTAACCTTTTTCCGATAGGACATGGGTCTTGTCCGCACAACAAGGATGCGCTTATAGCCTTCGCGCAATGCCCAGTGAAAGGGAATCTTATCACTGCAGCCGCCATCCAGATACGGATAGCCCTCTATCCAGACCATTTTGGAAATAAACGGCATGGATGCGGAAGCCTGGACAGCCTGAAAGATATCCCGACAGTGATCCTTTTCAAAATAAACGGGCTCTGCTGTTTCACAGTTTGTCGCAACAGCAAGAAAGCGGCGGTCAAATTGAAAGAAGCGCTTCCTGTCAAACGGGTATTCCTTATCTGCCTGATGAAAGGCAAAATCAAAGCCAATCAGGCCATTGCTGCTGCGCAGTGCCTTTCTACCTACATAGCGATTGTCATGACGGTATTTTAAGTTCATGCGAATGGAACGGCCAATCTGACCGGATACATAATTCAGTCCGTTCATAGCACCTGCAGAAACACCAATCGTACAGCGCATATTGATATTTTCCAGCATCAGTGCATCAAGCACACCTTCTCCATACAATCCACGAAACGCTCCACCCTCCAGGACAATACAGCCCTCCTGCAGTTCATTAGATGCTGTGCTGTGCGGCAACTGATGAAAGCCTCTATACTGTTTATTCATAACTGCAGCCTTCCTTTCCTGACTCAATAATGCATAGAAAAACAAATACAGGCATAATGTGGCATAAATACCACAGACCTTAACCACACCTGTTTATTATGCGATTCATTGAGATTTTTTACGTAGCAATGATAGCACAGCTTCTTACCATAGTCAAATTATAGGAATTAAACGAAACCAATCGCTGAACCGATACTTTTCTTTCAGCTTATAAAACTTCTATCCCTGCTGCCGCTAAAGAATAATAAAAAAGGCTTGTCCTATGTATGCGTTCTTTATAAGCTATATATACGTTTTATAAGTCATATACACAGCTTTTCTTTGCATTATATAAACGCTTTTTCTATAAAAGAAAAAACCGAAGACTTACTCCGGTTTCTTTATAGGTATTCTTTACGCTATGCGACAGAGCCTGCTTCCTTCAATCGGAATACGGATACAAACATTTCATCAAACAACAGGATATGCTGTCCCTTTCTTCCTGCACTTACGACTTCCTCCCGAAGGATGCGCAGACCCGGCTTCACCCGAATCATCAGCTCTGTGATTTCATCTATAACCTTTTGCTTTTTACTGTTGAAGATCAGCTCGTCTCTGCCAATTTCCAGAAAGGCACGATACAGTTCTTCGGGATAATCTCCCAGCCATACATTCGGGTACTGCATAAGCAGCCTCCATGCATCTTCTATTTTCATTTCTTCTTCCATATCTCACTCTCCTTGTACTATTGTATTATAGCGAGTGAAAAATATACAGAAGAAAACAACTGGTAATTTCTGGGAAAGGATATTGCAACTATCCTTTTAAGAGACTGCTGTACAGTCCTGCACGTATCCTGTCGCAGTCTTCTGTGTTATACATATTCCCCTATCTGCTATATATAAGATATTCCTAAGCCCTGCATGTAAGAGACAGACTTTTTTATCCGTATCTGGATATCATATAAATATGATTTCATAGAACCATATAAAAAAGAAGGCTCTTTTTAATCAAAGCCTCCATTTTATTCAAGCAGACAATGTAAAATATATTAAACAATTCCAAAGAACGCCAGGAATATACTTAAAACGATGATGACGATAAGAATCGTTGTCGTTTTAACCTTTTTGCCAAGAAAATAATACAGAATGCCAAATATAGCAAGCGGAAGCAGACAGGGCATGACCTCATTCAGATAATCCTGTAACGGCTGTGCAAAATCACCGCTTCCCACCTTAATTGGCAGCTCAAAGTATACCATGGAAGCACTCATACAGCCGATTACCATCAAACCGACAACGGAAGCCGCATAGGTTACCTTCTCCATCAGACCGGATTCCGTCACCTGTTTAAACACATCAGCACCCAGACTATACCCTTTATTCAGACAGAAATACCGCAAAAGCCATGCAGGAATATTGAAAATCAGCAGGAAAATCAACGGCCCCATGATATTGCCATCTTTGGAAAAGGAGATTGCGATGCCTGCCGCTATGATACGCAGAGTCCCCCAAATCAGAGAATCACCAATTCCTGCCAGCGGCCCCATCAGAGATGCACGCACTGCGTTGATTGAGTTTTCATCAAAATCCTTATTATTTGCATTTTCTTCTTCCATCGCCGCAAGAATCCCATACAGCAGGGTGGACAGATGCGGAGTAATTGCCATGAATTCCAGATGCCGCTGTAAGGCGCGGCTTCTCGCTTCTTCATCATCTGCATACAGCTTTTTGATAACCTTGCACATGGTATAGCCGGCCGCAAGGTTTTGCTGGCGCTCATAATTCCAGGAAGCATCCTGATGACAGGATCTCCAGAACACACTCATAAGATCTTTTCTATTCAGCTTTTTCAGATTAGAATTCGTTGTCATCCTGTACGACCTCCATTTTCATACTTGTATCCTTTTTTATTGTCATAATCACGATTACGATAACACAGGCCATCAGTGCAACACCGAGAACCGGTACCTGCAGATAGGCGCTCAACAGAAAACCGCCAAAGAAGAAGGCTGCGACATCCTTTGTCATAATCATCCTTGCCAGCATTGCAAATCCGATGGCAGGGATAATTCCGGTTGCGACCTCCAGGCCATGTGTAATAAAGGCCGGAATGGATTTTACGATATCTGCGATAAACGGTGCTCCCACATAGTAGGAAACAGCCACCAGCAGGGATAATGGAATAAGGAAGATGCTGACTGCCAGTAAATGAGCATGCTCAACACCCTTTACATTTCCCTTTGCCGCATTGCGGTCTGCCATCACACAGCATAGCTGCGGAATTACAAACATCATTAAAATATTACTCAGCATCAGCACGAGTGTAGCGATAGGAACAGCCAATGCTACAGCGGTTCCGGCTTCACTGCCGCTGGAAATTACAAAGGATGCTCCGATAATTGTCCCGGATACCATATCCGGCGGATTGCTCGCACCGACCGGAAATGCCCCTAGCCATACCAGCTCCAGAGTTGCTCCGACCATGATTCCCATTTGTAAATCCCCCAGCACCAGACCAACCAGTGGTGAAATAACGAGTGGGCGGTCCAGCATGGAACTACCCATAATTGCATTCGCATACCCGAATAACGCAACGAACCCAATCAACAGTGATTGTATCAGTAAATTCATCTTTCTTTCCTCCTTGCTATATCAGCTGCAGGGGATCCTGCTTGGGATCACCCGGTACCATACGGATTTCCAGCTCAACACCCTGTTCATGCAGCTCCTTCAATAGTTTCACATCCTGTTCATCTACAGAAATAGCCTTTGAAATCTGTTTTTTTCCAGGCTCGTTTTTCAGCCCGCCCAGATTGATAGAGGTCAGTGCCGGAACATTTCTGACAAGTGCTGCAGCATCTGCAATGTTTCCGCATATGATAAACAGCTTGTATTTATCCGTCACACCACTGGTTAATGCCTTGATAGAAGCATCCACACTTTTCATCACCAGCTTGACCCCGTTTGGCTTCGACATCCGGATTGCTGTCATTCTAAGCTCATCCTGAACCACCTCATCATTGGCAATCAGAATACAGTCAGCGCCCAACTGCTTTGTCCAGGAAAAGGCAACCTGTCCATGCAGAAGTCGGTGATCGACACGCAGTAATTTAATCATATCGCTACTCCCCCTTCAGACAAGCATCTCTCGCTGCCATCATGCATCTCACATGCTCCTCATCCACATCCCCGCTGTCCTTATAGGTATCCTTGAAGAAGCTTCCCACGATTGCAGCATCGCCGACAGCAAATTGCTTTGCACAGTTTTCCGGTGTCATCCCGGCCCCGATTACGAGCGGAAAATCACCCAAAATATTTCTGAATTCATTTATCTTTTCCATACTTGTCTCCTGTCCGGTGGCATCCTGTGTAACGACAATGGCATCACAGCGTGTCTTGCCAATCGTTAAATCCTCCTGCAGACTTCTCTCCGAGAGATAGGGCTGGTATTTAAAACGTACACCTCCCAGAACATAGCCGGAATACCGCAAACGATATAGCTGCATGAACGCCGCAAAGGTTTCATCATTCTTCGAATCCAGATGTCCTGCCACGGAATCAAGCTGTACAAAGGTCGCCGCATATTTCATTGCCAGTTCAAAATTCATCGTATCCTGATCGAGACAATTCACGCCATAGATGTGATCCGGATAATTCTCCTTCAAATACTCCAATACCATCATCATATGATGATAGACTCCAAAGTAGTTTTCCACAATTACGGCATCAACTCCGTTTTCATAATATACACGGATTTCCTTTTTTGCCCGCTCCATCACCTCTGCATCACTAGTTCCTTTCAGATGCAGCATACCGAAAATCGGCTTCTTACTTTGAAATACATCCAGAAATTCTTTTTTCATCTTCATTCATCCTCTCCTTAAAAATCCTCTTCTTCCTGTGTATCTATGCTTTTTTTACAGGTGATTCCTGTTTTAGCCTCATCCACGATCTCACTCATTCGCTGTTCACTGACATCATCACGGTTGCCTAGCAGGATACTAAGCACCAGATTCAGATTCATACCCGACAGAATCGTTACATTGCCATATGCAGTTAATTGTGCAAATGCCGTATGCACACTGCCACCGAGAATATCTGCCACGATGACCCATGCTTCATCACTGTCTGCAATACGCAGCCGGAGCTTTTCCGCATAGTCCTGTGGATTCTGCCCTGGATACAGACAGTACACCTCCACATCCTTTGCAAGATTGCCGATAATCATTGCCGCAGAATTCAGCATCCCCTTTGCCAGCTCACCATGCGATGCCAGAATTATGTTTGCCATGTCTTCAACTCCCTTCACTTATTTACCTAGCAAAAAGCGTGCCAATCAGATATAAGAAATATAAAATGAAAGCTAGCTGCTTCCATCAGAAATAGATAAAAACCAATAGCAGGAATCTATATTTTCATATTGCGCCTTATTTTATAAAGAAAGCAGGAATATACGCATATAAACGGTACTTTTACAGCACAGGCAGACCTCCTCCTCATGAAAAAAGTATTTAGAATTCCGGATAAAGCTGCCCTTTTGTTTTCAATGATACTTTCCAGGCTGTCCTTTTGTTTTGAATACTACATTCCAGCCTGTAAAACCCTATGCCTCACCGACGCTGTCACCTGTTTCATCGACGCTGTATCCTTTCCTGCTTATTGCATAAACGTTAAAAAGGAACAACCCAAGCGGATTGTCCCTGTGATGCAATTTGCAAGCAAAATATAAACAGATGCTATAATCAAGCATATATTCTTCAAAAAGCTGATTCCCTTGTGTATTGGATCACATGCCAGTATGGTTACAGATGGTTAATTATTTTCCACATAATTGAAGATATATCCGATTTCCTCCTCCGGTATCTTCACACCGTAATATTCCTCTACGACACTGAACGCCTCCTTAACGCAGGCAATGAAGGACGCTTCCTTCTGTGCGAAGTCCTCAATATCCGTATATACTTCTATCTCCCTGCGTGTCACCAGACGCTCAATCAGACAGCAGATATGCACATACAGACCAAAGCAGGTATTATTAGTAAAGCGAAGCCCCAGCTTCAGCTGCAGCTGATCAATCGCATCCGCAACATGCTCCAGCAGCTTATTGGGATTGAGAATAGTCAAATTATTCATGATGTTCGATAAGGAGAAATTCTTCAATATATTCTGTTTAAAGGTTTTCATTTCCTCCTCACTGATATAATCCTGGAAATACACATTCAGTTCATCTAGTGTATCATTGATAATTAAATCCTCAATCGGAATGAAGCGGATACCTTCCAT
The DNA here is from genome assembly GCA_017161075.1 of Erysipelotrichaceae bacterium 66202529. NCBI lineage: Bacteria > Bacillati > Bacillota > Erysipelotrichia > Erysipelotrichales > Erysipelotrichaceae > Erysipelotrichaceae bacterium 66202529. Next base: position 890,644 of record CP046174.1, on the reverse strand, counting down.
GTTGGGATTCAGCGTACCTACAATACAGATGACCTCATAATGATCGAAGAAGGCATCATGCATCTGCTTTTCCAGCAGGGTATTGTAATCATAGGTAAGCACCTGAATTGGCAGATCAACAGGAAGTGAATCCTTCAGAATCTTTTTCAGCTTTTCGGCAGTTCCCATACCGCTTGCACAAGAGCATAAAATGACCTTTTCCCTTCTGCGATGCTCTACAATATGATAATGGTTGCTGTTATGCTTTTCGACCCGTTCAAAGATTTCCCTCATACCGGTTCCCTGAATCATACCGTTTCCCACCTCCAGGGCGAGCTTGGTCGTCACATTGTTCATAATACCTATCGTAGTATTCTGGTTTTCAATACCCTTATACAGCTCCTCCAAAGACCCCATATCCACCAGCAGAAACAGCTCCTCAAACCGTCCGGTTTTGCTAAGATAACGGTTTAAGCGCTCAATGATTTCCTGTGTTGTCACATGCAGCGGCATATCGATGGAATCGAATACATAACGTCCGAGAAACTTATTCACAGCATCTGCCAGAGAGCTGGCTGTAGAAAAGCCATGCGCAATAATAATACCGATGCGTTTGTTCAGATCCTGTACCCGGTTCAGTATTTTCAGATGCAGACTCAGTATAATCGTAATCATATCGTCAAATTCCATGTCTAAATTGTTTTCCAGATGCTCGCGGATTTCTTCTGCTATCGCATATTCTCTGGAAAGCTCCTGCTTCATAAAATCCTGCATCCCCTGTACAGCCCTTCGCTTTGCATCCTGCCAGTTACCAAGCTCCAGTATATTCTGCATACAGTCGCTGATATAGGCGGTAATCGTTATCATATCGTTGTTCACATATTGAAAGCCGTAGCGCAGAGAAAGCATATCAAAGATATTTGTCACAATCCCCTGTACATAGTCATCCCTGCTTAAGGAAGCACTGTTTCGCAGCATGATAGCCTCCTGATACGTATGAATGCAGAGCTCAGCCTCATGCAGAAAGCCGTTCAGGTCATTGCGTGCAGTGAAGGCTTCAAGAATTTGTTCCAGTAGCCGTATAAGCGGCCGCTCTCTTGTGACAAAGCTTTTCAGTTCATGAATTGGAATCATTCGCTGGTTTTCTCCAGCTGAAGATTTACCGGACTCCTTCCCTGCCATCATTTTTTCCGGAAGATTATAGGCGCGGATTTCCAATACGGCACTATCCTGCTTGGACGCAAACAGGGCATTCACACAGCTGGCCTGAATAGCATTTTTCAGTTCTCCGATATTTCCTGTAAACTGTGTATTCAGAAACAGGCGATAAACGAGTGCGGATATACTGATAGATTTATGAATCCGCTTTTCCTCATCCTCAAAGATGGAATGAATCAGCTGCAGACGCTCATGGGCTCCCCGCTCCTCCAGGGACGGCACCGTAACCATCATGGGAATTCTGCGCAGCAGGGTTTTCAACAACACATCCTCCGGCTTTTCCGTTGTCGCAAATATCAGACGGACACTGGATTCATACCATTTCTCATTATCCCCCACCATATGATAAATCCCTTTATCCATAAACAGAAACAGCTTTTCCTGGCATTCCGCTTTCAGACAGTGCACCTCATCCAGAAACAGAACACCGCCCTCCGCAAGCTTGATCAATCCGGGGTTATCTCTGTCAGCACCGGTAAAGGCTCCCTTTTTATGTCCAAACAGATTGGCCGTTAACAGCTCCGGATTGTTGGCATACTCACTACAGTTTACGATTAGAAATTTCTTATCCTCCTTAATCAGTCCCTGATTCCTTGCATACTCATACATCAGCTGTGCAAGAAAGCTCTTGCCCGTACCCGTAGGGCCATATAGAAGTAAAGGAAGACCGGCAGGGGGATACGATATGGTAGCCTTGCATTGGTTCACAAGCGTAGCCAGACTTTCATCACAGCCAATCAGCTTTTCAAAATCCTGTGGCTTTGCCGGCTGCAGCGCTTTTTGAAACTCCTTATCTGAGATAAATTCCTGTCCGTGTAGGTGAACACCGTATTGCGCCTCAACCACATTCCCGTCGTAAAATACAACCGGTCTGGTATTGATTTTAATCAAACGCCCCTGTGAAAATAGCTGATTGAGGTATTGAGATACCATATTGCGGCTCAGTTTTAGCTGTTCACTGATATAAAGTGAGTTTCCCTTCTCACATAAATGCTCTTTTGTCGCCTCCACCACATAGGCATATACCTTCTCTATCATATACGAAACGACTTCCTTTCCTTATTATAAGTGTATCGGTGAATATTTTGAAAGTCAATGCGGAAACTGCTGGAAAGTGACGATTGTTGGCACGATTTTTGCTAGGTTAAAAGAAAAAGGAATAGAGGTGAGCATATGACACAAAGCATGCAGCAAACACAGACGATGAAGCAAACCTACAGCATGACACAGAAAAACCAGCAGGCGCTGGAAATATTGAAAATGGATAGCCGTGAGCTGATGGAGCTGGTTCTAAACAGTGTACAGCAGAATCCGTTTCTGGATTTTCACCCGCAGACAAATTCCGATGAATGGCTGCTTCAGAATATGGCACACAAGCATACACTGCAGGAGGATTTGTATTTGCAGCTGCACACCTGTAATTTGCCCTATGATGAAGCTATATGCTCCTATCTGATTGAATCACTTGATACACAGGGATTTTTCCGTGAATCCATTCCGGAAAGCTGTGCGCTATTACAAACAGATGAGACTACGCTTCTGAAGCAGCTGCATATCCTGCAAAGCCTTGAACCGTGCGGAGTTGCGGCGCGAAATGTCCGGGAGGCGCTGATACTGCAATGTCAGAGATCTCATAACCGGTTGGGAGAGCAGCTGTTACGTGAATATGCAGCAGAGCTGGCAGAGAAAAATATTACGGCAATCGCAAAGGGTATGCGGCTGTCTGCACGGGAAGTCAAGGAGGTGATTTTCTCACTGCGTTCCTGCACTCCCTGTCCCTGCCACGAATATGAGCAGGATTCTATAGAAACTATCCTGCCGGAGCTGGAAATCTGCGTTGAGGAGGAACGGCTGCAAATACTTCCAATGCGTTATGGTTCTACGGTTTTACAGGAGCACTATGTGCAGGCGATTGAACATAGCGATAAGCTGAAATCCTATTTTCAGGAAGCATGTCTGCTGTTTGAAGCACTGAATCGAAGAAACGCCACCCTGTTCATGATTGTGAATGAGCTTGTACAAATACAAAAGGGCTTTTTCCTGTATGGCGATGAATTACAGCCCTGCACACTCCAGCAGCTGGCAGACAGACTCGGACTGCATGTATCTACCGTATCCAGGGCATTGCACAATAAGTATTATCTGTTTGAGAAGGAGTGCTATGCGTTCCATCAGCTGCTGAGCGCTTCCACAATGCAGGGGGACAGCAGTGCCGCTGTACAGCGTGCCATGCTTACTATGATACAGAATGAGGATAAAACGCATCCCCTTTCCGATCAGCAGCTTGTTATCAAGCTGAAAGCAATGGATCTTTCTGTTTCCCGCCGGGCTATCACCAAATACCGCCAGCAGCTGCATATTCCAAAAAGCCAGGAGCGAAAGCGTATCTGAGGCACTCCCTTTCTTTTCTCATACAGCAGCTGTATATTACGTTCTACGAAAAGAACCAATTCTTCATTCCATGCTTTTCCGTCGAATAAAAGAAAGGAAAAGGGCAAAACTCTAGCTGAGAGGTGCCAGATATGAACACAAATGATCGGAAGCAAATGAACAGCGTACAACAAAGAAACTGCTGTGTAATGACAATGGGAATCAAGCAGGTAGAGCAGCTCGTTCTGCTGTTTGGCAGAACACGGCTTTTGCAGCTGCTTCACCGCCTGCAGAATCAAGTACAGCCACATCTCAAGCACGATGCCCTTGTGGCAGAGCTTTCTGATTATCGGCTGGTCTTTCTTCTTCCCTCCTATAACCGTCTGGATACATTACAGCTGGTATATGAGCTGGACGACCAGGCAGAGCGCATAGCTGCACAGCTTTATGATACCGCACTTGCACTGTCCTTTGGAATCTGTCAGCCCATGGTTTGTGACACCCTGGAGGATGCTATTGGCTATGCGGAATACTGCCGGACGCACAATCGGGATATGGAGCGGTTTTCAACCTCCTATGCCTTTTACACACCCCGGGAGAAGGAAAGCCTGCATCATCGTTTTTCATTGGAACAGAATATTTTGAAGGCTGTTTATCATCATGAATTCCACTTATACCTGCAGCCAAAGTATGATTCCCGAACGCATACACTCATTGGTGCCGAAGCTCTGCTGCGCTGGATTCATAACGGTATGTGCATTCCGCTGCAGGAATTTCTTCCGATTGCCGATGAAAACACCTGTATCCGGCTGCTGGATATCTACATGTTTGAAGCTGTCTGTAAGCGATTATCCGAAAGAAAAAAACAGGGACTTCCCCTGCTTCCCATCAGTATCAATGTCTCCCGTTCTTCCTTTGAGGACGGCTTGTATTACCTGGGAGAGATTCTCGACATACAGCGCCGCTATGACATCGCTTCCAGTTTGCTCGAGCTGGAATTGCATGAGGAAATTCCCTTTGAAAGAAAAGAACAGGTACAGCTCTTCCTGCACAGGGTGAAGGAGGCAGGTATGCAATGCTCACTCGATGACTTTGGTACAGCACGCAGCAATCTGCATATCCTGAGCTGGATCGATGTGGATCAAATCAAGCTGGATCATTCGTTTTTCTCAACCCCCTGGAACAGCCGCAAGCAAATCCTGTTACGGCATATGATTCCTATGCTGCAACAGCTTTCTATACCGGTGCTAGCAGAAGGTGTGGAAACAAGAGAGCAGCTGGAATTTCTATCTGCACTTCACTGTACGCAGATACAGGGCTTTTACTATTCCCCACCATTACCCGCCGACCGTTTTTTTCAGGAGCATATGGGTTCAGAGGATAGCAGCAGCTGTGATGATACAGACTAACGATGAAAGCAATGACGCATCATTCACAGCTGTCTGGAGAAAAAAGAAACCAGACGAAAAGAAGCGATACTTGCACCTTATCGGTTACATTCCGTAAAGGGTGCTGTCGGATACGTATGGAAGAAAAGGCTTGTAAGCGTCTATTTTCTCTAAAAGATGAGTATTATAATATAGGATACAAAGAACAATCCATAGCATAAGATACAAAAAGAATCAGCCGCATCGTGTAAAGCGTGTAAACAATGCAGCTGATCTCTTTTCATGTTATATCCGGTTTCTCGTAAGAAGTATAATACACAGCCAGACATTTCTGTTTATGTGTACACGTCCCTGTACAGACTGCATCCCTAATTCATGATAATCTATCCAAAGCCCTCTATTCTGTGCACGCATACCTGTAAAACAGTATGGCTTTTTTATTCGGCATCTTTGAAAGCCGCTATGCATCTGTATCTACAGCTGCGCAATCTTTTCCTCAATCAGTTTCCAGGCCAAGGCTGTGTCCCTTTCAAAGGTGCTGGGGTCCTCATGAAAATTCACCGGCATACTGCCGCGATAGGCGCTAAACCCCAGGCGCTGATACATGGATATCGCCACATAGCTGTTTGTCTGTGTCGTCAGATACAGCGGATGCTCACACTGCATGGATTGATACAGCTGTATTGTTTTCAGCATCAGTGATTTCGCAAGGCCGCGTCTTTGATGATGCTCATCTACACCAACCCAGTGTACACGCATACTGCGTTCACCGAAATGAAAGCCTTCCCAGACAGAAGAAGTCCCGGCCAGCTTTCCCTGTTCATCCACAATCAGTATCATTTGCCGCTGCAGCTCCTGTGGACGTGTTTCAAAGGTTTCCGCAAAATATTGCAGCCCCGCTTCCCTGCTCTTTAGTTGTCCCAGGGCAACATGTAACGCAACCCATGCCTCCTTATAGGATGGATCATAGGGCTGAAAGGAATAGCCCGGTGCCAAGGGAACCTCATGTATAACAGGCGGCTGTTCCAGTACCATCAGCACCGGATAATAGGGTATACTCTTATCTAATACAGTCATAGCTTCCTCCTCATTTTGAAAAAAGGATGCGAACAATCGCATCCTTATCCAAGCTCAATAGAATAGGAATAACGCTCTCCCGGATAATAGGAAATCGTATATTCCAAAACGTTGCCTTCATGATCATAGGATACACGTTCTCTGATCAGCAGCGGATCTCCTTTTTTAATATCCAGCTTCTCCGCTTCCTCTTTTCTGGCAGTAATCGCTCTGAAATTTTCACGGGTTTTCACCGGCTTGCGGATATTCAAATCATCCAGCAGCGCATACATGCTTCCCATATATTTTTCATCCTCCAGCGGCAGATTTCTGTCCCTGGAAAAATAGCTGATAAAGTATACGATCGCTACATCATCCCCGGTTCGTACACGATCCAGACGATATACGAAATCACCTTTCTGGCATCCGAAGATTTCCGCTACATGCTGATCTGCCTTTACAAGCTCAATATGCGCCCAGCGGGTTCCCGGCTGGATGCCACGCTCCAGCATTTCATTCGTAAAGCTTTTGATGCCTACCAGATTTTCTTCAATCTTATTCTGAAAAAGAACTCTGGTTCCCTTTCCACGCGCACGCTCTACCAGTCCTTCACTTTCCAGCTGCGCAATCGCCTGCCGTGCAGTTATTCTGGACACATGAAAGATTTCCTGCAGCTGTGCCTCACTCGGAATGGAATCACCCGGTGCATATTCCTTTGATATGATCTTATCCCGAATAATTTTTTTTATCTGTATATATAACGGAACGGCTCCTTTGCCAAAATCAAGCTTTTCCATGAAGTCACCTCCATGTGATTATTATATCATGTATACGTACATTTTAGGAGTTATTTCTTACATAAGCTTTCATAATTCCAATCTTGCTGCCAACAGACTCTCCATATGGGCGAATCGTATATCTACCGGTACTTGCCGGAACGATGAAGGTTTCCGCATAATGTACAACGAATGGTTCAAATGCACCATCTTCACTTTCTACAACCGCTTCTCTGCCTTCTACCAGATTCAGCATATTGACAGTACCCTTTGTATCATGATGAGTGATGGTTTCTGTCCAGTATCTTCTGGTTTCAATAAATTCCAGCTCATGCAGACCGGTATGCTCTTCCACATAATCCTCTGTACGCTTCACCTCATGAATGGCATTGACAAGGTTTTCCTCACACCATTTTGTTGTGCGGTCCCACTGAATAACTTCCTTGCCATGCTCCACATGTACCGGTCTCGGTCTTCCATCCAGACCTACACGACCCCAGTCCCACAGCTTGAAGGTGAAGATATACGGCGTTGCACTGATTTCCAGAACCATTGCCTCGCTTCCGGAACAGTGGCAGGTACCGGCAGGAATCAGGAAATGATCATGCTTTTTCGCAGGGAATTTGTTAATGTACTTTTCTGCATCAAAGGTGATTTCTCCTTTATTGGCACGGCGCAGATCCTCAATCATCTGTTCCTGATCAACCCCATCCTTTAATCCAAGGTATACGCATGCACCCTCACCGGCATCCAGCATATAGTAGCTTTCATCCTGCGTATACTGCATACCGAACTGCTTCTTGATATATTCTGTCAACGGATGTACCTGCAGACTCAGATTCTGACCGCCCATGGTATCCAGGAAGTCAAAACGAATTGGAAATTCTGCACCAAAGCGTGCATACACCTGATCTCCCAGTAACGGCTTTGGCTGATACAGCACAAGATCCATCGCAGGGATTTCAACAACGGCATCCGCAAATTCCAGATACAGGGAGTTTTCTTCCGGTACACCGTCAAAGCTCCATGCAAAGTTGGATTTTTCACGGTCAAGGTCGCAGACCTCCTTCATCCACTGTCCGCCCCATACACCTGGATCGAAATATGGAACTGTACGGAACGGCTGCTGTGCGATCTGCTTCAAAGCGTCGCGCAAAGCAGTACCTGGAATCATTTTCGGATCATTTGCCTTATTCGTATCAATCAGCCAGTCGATATCCTCAAACAATGACATTTTGTGTTTATCGGCAATACGCCACTCGATGAAGAAGCCGCGTTTGTTCTTGCGCAGAGGATCCTCATCGTAATTACTGCACTTATAATTTCCCATACCTGCGCGATAACGCATCTGGATTTCCCAGCGTGCCATATCGAAATAGACCAGCTTATCCCCCGAATTTACAAGAGATGCTCCAAAGCCGTAAATAATCACCAGACCATCGGCAGTCTCTACCTGCTTCTTCGCAGCCTCCAGCTTTTCCATATCGATAAAGTCGGAAACCTCACCATAATACATCTTACCAAATACACGGTCATCGGTAAGGATATATTTCAGCTGCTCTGTAATTGTCTTTTCTTCTTTGAATACATCCAGCATATTGATAAGCAGTGACGGCTGCAGCTTTTCCAGCTCCGGCAAAATTTCTTCATCGCGTACACCTGGGTAAACATCACAGGTTACGATGTATTTTCCGGATGGTATTTCTTTTTTCAAGGTGTCTAGAATATTGCTGTAGCCGACAACAGCAGCCTGTTCATGTCCTTTGATTTTTGTTGTTGGAAATTTGTTATAATTACTTTGCATTGTTAGTCCTCCACTTTCTCAAAACGTAGCGTTCCTTCTTCTTTATATACACGGTATCCAAATGGCTGTTTTTCCACAGCGGCATAATCATGACCGGCATCACATGGCCAGCAGGCTCCGATTTTCATCGGCTCCTCCCCTGTATTGATCAGGCGGTGTGCCAGATGTCCGTCAATGTGATGCAGTGAACCCGGATAGGTTTTCTCCGCCCATGTGGTTCCATCCTCGTCCATCAGCATCAGTAGTCCCTCACCGGAAAGGCAGAAATAAAATTCCACACATTCTCTGTTTTCGTGCCAGTGCCCACGGGTCATATTGCACTCACCGTTTACAAGCACGGGATACAGCACGGTCAATCCCCAGTTCAGATTACCTGCACGCTTTTCGTCTCCCTGTGTATAGTGATATACCTCATACATCAGTGTATCATCTTTAAGCTCAGCATTCGTACGATAAAAGCCCTTCGCATCCTTGTACAGCTTCTTTGAGGTATTGACCTCACTGCCTTTGATTACATCCTGGAAATCATGGATTACTTTTGGTTCTATAATGTTCATTTATGAAATGCCTCCCATTCTTTTTCCTTTAGCTGCGGTTTTGATACAAACAGAAAACGGTCTGGATCCTCAACAAACTGTGTATAGATTGGTTTTCCCGGCTCCAAAGCAAACTGCGGGTATGCATGTGCAGATATCACATGCAGCTTTGCATGCTTATAAGCAGGATTTATTTCCCAGGTAATATTACCTTCCTTCACGATTGGAAAATAAGCAATCCCATGATGAGCACGAACATCCTCATAATCAAATCCGAAATCACGAACGCACCAGGCACCAAAGGTCAGTGGCTTTTCCACATTGGCATTGATTGTCGCATGTACCCAGCCCGGTGGAACGATTACGACTTCTCCTGCCTTTGCGTGCACTGCATAACAGTTTCCTGCATCATCCTTACCATATTCCTGCATATAGATAAATGCCTCTCCATCCCATATCTCATAAACTTCACAGGTTGACGACTGACAGGAAGGGGAAATTGCATGAATATGCCCCTGCGAGCGAACCGGCTCCTTACCGAGTGTTCCCTTTGCATAGGTCACTGCCCCATACAGAAGATTACGTTCCTCAATCGCTGCTTTATCCTGCTTTCTTCCTACATCCATAACAATGCTGTAAAGTATTTCAGGCCCTGTACAGGTTGGATCCTGCAGGGAGGAGCGAATTGCTTCCAATGTTCTTTTCTCCGGCTGCGGCCCAAACACATCATCACCGTAAAGGAATTCCATATCCTGCGTGCGGCTTTCAATATCAAATCCCGGATAAAACTCCATATAACCACCTCCTAGTTGTTATATCATTATGTCAATTACACTTGTATTGTAACTTTTTTCTGTTTCTCTGTCAACCGGTAAAAAGAAAAAAGCTGTCAAAATTCTGACAGTTATTGTTCTTTACGAATCAGACGCATTTTAAACTTGTTGCGATCTCCGCGATATTCCGCAATGGAATATTCCACAGGCTCATCCTGCTCTGTATAAGCTACCGTTTCCACATGCATTAAAACGCCATCCTCCTCCATATTCAGAATCGTGCGTTCCCGCTGCCCGGCTTTTCTTGCCTCGACGCTGCGATCTACATAGGCAACCTCTGTCTGATAGCGGTGGGAAAGGATATCATATAAGGAAGCCTGTTCAAAATTCTCCAGCTCGATTCCCTGAAATCTCTCATATGGAACAAAGGTATTCACAAGCACCATTTCCTCCTGATCTGCATAACGAAGTCGCTGCAGATAAAATACCCGCTCACTTGTCGGATAGACCTCACTGCATTCCTCTGGTTTCTTAATCACCTCGCTGATAATGACCCGTGTGGAAGGTGTTAAATGCAAGGAGCGCATTTCCTCATCGAAGCTGCCCAGCTTCTGAAAGAAGTACCCTTCAATTTTCGGACGGGATACAAAGGTTCCCTTTGCCTTATGCCGGGTAATATACCCTTCATTGATCAATTCGGAAAATGCCTGACGTACCGTCGGACGGGAAATATCCAGCAGCTCGCAGAACTCCGCTTCGGTTGGCAGCTTATCCCCTGCCTGAAAGATTCCCTGCTTCAATAGCTCCACCAGCTGTGTTTTAAGTTGAAAATACAGAGGTACCGGTGATGCCTTGCTGATAGTAAACTGCTTTGCGATTCGCTCATCCATAGTGTCCGACTCCTTTTTACAATATCTTAATTATAACGGATTGCTTTCCGTTTGACAACTTTTGTTCACAATGTTATAATGTAATTACATTAAAGGAGGACATCTTATGGATATCAATACACTAACGGAACAATCACTCGCTAAATATTTAGATCATACCTTTTTGAAGGCATATGCAACAAGAGCCGATTTTGAGAAGCTGTGTAAGGAAGCACGCGAGCTTGGCACTGCCATGGTCGCTATCAATTCCGCACAGGTGCGCTTATGCAAGGAATTACTGGAGGGCTGTGATGTACATGTAGGTGCAGCCATATCCTTTCCTTTAGGTCAGACGGTGCTGGATATCAAGGTAAAGGAAACAGAACAGGCAATCGCGGATGGTGCCGATGAGATTGACTATGTAATCAATATCGGAGAAGCAAAGATGGGACATTGGGAGTATATTGAAGAAGAAATGCGTCAAATCACAGAAATCTGCCGCACACATCAGGTAATCAGCAAGGTTATTTTCGAGAATTGCTATCTGGAAAAAGAGGAAATCAAAAAGCTTGCGGAAATCGCAAAAAGCGTAAAGCCGGATTTTATTAAAACAAGCACCGGATTTGGAACCGGAGGAGCCACGCTGGAGGATGTGCGTCTGATGAAGGAAACCGTCGGTGATGATGTAAAGGTCAAGGCTGCAGGCGGGGTACGTGACTGGGAAACCTGCAAGGCGATGATAGAAGCAGGTGCTGAGCGCATCGGTACCAGCAGCTCTATTCATATTTTAGAGGGCTTTCGTGCTGAACGGGGGGAATCACTATGAAAAAAATCGTAATTACGGGTGGAAACGGCTTTATCGCTTCCCTTGTCAAAGAGGCGTTACACGATACCATGGAGATTGTTTCCCTAACGAGAAAAGATCTTGATTTAGGAGATATTGAAGCCGTTCGTAAATGGTTTACAGAGCATGCCTACGATTATGTATTCCATACAGGCGCCATGGCACAGACAGCTGATTGTGAGAATTATCCCGAGCTGACACACCGGATCAACGTGGAATGCACGCAGGAAATCGCAAAAGCATGTCAGGATAAAAAAGCTCGCCTGATTTTTATCAGTACCGAGCAGTGCTTTAACGGGAAAACCGAGGCAGGGCCGTTTCATGAGGATACGCCGCTGTGCTCTGTTACCGCCTATGGAAATCACAAGGTGGAGTGTGAGAGGTTCATAACCTCAATGCTGGACAGCTATGTCATACTGCGCTTTTCCTGGATGCTTGGTATGAGCCGTCCGGGGATCAAAGCGTCACCGAATATCATCCGCAATGTCATGAATGCTGTATTTTATCAGCAGCCAACGAAGTTCACCGTGAACGAAATCAGAGGTATGACCTATGCGCAGAAGCTGGCAGATGTATTCGATAAAATCCTGGAGCTGCCAACAGGTATATATCACGTTTCCGATACAAACACACACAATACGTATGAATCCGCAAAGATCGTAGCACAAAAGCTGGGCTGTACACAGGAACAGATTGATGCGTATATCCTTCCAAATCATGAGCGGTATGCAGACCGGTTCCGGGATTATCGACTGCATACAGACAAATTGAAAGCACATGGTATTGATTTTGGTTCCTTTGAAGAAAACGTAGATGCCTGTCTGAAGGATTTTGGATGGATGAAATAACCCATAGTCCCTATGTAAACAGCACATATAAATAATAATATTGACAAAGAGATTTCTAAGCTATGACTGTAATAGAAGAAATCTCTTTTCACATACGAAATACAAATTCTAAAAAAGAAAAGGACAGACGAAATGAAAAGAGCGAGATGCCAATGCATTCCACTTGCGATCTACTGCAAGCACCTGTACACGTTTCGCGTTCCTACACTTCAAATTTACCTAACTGTGATACTGCCATGTTTTCAAAGGAGAGATTATCAGCTGTTTTTCATGCTTGCATTCAGCTTTTCTTTCCCTGTTATAATTCATAATCAATACCAGCTTCATGATTTTAATCATACGCAGGTAAAGAATACTGTTATCGTGAGCAACGCTATAGCATATCTTACAATCTATGCTATTTCCCTGTGTTTTACGCATTGACTACAGTAACTTTTATCCTTTACTTTATTAAGAAGATGACGAATATCACTACGAATTCAAATCAATCAATGATATAATAGCCCTATTGGAGGAATTATTTATGAGAATAGCTTATTTAGTACATACCGATAGAAATTATGAGGAAATTATTGAGCTTGTTAATCAGCTAACCAAACAGGAAGATCATGTTTTTATTATGATCAATGATAATGACCTGAGAGATCAGATTTTCTTTGTATATGCAGACTTTCCACGGGTACACATCTCCAAACGTCAGGAATACGGACAAAGTGGTGACCTGTCACTCGCCAGAGGAACGATTATTCAGATGAAGGAAGCTTTGGAAATTGGTGGATTCGATTATTTTATCAATTTAACCGATGGTATGATGCCTGTAAAACCAAGAACAGAAATCATTTCTTTTCTAAAAGAGAACAATGGAAAGGATTTTTATTATGTGAGCTGTGATGAGGATCAAGCATTGAGAAAAAAAGCAGATCGTTATTATCCTTTCACAAATATGCTGGCTTTTCCAACAAGCAAGTTTATCCGTGCTTTATCAAAGGGCACTGCCGCTATATTTGATTTGCTTCATATCAAACGGAATTTAACAGATCATTACAGTATCGGTAGTCCCTGGTTTATGTTAACAAGAGAAAGCGCCAATACACTTGCGGAAAATTTCAGTTATGTTGCGGATACATTTAAGCTGGGCTGGTACCCTGAGGAATATTACATTTCCATGATGATGCAAAAATTCGTTTATGTGGATGGCAAAGAAGATACGCATATCAACAAGGATTTACGTGCTGTAGGGCCGGATGGCTGCTGGAAGGAAAGCAGTGATGCTGCACCGCTTACTTCAGAAATTTTATTTCAACATCCCGAAGCATTGTTTGCGGCTAAAATAACAACAACTGATAATTTATCTGTATATAGTGATTACTTTGATATTTATACAAGGGATTATACAGATCATGGTGAAAGAGAAAAAAAATATGAGGATCCTGATAAATTGATCGATTCATTATTAAATAAAAAATGATGTATCTAAAAGCTTTATTGCCTTTATGACGTTTACTCATAAAGGACGATGTGCAGTAAAGCATACGTAGTCCAGATGGAATAGCTATGACGATTATGAAGTCTGCTATTGCCCTGTTCCTGCTCTATGCGTCCTCATTACGATATGATGGGGAAATCGTGAATAGTAGTTACCGCTGATATTTCATAAAGGATACCGATACAGCCTTATGATTTTCATTGAAGAACGGTAAATGATGTGTCTGTAAAAAAACGAAAGAAGAAGGAATGCTTCTATAGATAATAACTCGAGCTTCCTTCTTTTTTAGTACTTCCTTTTCAGTAAATGATCATTCGTTATCCGTCATTTATATCCACTTCTGATTATTTATACGTATTCTAAACTGTACAAGGGCTGCATATCTTGTATGGTTTTTTCATGTGTATGAAACTGCATCATTCAAAGAAACAGTACAAAGAACGTATCAGACGCTTTCTCCTATTATAATGACAAAAACAGGCATACATGACGTGTTGCGTCACAATGACCTGTTCTTACTAAAATTCATAAACACCTTAGGCTCTTAAAGTATCATATTTCTGCAAGCACCAGGCAATTATTTATTTAATTGTACCTTATCAATCAATTTGAATACATATTTCTTTGAATTGTTATAGCTGATATATAGCATAACCGTCAACACTCCTGTAATGATTGCCAGGACAAGTGCAATCCACTTTAATACATCTCTTATTCCCTCAGCCATTACAAGAAAGTTATCATGCAGTCCTGTGAAGCCCCAAAACGCCACAGCCGCAAACAGTATAAAAAACAAGAAACAGGATTTTGCTCTTTTTATGAGCTTTCTTGTCATTAAATCACGATAAGCGATTTCTTTTTTTAGTTTTTCCTTTTCTGATTTTGTCATAATGTGCACTCCATTTCATAAAAACCATAAGCTTATTATATCATCATTTGCTTTTTAATCAATTTAAAAAATCACCCCTTTTGGGAGTAAGGGATGATTTTGTATGAATCGTATAAATTACCCAATGAATCCTACAACAGATCCAAGGAAACCAATTACAACGAACAGTAACAATACTTTGATTGGTGACATATTCTTTTTAGCCATTAACCACCAAGCAAATAATACGAATACCATTGTCAGAACTTTCGGGAATGCACCATCCAAGTTGCTCTGCAGTAATACAGGTTCACCTTCAGAGTTTGTAGCAATCTGTAAAGGAGTTGTAATGTTGATCCAAGATGCTGCCATCGCACCAACGATTACCTGTCCCATAACGATTACAGACTCACGGAATGCAGTAGCCTGCTCACCAACAATCAGCTCAACAGCAGAACCACCAAGCTCATATCCTTTGTCATATACGAACTTCTGGAAGAAAATAGAAGTAACGTTCCAAACAACAATGTAGAATAATGGACCTAAAATAGAACCACCTTCAGCTAAACCAACTGCAACTCCCAACAAGATAGGAATATACGTACCAACGATCAGGGAATCACCGATACCTGCCAAAGGTCCCATAAGACCTGCACGGATACCATTGATCATTTCATCATCAATACCTTCAGCACCATTAGCACGTGCTTCTTCCAAACCTGCTGTGATACCAACTACCATACATCCAATCTGAGGCTCAGTAT
Source organism: Erysipelotrichaceae bacterium 66202529 (assembly GCA_017161075.1). Classification (NCBI taxonomy): domain Bacteria; kingdom Bacillati; phylum Bacillota; class Erysipelotrichia; order Erysipelotrichales; family Erysipelotrichaceae; species Erysipelotrichaceae bacterium 66202529. The sequence continues at coordinate 875,065 of CP046174.1, read as the reverse complement.
TGAAGAATGGATAATATGTCTGTAATTTTTCCTGCTGTTCTTCCTTTGTTTCATATAATTCCTGAATAATAGGAAGCATAGACCACATGTAACCCCAAGTCTGCATATGTTCATGAGAGAAGCAAGTTAAGTTACCATACCACCAACGCCAGAAAGAGCTATTTAACGTTTTCTTAGATATTTTTTTCATAACTAAATATCCTCCTCATCATCGATTGCACTAGCACCAGCATTAGCAGCACCAGCTTTTGTCATTACCAACTGATAGTTAATCAGTGCAAATACAGCACCTACTGCTGTAGCAGCAAGTAAGGATAAGTGCATAGAAGCTGCCAAAGCAAAACCAAATACAAAGAACAATAAATCAGAAGCCTTTGTAATAACAGATTTCAACAGAATAGCGATACCTACTGCAGGCAGTACAGAACCAACTGCCAGCAATGCTTTTACATACCAAACATCAACATTCAGTACAGCAAACAGATCAGCAACTGCTGTAGATCCATAGTAGCACAGTAATGTACATGGTAAGAAAGATAATACGAAGTGTGAAATCAGTGGGAATAAAGCATCAACTTTACCGATGATACTGAAATCACCCTTATCCAGTCTTGCCCATCCAATGTGCTGCCATATAAGGTTCATCATAGCTGTTCCATAGAACAATGTGATACCGATAACACCAGTCATGGCAGAAATCGTAGAAGCAAGTCCCTGTGCGTCTGTACCGCCAAAGTCCCAGCCAGCTGCTTTAGCGCCTACATAAGCAAGAGGAATACCGATATAAGATACGGCACGTAAGTCAGATGCAACAGTTCCACCTGGAGTTACCAATGCGATCCACATAACCTGCATTGGGATACCAACCTGAATACATCCCTGGACATCACCTAAGATAAGACCAACGAACATAGATGCGACCAATGGTCTGTTCAGAGTATAGTTACCTACGGTAGTACCTAGACAAGCAATCGTACTAGCTGCAGTACAACTCATAAGACCAATTAAAATTGCTTGAAGCCAACTCATAATAATTTCTCCTTTTCTTTATAAATGAATCGTAATATATAATCTAATTTAGCTACAGCCTCCCAATGCTAGTAACCAAATTTAGATCTGAATTTATCCCATGTACCGATGGAAGTTTCCTGCAACAATGCAAATTCAACGGTATATCCGGCATTTGTCATTTCTTCAATTGCCTCAGCCTCTTCCTGAATAATAGACTGATTCTGTCCTAATTTAACAGCACCTGGACGATCATTGCATGGGCCAATGACTACACGTTTCACATCACTTGGAATGAATTTGTGATCAACAAGAATCTTTTTCATATCCACTGGATTTTTCGTAATCAAGAAATATCTCTTATCGCTTTTCAAAACAGTATCTGCTTTTTCAAGGAAATGTTCCAGTGTCCATACAAACACTTTTTTATTTGTTGAAGCTTTGAATGACTGCGTTAATACAGGTGTCGTAGCTGCCTTGTCATTTACTGCGATAATACCATCGCATGGAAACTCTTTTGACCAGCGTGTTACAATCTGACCGTGAATAATACGGTCGTCAACTCGAATAAAACTAATCATGTTCTATAACCTCCTTAGTTAAATGTCATCTTCTGCGTCGTCACTGCTTTCCATAACATATTCTGTTAATCCGGCATGACCCTCACTCAGCAGAGTTTCTTTCAGCATCTCTGCATCGTCAAAATTATCTTTCATCAATACGGCTGTAATTGCCAGCGGCATATTCATACCTGCAATCACAAGTGTGTTCTGCATCAGGCCTTTTTCATCAAGAACAGCCAGTGCATTGGTGAATGGAGATCCACTCAGGATGTCAGCCAGCAGAATCACACTGTCATCAGCCTTCAGCGGCTCTACAAGAGCTTTGAAATTCGCAGCGAATTCATCAGCGCTCATATCAGCCTTCAGACTTGTACTCAGGACATCATCACGATCGCCTGTCATCATTTTGACAGCAGAATGTAATCCCGGTGCAAATTCACCATGACTTACCATAATCACGTATTTCATTTGTCGTCCTCCTTTTTTTCACGGACACAGAACAAAACTCAGGTGAGTAAGACCAAAAAAATATTTTGGTTTCGCAAACCAAATCCTTTTTCCTCATCACCTTATGCAAATACCTATACTTAACAGTACAGACGATATTCTTGTAAAATCGTCTGTTTTTTTTGTGTTTTACATCAAAAACAGGGATTTTCCAGAATGTCTCATAAGGTATACTATATGAGATGGATGTTTTTCTTCTAAAACATCCTTTTTTTTTCGTTTTTTCAGGGAAATATTTACGAAATGCAAAGAAATTGCCTATATACATAAATGTATACGTTTTGAAACACAAGACCATACCAGTTCTGCCTGTGTTACGTAAGGATTCCATTCCGAAGTGACCAGCTTTCGTTGAAATGTAATCGCTTACCTCCGCTATTTACATTGTAATCTTACACCACGTTCCCCATAATTTCAACTGTTTTGATAAATTTTTCTCACATAATTACAAATGTAATCACACAATTTAACCAAAAAGCTGGCTCCAGAATAGAAAAAAACGCATATTTACAGCGATTTTTAACACTGCATGCGTTTTTATGTGAACATTGTGTGAAAATTTTATCTTACGAAGCTTATCAGGATACGTGCCTTTCCAATAATTTCTATATCATCACAGCCTGCAGGCACAAAAATATTCTCCGTGAAGGCAAAGGAAAGCTCTTTTCCCTGATAGCGGATTGCACAATCCGCAGAAACATTGCTCAGGCAGTAAAAACGCTTCTCATCTTTTGGAAGCACATAGCTTTCCGCCACATCGACAAGCCGTACACTGAATTCCCTGCGATCCACCAGCATTTTCTCCTCTGTATGCGCTGTTATAGGAAACGGAGAGGCAATCTTATTGCAATGCAGAGAAAAATCTGCGACATCAAAGCACTTTTCAATATGCAGCTTACGTTCCTTGCCGGAAGCATCCTTGCGGTGATAATCATAAAAGCGATAGGTGGTATTGGAATTCTGTCCGATTTCCAGTGCCAGGATTCCCTTGCCAAGCGCATGGAGCATTCCGGCATCGATACAAACAAAATCTCCTGCCTCTACCTCAACCTTGCGTACATACTTCTCTACCTCACCACAGGCAACCGCCTCTTTGATAACTGCCGCATCGGATGCAGTCGTACCAGCAACCAGCGTAGCACCTTTATCTGCCTGTAAAATATACCAGGATTCCGTCTTTCCTTCATCATGTTCATGCTCTCTTGCATATTCATCATAAGGATGCACCTGAATGGACAAATCCTCTGCCGCATCCAGATAAGCAAGGCGCAGCATCTGATGCAGCTCTTTTTCCCCCAGGATTGCTGTTGGGTCGGTCTTAATCAATTCATCCAGTGTCTTACCGGCATATTCCCCGTTTAGGATTACATTTTTAGCATGGGGATGCGCACTGATTTCCCAGCAGGTACCCATACCCGTTTCCTCTAAGCCACGCATTGTCGTCAATCGGTCGTTTGCCCATATGGTTTTATCATATACAGGCTTTAATTTCATAGGATACATAGTGTCTACCTCTTTCTTTACAATCGTATTATACAATGTGGAATGCAGAAAATCAATATATTGTAATTACATTATAACATATTTTTGTATATTATTTAAAATCAATTGCACAGATATTGTTATATTGTTATAATAATTAAAGAGGAGTGAGTTTATGTATGCATCTGTAATCACTGACCAGATTGATGAGGATCTGGAAACCGCCTTACGTATAGCCAAGCTTTACGGCTATACGCACGTAGAGCTGCATAATGTTTTTGGTAAAAGTATTGAGGAATGCAGTCTTAAAGAAATCAATACCATACGTACATTACTGAATACCTACGATATGAAGGTTTCCTGTATTGCCAGTACCGTGTTCTTTCTGTGTCCGCTTATGGAGCAGGATACCGTAAGTCTGTTCAATCCGGCTTTCCATGCTATCGAAGGGGACGTCAGCACACATTTGCGATATTTAAAAAACGCATGCCGTATTGCCAAGAAGCTGAATTGTCCAAGGGTTCGTATTTTTCCGTTCCGCTTCCCTGATAACCGTCCACCGTACTATGGTACCCAGGAGCATATTGCACGAATTATGAAAAATGTACGCCAGGCTGTGCGTATTGCAGAGGAAGAACATGTGACACTTGTTCTGGAGAACTGTCCATACTCCCATCTGCCAAAGGGGCATATGAGCATTCAAGTAGTAAAGGCTATAAAAAGCGACTATCTAAAGCTGCTCTGGGATCCTGCGAACAGCTATCGTGCCTACAAGGAAAATGTACCGCCGGAATATCTGACCTTTTCACTGGAGGAGGAGCTGCAGTATATTTATCCGTGGATCGATCATATTCATATCAAGGATTACGCCTATGATGAAGCACTGGCAAAACCGTTTCGTCATGTTGCCTTTGATATGGGAGACATTGATTTTATGATGATTTTCTCCAATCTGCGAAAATACGGATATGAAAACGCCGTATCCCTGGAGGCGGAAACCGAGTATAACGAAACACTGGAGAGCATGAAGCGGATGCAGGACTGGATTTCACTTGCAGATCCTGCCTGATGAATGCTCAGACCTTATGCTCTGTTTCCCAATCACAGGGCTGAAACGGCAAAGACTTCAAGGACGCACGGCAAAAAATGCTGCGTCTTTTTTTTCGCGGTTTACAGCGGTGATTATACCTGCATGCCACTCTTCCTGTGGCAGGATTTGTAAGATCATTATGTTTTCACTGCATCTGAGGCTATATCCAAACAGGTTCCTATATTTTCAAAAAGCGACTTTTCAATAGAAAATATCTGCTTTATGGATACCATAAGAGGAATTGTACACGTCAAATCACCCGCGTATAATCAGCTTAAAGCAGTGCTGCTTATAACGGCATCTGATTGAATGTACACGCATATATTTATCATTTGTAAATTACAAAAAAAACAGTTTGTATAATACTTGTGGCATCTGCTTCAGAATACAATGCGGCATGTATTAAAGTTTCCAAATCAGCGGCTTGGAAAGCACAAATAATTGTTCACCAGCTATCGGGACGTTCCCACATGAAAAGGATTCGCACAACGCGAATCCTTTTTTTCATTTCCAATTCATTTCCATTATCTCAGCAGAAATTGAATACCTAAAAATATGAACAGAATAATAAGCGGCAATCCCAAAAGGAACAAATAGGAGTATTTAACCTTATGAACGACCTTATTCCAATTTTTCTCTTCAAAATAATAACGGTCTTCCTCCGTTCTCATAATAATACCGGTTTCCATCAAATTGGCAATCGTATAGGCGATCACAGCCGTTGACAGTCTAAGGTTTTTAAAAGCATCGTAGCCTACCGCTGAATCTGCTGTATACGCATTGTTTTTTTTCAGTACATCCATAACCATCCTGGCAGATGTCTGTCCTGCCGTATTCTTTTTTGTAGCCATAAAACCACTCCTTTAACATTTCCGTATGTTGTTTGTACTCTATTCTATAACGAAAGCGACTGCTTCTGCAACACTTTTTACAACATGTGCCGCTTCCTTTTGTACATATTCCTCTGCAGAGGCCATGGCAAAGCTCATAGGTACTTCATGAAACAGGCTGATATCATTGGCTCCATCACCGATAACAGCAACCTCATCCCTCTTTACCTGCAGCAGCTTCAGCAGCTCCAGCAAAGACTTTCCTTTGTCAATTCCCTTGCGTGTGATTTCTATATAGTCAAAGGAGGTTGGCAGGATTTCGTACTGCTTACCAAAGGTATCGCGCAAAACAGGAAGCCAGGCATCCGTACCTTCCTTTGTATATGTATGAATGCTGATTTTCACGATCGGCTCCTGTTCTGCCTTCAGATAGTTCAGCAGATCACAGGAAGAAATCGTACCCAGATAGGCGAGTGTTTCCTTTACCTCTTCCCATTTTTGCGCTGTGTAATGATCCTTCATGAGATAGAAAATGCCTTCTTCATTGCATACAAACGGATTGACCTCATCCAGATGATTTTTTAGAAACTCCATGATTTCCAGCGTATCCTTTGCAGCGATATGCTCCTCCATGACCTTGCTTCCGCCAATCCAGATAGAGCCTCCGTTGTTTCCAATGATATCGCACTTTGGCAATGCATAGCGCTGAATCAGACGCCGGCAGAACCCAACATCCCTGCCAGTCACGATACCGAATGCGATTCCATGCTCCTGCAGCTTTTGTATCGCCTGCAAGTCCTCCTCATGAATCGTCCCCTGCACATCCATCAGGGTACCGTCAAGATCACTTAGAAACAGCTTCATGGATACATCCCTCATCAATCAGACCGTAATGCAAAAGTGCATTGGCAATTCCATCCTTGCTGCACAACCCGGTAACATAATCCGCAGCGTCCTGAACCGCGCTTCTGGCATCTCCCATCGCGACACCGATTCCACAGGCACGAATCATTTCCAAATCGTTATAATCGTCCCCAAAGCTGATAACATCCTGCATTTCCCAGCCCATAGCCTCACAGATATGGGCAACGCCGGTTGCCTTGTTATGCGTTCCGTTGATATCGTAAAAGCTTTCATCAAACGGTGTAAACAGAAACTGCGGGAATTTTTCCTTCATCATCGCCAAATCGCAGTCCTCTATCTTCGCCACCGCTGCCAGCGGCATAGTGGACTGCTGATAGCCGTCAGACTCGCGCTCATCCACCAGGATATCCAGTCTGCCTAAAAAATTCTGGAGCATATTCGCAATGCGCTTGTAGCCGTGATAGCAATGTGCCGCATCCTGACACTGGAACATCAATGCATTGTCTGTCCGTTTAAAGGCACGGATCAGCTTCAGCGTCTCCTCCATGGTGAAGCTGTAATGATACAGAACCTCATGCTGAGCATTGCGCACAAACGCCCCGTTACTGCATACGAAATAATCAAACTTCACCTGCTCCAGCAGACTTTGTTCCATAGCAAAAGGAGGTCTGCCACTGGCGATTGCCAACCTTACTCCCTTCCTTGAAAGCTCATTGAGAGCTTTTACACACGATGCAGGCACCCTTCGGTTCCCTTTCGTTACCAGAGTTCCGTCAACATCAAATACCGCTAGTTTTATCATAGCTGCCTCCTCAGATTCATTTTTTGTTTTTCTTACGTTTCTTCCATTTTTGATAGCAGTCCTGCAGATACGCCCCCATCTTTTTGGATACGATCACATGCTGCTGCTCCACTGTCAGTATATCAATATTCTTAATCATGGATTTCATAGGATTCATAGACAGGATAGAACGGTAACGATAATATGCTTTTTCAAATACAAAACCGTCTTTATCTACGATAGCTCTGCGCTTTACGACAGAATCCAGCGCCATTCCTACACAAATAATTGCCAGCATTACCAAGGCAACACAGGTATAGGAATCATTTTTTGTATGCTTGTCTAATACAAAGACACTGACTATGCCGATCAATGCAATACTTAAAAACAGGATCAGAGCAAGCGTATAATGATTTACCATCGTATAACCATCCTTGTGCGTTTCCAGATATTCTTTCCGCACTTTCTGATTGGCTATGAACAGACGTACATTCTGTACCATCAGATAAATCCCGTAGCATAGAACCAGTGCACTGACAATATAATCCATTGTATCAAAATTAACCATATGAACTCTCTCCTCACATTTCTAATTCGTATTATACACTATTTTCTCACAGAAATTAAGGAGCTTGTGCGAACCGGTTACATTTGTTAATCCAGCCGCTTGTATAAAATACCAAGACCCAGCGGAATAAAGCCGCTCAGTCCAATCAGTGCCAGTGTCAGATCTGCCCCAAGTGAGGAGACCATCGCCCCGGCAATCACCGGAGTAATTAACAGGGAGAGTCCCACATAAAAGGCGGAGGCAATCGTCTGACCGCTGCTTCGCAGATGGATCGGCGTGGTATCATCCACCAGCGTCTTGCTGGTTATCATAATCAGCGGATAGGTGATACACTGCATCAGCGTTACCACAATCATCATTTCCGGGCTCTGTACCACGGCATAGCCGAGAAAGCGGAGAATGTACATGAAGGTACCAAACATCATCAGCTTATAATCGCCAAACTTCTTTAACAGCCACGTTCCCGCAAAAAACAGCGGCAGCTCAGTAAAGGCCTGGATGCTCCATCTCGCACCGACCATACCTTCCTTCGCCCCCAGTGCCATCATTTTATCCACCGTCGTATAGATATCCGCCGTGGCTATTACATTGATGAACAGGAAAATCAGAACAACGACAACATATTTTTTATCCAGCAGCAGCTCCTTTAAATCCGATGCATGAATCCCACCGCTTTTTTCCACCTTAACCGCATCCTGCATAAACATAGTCAAAACAATATTCAGCACAGCGAGTCCTGCGAAGACATAGCCCAGTGCCGGATAGCCGTAATGCTCGACAACCAGGGCGCCAATCGGACTGCCAATCATCCAGCCGATTGCTCCAAACGCACGAATCGGCCCAAAATTGTTACGGCAGGTTTCACTGGTTTCCAGCGTCCAGGTATCCTGTACAGCCAGCGTGGTACGAAACATACCGCCAACCAGTGAAATAAAAATCAGATGCAGAAAGAAATTGCGCTGTGTCACCTGATACATCACCAGGGTAGACAGAACAAAGACGATCAGACAGAGATTGAAAAACCGCTTATCTGTTTTATATTTATCACACAGATAACCGATGAAAAATTGTGTAATAATAGCAACGACCGCAGTTCCAGACAGGATGATGCCGCGCTCAACCACATCATAGCCGACATACTCCAGAAAGGTTTGCATATAACCATACGGCAAAACAAAAGCGATATAGGACAGAAAGTAGAACAGGCACAGCATGGCCACATTTTTCTTTTGACTTCGCATAGATTTTCTCCCTTTTTTATAGAAAAGGACTGGCGAATCGTTATCCGCCAGCCCGTATTGATGGCGATCCCATCAGATTTTTATAAATTCTGCACCATGAAAGAAAACGGACGACAGTCTCCCTTCACACGAGTGGTCATATCGCTTGTGCAGAATTCTGCGTATCCTGCTTTTCTTATTCCATATTGGCATGTCTGCCGAACATCGTATCGGAATCCTTGCCTCTGCGCTCCATCAGCATCATCACAGCGATATCCATGAAAATCCCCTCGCTTTGTTCAAACAGCGATCCCATCGGCTGAATGGATTTAATATCCCCCTGCTTTGCACTCTTAGGGGAAGGTGCACTGATTTCAATCACAACATCCGCCATGCCTGCGATCGTAGACTGGGGATTGATGGTAATCAACGCAACACGCGCTCCCATTTCCTTTGCCTTTGCGGCATGATTCACAAGTGATTTTGTTTCACCGCTACCGCTGCATACGACCAGAACACCGCCCTTTTTGATATTCGGTGTACAGGTTTCCCCAACTACATAGGAGGCAACCCCCATATGCATCAGACGCATGGCAAAGCCCTTTACCTGAAAGCCGCTTCTTCCGGCACCAGCACAGAAAACCTCCTCTGCCTCATCGATCAGCTCAACAAATTTTTCTGCTTTTGTCTCATCAATGGATGTCAGCGTATGTGTCAGCTCGTTCAATACAATGCTGGCATATTCCTTATTGTTCATATTCGTTTCCTCCTATTTCAGATGCTGCTTCATTTCCCTTGCGGCTGCCGCACGATCAGCGGCATTGCAAATAGCACCTCCGACAACGACAACCTCCGGATTTTGCTCTGCAATCGTATCCACCGTCGCCAGCTTCACACCACCGGCTACTGCCGATTTCGCATGCTGGATAACACGGTTGACGATCATCAGCTCATCCAGCGGATTTTTCCCAGTCTGCTGAACATCGAATGCTGTATGCACACAGATATAATCCACACCCATGGCATCCACTTCCTTTGTTCTGGTTTCCAGATCCTTAACTGCAATCATATCAATCATGATTTTTCCATTGTACTTTTTCGCAGCCTTTACAGCTCCCAGAATGGTCTCATCATTACTTGCTCCCAGCACGGTAACGATATCTGCTCCTGCCCGGAATGCTGTTTCCGCTTCCAGCTCTCCTGCATCCATAATCTTTGCATCTGCCAGAATTTCAATGTCTGGGAAATGCTGTTTAAATTCTCTCACCGGGCGCATACCTTCCTCGATGATAAACGGTGTCCCAACCTCCGCAATATCAACACTGCCCTTTGTTTCCGCAAGCAATGTCATGCACTCATCGAGTGTCAGGGTATCCAGTGCCAGTTGTAATTTCATAATCCTAGTTCTCCTTTACCATAATCAGTTGTCCGACCTCGCTCACGCACTCCTGCTGTCCCTCCTGCAGCTCGTTGGTAATCATGACATCATAGTCTGAAAACTTTGCGAACTGATATGTGGCTGTCTTTGTGAATTTACTGGAATCACAAAGCAGGATGTTTTTTCTGGAATGCTCCAGAATATGGCGGTTGACTTCCGCATGCTCCATGGAAAAGGTCATTGGCCCATCCATGTCCATAAAGCCGTCACAGCCCATAAATGCGATGTCGATCCGAACCGTATCAATAACATTGGTGGCATAGTAGCCGACAAATGCACGTCCTTTTTTCTGAAGCTTTCCACCTGTCATAATCAAATCCAGACCGCTGTCGCAGATAATATCCGCAATCGGAAGGGAATTGGTCAGTACGGTGATGTTTTTCTTCAGACGAAGCAGCTTTGCCAGCTGCAGACAGGTACTTCCCGGATCCATATAGACAATGGCATCATCCTCAATGAACTCCAGAGCCTTGCGGGCAATCAGCTGCTTCTCCAGCGTATGCTCCTGCAGCTTTACATCGAAGGGAAGCTGATAATAGGCATTGCGTACGACAGCACTCCCATGCTTTTTCGTCAGCACACCGCGCTCCTCCAGCACCTTGAGATCCTTGCGAATCGTTTCCGTTGTCACATCCAGCTGCCGGGCCAGCTCCCCGACCCGTACCCGGCCTTCACCGAGAACCCGCTGATACAGCGCATTGCGTCTTGCCTCACTTGCCTTTGACATGCACTTCACCACCTTTGCACATGGTTAGTGTACGTTTTTCTCTGCATATCGTCAATCTGATTTCGCAGATTTCCAAAAAAAGAAGCATAAAAATTTGGTTTTAAGACGAAAAAAAGCCAAAAATCGCAAAGTTTTGGTTTTTGTCCTTTGAAACATAATCTTTTTTGTTGACTGTGCTATAATACTCTTGGTTTAAAGGAGGAAATCGCATGAATTCTTTTGACTTACATATGCATTCCTGTTACAGCAATGATGGTGAATTTTCACCGGAGGTGCTGATACATATGGCCAAAGAGGCCAAACTGACAACGATCGCTTTGAGCGATCATAACACACCGAAGGGAATTGATGAAATGTGTTCCTTTGGAAAAGCTGCAGGCATCCGTGTGATTCCTGCTATGGAGTTTGATACGCTGTTTGAGGAGCTGGAGGTCCATGTGCTCGGCTATGGAATCGATTATACACAGCCGTATTTTCAGGAGCTGTATGCCGTATTGGATGAACGCAAGAAGGCAGTGCACTTAAAACGGGTGGAAAAAATAAAAGAGGTTTTCGACCTGGATATCGATGCACAGGCGCTGTTAAAGCAGTATGCAGGGAAAAATCCGTTTCCGGATATCGTCCATCACATCATGGAGCAGTATAAGGATAAAGAGGAATTTAAGGAGTATCAGCCGGGCGGAAGACGCGCTGATCCGCAGCCGGTAAATTTTTACTGGGATATGTGCAGTGCCCAGAAGCCGTGCTATGTCCGTGTGGAATATCCTTTCCTAAAGGATACCGTACAGCGAATTCACGAGGCTGGGGGAATTGCCGTTCTTGCACATCCCTGGCTGAATTTCTATCAGGAGGAGGGACGCCTTGAAAGGGCGTTAAAAGAAGGCATTGACGGAATTGAGGCCTACAGCAATTATCATGAACCAAAGCATAACCGCTATTATGACAGCTATTGCAGAAAGCACGATGTCCTCATGACCTGCGGCAGTGATTTCCACGGTAAAATGAAGCCGAAAATCCGTATGGGAGAATACGGCTATGAAAAAGAGGATGGAGAGGAGCTTCTGCAAGCCTTTCTAAAGCGCCTTAACCTGCACGACTGACAATTCCATTCAAGAAGCACGAAACAAAAGCAGTCTGTATGCAGAGAAACCATTTGAATCCAATCGTGCTACGCGATCAGCAAGCTATTATAAGCCTTAGCTGCGTATACTCAGTTTTCCAAGAAGAGTGCGCAGCTTTTTCTTTTTCTCCTTAGGAAGGCTTTTGATATAGGCAACAAAGTGAATTTGCCACGCCTGTTCCTGTTCAATTTCTGCCAGATAACGCTCGTCAAGCTTCCATTCCTCATGAAAATTACCACCCTGGGGATGTAACAGCTTCAGCACAACGGCAAGCTCTTCAATCGAAAGCTGTGCAAAATATACAGCGTATTCCCCCTCCATGAAAATATCATTCTCCAGTAAATCCAGCAGATCATATGCGCTGAGCTTTTGTGTATTCAGATATTGTATTTTATCCTTAAGATCAAGGCGCTGCTGCACCTCATCAAGCAGCTTTAGAAAATCATCTTCCTCTCTCCCCTGTGTCAAATCTATCGTATAGCTGTCATTTTCTTCCTCGTCATAGATAAACAGTGCATAATCATCATAGACAAAGACCTGCAGCTGTGACAGAAGCTGTTCCTCAAACAGCATTAGATATTGTGCTATTTCTTTTCCGATCGCAGTTTCTACAGCAAGATTTGCCTGATGAACGGCCTCCTTTAGCGAGCAATGCTGCAGAATAGCGCGCAGACGTTCGATATCCTGTCGACTAAACAGCAGTGTCGCATGTTGAAACAGCACCAAAGAGGCAAACCAAGGATACCAGAGAAGCTCACACAAATTCAGGCTGAGATATGCAACCTCCACTCCCTTCTGCCGTTCATATCGTCTGATAAATTCCGGAAGTTCTTTACGAAAATATTCACAGAAAGAATGCTCCAGGGAAAATCGTTTCAGATAATATTGTACCAAATCTATCCCATCCAGGTGATACATATCATGAAACAACGGTATACCATCCACCAGCGGATAGTCCAGATCTTCCAGGGTATGGCTGTAGTACAAGATCCCTTCATAGGCAGTTAGCTGCTTCAGATATGCGGGAAGCTGTTCATCCAGGATGCTGTTGTAGCGCTCATTCGCAAACGGAAGCCGTTTTCTACGTAATTCATAAAATAGATTTTTAATATCCTGTTCCTTTTCCTGCAGGATAAGGATGCCGCGTTCAAAGACCACATCTATATCCAGTGTACAAAGCGCCCCAAGCTCCTCCTGTTCAAACCCCTGCAAAAATATATAGCTGATGGTATCCAGAATACGCTTGTAATCACGGCTGCTTACAGAAGTACTCTGCCTGTGATTTTTCAGCAGCACAAGCTCCTGTGCCAGATGTGCGCATTGTATCAATAGATATTCTTTTCGTGCCTCACTGATTTTTCCTGTCTGAACAGCTTCCTCCAATAAGGCATAAAGTGTACTGTGCTGTACACCCTTAACGAATACATCGTTCATGCTTCCTCCTTCCTGCTGCGCAGATGCTGCATGACAGCTTTTGCGAGCTTTTGATCAATTTCCCCATGATGAAGAAGGTATTCCTCATATAGTATTTCACAGAGTATTTCATCCGATACCTGCCAGTCTATACTGCTTCGGATATGGTAATACAGTACAATGCTCTGTTGAAACAGGGATAGATACGTTTGCTGTGCCATATAGGGAGAGTTTAAAAACGGCTTCAGGATATCAAAGATACATTCCCTGCGTGTTTCCACCCAGCGATATCGCAGCAGTGCCATTTGTTGTACCCGATACAGCTCCTTCATTTGTTCATTACTGAGTGTGAATCCTATGCAGGCAAGCTCCTGCTTCAACTCCAGTTCCCCCTCCTGCAATGCCTTCAGCGTGTGTTGTTCTCTCATTCGCATACCTCCTAAACAATGGTGTCTATTAGATATACCATAGGCGGCATATGCATACAAGACTGGAAAAATCCGCCGTTTTGTGGTATGATAAAGCTAACGATGAAGGAAAAAGGCATACGAAGGTATGTTTTTTTTGTGTTCCTGATAAAGCTGACGGGAATACCGTTTCATATGGAATTGATAAGGGAAGCTATCATTTTTTATATAATCCGGGTAATTTCTGTTTGATGTGTGGAATACATTACATAAAGCCTTACATTTTTGTGATAGTGGAATGCTTGTGAATATGGTATAATGTACATGCTGTTGGGAAGGTGCGAAACATTATGAAACATTTACCAAATATACTGTCCGTAGTAAGAATCGGCTTGTCATTTCTTCTACTGGCTCTGATAAAGCATACAACACTGTTTCTGATTGTCTATCTCATTATTGGGATTACGGATATACTGGACGGCTGGCTGGCAAGAAGGCTGCAGGTGCAAAGCGCACTGGGTGCACATCTTGATTCCATCGGAGACCTTGCTTTCTATTGTATATCACTGTACATTGTATTTTTTCAGATGCAGTTAAAAATCATGAATCTCATATCCATGCTGGTGCTGTGTGTCTTTGTGCTGAAGCTTGCGGCTTTGCTGTTAACCAGGTGGAAGCATCATATATGGGCAAGTATGCATACGATTGGCAATAAGCTGACCGGATTGCTGCTGTTTCTGCTGGTGCCGCTTTGTGTAATTACAAACAGTCTGCCACTGATTCCGGTGGGGCTGGTCATTGCCTGTTCCTACCTGGCGACATTTGAAGAAATGCTGCTCATCCTTTCACGCAACACCTATGATATCAACACAAAATCTCTATTAAAAAAATAGAAGGGCCTGCAAGAGGCTGCTGTATACATATCCACTGCCATATAACAGGGCTCATATCGGCAACTAGACGATTTCTTATATCGTCTTTTTTGATTACATCGCCATGGAGCTGTAAAAGGTGTTCTTTTTACGCAATCCTTATGAATACTGTTTTGGGATGCATTACTATGGCGCTGTAGAAAAGTTAAGGTGTTTTTTTTCATACGCTTTATGAGCACCTGCTTTAAAGCTGCACAATATTTATTTCTGGATACAGCAGCCTCGCTCTGTGCTTCCTTTTTACATTGGAACATATATGCATAGCGGTTAGTTTACATATTGTACCTGCAGACGCTCCTTTCCTATATTTGGATTTAGCTGTATGGTTACCATCAGACAGCCGCAGAACGAGCTGCACCGTCTGTATCCATTGTCCCCTGTGCAGAAAAAAACTCCTGCCTTATTTTGACGGGAGTTTTTTACTCAACCTATGATAATATACCGGATATAGAAAGAGCTTGTATAATAATCTCTATCTGTAACGCCCGATATTATTCCGTATATCTTTTTATTCCGAATCACTGTTTTCTTCTTTATTCATAAGAAACAGCTGTACCTTATGAATCCTCTTATATTTAACTTCCTTGACCTGGAATCTGATATTTTCCCATAGAACCTCTCGTTCCTCTCCATCCTCCGGTATCTGTCCGATCAGATCCAGCAAAAAGCCGGATATCGTTTCGTGATTGTCATTTTCAAGATGCAGTCCAAGCTCCTCATTGATATCATCGATCGGCATGGCACCATTCAGCATATACGTAGACGCATCGATTTTCTCAATCTGCATTTCGTCTTCCTCATCGTATTCATCCTCAATGTCTCCCATGATTTCCTCAACGAGATCCTCCATGGTGACAATTCCGCTGAAACCGCCGTATTCGTCGATTAAAATAGCGATATGCTGATGCTTGCTCTGCATTTCCCGAAACAGATCATCAATATTTTTACTTTCCAGTACGAAGAACGGCTTTCGCAGAATTTTCGAGATGTCCACGTGATCAAAGCCCTTGCTTCTCGCTTCAACAACAAAATCCTTGATATTCAAAATACCGATGATATTGTCGATAGAATCACGATAAACAGGTATACGGCTGTAGCGCATTTCCAGAAGCTCCTCGAGGTATTCGCTCTGCGGATCATCAATGTCAATGCAGAATACCTCAGGTCTTGGTGTCATGACCTCCTCAGCCAGAATATCATCAAAAGCAAATACGCTGTCAATCAGATCGGCTTCATCCTCATCGAAAATTCCACTCTCCTGCCCGCTTTCCACCATGGAACGTATTTCTTCACGGGAAAGAGATTCCTCGACATTCTCATCCTTCATGCCAAACAGACGTAATACAAACCGTGTTGACCAGGATAGTATACTGATGAACGGCGATGCTATTCTGGAAATAATGAGAATCGGCTTTGCACAAAACATGGAATAGGTCTCCGCATTCTGCAGGGCGATCCGCTTTGGAACAAGCTCACCAAATATCAAGGTCACGAAGGACAGTAGTATTGTCACAACCACCATAGAAATCGTCTCTCCGTAGGGAATCGACCATGCCTTCAGTACCATGCCGAGACGAACGGATATTCCGGTGGCAGCACTGGCGGAGTTGAAAAAGCCAGCAAGCGTAATTGCGACCTGAATCGTGGATAAAAAGCTGGTTGGTTCCTGAAGAAGCTTTTCCACAAGCCTTGCCTTGCGGTTGCCCTCCTCAGCAAGTCTGTGAATTCTGTTTTTGTTTACAGATACGATAGCCATCTCACTGGCTGCAAAGTAAGCGTTGATCAGTGTCAATATGACAATTAGCAGCAGCTGCAGTGGAATGGAAGATTGCGCGGGGTCTGCGTCCATAAAATAATATCTCTCCTTTTCTGTTATGAATTTGATTGCTATTGTATCAAAGACCAACAGATCTGTAAAGAGGCAATCCCCGTTAGAATTGTAAATTTTTTATAAATTGCCTGATTTCCCGTCAGCCAAGGATCATACGGGCGTTCATACCGGCATACAGAAGTATGCTTATTCCATATCACATCGATGATTTCTGACGGTTTTTCCAAGCCTGTGCCAGGATATCCTTTAAAACCAGCATGGCATCTTGTTCTGTCCAGCCATAGTCCTGTTGCAGCTTATCCAGCATGGCGCATAACCTTTGTGCATAAAAGGGAATATCCACAATACTCTGATAGGTAAGCAATATAGGATATTTTTGTCCCCATGCCTTTGTCCAATCAATTTTTTCTTCCACAGATTCATTTGTTTTTTCAATAATTTCCTGAATTTTATTTTGTTCAAGGTCAAAATCAATTAAATCATCCAGTGTCATATTGTAAAGAACCGCCATTTTTTTCGACTGACAAATATCCGGTACTGTCTCATCCGTTTCCCACTTTGAAACGGTCTGCCTGCTTACGCCCAGCTTTTCTGCCACTGCCTCCTGAGAAAGTCCGCTTTTTCTTCGTGCTTGAAATAAACTGTTTCCTAACTTCATACAACATTCCTCCTTATTCATTTACAGCCTTATTATATCGTTTCACAAAAAGAAGTTCCACCAAGGAAAGCTGTCAAATATGCTCCTATTTTTAACACTTGCTTTTGGCATTTTGCTTCTTCGTAATTACAAAGAGCTTTTATGGAATACGTGTTACATGAAATAAAAAACAACGCTCATCATAACACGCTTTTCTCATATGTCTGCAATTCCAGTTCAGGCTGAGGAATTTAATTTCCATCTTGTTTCATAAAGCACTCCTTTTGAAAGGCTCTTTAGCTTATATACAGAAAATGGAGCATTCTGAAATCAGAATTGCTCCACGGTTTCTCTATTCAGCTTATGGATGATTTCAACCGCCAGCTTAACTGCATGGTCATAATCCTGGTATGCCAGGATACCATAAGAGGAATGTGCATAACGCACCGGAACACCGATAACAATCGTTGGAATTCCGTATTGTGCAGTATGTGTAATGCCGCCATTGGTTCCGCCGCCTTTTCTCACACTTTCCTGAACGGGTATCGCGCATTCCTGTGCCAGATCAAGAGCAAATCGCTGAAAGCGCGGTGAGGTGATCATTGAACGGTCAAAATGACGCAGCATCGGCCCTTTTTTTAAAGCACTTTGTATCATATAGTCTTCTTCAAAGCTGTCATCCGCAGGACAGCCCTCAAAACAAATAACCACATCCGGCTTCACATTATTCATGACACAGGTCATTCCGCGTTCACCGACCTCCTCCTGAGAGGAAAGCGTCGCAGTTACGGTATTGGACAGTGACTGCTCATGCAGGCGTGCCATGGTTTCCACAACAGCAGCACAGCCGATTCGATTATCAAACGCCTTTCCCATAAATATCTGATGCTCCTCATCATATGTACAGGCTACGGCAGGGACAACGGGTGCTCCGATACCGATGTGATAGGTGTCCTGAACCTCCTGTGCGCTCTGTGCACCGACATCGATCAGCACATCCTCAAACCCAAGCGCTTTCCCCTGTTCGGATGCATTCATAAAATGCACCGGCTTGCTGCAAACAATACCCGGTATGAGCTTTCCATCTCTGTTTTTAATCCACACCTTGTTGGCAATGATATTTTTTACATCCCAGCCGCCGAGGGGTAAAAAACGAAGCAGACCATTCGGCTTCACAGCCTGTATGATAAAGCCTACCTCATCACTGTGCGCATCCAGCATGATGTTCACACCCTTGCCGGTATCTTCCTTTCTCGTCAAATACAGATTGCGCATATGATCCTCTTTGCACACACAAAATGGAGCTGCTTCCTCCTGTGCCAGTGCTACCACATCATCCTCAAATCCGCTTGGCCCAAAGGCATCAGAAAACTGTTTAATTCTATTGATTTGTGTCATAAATAATCTCATCCTCTTTTCTCCTCCATATTATAGCAGAGAATAGAACAGACTTCATCAGGAATCCCTACTTCCGCATCTAAACCGAAGGCTTTTAAAACAATGAAAAGATTTAGCTTCTGCATACTGCCATTGTCCACACCTAGCCCCAACATCCAAAGGCGGTTATGACACGACCATCGTAAAAGCCATGAAGAGTGAAAGCTCATAGACGATATTGCTTTCCACAGAGCTGTTCCTTGCATTTGCTATAAGTCCTTTTTCATTTTCGTGCAGCAGCCTTGCTCCTTCTGGTGATAGAAAAGAAATGAAAATTCTATATATAATAAAAAACCCGTTTTACACGGGCTTACTTGCTTTACTGGCGCCTTAAACAGGACTTGAACCTGTGACCTGCCGGTTAACAGCCGGATGCTCTACCAACTGAGCTATTAAGGCACTTCTTTAGCGCTTAGATATAATATCATAAGATTCCTTGTTTGGCAAGATAAAACAGCAAATTTTTATAGATTTTTTGCGTTAGAATGGTTGCATAGCTGATTTGAAAAAATGAAAAGGTGGAATACGATAATGCTGTACAAAGCATCATAACAATTTGCGATCTTTCCAGTTATTGAGATTGATGAATATAATGAGTTTTTATATATTTTTCACAGTCACACAGAAAATTGTAAGCCATCTTCATAGCCGAAAACGAGTTAGGAATGTGTAAAAACGGTAAGCCTTCCATGAAGCGATGCTTCTACCTTCCATTCCCATACACAAAAGCTTCTGTGAAGCACAGCTTTATGTTAAAAAAACGTAAGCATGTAACCGATATTTCAACGTCATATCAACCTTATTATTTCAACAAGATAACACGCAATGCCATACAGAACAGGATTTCCATCCAGAAAAAAAACAGCGGTTTCCCACTGTTTAATAGCCACCCTCACTGGTTTCTCTTTGCATCAGCTTTACGCCTGCACTTGTACCGATACGGTCAGCTCCTGCTTCTATCATTTTTTCCATATCCTCATAGCAGCGAACTCCTCCGGCTGCTTTCACAAGGCAGTGTCCCTGCACCGTGTCCTTCATCAGCTTTACATCCTCAGGCGTTGCCCCGCTTGTAGAGAATCCGGTAGATGTTTTAACAAACGCCGCACCAGCTTCCACACAAAGCTCACAGGCCTTTACAATCTCTTCCTTTGTAAGAAGACAATTTTCCAGAATCACCTTTACACAATTTCCTGCTGCAGCCTCAACAACAGCCTTCACATCCTCACGCACAGCATCATAATGCCCTGCCTTCATTTCACCGATATTCAAAACCATGTCAATTTCACTGGCACCATCCGCAATGGCATTGGACGCTTCAAATGCCTTGGCTTTTGTACTCATCGCTCCCAGCGGGAAGCCCACAACTGTGCAAACCTTCACATCGCTGTCCTTCAACAGCTCTGCACATGTTGAAACCCAATAGCTGTTTACGCATACACTCGTAAAATCATATTCCTTTGCTTCTGCACATAATACCGCAATCTTGTCATACGTAGCATCAGCCTTTAAAAGCGTATGATCAATATACTTATTCATTTCCATAAAATATCCTCCTGTTGTATCTTTCCAATGTACTTTTAGTATATCATGGAAAGGACAGAATATGAAGTTCATTTCTCTTCATCACATATTACAATTCCTGGTCTTCCTGAATGCTGGCATGATAATTTCGCAGCCAGTAAACACGTACAAAGGGATCCTTTAGAAAATATGACAACAGGCGATAGAGCAGCACATAGCGCAGAAACTCCAGAACCACAAGCACTGTCCAGGATATCAGCTGATAATTTTGTGTGTTAAATATATCAACAAGCTGCGGTATGGTAAGCAGCAGACGAATGCCCTCCATGATCCACATTACAGGAATAATCCAACGGCTCCACGGCTTATACAAAAACAGCGAGACAACCGGCAAAGACCAGATCAGAGCGGAAAACAGCGATGCCATAAGCAATGTTCGCTGCATAAACTGCATCCCCTGAACATCATTGATATAGTAGCGCAAAAGAAACAGCAGCAGATATAAAAGTACCAGCATGCCGTACTGATACAGAAGAAGGGCAAGTGAGCACGCACGGATACGATTACGAGCACGCATATCCACACGCCGATCATGCGGAATCCGTGTGTCTGATGGAAGGGAAATGATTGGTTCAGCTTCTTCCTGTGGTTCCGCTATCCTTTTCCATATACAAATAATTTGCGAATCCCTTTGAAGCTGCCATGCCACATACAATACAAGGACAGCCTTGCCGATTACAAGCGCGGCAAACACAAGGCGCAGAGGTGCATGATCCTTTGTAATTGAAACCTGAAATAGTGAAATCAGCTCATATACAGTATATATATTCATGATGGAAAAAAGCTGAAACAAAAGCCTGCCAATTCTCCGACAGCTCCATAACATGCGGACCGGCAAAAACCAGAACAGCATAATACCAGCATGAAGAAGAAATCCAGGCAGAAAAGAAATACGGGTATCCTCCAGCATCAGCTTTACCAGGAAATAGGAAAACACCGTGTAAATGATTAAAAATATTACAAACAGCAACAGGATCATACGCAAATGCCGTATTCCAGATTTGCGCTGCTGCTTTTGTTCCTGCATGGATTTTACACTTTTCAAACATATCACCTGTACTTATTATACAGGGAACGTAAGGATTTTGTATATAATGAACTGATTGGTATTTCGCTTTAATCTTTCTGTATACCATAAAAAAACAACAATTTATCTGTAACATCCACTTGTCGGAGTTAAAGAGCTGTCTTCATCCTTTTATGCTCGTTATACAGATATGCCGTTGTTTTTATTTGCTCAGCTTTATACTTTTGTTTTTTTATTTTCTATTTTTTAAAAGGAAAATCTTCAAGATCTGAAGGATTCACAAAGATCGGATTTGGTTTATCAAAATAATTGGAGGTATCCAGATCCCAGGCGTTATGGGTATCTCCTTCACCAAAGTCTTTCATTTCCGTATGCGTTGTAAGAATATGCAGCAGATTTTTTAACGTATCCATTGCCTTTTTCGCACTGTCCAGCAAATAGGAGAAGGCTTCATCCGCTCCATCATCCTGAATATAGCGAATCAGCTCCTCATACAGGTGAATCTGTTTTTCCTCAAACTGCATATCACGCATTACAGCTGCAGTCAGATCATTATTGACATGATGCTGGTCTTCCTCTGCTTCTGCATGGCAGCAGCACGTATCATCCTCTGACTGACACGGCTTGATAAACTCAAATACAGGTGTATCATCATTGGATTCATCATAATAGCGGTCATCCTCTCCGTGCATTTGATGTATTACACGGCTAAGTACCTCCATATCACTGATCTGACGTGCTCCCAAACGCATAAATATATCATGAAAGGTTGGATTATTTATCATAAAGCTTTGCCGTATATAGACAGAGGCCTGCTTCAGACCACTGCTGCAGCCCTGTAGCTGCCGGTCTAGCAGTAAATAATATTTCATATCCGGTCGTGTAATCTGTACCTCAAACGGTAGTTTTGTATCATAAATAAACATAAGCATTCCTCCAATTTCTACCGTTAGTATGGAAGCATTTCTGTGGATTATGCTATAATAGTGAACGTAAAAGGAAGGTACGTATATGAAAGAAATCAAACTGCATACAAAGCTCACAAAAAAAATTACGGTGGAAGAAAGCATGCTGGCATCACATGTAGGAAGCGGAATCGTAAATGTCTATGCAACACCAATGATGATTGCGCTGATGGAAAATACAGCCGCCTCCTGTCTCGATCAGTTTCTGGATGAGGGGGAAACAAGTGTCGGTGTCATGATGAATACGACCCATGATGCTGCGACTCCTGCCGGTATGGAGGTTGAGGCAGAGGTAGAGATCACTGCTGTTGACCGCAAAAAGGTATCCTTTCATATCATCGCAAGAGATGCAAAGGATACGATTGGTACGGCACAGCATGACCGCTTCATTGTTAAGAAGGAGTCATTTGAAGCACGAGCTCTCAGTAAGCTGGAGAAATAAAGAAAATATGCGCATAGCTGATACAGTGTACAGAATGCGCATATTTTTTATCCCAGAGCACGCAGATAGCGAAGCTGTATTCTTTTTATGATAGAGGACTGCCGCATTTTTCTTCTAATCTGCTTTTGTGCATATCCATAGACCAGAACCTCCTGTTCCTTTTTCATCTGATGAGAGGAATACAGGGCCTCCTCACATAAAAGACGTATAGGCTTGTGCAGCTCATCCTCCTTCATAAAGCTGAGGAGATAACGATAGCTGTGACAGATTCCCTTTTTCGCATCCGCCTGAAGACATTGTTTCTCTCTGTATGCAATGCGAAGACGTCGCTGAAGGATGTAGGATAACACGGTGAGCAGGACACCCAGTCCCACTGCGACTGCTGTTCCAATCGTTCCTGACGCTGCTGCCTCATTCCCTGCTTCCGTATGCTCCTGTGGTGTTTGTGAATTCGTTTCTTTCGGTTTGGATGTATTGCTTTGCGAGGTGGTATTGCTTCCCTGCTGCTGACGCGTAACGGTTGTTTGCGAAGAAGCTGAGCTTTCACTTTGAAAGCCCGGTGTTACCTCTACCGGAATCCAGCCCTTTTCAGAATCAAATATTTCCACCCAGGCATGAGCGCTCTGATCAGGTACTGCGATGCTGCCATCCGTCATCTTCCCCGCCTGAAAAGCGAAGCCCTCTGCATAACGTGCGGGTATTCCCATATACCGAAACAGCATAACTGCTGTTGTAGCATAATGAACACAATATCCCTTCTTGTTTTCCTTCAGAAAAAATTCCACAAAATCTCTGTTATCCGGCGTTCTTCCCGGCTTTAGCGTATAGCTTGCTGTATCTGCTAAATAGGTACAGATTTGCTCCTGTATTTCAGAAATTTGTGACGGCTCTATATCCTGATACGGATATATGTTATCAAACAGCTTGGATAATTCGGATGGCACCTGCAAATATTCCTTTGCGACAAATGCAGTATAGTCATCCTGTGCCGCTGTTGCAGTTCCCGTCATGTTTGTGCTGGAAAGCTCATATGCCGCATACTGCATCACATCCTCATGATCGCTGCGATAGGCATCATACCACGGGGTTGTCTCAGGCGATACTGTTTTCATGAGATACGGTGTCAGAGCATAGCGCTTCGACGCACGGTGATCCTCGATTTCTAGGTGCATCAGCGCTCCGGTTTTCTGCAAAATCTGAGTAAAGGCGGGATTTTTCTTATCCAGCCAGGTATCTACACTGCCCCAGTCATAAGCGTTCAGCGTCTCGTAGCTTGTTTCTGGAAGGGATTGCCAGCGATTATCCTCATAGCGTGCCCCGCTGTAGCTTTTCAAATAGATTGTCCCCTTTGCATCTTTAGAGCGAACGATCAGCTGTGTAGCTCCAGTGTATAAACGATTTGCGGCTCTTCCAAGATCTACCTCTCCATCCTTTTCATCCGCATGCGTCAGAGTATAGGCAATTTCATCCACCCGCTGCAGCAGGCGTTCTCGAAGGGTGCCGCTGGAGCTTCTTATTTCATAGGAATCCGGCGGTGTGATCAAAAATGTAAAGAATACACAGAACACACTCAAAACAAGGGCACTCAGACGGACATAGGATGTATTGCCGTTTTTGGCACCTTTCCGCGATAGCAGCAGGGTAAGCCAAAAGACGATCAGAGGCATGGCAAACAGCCAGGGAATTGGTGTCTGATACAGCAGAACAAAAAAGACTGGCAGAAAAGAGAGCATGAACAATGCGAAATAGTGACGGCTTCTCCAAAAGGCCAGCATTCCGCAAAACAGCCAGATGCTTACGTATAGCAGCAGCCAGGTCACCTGAAGCTGGCATAAAAAGGCAGTATCCGATATATCATATGGATAAAAAACATAACCGCTATAGGTATGGTATACATCCGTTATCACATTATAGGCAATATGTCCTCCCTCCAGCAGTACAGGAAAGCTGAATACGCCTGCCAAAGCCAAAAGTCCACTTAATAAAAGGATGCTTTTCTTTTTCCGATGCAGTAAAAGCTGGTGAAATACAAGCAATGCGAGCAGAAGCACTGGCAGATACAGCAGCCAGAGAATCTGATCCCAAAAAGGGAAGGAAAAGAGAAACACACCAAAGCAGGACAGCATTCCCATCAGAAGCAGCAGGCTGGAAGCTATATTTTTTTTCATACGCTGTTCTCCTTCACCATAAGGGAGACGAGTGTCTCATTTAGACACAGACCATCCGCAAAGTCGGATGTGCCCTCGCAAACGCGCGGCATCGCAAGGAGCTTTCGCAGAAAGCTATCCATATCCTGTACCGTACGCAGCTCTATCTGCTGGAATCCATCCGCCGCCTGCCAGCTGATATACAAGCTGTTTTGTGCATTCACCTTCAAACAGAAGCCACAGCTGACGGATAAAAGACGCTCACAGGCAGCGATATCCTGTGGAAAGCAAAGATGCAGGTGCAGACTGGAAGCTTCTTCCTTCTGAAATTCCCGAATCATCGTTTTTTTCAATCGGTAGCTTGCCTTAAAATGTATATGACGCAGAGGCTCTCCCTCCTGATGCTCCTTCAGCTCATAGTCACTGCCGGGCATACCGGCTGACCGCTGCCGTGCTTCCTTTGCTACTTTCTGATAGACTGCTTCTGTTACCGGTACCGGTTGCGGAAAGCGGAAGATCTTTGTTTCCTCATGCAATTTTGTTGTTCTTCGATACAGTCCCAGAAGGTCTCTTGTTTGAAGCTTATTCAGCTGTAAATGATACTGGCCGCTTCCCATATCCGGAGCCTGTAGCCTTTTCGTATTATGCTTTAAATCCGTTGTCACGGATTCGCTTGTTTCATAAAATCCATTGTGCCAAAGACCGTTCACATGGATACGGCTGCAAAACAACAGAGGAAGCGCTGAACTGATACGAAGCTTTCCCCCTTCCGCATAGGGCTCCACATGTATTTGTATTAAGCGGTTTCCAACCAGAAACAGAAGCAAACTGAGGATTGGCAGCATTAGCAAAACTCTAAGCAGCAGATAGTAGATATAACCGTCTACACTCACCCATAACAGGGCATCCAACAACAGCAGTGACAGATAAGCAAGCCAGGAACGGATCATAGTCCCTTCCTTCTGGTGTGCGGCGGCTGTATCTGCTGTAGAATTTCCTGCAATGCTTCTCCTGCTGCGGCGGCATCTGCCGTATGTGTCGGCTGCATAAGCATACGATGTGCAATCGTATCGATAAACACCTGTTGAATATCCTGCGGTACTACATAATCTCGTCCATGCATGAAAGCACAGGCCTTGGACATATCCATAAGGGATACTCCGGCTCGCGGACTTGCCCCCCGATAAATACGGCGGTTATTTCTGGTTGCCTGCAGCAGTTGAATAATATAATGATACAGCGAATCATGCACAAACACCTCTCTGCATGCTTTCTGCATTTCCAAAATCTGGGTACGCTGCGCCACTCTTTGTACGGTATAGCTTTCCGGTTTTTGCTTTCGTTTTAAAATTTCAATTTCATCCTGCTCTGATGGATAGCCAATCTCCAGACGGATCATAAATCTGTCAAGCTGGCTCTCGGGAAGCTGCTGTGTTCCGGCAGAGCCGTAGGGGTTTTGTGTCGCAATTACCAGAAAGGGCTGTTCCAGCTTCATTGTGACACCATCTACACTCACGCTGCCCTCCTCCATGACCTCAAGTAATGCAGCCTGGGTTCTAGAGGAGGTACGATTGATTTCATCTGCGAGAAACAGATTGGTGAATACTGCGCCTTTACGAATGCGTGTTTTCCCGGTTTCCGGATCTATTACACTAAAGCCGGTTACATCCGCAGGCAGGACATCGATCGTAAACTGCATCCGCCGGCAATCCAAATGCATGGCATCCGCAAACGCCCTTGCAATCGTTGTTTTCCCCACGCCTGGCATATCCTCCATCAAAATATGTCCGTTGGCAAGAATTGCCATCAGTATTTTTTCGAGCAGTTCATCCTTCCCGATAACCGCTTTTTTCACTTCCTGTAAAATAAGTTCGCTTGTTCTCATCATTTCTCCCTTCGGCAGCCTATATGCTAAACATGACCACCTATAAAAACATACATATATCTTAATTGTATACAATGGACTTAGCTTCAGGTCAACAAAAGATTTCTTAACTTTTTATGAAGACTGTAATATTTTAATGCACAGACTAATCACAGTATTCGATATATAAAAAAATACCGCAGGAGAGGAAGCCACTTCCTACTGACTGCGGTGTGGAAATTTATTTGAATTCACGGCGCATGCATTTGACATCTTCCTCCTGCATTCCCAGCTGACGCAGCGTGACCTCCTGCTTTTTAGGACAGGCGAGCGGCTGGATCATATAAGAACACAGTGTACAGTAACCCGGAGATGTACTTCTGCGGATGCATTCATAGCTGCATTTACGAATACAGTTATCATCCACCCACAAGGCCAGCTGATCCAGTGCATTGGTTGCCAGAAAATTGGCACGCTCCTTCGGTATACCGGCATCCAGCAGGTAGCGGAATAAAATATCTGCATAGGTCAGAATATATTCCATCAGAAAGAAATTTTCCGCATTGTTTTTCTGCATACGCTTCGGCCACAGAGCAAGCTTAATATGATTTTTTATGTAGCGCTCCTCATCCACATGCTGTCGTGGATTTTTCAGGCAATCGTGCGGGCATTGCGCACATTTATATAGAAATTCTCCCATGGTTTTTAATAACTGAAACTTAAAGGTTGGAAAATCTATCGTTACATTAAATTCCTGTTCTATTTTAGGAAATGCCTCCGCACACATCGTAAGGGCGGCATCTACGGTTTCTGCTTCAAATACTCCTAGCTTTGTAATCGGCTGGGGTAAAAACATCATTAAATCCCTGCTGTTTAAATATTTCATTTATCATCACCATGCTTTATGGTACACTATTTTCATATAAAAAGAAATACACTTGAAATAATTTTTGAGACTTTATCGTTCTATGGATGGAGGAGGCGATGAGAATGAATTCCATGTTTCTGATTTTCTATCTGTTTTTAAATACAATCGGCGGTTATCTGTTTGTAGAGGCTGCCCCAGAGAAGGCATATCCTGATATTGCCAGAATCAGTCAGGATATTAGGATAAGCGAGTCAGGCGAACTGCGTGATGGAACGATTTGGTTATCATTTTTAAAGGGACTAGATACGGCTTCCGCCTCGCGTGTTTTGCTGGTGATGCCTGATGAAGCGGATATGCTGCTTACGTATGATGCGGTAAAGGAAACCTATACGCTGAAAGAAATGGGCGGTAAAGGTAAAGCAATCACATATAAACATTTGATCCGAATGGATGGACAGCGTATTGCCGATATGACCTTTGATAATATGGTCATATGCTTTGCAGAGAATCCTGCTGATTTCTGGTACTGGTATGTATGTGATGATATTGATGTTACACCAAAGGAGCTATATCGTTATCCGGATAAGGCTACAGCTCACCTGCTGTTTACAGTAAGAAAAGCGGATAGCCCGTTATAAAGCAAAAGCATTTTCGGATAAAAAAAGATTCCGATCGCGGTGATTGGAATCCTTAAAGTTTTCACATGGTGGAGCGTATCGGGATCGAACCGATGACCCCCTGCGTGCAAAGCAGGTGCTCTCCCAGCTGAGCTAACACCCCATGTATATTTAAATTCGATGGTGGGCCTGAATGGACTTGAACCAACGACCTCACCCTTATCAGGGGTGCGCTCTAACCACCTGAGCTACAGGCCCGTTTCCATCGAATGCTCATATATAATACCACTACTTTTTTTGTGTGTCAACAACGTTTTTATCATTTTCTTTTTTTAATTTCACTTATGAAAATAAACACTTATAGAATGTGCAGATATCCTATAAATAAAGTATGATCAATGCAATGGTTGAATAGCTGTTTATCGAAAAGCTGTTCCATTGCTTACTTACAGTATCAGGAAACAGGCTCCTTTCCAGCCCTCCCTTATATAGGTTAAGGAATTGATTAAACGGGATATATACTTGTGTGTTGGACAATATGTCTTTTCATGGTGTCCACGCTATGCTCTCTGCTTCTTTCTTATATCCGGCGTATAAAAAAAGAGAATAAGAATTCTGCTGGTATACATACAGTGGCTTCTATATTCTCTTATTTAAATCATTCAGAGCCAGGAATGTAGTAAAGCTTTTGAAGTATTATATAGATAAGGTTTCATCTATTTTTCAGGAATGCTTTAATTGATAACCTGGAAAATTATGAAGATTAGGACAGCTAGAATACCTATTACAAGCATTCCTTTGGCATACGCGATCCATGACTTATGCAATTCTAATAAAGTCTTATTGTCTTCATTCAATTTTTTAATCAGCTTTTTCTGTTCTTCATTCATATTATTCACCTTCTTTTTTATATTCACGTATAATTTATGATTTTCCGCTTGTTGTTTCTACAAGTACTAATACAGCTTTATCTTCATCGCCGATACGGAGTGGACTTCCGGAATCACTGGTTTTGTCTTTTGAAGGATAATTTACATGATCGCATAGAATTCCATTACCCTATGAGTAATTCTGACAACGTAAGTTTCCCGATTAAGATTTTCCTTTTTGCTTTTCCATATATTATATATTTTTAATGCGCTGTATGAAGGATCTGCAAACAGTTAGAGAAAAGTAAATTGGAAGCATTCTAGAATACCTGATTTTCCTCAATTTCTTAATTATTTCATATTTTCACCGCTTTCTTATTTTTCTTATCTATCTTACTTAAAGTATATACTGTAGTACTTAATGAAACAAGCCTGTTTATAATGAAGTAAATAGTGTATAATTATAATTATAGGGAAAATGAATCTTTTTCACATATACTCATTGCCTGTATTTTAAAGTCATTATCTCCTTTTTTATCATAAGTATCTCCTATTCAGATATATGATTTTTCTCCAGATGCAAAGACACAAATATCATTTTCTCATTGTCCATTATGCTTTTAGTTTCTTCCATAATATCAATAATTTTGTTCTGTGATACCACGTATTATTCCTTATATAGAACTTCTATTTTCTTTATATATTTTTCTGATTTGTCGAATCCCTTGCTTATTACGACAAGACCTTTATCTCTATAATATCTTATCCGGATGCTTGCGGATTTTTTTATCAGCTGAGTGATGGCTTGGATATAGTTATTTATTACTAATACTTTACAGAAATGGTTCAGGATTTTATTTTCTGAATATATACTGCTTCCGCTGGAGTATTCGCTAATAAAAAGGTTACAGGCTAAGCTGATATACATTCCATTCGCATTGATATGCCATTTCATTTTATCATTTTAAATATTCTCACCCAAAACAATCAGCATGTCCCCTTCAGCTTCTCAACTAAACCTGAGCTATCAGCTTGTTTTTTTTCGATAAGAGCTTATCTATTTTTCGGTCAAACCCATTTCAAAGGTTCAGGAAACACAAAAAAACTACTAGATATCGTCTAGTAGCTTATCCGTTTAAATATGGTGGAGCGATACCTTACTAGGTCGAACTCTTACCAACTTAATTCAGTAAACTTGTTTGCACATCCACATACTTCTTCGTTTACCTCTGTATACTAAAATTATATACCCTTTTCAATTTATTGCAATAGTTTTTTTGCAAATTAAGTACTTTTTCAAAATGTGCTTTTTCATTTCAGTAGACTGGGGCATTTTTTCTACATCATTTACTAGATTTTTTGTCTTTAAATACTATTGAAATGATGAGGTTTAACGATGTGTCAACAATAATTTCAGTAATATATTCATCTATATATTGTTTTTTACAACCGTCTTCCATGTTGTTCCACTCCTCCATACTCATACCGGATGCTTTTTCCAACACAGTTAGTCTATTTATTGTTTTCTGTTTTTCTCTTTCAATATTACCGATCATACACCCGTATGTGCGTCCATCAATTCGATCGTTAGTAAATTCTATAAAGATTTCTCTTGCCTTACTATCCAATGTTTTTAAACGATTGGATATCTTTGAAATTTCTTTATTTTTGTTTTGACCGTTAGCAAAAATCAGTATCCTTGGAATCGTTCCTTCAATAAGTCTATCCTGACTGATTCTTTTTTTGCATTTTGGACAAGTGTAGTAATAATATTTCTTATGCCCATTTCTTAGTTTCTTGTTTGTACTTTTTCTTTCGCATACATCACCACAAACATCTTTGATCTTGTTACCGAAATAATACTTATTCGTATCTGTTTCCTTATATCTTTTATATATCATCTTTCTAGCTTTATCATATGTCTGTTTTGTAATGATTCTCGGAATCGAATATTCTTTATCTAGATATTCAACGATACCGTAATTTAGTTTTCGTAATAGTAATCTTCGAATAGTCTCCGATTTTTTTTGAAAGTCCGGAAATTCTTGTGCAGCTTTACATTCTATTTCCTTCATGGTACTTCCACTAATTGCTAGATCAAAACAAAATATCAAAAATGATGCTTCCTTTTCATTTACATGAGGATATTTATTTTCATCCAAAATCCATCCAAATGGTATCTGTCCAAAAGGGTATCTTCCTTCTTCCAGCATTTCTATTTGCGTATCCACTACTCTCTCCCGGATGGTTTCGCGTTCCCATTGTGCAATGATAGCTAAAACCCCTACAAGAAGTCTTCCGTTGGCACTGTGTATATCTAAATTATCAACGATAGCCTTTAATTCACATTTTTGATCAATAAAGAATTGCAATAATTCATATGTATCAATTACATTTCGAGCAAGACGATCTAATTTATAGATTAAGATTTCATTGACTTTCCCTGCTAATATATCAACTAACAGCCTTTGCATCGCCGGACGGTTAAGATTTTTTGCACTATACCCATCATCTACATAGAACTCTACATCATTAGGGTCGATACCTTGATTTTTGAGTTGACTCTTGATATTTGCTATCTGTACATCGATTCCAAATCCGGAAATAGCTTGTTCCTTAGTTGACACTCTAGCATACGCAGCTCTTTTCTTTGATCCTAAATCTTGTTCTTTTGATTCTCGCAATTTGATAAGGAATTTTGTATCGATCGTTCCATTGGTCGGAATGTTATTTATACTATTTTTTCTTGATGTTATATTCATTTTTTTGTCCTCCTTTGGCATCCAGAGGACAATATCAAAACGAAAAAAAAAGAACATAATATCGTCAGATAATATGTCCTCTTTCTGCCTATATCAAGTCTTCAGGAAGTATGTGGATAGTGTACTATTCCTTCACTCTTAACAGAGGCACTTTTATAATAGCATTATTCCTATAAAATGTAAATATGAAATGTTATTTGCTAATATCTAACACCTGAATATTGGATGAATCGAATAATGAAATATCAAATTGACCTTCTTTCTGAGTTTCTACTATAACACCATAATCCTTGAATTTAAGTATAGATTTAAAAGAGCATTCTCCACCTGAGCAAGACGATAGTCTGAATATATCAACACCTTATCTATTTCTTTATTATGTGCAAGCTGATATATTCAACATATACCAGGCCGCTGAAGCGTATTTCCCTTTGCTACTTCTGTGATTTCCTTTGCAATCATATAACCTTGTTGTTCTGCATTTTTCTATATGTATCGCTATGTTAAAATGCTGCTCACTTTGATTGGATACCCTATTATATATTACCACTCTAGTCTGTATATCATTGCGTTCCTACAATTATCCTCCAAATCAATTATTTCACCCCTTGCTTATATCAAAACAAAGAGTAACTAGTTCTTTTATTATATTACGTTATATAGTATATGCATAACTAATATTAGATTTCCTGGTCATTTCTTACTAGCATATAGGAAGGAGCTGATTTATTCTTTGTAGAGATACATCATAATATGTTTCATTTTTTTCAAATCCAATAAATGATCGGTGAAGCTTTACCGCAGCTGCTCCTGTCGTACCAGAACCACTGAAAGGGTCAAGGATCATATCTCCTTCTTCAGAAGAGTTGAGCACTAGGTCTTCTATGATCGCTTGTGGTTTTACAGTTGGATGGCCATATAGCGTCTTATCTTTTTTATTCGTAGGTGTGATCCAGTATGTGTGACCTCTTTGGTATGTAGTATGTAATCGTGCGGATTTCCGAAAATATAAGCAATACTCTTTATCGTTTAGATAATTTCTGCCACAAGCCGGAATCGGGTTCGTTTTGATCCACACCAGGATATCATAATTACATCCGTGTTCTTTCACGAAGAAATCAAGATAGGGGATGATCTGTCGGCGATTACACCATATATAAATATTAACTGTCTTTAGCACTCGAAGAAAATCGTCCAGTATGGAAAACTCTATACCGGAAGTTAGATCATCCGCAGATAGCTCCCTTATCACAGAATGATAACTTTTTCCGATATCATTTCTCATACAAGATGTATATTTTGTATCGATGTCATAAGGTGGATCTGTGATAATCAGATCCACACTTTTATCAGGCAACTTCTTGATCTCCTCGTAGGCATTCCCAAGGATCAATCTCATATTTTCCATTTCGCTCACTTCCTTTACGGATATGTATTATAGCTCTAATCTGCTGGAATGTGCAGAGTTGTTATTTTACATGTTTACTGTATGATAGACTCCTGTTTATGTATATATCATTTCCGGATAAAATGAAAGATTATTACGATATAGCTGCTTCGTTATCTAGCACAAAAAAAACACCTAATAGGTGTGATTGAGTTTTTTTAATTATTTAGGCCTTTTGTGTTGAATCACCTTAAATATTGTGTATAATATAGATGAAGATGATCTTCTCCACAATAGTGAAGATAGATTATTCCTGGTTCAAAAGCGATCGCCCTAAACCGTGGTAAAGTTTAGAGGGCGATCACTTTTTTATTAGCTTCACAGTTTCTAATATAACTAGTATGATCAGAAAGCTGATATATAAGTCAATATTCAAAATGACCACCTCCGAACTATTCACTGAAAGGGTTCACAGTCGAAGTGGAATAATCTATCTTCGTATAAAATTATAGCATATATTTCACAGTTGAGATACATATAATGTAATGTTTATCTCAACTGTGACTTTTGTTACTTATATCTACTTATTTACTGAGCTGCGCTATCAATCGGTTACATAGTATAATCAACCACCGTTTCCATGTAGAGGATGATTCCGGATGCAAGAATTCTTCACGTTCCTGACAAGCAATCGCATGCGCAGGATTTTTGTTGCTTTCTATTTTCTGCAGTACGATCCTTTTATTCATCCGGTACACATAGCGAAACTGCGACCAGAGTTTTTGATGCATCCGGGCAGTAGGGCGGAGCTGCTTAGGGATCTCTTGAATCTTTGTCTTTCCTAATACGACGCTGAATAGATGTGTATGTATGATAGAATCGATCTCTGTATATATGACGGCTTCTTTATAAAAATGCTTGGCTATATGATCCAATGCCATCTTGATCGCATAGGCTTCGCCTTTCTGAATATTCTTTACATCCTTGAGGTACTTCGTTTTGGTATGAATCCGGATATGATCATCGATATAGATCGCACTGACGAGGACACCATCCTTTAAGCTGGCATCACAGAATATCTTTACTGCATAAGAACCTTCCTGAAGCAGTTCCTGCTTCGTTCTATAATACTTATCGACGGCGTTCATATAGTTCCTTCATCATGGCAGCTGCCCCATGAGTTTATATTGTACATCTTCATGTAAAGGCAGCGTATATATAGCATCCAATGGATGCTGCGTTACATCCTCATAACCTGTGACCAATAAGTTAAAATCGATCCTGTCTTTATTGTCCCGTATTTTTTGTATTAAGAGTCGCTTTGCATTCCGCATAGTACAAACAAACAATACACGGTAGTCGATGACATCGAGAGATAGAGCCTTTGCATGCAGTTCTTCATGAATGACACGACGATAGGATCTTATCTTTTTTTCAGCTAATGTCTGTGTGGGATAAGATCTTTCCAGTTCCACATATACCAATACGGATGAAGTTTTTGTTTTATCCTTCTGTTTGAATATCAAGATGGCGTCCGGGCGATTAGAAGTATCTTCCAGATATGCCTCCTTTTCATTCAGTATCTCATCTACATACCAGTTTGAATTCCCATCCTCATATTTAGACTGGATGATATCACATACGGTGGCCACTTGTACCTGGTGATACATGTAATAAGGACTGTAACTCAAAAATGCTTTTGTATTGTCCTTGGCCTCATATCCCATATCTTCCATGTACTGGAGGCCTCGTTTCCCTAACGTAACGATCTTGTATCCGGTTCGGAAACTTGCTGTATGGTTCGCAGGTATGAATGTCCGTTCTATGATCAAGAAGTCATGCAGAGCCAACTGTAGGATACGCCTTTCAATCGTATCCTTTTTTCTACCTTTATAAGCAAATAATTGTATATAGTCCATATCCACGAATCCATGTTTCGCTATCCGAACCATCAGTTCGATATCATCATCTAAGATCCTTGGTTTGTTCTTGTTTCCCATTAATGATTCCTCCTTTAGTTATCATAATAATAGTTATATAAGAGTAATAGTAACTATATCTATACAGTAGTATCAAATAGTATATATAGTTGTATCATGAGATAGATATGTATGAGGATAGAGTGATTTAAGGTTCTGATATAAGGCATAAAGCAGCGTTCCATAAGGTTGTTATAGTTTATATTATTTTATAAGGTAAAATAAGGTAATTTCTAAATCTTTCAATGTGCAAATAAGCCTTTAAATAAAGGGCTTTAAGGCAAAAATATATGACATATATCGAATATATATAGGCATAGTGGTAGGCATAGCTCTCGGCACAGTAACCGGCATAGTAAATACCGCTGTTTTTTATTCTACATCGACATGATGAACGGCAAGATAGCGAGGATGAAGATGATCGCATAACAGATAGTGATGGCCGTCTGTATCCTGCCGTAATATCGATATCCACCATATCCCAAGATAGCACAGATGAATACAATCGTAAGTCCTCCGACTTGCTCAGCCTGCAATGCTTTCCATGTATCCCGGAATACCTGCTGCACGCTCAGCAGCAGGTAGGAATCACTGATCCTTGTCATGAACTGAAAGAAGATGAACAATCCAAGGATCGATGAGATCAGGATCACCGGTCGGCGTTGTCCCTTTTGGAGGAGCTGCGATATCTTATACAGTAGAAATCTTATCCGTCCCATTCTCCATCACCTTTCTTTCGTCTTTTTATTTTACGGAATACGATCTTTTCTGCATCTTCCTTCGACAGGAAGTCACGCCGCATCAAGCTGCGTGCTTCATTGCGATTCTTTTCGATATTCATCTCTGCCTGTACGTTCCTGCCTTCGATATGTGGTACAACCTTACCGGCATTATACCGATATGGCGGATCCACTTCTACGAGTACCGTTTTTGCGATACGGTTATCTTCTGTAGATACATATCCGATCCGGTCGGGAAGTCCCTGCAGACCATCGATATCCGGATGGCCGGGAAGGTTTGCGGACATACGCACGGCTCCATCACGCCCCTGCCGGAAGGTCACCTTCGTACCGGCATTCCCAAGGATAGCCTTCAGGAAGCCTTGCTGGAACTGTTCCAGATATTGTGTCATCGGGATCAGTGCCATACCACCTTTCCTCAGCTCCGCCAACCAGCGCTCGTAGATATCGAACTGCACCTTATGACATTCATCGATGAAGGTCAGATGCAGACGTGAATTATCCGGACGCTTCAGACCGATCAGATAATATTTTAAAGAAATATATCCGACGATGATCCGTAGATCATTGTCATTGAGACCTTTCAGATTGAATAAGATGATATCACCTTTTTCGATCCATTCACGGACCTTGCGCAAGCCATCATACTTACTATGCATACCGAACATGAGCTTCTTCTTCGGTGTATTGATGAAAGGATCGGTACGGTTCAGGATGGGATCTACCTGCTGTTTATCGAAGCGTCCCTTTAGGAAGGCACATGCATCATCCGCATATACATTATCCTTCAGTCGCTCATACAGTCGCTCACGCATCGTTTCATTCTGAAACATCTTCGGGACATCCATGATCGTATGCTCCTCTTCATCCAGCAGGATCGTATTGATCGCACTGGTGATCATACGGTCTACCTGTACAGTGACTGCGGAACCGAACAACATCCGGAAATAGTCCAGGATCTCGGTAGAGGGGACATCCTTATTCAATAAGGAGATAGGAAAGATACAATCCTCATACCCAAAATCGATATAATGGATCTTTTCACGCAGCTTCGTGATATCATGACCATCCGCCTGCAGCTTCAGCATCATATCGATGACGCCCAGCACACTGGTCTCTGCAGGATCGAAGAACGTGAAACCCGGTATGTTCTTTTTCCCCTGTACGATGGATGTCAGGATATCGCGCATCATCTCCTCCGCAAAGCTAGATTTTCCGGAACCGGTCTGTCCGGAGATGACCATATGTTTACGCAGCTGGAGCTGCTTCAGAAAGACCACACGATCCTGCATCGGATGATAGACATGTCCGCATTTGATCCCGGACGCAAATTCTTCCTCCTTCAATGTCCGCTGACCGATCTCAAGTTTGTGTATCCGTTTCAGGATCTCAAGATCCTTCTTATTGTAGAAGGTCGGGATCTGAAACAGGTTCATCAGTTCGTTTCCTGTCAGTTTGGAAAATTTATAAGTATCCCGATAGATCGCCCGAAGCTCCTTTTCTCCTGCTGTCAGGTTGATGATCGTATTCGTGATCTCCAGGATCTGGTTTCTCTGGTATCTCGTCTTTCCGGATACCTTGATCATCACCTGCACATCGACATCCGTACTCACGCCTCGTAACATGCTCTTCGTTGCACTGAAATTCTTTTCGACACTGAAATCGATCGTGATCCTCGTCTTGTTGCGCATCGTCCCCAGGATGAACAAGAAGATCTGATCATCCCGGAAGGTCGCAAGGCTCTTTTTCGTATCTTTCTTCGCATGATCCAGCACATCATCCGTAAACAAGGTATGTACTGTCGTATACGGCGTGAGCGGTCTCACCGCTTCGAATACGTTCGCCTTATCCTGGAACATGTTCTGCAGACTGTTCAGGACGAGCCCATTCTCTCTTTCATCACTCACCTGTAAGTAGAAAGAGATCATCCCATCCGTTTGATCCTTACCGTCGCAATCGATGATGAAGCGATAATCCAGGATACAGTTTGGATCGAAGAGCTTCGATAGACGATCTCGCAACGAGCGACGCCTTTTCGTTCCGGACAATGTCTTCAAGAACATCCGCATCGTATCTACCTGGAACTGATGATCATATCTTGGTAATATCTGATATAACATTCCGCATTCCTCCTAACACCTATATCTCTCCAAGAGGAGTAAGCATCCGTTCTCCATATCCCAGGATATCGTCCGGTGTGAGCCATTCCGGTTTCTTTTCAGGAGGAAAACTCTCATACAAGGCCTGCATGATCTCAATCTGTTCCCATTCATCATTGGCCCAAAGGTCCTTGGCATTTCGGTTGCCATATCCCAGATAATAGTTACAGTCCTCCACCATCCGGGAGAGGAGCTGATAGCGGAACGTCTCATCATGTTTCAATATTTCTTCTAGCACCATATCTTCACCTCATCTCAATAAACTCGTTTCGATCGACCATGTCACGAAACGATATGATCGCATCTGCATCGCTTATGAAGTCGAAACTTTCTTCTACCGGTTCACCATCCGGAGATTTGATCCAATAGGTCAGCGTACCGAATGGATCCATGCCGGAGCGCAGGATGTATCCCTGATATTCATCCACGAGCTTACCGTCTGCCTCCATGATCATCTCCAATTCTTCCACATATATCTTTTCTGTAAAATGGCCATCACCAAGGATCCCCTCCACATACTTGCGCCACCTTTCTTCTACTTCCTTCATCATGATGTCCCAATATTCCTGATACAGGGTCTGATACTGTTCCTCGTATTCCTCACTTTCCATAAGGGCACATCTTTCCAGGGCATCTTTCCAATATCCTTCGCTCTCTTCCATCTTTTCCTGTAGTTCATATAAACGATGGATGATGTCCGCTTTCCTTCCTGTCATATCGGATCCTCCTCTTACTTTTCATAGAAGCCGTTTCCCAGGCTGCTCTCTTCTACCATCTTATAGATCCTCGCTTTCCCATCGATCCACTGTACACGCATCCGGACCAGATACCGGCTCGTATCGTTCCTGTCCGCATGCTGTGTCTGTGCAGTGTAGATGACATAAACTTCAAAGTCATCATCGGCTATCCTGTCGATAGCGCTGTCCATCGATGTGACTTGTGTTTCTGTCGTTTCTTCTTTCTTGATACGTTTACTCTCTCTTCGCATGGCCGCAAGCTCTTCCTTACTCAGATCCGGTACCAGTGACTGGTACAAGTCGTCGCTGAGAAGTTCCTTGACCGGTTCGATACGATCCAGGAAGATATCACTGCTGCGGCCTTCGGTCTTCACTCTCACGAAGCGTTCTGCTGCGCTCTTACAAGCCTCTTCCACATCATTGGGAACATCCGACTGAGGAGATGGCTCCGTTGTTAGCTTTTTCTGTATCGTCGTACTGCTCTGCTGCGAGCTCACCTTCGTTTCCGATGGCTGATTCATCCATAGAAATGCTGCTATCACAGCTATGAGGATCCCCATAGACACGATCGTTTTCTTTTCCATATGTAGCCTCCATTATTTGAATTTGATGTATGTTTCCGGATCCACACTACCTTCTGTCGTTGCGATCACAGGGGTTGAGAAATGCATCTCCATATGTACATGGGATGCTGTCGAATTTCCAGAATGTCCCTGGCTGCCGATCCGTTGTCCTTTCTTTACGCTCTGTCCTGTCTTGACGTCCACATCCTTCATATGGCAAAGCAGGATATAGAGTTCTTTTCCTTTATACTTCATCTTCAGCTGGACAAAGTTTCCGGCACCGGCATAAGCACCACCCGGACACATATTCCCAAGGTATCCTCCATCTGCAGGACAGCTCGAGGATGCCTGATATACCTTCGCATCACCGGGAGCGTAGATCGATGCACCATAGGAGCCATCCAGATCGACACCATAATGGAAGTCACCGATCGATGGTCGATTCCCATACCCACTGGTGAGCGTGTAGCCCTTCAATGGCGGGATCAGGGTACCGTCCCCGCTGATAAAATCCAATGCGTCATAGTAGGACATCACCTTATCGGCATAAGGAGGATCTCCATAGACGCTCCATCCGGTCTTTCCCTTCATGATATCGGAAAATTCCTGTGCTGCTTCCAGTGTCCATCGTCCACCTTTTTCACGATCGATCCATTCGATGAATCCATTTCCGAAATTATATCCGCCTAATGCCACCCGGATGCGACCTTCATCGGATGCATCCTTGACCTTCGCCCTTTTCAGGCAATCCTGCAGCTCTTTGATCCCGCAGCGGATCGAGTAATGCGGATCCTTGATCCCATTGGGTATCTGCGGATATTTTTTGTTGAACGGCCCTTCCGATGCCTGCATAGGATCACCGCCTGTCCCACCGGATTCTACCTGCATCACTGCCAGGATCAGATCCACATAATCTTCCATGCCTTCGAGCTTGGCGATCTTGGACACATAGGGACGATAATATTCGACGGAGGAACTGAGGTTGTTTTTGGGCGTCTCATTCCCATCTCTCACACCACCGCCAAGGAACATCAGAAACATCATCATGATAATGATAAGGGGAAGGAAAAGGAGAAGGAGCTTCTTAATCGTCTTCATTCAGGAGGTTCTCCTCTTCCTGCGGCAGTGTATCCTCTTCCGGTTTTGTTGAAGCCTCATGTTCTGCTGGCACATCCTGTTCGTTTATCGGTCCGATCTCTTGTCCTCCTTCGACGACATCCGTTCCTGCAGGCACACTGTTTGGATCATCCGGCTGCTGCGTAGCTTGTGTAGGTTCTGTGTTCATTTCTACTTCTGTGCTATCTTCTATGGAAGCTGACGATGTCTCTTCCGCTGTTCCTTCAGGATCCGTATGGTTCGCAGCTTCTGTAGGAATAGGATCATTATCCGAGCAATCTTTCAGATCATCTTCTGTTTCAGGATCCACTGTTTCCGGAACTCCTTCCACATCTGAGAGATCCGGGGCTCCTGCATCCTCGATAAGATCATCGTCATCGTCCATATCGATATCCGACATATCTTCTTCCGACATATCCACTTCATCGCTCAGGTCTTCCTCTTCCTGCGTTTCTGCACTCATGTTCTGTATGTCAGCTGCATGTTCTTCATCGAATGGTTCACCATCTCCCGGATCCGTTTCCTGTGCCCCACCATCGATGTCTTCCTGTGTCTCAGAAGTCATTTCATCAGATCCTTCTGTTTCACTCTCTGCTTCTGTAGGCGCACCCTCACTACTTGTGTCCGGACCAGCCTGTCCTGCCGATTCACTGGCACCATCTGCAGGTGCTTCCTCATGATCCGCAGAGTCCACATCATCCTGTATATCGTTCGAATACATATCGGGATCTTTTTCATCTCGCAAGGCGTCGTCATCATAGCTGCTATCATATGGATCATCATGATCACGAAGATCACGATCATCACTTTCTCCATAGCCACCTGTGCCACTGCCGTTTCCTTCACCGCCACCATCAAACGCATCACTTTGTGAAGCAGAGCCTTTCAACTGTCGGTACGTCGACATCGGAGAGGAGCCCAACAGCATTCCTTCTGCCACGATCTTCCCATCTTCCATCAGCTTTGACATGATCGTCGGCAGATTCTTGATCACGAATCTGAGCAGGACGATGAGGATCACATCGACTGCCAGCATGAGCAGGACACTGTAAGCGGATATCTTCGTGC
Source organism: Erysipelotrichaceae bacterium 66202529 (assembly GCA_017161075.1). Lineage (NCBI taxonomy): Bacteria > Bacillati > Bacillota > Erysipelotrichia > Erysipelotrichales > Erysipelotrichaceae > Erysipelotrichaceae bacterium 66202529. The sequence goes on along the minus strand of CP046174.1, from coordinate 833,318 downwards.
ATAATTCTACCAGGAAGAACAGCGCCATACTGAACAGGATATCCGCAAAGATCGTGACCATGCACCATAGGAGCCTGTCTGTGAACCATTGGCGAGCTTTTCGTCCATGCTTGAGCAGCCACCAAATGAGCTGATACACACTCAATCCCAGAACGATATATTTTGCGGCCTTTACAGCTCCCAAGCCGATACAGATCGCTGCGATGACGATACTGATCGCTCCACGATGTACTAACAAGACGAAGGAGAGTCCCAAGACCCGCATTGCGGAACCACCATCATGCGTGATCACATGATTTCCGAACTTGTCATATTCATCCTCCGCATGATCTTGTGATGGATCGTTCAGGAGGCGCTGTACTCGCTTTTCTACCTTTTCGATAGCATCCTTATCGTCCGATCCGGCGATCTTCGCAAGATCTGTCGTACCGAAATGTCGTACCATGAACGGCTGTTTCTGCAAGATATCGAAGATGTTCTGCTTGTTCATGATCTCCGGATCTTCCTTTTTTTCTCCGAATACGAAAGTTTCCGTCAACATCTGTGTTGTCACTTCCTCAAACCCATTTGCAATCTTGCGTCCATTCTGACCGATGAAGGTGATGAAGGTCATCGATAGGAAGGCGGTAAGCACGATCTGTACGATCTGTTGCCATCGCACGATCCTGGTAAAGTCTTTGATGAGCTTATACAGGATAGAGGACAATGCAGCTATCAGGAGCACTTTATTGATCCAGGAATCAGGATCGCTCCAATCGAAAACGACCTTGTCGATCATATCAAAGATCCCCTGTATGACGGTCCCCAAAAAGCTGGAGGATACCAGGTTATAGATCGTCAACACGAAGAAGGTGATCACGAACCCGATCATTTCCAGAAGCAGCGTTATCAGATTCATGAAACATGTGACGATGGAATCCCCATCAAGCAGGTTGAGCCCTTTGGTCTTCGCTGTCATACTGGAATTATAGAGATTCTTGATATAATCCCGGTCCATTTCTTTTTTTCTCGTATCTTTATCTAAACTGAGGATCGCATCCGAGAGAAAATCAGAAGTATTGGTATCTGCCTTTTCTTTATCGTTCTTCTCTGCTGTCGTCTCTCCGGGAGAATTACCGTTGCCGATCGCTCCATCCATAGATTCCGCATGGATCCCTGTCGGGAACAGCAGCAGGAACAGCAAGCTCAGGATGGTGAGGCATCTACGCCACCTCATGACTCCGTCTCCTGTTCATCGATATCCTTGAAGGTGCGGAAGGCATCCGAGAACATCGGAAGGATCGCCATCTTCGTCAGGCACTTTCGGTTGTTGTAATCACAGTATAAGAAATTGTGTTGCTTTGCCTGGTCGACACCTTCCTCCTTCGTTCGATCCTGCAGGATAGCGGAAAGCGTGGAATTGCCATCCAGATCGAAATGGCACAGAATACGCTGGATCTCGTCCTTGCTCTTCATATTGCCGATGAAGAACTGCCCGGTATTGTTGATGATGGAATCCGGAAGATCGCTCCAGTTCTGCAGGATGATCAGCATATCACACAGCTCCGATCTTGCGATCAGATTGTTGTTCACCAATACGGACATACCACCCGGGACTGTCGAATACAGTTTTGCCTCATCGAACAGCATCGTCTTCGCTTGTCCTTTGTACATACGCAGGAACATGTTCGTGATCTCATTGACCTTTCCCAGGATGAGGGAGAAGATCCGATGTTCCAGATTTCCGGAATCATAGCTATAGGTGCCCAAATCTCTGGAATACACAGGCATCTTCGCGAACGTGATCAGATTGAAGGGGCGATCGAGACGGAACACCTTCGAGATATCGGTATCATCGTCCCCGAAGAACAGGCGGGCCATCGGATCATTGCGCAGGGAATACAGACTGCGTGCAAGCTTGGGATCCCTGTTCATCATGACATCGACCAATCTTCGCATCGTGATCCGTGTCATCTTTCCACTGTTGATCGCTTCACTCAGTTCCATATATGCTTCATCGACCTGCATCAGATCGATCTCCTGCTGTGGATTGATGGCACGCACCAGGGCGATGATATCATTCTTGGCCGCTGCCAATGCATCTAAGGGAGAATCCGGATGTAATAGGAAGGCATCGAACATACCGTTTGGACAAGATGGATCTCCGATGATGAGGTGCGAGGTCAGATCACCGAATCGATCCAACAGCTTCACGAGCTTGTGACGGTCACCTTTCGGATCGACCAACAGCAGCCGGTGCCCATAGAAGATCATGGAGAGGAGTGCAAAGTAGTTGGCGATCTGTGATTTCCCGGAACCGGTCTCTCCGACAAAGGCCACCGTAGAGGAACCTGTCTGCGTCAATCCCTTGATCGGAGCCTCGATATCGATCCGTACCGGCAGGTCTGCAGGTCTCGTATATGTGAGCACGACTCCTTTATCTGCTTCTCCTATGTATAAGCCACCGAAAAAATTAAAATGCGCAAAGTACAAAACATCTGTTAGATTCACATACCGGTAACAGCCGTTCTTGTATGGGAATAGGTGTTCCGCAAGCTGTTCCTGTTCACCGATTGCATACGTCAATTGGATCCGTTTCCCTTCGAATCTCTTCTGCAGCTTGTCGCTGCGCTTCATCAGCATGTCCTGCGTATTGGCACGGATGCGTAACATCATCTGCCAGCGGATCTTGGAATCTTCGATCGATGGATCCACATCTTCTCCGATCTTCGCAAGCTCGAAGGCTTTCTGTGCTTCCTTGTCCTTTCGTCCGCTGCTCTGCCAGTAACGGCGTGCATTCTTATGGATCTCCTCACGTTTTCCGGTCATATTGCTCTTGAAGGTCTGCGTATGCTCCAGGTCGAACTTGATGATCGTGTCGACAGGGAAGGTATAGAGCTGGATCTCATTGACCGCCACATTCGCACGATACCCATCCTCCAATCGATCCTGGATGAGTTTATCTGCGATGAGCACACGGGAATACAGTTCACGGAATCCACCTTTGTTCTTCAGTGTCTGATAATGATATTCCAGCTCCGTTGCCTGCGGGATCGTGTAATAATCGGATATCGGTATCTCGATCGGGATCGCCAGATAATCATATAGATGCTGTATCTCTTTCTTGTCCGGTCGTTCCACACTCAGATCCATAGTCAATTTCTTGTATATCTGTTCATCGATGACCTCACTCAGATCGACCATCCGCTTTTCCAACGGATCGTCGTTCTTGCTCAGCCAACCACTCAACCACTTTTTCTTCAATGGATCACGGTTGTCTGTAAAGCATATGTGTATCCGATAGCGATACTTGATACCACTTGTCAGCTGCGCTTTGATATCCTTCATGAAGGAGCGATACAGCTTCTCTGTCTGTGGATCACCATTCGTCTCATATAACGTCTTATAATGCTCTAGGATCCCCTGTTCATCGATGCGCTGTGGCAGGATATAGATCGCTCCCGGCATATTGACAGACAGGATCTTACGATGCAGGTTGTCGATCAGCGTCTGTAGCTGATGATCAGATGCATACAGGCTATTCATCGGACGGATCTCATAGTGATAACAGATACATTCCTTACAGTAGACGATGTTTCCTTCTCCATAGCTGTAATAAGGTTCAACGTACACACCGATGCACTCTCCCTTCTTTTTCTTTCGATAATCTATGTGTGTGTCCTTGGGAATCGTACAGGATGCGATAGTTCTTCACATCCCGATAGTAGAACGTGATCAGCTTGTTCTTGCGGCTCTCCCGGTCGATCTCGGTCAGGAACATCACAGCACCGATCTCCATTACCGCAGCGATCCCGATAGACAACAGGATCCCCAAGGATCCGAACAGATGATACGCAGGGATACCGATGGGGATCAGTGCAAACAACAGACCGCCCAACATCACGAGCACCATCAGCCAACCGTTCAATTCGATCCCGATATAGGGGATATACAGCTTCTGCTTGTGTGTCTCGACAGCCGTATAATTATAGGCGCTCTTCATGATGGTCCTCTATATCTTGATACCTACGAACCGCAATGCTTTCAGGACGAGATCCCATATCCATGTGAGTGGTTTCGTCAGGAATGAGATGATCGATGACGGCTCTATCTGAGCGATGATCGTGAAAGCGACCAATACGATGAATCCGATGAACGCTTCATCGATGACAGACTGCCATTTTCCACCCGTGCGGCGCAGAGATTCTTTTGCGCTTTTCAACAAGAACACCATGAGCGCCACGAATATGATGAGCAATACCAAATAATAAAAGACCTTGAAACCATCTAATTTTGTAAAATCCATACCTAATACTCCTCCTTTGAAATGATCTTATTCGTTTTTCTATCGAACAGGAAACGCACCGTACGTTCCTGTTGGAATAGTTCCTTCGTTTCATAGCGGACGATCACATCTGCCTGTATCTCATCCTCATTCTGTATGGCGGATTGTAGACTGACGAATACCGGTTTCGTATCCGGATCCAATGGTTTCAGCGTTTCCGGATCCTGCATCAGGAGCCGTGCCTGTTCCAGATCAGCGGCATAGGTCGTAAAGAACAACTGGATCGTATTCGTGATCTCCTGCTTCTCCTGTTCCGTACAGTCCGTTCCCTTGATATCTTCTTTTTCTGTCTCCAGTCCTTTTTTCATATCTTCCTTCATAGCAGCTGGCGCAGTTGATATCATCGAGATCGGACGATCCACGATATAGTGACCATCTTTTTGAATAGAACGTATCGCGATATATGCCGTTTGTCGTTTACTCTTGCCTTCGTCGTCTTTCAGATCGAGAGATACTCTGGCATAGGATGTGAGCCGGCCTTCCTCTGTATCGGATGGCTCCACCTGATATACTTCTACGGTTCCTACCTCGGCACGCTTGATCTTTTGATCATAGGATACGTTCCAGCTTCCTCCGGTCGTGAATTCCTGTAAGAACTGCTGACTTTCTTCATCCTGGGGATATTTATAATAGTTTTTTATATAATCCTCCAGGAAGCTATAGTCGTTCACCGCTACTGCAGGCGTTATGTCCGGTCGTTCCTGAGCAAGGGAACGGAATCCTCCCAGCAGACCGATACCTACGATCAGATACAGAACTGCTTTCTTCAATCGCACGATACGCCGTTGTCGCTTCATCAGCTTCTGTAGATGTGCTTCCAACTCTTCCTCTGTATGTTCTACCTGTTGTCCCTCATTTCCTGTGTGCTCTTCTATGCCCTGATCCAAGTGCTTATGCAGTCGCTTGAACAGCATCTTCCTCACTCCTTCCTATCATCCTTACATCGTTTCTATTGGCAGATGTACCAGTCACTGGTACATCATCGTAGGTCGAGCCGATAGCCTGTATAGATACCGGCATCATCCTGTAACACATCACACTGGTACCTCCTTCCACTTGCGACTCCTGCGGCATTACATTTCTCCTGTGCTGAGGAGAAACTCTCTCCATTGGCAAACAGCCATGTCTGTACGCCGATCGATGGGGCCGGTTCCTGTGGCTTCTCTGCTTCAGGATCCGGAGCGGAGCCTGTAGTCGTATCTTGTTCTTTCGGCGGCTGTGTAGTTGATGGTCGCTCTTCCTTCTGTGGATGCTGTGGCTCCTTTTCCTTCGGCGCCTCTTCTTTTTCTTTGACGATGAGCCGCAGCTCCTTCGTGGCAGTATGACCGCTGGAATCCTTGACCTTATAGGTGATCGTATAGGTACCGGCTTTCTTCACATCATAGCTTCCACGGATCGATACGTCCAGATCACCGTCATAGTCACTATAGGCTTTCCTTACATAAGATCTTGCATCAAATACTTCCTTCACATAGATCTCGACCTTATCCTTTTTGAGTTGAAGGACAGGTGGTTTCGGCGCCACCACCCGGATCTCCTTCATGAACTCTTTTTGTCCTCCATCCTCTCCCACAGCGATATATAAGAGCTTCTTTACCCCCGGGGATGAGGTGTCGATCGTCGGATATAGGATCTTCACAGATGTCGTGGAGCGAATCAGATCGACAGGTTCGATCTTCTCGTTCAGTTTCACCTTTTCCGTATCCTTGAATGTGATCGACAGGTCATCTTTATCTGCCGGTTTCGGAAATAAGAAATACCAACATCCCAGGCAGATCAGTAAGACACAAAGGATGAATGTCATATACTGACTTTTTCTCACTGTGCCTCATGCTTTCTATGAAGGAAGAAGACAGTGGCACATGCGGATATGCCAATCAGGAAGATCCATCCGACTATATCCGTATGGTCGCCGGTATTTGGACCGCCAGACGTCGGGAGCGGTCTGTCAGGGAAGATGATCGTACGCAGCTTATCGTCACCGTTGACCCAATTATCATTGATCGTTACCTTGATGACTTCCTTAGATAACTGATATCCGGCAGGAGCTTTCGTCTCTTTTACATACACTGTCCCATAGATCAGACCATCGAACACTGCTATACCACTCTTTGGATCTGTCTTCTCCGCTTTGATGATCTTCGTGCAAGCTGCATCGGAATACAGAGTAAACTCAGCTTCTTTTAAAATGCTCTTATGATCATAATAATCGACTTTCCGCACGTTCAATGCCGGTAAAGGCGCATGTTTTGGGAATACTTCGATATGATAGTTCATCTGCTTGGCGGTCTCATCCCACATCGGGACGCTGATCAGTGTCGGCTGTATCGTTTCATAGCCCGCCTGATTGCTCACATACAACAGATAGACGCCTACCTCCAGATCTGTGAAATCCACGATTCCCTGCGCATCTGTCCGCTTTGCCTGTAATGGGCTCTTGACCAATGGACGCAATGTATCTGCGGCCTCCTGTAACCCTTCTGCTGTTTTTATGTCGTTCATATCCACACCTGCAGAACGATACAGATCATCAAGTACATAACTTCCGTCCTTTATATCTGCGACACGTGACAATGAGAGTTCCACCCCTTCTCTGGATAGTCGATCTTTCGTTTCTTCAAGTTCCACGTGTATGCTGCCCTTCTCCTGAACAGAGGGATCGGGTTTAAGTTCGATTTCCTGTGCTTGTATCGGCTTGATACAACATAATGACAACAACGATAATGTCATGATGCGAACTATCTTATTACGCTTCTTCATGTTCTTTTGACCTCCTTTTTCTATAATGATAGATTTCTTTTCCCAACAGGAGCGTGATGATCACAAAGGGTGCTGCCGTAAAGATAAGTTCTCGTATCGACATTATCGATCCCTGGATCGATTCCTTTTCCTGTTTCTCATAAGCTGCCCGTTCTCCTGTTATGAGCAACCTTTTCGTATTGATCCCGTATGGCGTACAGGTGATGAGCGTCACGAGGTCTCTTCCTTCCTGTATGCTCAGTTTATCGATATCATCCGGATATGTCGTTTGGATATCGCAGATCCGATAGGCCAGCGTCCTGCCGAGTACATCGATGTAGAAGAGATCGCCTTTTTCCAATTCATCTAATCTGGTAAATAGCTTTGATGATGGAAGACCACGATGTCCGCTCAATGCCGCATGTGTACTCTCACCACCGACAGGAAGACTGCTGGATCGAAGATGTCCCACACCTTTTGATAGGACGCTCTCACTCACACCGTGATAGATAGGAAGATCGACACTGATCTTTGGTATCTCGATGCGTGCCATGACATCGCTGTCCTTCAATCGCAGCTGTTTTTCATAAGCCTTCTCTGTCAGATACTTGTCACTGATACCTTGGATATAGTTCCCCTGCGTTTGAAACAATATATCGTTATAGGTATCTGCCGCCTTCAACAGATCTTCCACCTGATCTTCATTGCGTCGTAGCACTTTGGTATATGTCTTCAGGGAATCGGACTGTACACTTCGCTGATACAGACCACTCACTATGGGATAGCTGCAGATCAGAAAGCCGACGAGGATGATTGCTATGCTCCACCATCGTCTTCCGGATCTTTTTTCACGCTTCATTTCCCATCATCCACATGGCTTCTCTTTCTGTGGATACCATAACCGGCGATCATCAGCCCTGCCCCAAGAGCGACCATGACGATCGTCAACTGTGATCCTGTGACCGGTAGTTTACTTCCTACTTTGTTTACTACCGTTAGATTCATGGAACCTTGCGTCGCATCTGCCTCCAGTTTATTATCTTTTTCAGAAGTTGCACCATCATAGAATTCTTTAAAATGAGCAGTTGCCTCCAGCTTCTGCAGGATCTTATCCGTTGCGCCTTCGCCGGCTACGTAGCTGTTTCTATCGTTCGTATAGGTCGGTCTTACCGTCAATACGATCGGGTCCAATAATTTCCGGTATCCATCCGGTGCTTCTACCTCCGAAAGGTAATACACACCCTGATCGAGACCATAGATCGTGAAATTGCCATCCAAAGGTGTGACGATCTCGACGGCTTCATTCGGCTGTGTCCCACCGTCATGATCATTACCGCCTACAGCATCACGGTTGATCACGTTATAACCGTCAGGAGTACGTTTCAGATATACTTCCTTCGTACAGTCCGCATCGCTGTACAGACGGAATCTTGCGTCCTTCAACGGTGCGTCATGGTCATTGACCTTCGATACGTTCAGCTTATAGGTGAAGCACACGACCGTATCCCACGGTGTCTCTCCGGTCTTTCCGACACCATCCGCATCCGGATCATTGGAGAACTCCAGCTTCACACTGTTCTCGAAGCCCGGTCTTCCAGTATCCTTGGCAGCCTCATCGTTCAGCTTAGCATCATAGCGAAGGACGATCTTCTGTCCATAGACGTTCTCCTTGTCCTTGTTCATACCTTCCGGAAACTCGCGGTCTACGATCTTCTTCAGGTCTTCGATCTCTATCTTGAACGTCGTTCCTCCTACATTTTCCAATATGTTGTATTCGCTGGGATCGACATCATAGGTCTTCTTTCCATCCATGATCTGGATCTTTACGGTATCCGGGTCAAAGGTCAGTGCTTTATCCATCTTGTCATGGAAAGCAAAATAATACGTGTGATATCCATTCATATCCGGTACAGCTGTATCATAACGATACGGAACGGTCTGACCGATCTCGTAGTCCGCGATATCGTTCCATCCATCTGCGCCGATCTCCTCCTTATGGTCATCCTCCTGTATCTTCTTCGTGATCGAAGGATAGTCGGATTTGATCTTTACAGCAGCATTTGGATTAGCCGTATTCACCATACACAGAGAGCTTGCGGAGTGCGTCCCTGCATTATCGGATATCTCATCGGTGATGTAGTATCCGAATTCCAGACCGTCGAAACGGATATTGCCGTTATCCATCGTTTGCGTGACATGGATATCGGTCCCTTGTTTCTTCTGTGCACGCAGCTCTGTAGTGATCTCTTCGATGAAATAGCGGAATTCGCTGTATCTTCCTTCCAACTTCTGTTCTGTCACAGCACCTTCCACCTTATGATTGTTTAAAGACTGGATGTAGTCGACTGCTTCATATTCCGTCACATCCTTTGCCGGTTTGTTCAGGCGTTTCCCGATGACCTTCTGCAAGACATCCTGATAGGCAGGTGTCCAGGTATAGTTCACACTTTCCAGATGCGCTGCGTTCTTTACAGAGAACAGCTGATACAGACGAAACTTCTTTCCTATGAGCGATTGTCCTTCATTCGCTTCGATGGTGATGGCGGCACCGCCTTTCTTCAGGTCTACGATACCGCCCGGCGTCGTGATCTCCTGAGCTGCATGGATCACTAGACTAGTGATGGTCAATGCCGGAAGTGCACCGGATAACAGCATCCCTGTCGCCAGAGCAGGGATCCCCAGATATTTCATTACGTTCTTTTTATTCATTCTCTAACTCCTCCTCGTAAGCTTTTTCTCCCTAAGAACATCAATCCCATGCCTATGATAAACATCGGGAACATGAGATCACTGCCTGTTTCCGGCAATTTGATACCTACCATATTCACGATCTCCATATGCACGACTCTTGCTTTCTTCGTACCCTCGATGCGGATAGCACCTGTCGTGACCGTATCTTTCGGTGTATATTTCTTACCGTCTACCCATAACTCGAACAGGTCATTGACCGGGGAAGAGACGGTCTCGATCTCATAGATATGAGGCTGTTTCGTATCCGGATCTAATGGGATACGGTATCCATCCGGTGCTTTCGTTTCTTTGAGGTAATACTTCGTTCGATCCTTCAGACCTGCAAAGCTCAATACACCGTTATATGAGGTTCTCTTTGCGACTACTTTCGTACAGGCTTTATCGCTGTATAGTGTAAATTCCGCACCGTCCAACAGCTGCTTGTGGTCGTTGAGCTTCGTGATCTTCAACGTGAACGGAGATACCTTGTCACTCACGGTTATGATGCCGTCGAATGCATTTGTCTTCTGGAAGGTAATGCCTGTATTCGTCAGGTCTGTTAGTACCTTGACGCCCCCACCGGATAACACTTCAAAACGTACTTCGGTAGGATTGATATCATAGCCATCCATGACAGCCTTTTCTTTGAGCTTGTAGATGCCCGGACGAAGACCGACGAACTGGATGGAGCCGTTCTTATCTGTTTTTATTTCTGAGGTAGTTCCATTCGGTTTTGTGAATGTGAAGATCGTATTTGGGATATTCAGCTTAGGTTCTTCCTGGACCTTATGGATCCGCAACTTGATGATATCCTCAAGGACATTTTTTGAAACTGTGATGACACTGGTCGTTTGTGCTGCAGGATTGATCGTCACATCATATGACTTAGGATCCAGGCGGTATCCCAGACTGGCCTTCGTCTCTTTCAGGGTATATTTTCCCAGGTAGAGACCTGTTTTCGTGGCATTACCATTCTTATCCGTGGTCAGCGTTGCGACCAAAGCGCCTTTTTTATATTTCACGCTCTGATCGGCAGGATCCAGGATATTTTCCTTCGCTCGTAACTCATAAACAGCGCCCTGTAGCGTTGCGTCTCCCTGTGGTTTTTTATTCGTCTTACTATCTGCCTTGGATAACTTCAATGTACCGGACTGGCGTTTATCTGTGCCTGTCACGGTGATCGTCTGATTGTGATTACTGATCGTGACAGGATATTTCGTCTTATTGAGCGTATATCCTGATGGCGCAATGACCTCTTGCACATAATACTCGCCAACACGCAGATACCCGGACATGGAATACCCGGATGCCTTCGTAACGAGGCGCTGGAGCTCCTGACCTTGTTGGTTGAAAATCGCATACGTCGCACCTGCGACTTGTTTCTTGGAATCCGTATCGACCTTACGGATCTGGACACGACCTTTCTTCCAATCATTACGAGCGGTGAAAGAGGCCGTCTTATTGGAAGATACACTTACCTTATGGATCGTCTTGTCCAGGATCAGATGACTTGGTACAGCACTCTCCTGCACATAGTAAGTCGCAGGGGCAAGGTCATTTACAGTGACAGTACCGTTGGAGCCTGTTTGGTAGGTTCCGATCGGGGAGGACATATCGGCATTTTTAGATACCTTGAAGGAAGTGTTCGGTACTAGATTTCCATCTTCATCCTGTTTCATGATCTTTAATGAACCATATTTATTTACTTTTATTTTCAATGATAATGGAATTGGATCTTCACGCAAAGGTACTACTATATCTTGACCTCCGGCTTTTCTATGTACGAGTGATTGACCAACCATTTCCGGTTTGATTTTATTTAAACTATATGTGCTGTTTTCACTTGCACTAGCACTGGCGGTAATCGTTAATTTATTTCCACTACGTTTTGCTGTTATTCCTTTCGGAATACTTTCTTTACCTTTGAAATCCTGCAGGACGTTATTGGTGTCTGTCAGTGTAGTACTTTCACCGGCATTCAAGGTAACAGTTTTCCCATTGAAGCTAGGGCGTTTTGTCATATTCTTGATCATCTCGTTGACTTCAGCTTTTCGTTTCTCGTAATTCGGAACATTATGGTCCGTAGGTTTATATCCTAGATATTCCCATACCATCAGCTGACCAACTGCATAATTCCACTTGGATTGGTTGGTGTTGACATATGCGTAATACCAAATATCGGCTATACGATCAGCTTGGTACTTTGATACTGTATAACCACTCCAACCATTGATGACCTCCCAAGGCTCACTACATACACCGACACCTTGTTCGACATGGATCTTTTCAATCTTTTGATGATCGAACCATGCGGTATACGCAGGATTATCTGGATTGTGCGCTTGTCCACTATGCCAGTATCCGGTATCTTCCAGGTTTGTGACATTGGCTTTGATTGTTATCGTGGATAACATATTAGATCCACATAGCAAGATCGAAGCGAATATCATGATGATACTTTTTAATTTCTTCCGCATCTTGTTTTCCTCCATAAATTTTCACACATTTTTGATATAGGCATTACTCATACAATGTCATGTACGAAACCTTTTCCTGTATTCGCCTTACGCTGCGAGCAGCTGCGAGCCATATCTTACCTTGTAGTAATTCATATGGTCACCTCCAATAAAAAAAGACGAACCTCTGTCCGTCTTGATTTTCTATTAACAAAAAAGAAGCGATATTTTCGCTTCTACATTATTTAATACCAATATACACTCCACTTTGGATTTGGATCTTTGAATACGTTTTCTTCATATCCTTCTACATAGCTTATATTGCATGTGCTGTAACCTAACCCAAAATAAGGACTATTTTCATCGGACGAATTATATATTTCAAACGCCCAATTATTTGCTTCCTCTTGTGTGTCAAATATCGGTGATTGCATAGAGATAGGTAAACCTTGCTTTCTACCATCATATGTGATATGCGGAGCTGAAGGTGCTGGAGCAGGTGTTGACGGCTTTGCCTGGGAAGGAGCGGAACTCTGTGCTCCATTGGAACCGTGGGAGCTTCCGGTATTCGCAGTGCTGCTTCCTTGTCCTCCACTTGTCCCTGCATTTTGATTACCTGTAGATGGAGAGGATGTCTCTGATCGTTGTCCAGCATTATTGTTATTCTGGGCTGCTTCAGATTTCTGTCCTTCCGTAGTTGCCTTTTCTTTTTCCTTTACGATGACTTTGAATTTCTTCTCCGTCTTGTTTCCGTTCACATCAAATGCTTTTACAATGACTTCGTAAGTTCCGGCTTTCTTTGTGTTTAATTTTCCTTTATCAATGTAGTAGCCAGATTTTTTCGTTTCTTTATCGCTGTATTTCAGAGTACCATCTATAGGATCCTTTACTGATTTAACATTGTCTTTCAGATCAAGCTTATCACCTGCAGTGATCGTGACATTATCCTTCTTCAGTACAATTTCAGGTTTCTTCGTATCTTTAACTGTGACCTTGATTTCCTTTTCTATAGTCTTATCTCCATTACTGAATGTGACCTTCAGTGTCTGGTCTCCGAGTTTCTTCGCATTAAAATCCTGTACTTTATCTACTTTGATATTTTTATCAGATTTTTTTGCGTCAAAGAGTTTATTGTTGTCGAGCTTATCGCCATATTCCACAGTCAGCTTGTCTGTTATCTTTACCTCTAGCTTTTTACTACATCCTGTCAATACGAGTGCTGCCACTGCAGCGATACTTAGTAATTTCTTCATAATAGTTTCCCTCCACTTTTTATCTATTCTTAGTATATCACTATCGTAAGGTGATAACAATTACATATACCCTTCGATATCTCTTTTTATATTAAATTCCTATTTGTTGACCAAATGTATCATTTTCACTTGCGCCTATCATGTACCAGTGACTGGTACGATTGCCTTGCATTATTCTAGCTTTTTCTTTCCTATCTGTTATAATTATAAGCAGGTCGTATCCCACCTTGTAGCCGATCGTAGAGGCCTGATCCATGCATACAGTAGAACTTCTTTATTACATTTTACTCTCATGTTTCTACGATCGTCCAGAAGATGGGATATTGAGGAAAAGAATCTCGACTTTTTACAGTACTGACTGATTTTCACAATTTCATCTGTTTCCGAGAACGATGATGTATTCCGGGAACATTAGCATGATTTTCTCCGCTCCGTATGTTGATTCCTATGTTTATGCCGAGATATGGCTCATGACACCTTTTCATATGAATGTCCGAATGTACCAGTCACTGGTACATTTTTTTACATGATGATTGTATAAATCGATAAAACATTGTACATATACTTCTTTTTTTCTATTAACGTATATGTATTCACACACTACCGTATTTCATGTGCTATAATCTTATTGTTTCATATTTCCTATCCTGTAGCTGGCGGTAGAGAGTTGATTATCTAAGCAAAGTCATCCATATACCATGATTAGATTTATGATTACATTTCTCCCTTAACTCTCTACCGTCCACTTCAGGGTACATATGCAGACCTTATATCCTGCAGTCGGTGACAGATCGTCGATTTTGCCTGTTCTGATTCTGTCATCGACTAGAGGGTATAAGTTTCAGCTAATTCTCACTCATATAACAGAGTCTATATGAGTTTTTTACTTACTCTCCTTCGTGGTGGCTACGCTTCTCCGTATCTGCTTTTCCTAGCAGATAACAGAGGAAGGCAGATAGATTGATGACCAGAAATATGATCAGACTTCTTGCTTCTTCCATTTACCTATCTCCTTATGATATTTACGCCGTAGCTTATAATAGGTAGATAGAGATATATGTAACTGTTCAGCAGCATCTGTTGCTGTTATTTTATTTTTAGATTGCAGATATGCAAGCTTCAGGAATTTCTTACTACAGCGGATTGCAGGCCGCCCAGAATGGACACCATTCTGCTGCGCGTTCTGTATTCCGATACGCTGCTTCTCCCTGCGTGTCATTTCCTCTTCAAAGACGTGTTCACACGCTTGTATCAAACATACGAATGGTGCCAGCATTTCCTTATCGATTTCTTCAACAGGCAGTTGTTCATAGCACATCTTTGCATTTGGTAATGCTTTTGATAATTCTGTATAGGTTTCGATCCTCATGTGATTCCTCCTTTCACTGTAACCTCATCTATAAAAACCGATATACGTTCCTGTACCACTCACTGGTACATCCTCTTAGAAATTCGTCGTTAGATCCTTTTTTACGAATTCATCTAACGATACCTGAAAGAAATCAGCGAGCTTCAAAACTACTTCTATCCTCATATTCTCATCATGTTTCTTAGATAATATCTGAAGCGTATTCGTGTTGATACCTGTTTCTTTTGCAATTTTTCTAAAGGATAGATCTTCTCTAAATTTTAGATAATTAAAATTTTTTTGTAGATACATCATACTCATCCTTTCTGTTTTGAAAGCTGTAGCGAATTACACGACTATGATCTGTTGTAGAAGCCGGCAGAGAAACGGAACTGATGTCATCTCCTAGTAGAAAGGAGATGATGTTTATGGAATTTTTAATTTTGTAAATATAATCTTATTGATTATCAGGACTCTTATTGAGTTATATAAAATTTCTAAGAAGTAAGATATGATTCATATTAGTTTTTTGGTTTTCATAAGTATCAGTTCAAATTACAGTTCTTATCTCAAAATCCTTGAGATGTACAGACTGTAATCGTTCCTCTGTCGGCTTCTACAACAGATTTTTTGTACCACTCACTGGTACATATTTTGAATTATGTATTTTTCTCTAGATCTTCAAGATCTATTTTAACCAATTCATCTAGACTTACATTTAACAATTCAGCAAGTTTTACTACTATCTCGATACGCACATTATTTTGATCACCATTACTTACTATATTTATCGTTTCTGTACCACATTTGAGGAATGATCTGATATCTCGATAAGTAAGATTATTTTTCTTTTTTAAATAATTGAAGTTTTTTTGTAAATACATTTAAAATCCTCACTTTCCATGATATACTTTCTTAATGAACAAGTAATTGTTCATTTCTGCTGTTACAGTCGGTAGGGAATCTGGACAGATATCGTCTCCTGTAGAAAGGAGCCGATGATTATGGAATATTTTGATTACATAATTAAGATCTTAACAATAGTTTCTAGTATTCTCGCGATTTATAAATCTTATAAAGATTTATAATCTCGGTAGTAATGATTCACGTTGAGGCTCTGTCCATTTCCATAGCACTTATTTTACAGAAGATGAGGCTATGGTGATTCTCTGCCGACTGCAACAGCAGATTTTTTTGTACCAGTGACTGGTACGTTTATAATGACAATCCTATCCTCTCCATTTGAAAATACAAATAAGAAACAGGTGTTTTCGTGATAGGCAGAGTAGACATGAGCCTTTTTGTTTCCCTTACGATATAGAATCTTTTCCAAAATATCATATGCACGTACTCCTTTCTTTGCTGTACCAGTCACTGGTACACTTGATCTTTCGTTGTTTACTGAGATATAGAGGAATATGGATAAACGATAGGTTCCATAGCTTTCGACAGAGATTTACATATCGAAAATAGAAGGAAGATAAGGAATATATGATAAAGGATATCTATGTTTCCGATATCTGCTATGAATAGATATACGACACCACTGATCGGCAGATAGGGGAGCATACGAAGGTATTTATCTATATTGGTAGATTTCTTTGTACACATCCACTTCGTGCATTCTATCAAGGCGATGATCACCGTGAAGCAAACAAACAACGCACGACAGACTTCGAATGAGAACATGTACGTTTCTTTGCCGAATGGTGGGTCCATGACGATCTGCCACATGATCTTCATGAGCAGATAATTCATCGCAAGGTGTGCGATCGTTTTGCTTATGTTGACCATATGCAAAGCAACTTCATAGTTTCTTCTTTTCCTTTCAGATATCTGAGCGATCAGCTCTTTTCGGTCCACTGCGTATAGCTCTCGTATGATCGTGGCCACATCGATCGCTACACTTACGATTGCTTTTTTTATCCTGCAGGATATATCCGTTCTGCGATTTTTCATTTCTCCTCCTTATGTGTCCCCATGTTGTGCACGACCTTGTACCAGTCACTGGTACAAAGATATAGGAATTACGCCTCTTCACAGACCAGACCTAATCCTTTCATCAATGTATCGATCTCTCGTTGGATCTTTTGAAACTGTGCATATTCATCACGGAATTCGACTCCATGGAGTTTCGACTCCAGTTTATCCATGTTATTGACGATATCCGTCATGATATCTTCGATCGTTTCAACAGGGATCGTATCTGTTATGCTGTCCCATGCTTCACTTTCTAAGGCTTCATCATCCTCCGTATCCTTCCTTGGATCTACATCCTCTATATCGATTTCTTGGATTTCGTCGTGTTCATCATAATAGAGCTGCTTTTCGATTGGCTGCTCTTCCGCATGCTTTGCTTCTTTGTAGGACTCCACCGCTTTCTTACTGTAGGTATCATGTTCGTTTAGAAATCGGCGTTGTTCTTCTTCATCCAGATCCACCAGTGTCGCGGCGGCATCCAGAGGTAGTTCTTCTTTCCGGATGCTTTCTCTGACTTCCTCTGATGCATGATTCAGGATCTTCTCATAATTGGCTACCTGGGATTTCTTCAGCCCCATCTCACTTGCGATGATTGCCTGGATACGCCCCGGGATGTTTTCGCCGGCCTCCTTCTTTGCTTTGTATATCTCTTTCAGTTCCTCGACAGCTTCCAGTTTTTCGGCATTCGTCAACGGATCATTTTCCATATTGTTCAAAATCAAACGTTTTCGTGCGTCTATATCGCTCATCGTCAAGACCTTACAGGGGATATATTCATAGGTCATATCTCCATGTTCGATATTCCGCAGGATCGCAGAATATCGGCGTTCCCCTCCGATCAGTTCTACTTCGTATCTGTCATTTTCTATCTTTCGTACCAGAAGGTTATTTTCCAGACCGTCCTCCCGGATATCTTCGGCCAGTTCATCGATCCTTCGCAATTCACGATTCCTTTGCGGTCGCTTTATCTTCGTGTAATGGATATTCATGATGTGATTGTCAAAGCCCAGTTTCTTTCCTGCAGAGCTTTGCATGAACTCTCCGAGGATGCTTTTTTTCGCCATATCATATCACCTCCAGTATTTCTTTTGTGAGCCTTTCGTAGTCTCTGGCAGCCTTCGATGTATACCGGTAGCGATAAGAGAGCGGCGCATGATGCTGCCTTGCTCTTCGGACCGGTATCCGATTCTCCCGGATATAGGTGTCGAAGCATAATGATCCGATATCCTCTTTCAAAGCTGTGAATAGATTCTCTGCATATTTACTTCTGTCCACCATCGTTGCCAGGACCCTGCAGCGGATGCTTTCCCCAAACAATGCCATCAGTTCCCGGATCGTCGTCATGACGCCTTTCATTGAATCATCTTCAAGCAAAGTAGGGATGATGACCAGGTCACTGATCTTAAGTATTTCTGCGGTGAGCTTATTGAAATAGGGCGATGTGTCGATGATGATGTGATCATAATCCTCTCGGACCGGTAATACCTGTTTTATCAAGATATCATCTTGTACCTCTGTACTGGCGAGATAATCATTCCCCGGCAGGATATCCAGATCTTTGAACCTTGTTTTGTAGATACACTTCCGTACCGGCATCCATTCCAGCATCCCAATGACGGTGCGGCTATACTTTCTACTCGTCAGCCCTTCGGTCGCATTGCACTGTGGATCCAGATCGATGAGCAGCACCCGCTTACCTTTCAGTGTGAGGTCATATGCTAGATTCTTAGCAGTTGTCGTCTTTCCACTGCCGCCTTTTCTGTTTGTTATTGCGATGATCTTATTCATTTCTGTTTCTCCTCTTTACGTTTTTGTTTTCGTTTTCGTTGTACCAGTGAGTGGTACCGCTAGACCCGTTTCTCTATTTCTATGAATTGCAGCAGCTTCTTGCTGTTTTTCTTTTTGGAAGGGGTCACCTTACTTTCTTCCACGATGATATAATCCTCCCGGATCTTCTTTAGGAGCTGCGTCCTTTCACTTTCGTGTACGAATTCTAACCGCAGGATCATCATGTCCTATCTCCCGCAAAACGTGGTACGAAGTATCCGAAATCATGTGATGGAAAATCATCCCGGACGATGTGATTCCGGATGCCGCAAACATCATGTGCGAAGTTGAAATCATCTGCGGCCAATAAGTCATCCCAACGTACGTGGAACGTCTCGTCTGCACTTTCAAGATCCATCATGATATCGAGAAGATCCTCCTCCATCTGTATGATCTGCATCTCCTTTGCACGCTCTATGATTTCTTCATATACTGTCGTTGTTTTCATGTGTGTGAAACCTCCTTATTCCTTATCCCATAGACCCAGCTCTTGCGCTTTCGCTTCTTTCTCTGCTTTTTGCAATCTGTCGGTATATGTATACTCATCGTATAGGTACGCTACTTTGGCGTATCCCTTTCGTATGAGCTGTTCCTGCAATAACTTATCATCCACGAATACCCAGGCTAGATTTCTTCCATACTTATCGGTCTTTTCTTTTTCATATTCCAAACGGATCTCTTTTGCGCTGCTGAGGGCATCACATGTATATCGGCTTGCTTCTTTGCCATAGGGTTGTACCGGCGTGTTTGGCTTTTTCGTCTCCGGTGTATCGATGGCTAGGAATCGCACCGTCGTATCTTGCCCATCGATCATGAAATGGGCGGTATCGCCATCCGTACATTTTGTCAGCTTCACGCCTTTCTGTTCCAATGGCTGCAGTTTCTTCAACCCGGGTAATGCAGCTGAGAGTATGATTGCCGATACGATGATGATACGTCTGATATTTTTCTTCATTTCCGTTTTTCCTTTCTATTCATGACGCTTTCACCTCTTCCAAGCATCTTGGAAGGTTTCCCACATGAAGTGATAGACATTATGCAATCCTTTTTGTCGGATCCATTTCTGCATTTCGATATGCTGTGCATATCCGACACAGCCTTGATGTAAGTAGCACAACATATGAAATACAGCTGTTATCTTATGTTTCCGCATAGGCATCTGACGAGGTAGGTCGTTCCGCTTTTTCCTTCCCCGCTATGATCGATCGTGAGGAACTCACAAACGTAACCCTCTTCCTGTAGGAGGGGCAATAATTCATCTCCGAGTTCTTTTGCGACCTTCCTTCCGATGGCACAATTGCCGTATCTTTTCAAATGTGATAGTACCCATGCAGGGATCCTTCCTGTTTTTGATTGCTTCATATCACACTACCTCCTTCTCCTGTTTCATCCAGTTCGAACAGTGACTCACTCATAACAGAAGTTTCCAAGGATCTCACTTAGCATCGCTTCCAGACGATATATATCCCTCGTCATCTTTATCTGCACATAGTCGATACTGTCGTCTTGTTTTGGCAGTTGTTTGAAACATTCTCGCAGGTGATACTGTAATTCCTGTTGATGTTCTTTCGTATAGCTGCGTAGGCGAGTTTCCACATCCTTCCACGAGATCTTTTCATATGTACAGATGCGTTCCAGATCATTACAGCTGTTTCCGTATCCACCATCAAATTCGATACCATCATGTTTGTTGATAAAAAAGTGTACACACTCATGATTTCGATCTTCCAAGATCACGCCATCCTCTACCATCGTTGCTTTTATCCATTCAAAGTAAAGAGGAACATACCGGAAAGCTTCCTGTATGCAGCGCTTCTGCGCACCCGATTCCGCGTGTTGGAGTGCTTCGGCTTCTGTCAATGGGGTCGTATGATGCGGGTATAACGCCTCATTGCGTCGCTGATACCACTGTTGTGCTGCTTCCGTCTCATCATCTCCTCCACGATGCTCATCGGAAGAGACCAAGTCGTATACGAAGGATTCCAGGAGTTCGGAGACCAACTGATCGTGCTGTGCTGCAGCTTTTACGAGCTGTTCTGCCTCTGTTGCTGTAAGTCTTAGTTTTATACTGTATTCTTTCATGTTCTTGTCCTTTCTTTCGTTTTCGTCAGCAAGGGGATGCCCCTCGAAAAGATATCGATTGGGGGAAAATTATCGTTGTAATATCCTCCTGAAACACCCCTGCACATATATCTCAATGCTGCCTATTTTTTTGCAACTCCTTCATCTCTGCGCATCCGAGAACATGCGTCACGGCTTGATTTCAGCCGTTTTAGGAGTTGTTTCCTCGATATCTGTTACAGGCGTACCTGCTAAAATAACGTATTTCTATGGCCCTCGTTTCCGCTTGTGTTTAGGTCACGGACACATCCAGATCACGCACTAGGTAATCCAGGGCAGTCTGTGCATACCCCATCCATTTTTCAAGCTGTTGCTGCCTTTGATAGGTGAGGCGTAGCCGATAGTCATCGGTTTCTTTTCTTTCCTTCAGCCTATCCATGTAATCTTTTAATAAGATCTTGAATCTGGAGGGATTCTGCTTGATATGCTGCAGGTCCCTCGTGACTTGAGATCTGTCGACCGCAAGGATATCGGCGATATCCTTGTTCTTCAGATGATGTACGTTCTTCAGTTCACATACTCTCGTTCTCCTTTCCAGGATCTCCTGCTGTTTGGGTGTTAGATTCGTCAGTGTATTCTTGCGTTTCCTTTTGGCATACTCTGATTTCTTCAACCATTTCCGTTTGAGCACTTTTAGTTTTTTCTGCTCAGTCATCGTGATGTTCAATTTTGCGATGATCTTCGCGATCGAACATTTGTGTCTCCCCGGTGATGGCCTGCAAACAGTTTCCACTTCCTTTTCAGACAAGGGCTGATGCATCTCCTTATTCAGCTCCATAGCAAGGTCGACCGATTCCTTGATCGTATATCCCGACCAGACGGCTCTTTCTCTTACAAGATATAGCAGCATCTCTCGGTATCCTTCATACTGGCCGTTATGATTCCTTAGGATGATCAGCTTTCGCATGTCTTCATAGAAATCTTTAAAATAAGGTTTCCTTGCCGATATGTCCTTTTTCACTTCCTTCTCCGGCTTTTTCTTCTTTTCCTTTTTCTTCAGCCGATGTTGCTTGACCTCCTCCTGTGACCAGGGGAGCATTTCAATGAAATCCTGGATACGGTAATCCGTATCCTCATACTGCAGGATCCTTACCTGTCTTCCGGATTTACTGTTGATCGTACCGGGTAGTCGTATCACCTGCGTGATGAGCATCGCACCGGCATCGATGCATAATTCTTCAAAACGGATATAGAACGCCTTCATGATGGCTCTGTAGAGACCTTCCATATGGTAGGAACAGTGCTGGAATGCATAGATGACATAAAGACCACGACCGGAATCCATGACAGCAGTCGGAGGGAAGGGAAGCTTGTCCTTAATCTTCTTTTTATAAAATCTTTCAGCTTCCCAGTCCATAAACCTGTCATCCTTGTAATAGTCAAAATCCAATACCATAGCATTGATATGTCTGACATTACTGCCTGCTTTCTTAGGCTTATAAAAGCTATTGAGTGAATAATAGACATCTTCCGCTTGAGCAAACATCATTTCTTCACATTGGTCCAGAAAGATAGAGGTCTGTAGCATATGATCATACATACATCGTTTTCCTTTATCCATCCGGATATGTTCGCAATCCTTTAGCAAAGCTGTCGCACCGGCCGGAGTGATATGCAGCTGCTTTACGGCCGTTTGCATATCCATACCTTTACATAAAAGAGACATCAGCTCTTCCAATCGCTCATACCTCGATTTTTCCTCCCAAGTGGTGAGGATGGAGGAATAACAGGTATCATCAGCACCGGCATGGATCTTTTTGATGAGATCGATTGCTTCCATATCTATTTCCCACTGTTCTGTCCGATTTTATAAGCTGCAGTACAGGCAATGATTACACCGAGACATATCAGTATAAATGAGTGTAAATTGAATTCATCCTGCAACAATGCAAGAAAGAATGTCTCCATCACTGTTATCACATATAAAGGAAAAGTATTGTACAATGTTTCTTCATTTGTTTTTGAAATCATTCTTGGTTTGAAAAAGATATTTCTCTTCGCCATGTTATCTACTCCTCACTTTTCTCTTTGTTTTTTAACCTTCCAATTCATCTCTTTGCATATCAATTCAGATACATCAACATGCACTCCTTGTTTCTCCAGTTGTTTCATTGCTTCGTTGATGATCCGTAAAGTAGGGGAGTATTTTAGCAATGACAAGGAGTCTGCTTTAAGTAGAACACCATCATCAAATATGTATTCCAGTATAGGTGTGTTAGCAACAGCAAGTACACAGATCCTAACTACGGCGGCTTCCGGAATAGCAACACGAGCTGCGAGCTGTCTTATCTGTTCATATTCTTTACTCGTAACATAATAGTGGTATTGCTTTCTTCTTTCTTTTGTGGTTTCCATGCTTTCCTCCTTTTTTCAGATAGAAATAAAAAAAGCACTGTATACAGATGTAATAGTCTGTTTACAGTGCTTCTTATAGTAACTTTTCCCAATTTTATGAAAAAAGTCGAACTCTATTAAGATATGAAGTTCGACTGAATTTGTCATGGTGGAGCGTATCGGGATCGAACCGATGACCCCCTGCGTGCAAGGCAGGTGCTCTCCCAGCTGAGCTAACACCCCATGTATATTTAAATTCGATGGTGGGCCTGAATGGACTTGAACCAACGACCTCACCCTTATCAGGGGTGCGCTCTAACCACCTGAGCTACAGGCCCATTTCCATCGAATGCCTGTTAATAATATCACATTCAGATAATGATGTCAATATATTTTTTATATTTTATTTCATACATTTTTCTCTAATGTTATGTTTTACAGCCTCTACCATTTCTATGGAATTTAATAGATACCAGAAAAACAAGCAGGATAACAATCTAATTCCCAGCAAGCTGCTGTGTCTACGTTCTTATTTCCTGTTTTATAAGAGCTGTGCATCATAATCCCCTGATAAATTGGCCGTATACTAACGCCATGACGTATACTAACGCCATGATATATATGATGTGCTTCTTAGATCATGCTTGAATAATCTAGCAATAGTTGCAGTATTTAGATACTTTTCGTATCTTCATTTATTGCTTTTTCTTGATTCATTCATCGTAAAAAAATCTTCGTTATCATATTCATACAAACAGGAACATATGAAATTCATCTAGAACCGAACAAAATGAATATCATCGTTCTTCATGCATCTCCTGTTTAACGTTTAACTTATTGCTGTTCACGCTGCAAACAAAAGCATACTGTGCTACGCCTAGTGTCTGCTGCCTACCAACATAATCACAAGACTGAAATTATGCTATTATTATAAGAAACACAGGAGGATAACGACATGGATTATATAGAGGCATTTCAAAAAATCGATAGCTTTAAAACTTATTTGATTGAGGAGGAAAAAAGTACTCTTACGATACAAAAATATATCCGTGATGTGACAAGACTTTTCACGTATCTTTTTTCTGAGCAAACCCTTTCAAAACAGCTTATTATCGCATACAAGGAAGAGCTTATGAAAACCTACACCTCAGCCAGCATTAACAGTATGCTTGTTCCTGTTAACTGTTTTCTTTCCTTTATCGGTTTAACGGAGTGCAGGGTAAAATTATTGAAAATACAGAAACGCACCTGCATTGAAAAAGAAAGAGAGCTGACAAAGAAGGAATATTCGCGTTTGCTGCAGGCCGCGCTCAACCAGCACGATGAGCGGTTGTATCTCCTTTTGCAGACAATCTGTGCAACCGGTATTCGTGTATCTGAGCATAGCTTCATCACTGTTGAGGCTTTAAAGTGCAGAAAAACAACAGTTCATAATAAAGGCAAAACACGAAATGTCTTTTTTCCTGCAAAGCTCAGACAGCAGCTTTTGAAATACTGCAGAAAGCTGAATATTAAAACAGGATGCATCTTTATCACAAAGACCGGAAAGCCCTTGGATCGCAGTAACATATGGAAATCCATGAAAAAGCTGTGCAGAGTGGCAAATGTCAGTAGCCATAAAGTATTCCCACATAATCTGCGGCATCTATTTGCCTTTACCTTTTACAGTATGGAAAAGGATGTTGTAAGACTGGCTGATATTCTGGGTCATTCCTCTATCGAAACAACCAGAATGTATACGATGACAAGCTTTCAGAAATATGAAAAGACACTGTCCCGTATGGGTCTGGTGAAGCTGCAATGCTGAAAAATACCACATAATATGCATTATGTGGTACAGGATTATGACGGAAATAGCGGATATCCTGCAGGCTATCTGCGTTTGTACGGTAAAATATCAAGCAGTTTGGAAAGCATGAAGCGCAAAAAGAAATGCATGCAGATTTGATGAAACTATGGTAAAATATACAGGTAGAGAAGAAATGAGAGGATACCACATAATGCATATTATGTGGTACAGGTCTTTTCATATGCAGCGCTGACAGCATCATCAGCCTGGAAAGGAACAATCATGAGGAAAAAAGCATACCGTTTGCATATATCATCAATGCTCGCTATCCTGCTTGCGACAAGCTGTTTTTTCATCATGGCAAGACCCTCCCGCACACATAAGCTCCTCATCATTCCTGAATTAGAAGAAACACAGACACACTCTCTGCTTTCTGTGAAAGTGCATGGTAACGGCAGCTTTTTTGATGGAAAAGCCTATCGTAAGGAAGGGACTTATGTGTTGACAAGACACCGGCGAAAACTATTTTCCCTGTTACCGGATAATGGCTGTGAGCTTGTGCAACTTGTATTGAATGATGAAAAAATCCCAGCAGCCAACACAGATGACAGGCTCATTATATCCGGCTCACAGAAGGAACAGCAGCTCATTTTATATTTCAGAAAAACTCCCTAGCAGAAGACTGAGTACATTCTTTATATACATGCCTTCTCTGTGGCTGTTTCAACTGTAGCCATCATCAGTGAAATATCCCTTCCCCATAAATTTTATAGACTACATACGCAAACAATGTATCAGGAAAGAAAATTAAAGTATTCCAGGATGCTGTCATACAAGGTCTGCGCCATCTTCTGCTGATACTCATCCGTTATCAGCTTTGCACGATCCTCAGCGTTGGAAAGGAAGCCACATTCTACCAGCGAGCCAATTTTTTCTGCGTTATTGAGAATATAATAATCTCCCGGCTTACTTGTCATTTTTGTTTGTGTCAGCGCACGCAGATGCTTCTGCAAGATATCCGCAAATACTTTTGACACTTCATTCTTTGGCGCATAAAATGCCTGTGCTCCTTTTACGCTGGTATTGGGATAGGAATTTAAATGAATACTGAGAAATAAATCTGTTTTTTCCTGGTTAATCAGCTCCATACGTTTTTTCATATCCTCACGCTTACGGTTTGTGGCATTCTCACTTGCCAGATCATAGGCGCCCTCCCGTGTCATGGTAACATGCGCCCCTCCTGTTTCCAAAAGCTTTTTCAACTTCTGCGCAATTTTCAGATTGATTTCCTGTTCTTTTGCCTCATTGCTGCGCGCACCGTCATCCTTTCCGCCATGTCCCGGATCTAAAACGATTTCCACACCATCCAGTGCATGAAAAGCGCGTTTGGCAGATACAGAGGTAATATGCGATAAACAGAGGGATGCTGCCAGAATGGTACAAAGCAGCCCTGCACCAAGCAGGTATTTTTTTCTTTTCATTATCTTCACCTTTTCAAGTATATGTAATGTTAATCTTAAAAATAATCTTTGCCGTGAACTTTTTGTTCTGCAATGCTAAGCAGAAGGGCAATTGACCCGATACCCCGGACATTTGCGGCATACGCTGTAAAGGAGGTGATACTATCACAAAAGGATATGTCATGGTACAAGCCATGGAGGAAACTGCACAGCCAATCTCAAATGCACGCGTTAGTGTCTTTCACCGGGACGAACGTGGTTCTGTATTTATCATGGATTGTATGACAGATGAAAATGGCAGAAGCGAGCGTATCGCTCTGGATGCTCCGGACAGTGCACATTCAACTGATATCCATTCACTGACACGTCCCTATGGGCAGTATGATATTCATGTTGCCAAGGAGGGGTATGTGACAGAAGTACGAAATGGTGTACAGATATTCGCAGAAACAGATTCAACACTAACGATTGTCATGCAGAATGCCGATGAGCAAAGCGTAAGTAATATACTAGATATTGGAGAGCATCAGCTTCATGAGGGAGGAGGTTGCCGCGCATGCTAGAAGAAATCATACTTCCTGTAACCATCACGGTTCATTTGGGAAGACCGACAGCAAGTGCGGAAAATGTAACTGTCGGCTTTGTGGATTATATTAAAAATGTCGCTTCCAGTGAAATCTATCCAACCTGGCCGTATGAGGCCTTGCGTGCCAATATCTGGTGTCAGATGTCCCTTGCCTTAAATCGGATTTATACAGAATGGTATCGCAGCAGAGGATATTCATTTGATATCACCAACTCTACAGCATTTGATCAGGCATTTGTACGGGGACGCAATATTTATGACAACATTGCGGCTGTTGTGGATGAGGTCATGGGGGATTTTCTGAAAAAGCCGTTTTACCGGGAGCCTTATTATGCCGAATATTGTGATGGTAAGATTGCACAGTGTCCGGGTCTAAAGCAATGGGGAACGCTGGATCTGGCAAACCGCGGGTATGACTCCTATAGAATCATACGTTATTATTACGGGGATCAGATGCAGTTTCTGGGAACAGATAACTGGCAGTATAATACGCCCTCCTATCCGGGCTATGCCTTGCGTGTGGGAAGCAGTGGTGAGCCGGTTTTCATCATTCAGGAGCTGTTGAATGCTATCGCTGTCAATTATCCGAATATTCCTCTCATCTATCCGCCGGATGGTATCTTTGGAGCACAGACGGAAAGTGCGGTAAGAACCTTTCAGCGTCAGTTTAATCTGACTGCAGACGGCATTGTCGGACAGTCCACCTGGTATTATATCTCACGCATTTATGTAGCTGTGCGAAAGCTGGCCGAGCTTGGCAGTCTGGGAAGACTGGAAGGATATTTCACAGGTCTTTGGACAGGAAGAGTACTTCGGCAGGGAGATGTCGGCATCGAGGTTCAGCAGCTGCAGTATTTCCTTTCCATCATTTCACAACGTTATCCATCCATTCCCTCTGTAAGTATTGACAGCCGTTTTGGGCCAGGATTGGATCGCGCTGTGCGTGCTTATCAACGGGAATTTGGGCTTGCAGTAGATGGGCTGGTCGGACGCTATACATGGAATTCCATTTATGAAACCTATGTGGCAATCGTTGAATAAAAAAAGCTATTCCTTAACCTGAAATGAACCCCCTAATTTGGACAGCCAGAAAAAGGAGGTTCATTTCGCCTTCCGTTATTTTCTTTTCGGCAGCTACAGGTACTTATTCATTCAGCAGCCTGCGGGTAACCTTACCTTTGGAAGCATTCAGATAGGCTCCTTTGGATACCTTCAAATACATTTTTTGAGCATATGAATATTTGCTATATCCTTTTGTGATACAATCAATTTCAGATATAATCACAGCATTCCCCTATTCCTGAGATACTAATAAAAAGAGATTTCCATCGCGTGCTGATATAGCAACAGCAGCTTCTGAAAATCTCTTGTTTTTGTATTCTCTGTAGGATGACACCCTCATCCGGCATCTGCCTCTAAAATTCTTTTTTCTTCATAATACGACAGCTGATCTGATAGGATATCATTAGAAAAGTGATAGAGAAAATCGCGATGGCTGCACCAATCTGAACCATATTCAGCATACTCATGGATGTGAGCAGGGTATCTATGTCAAGATGCAGTACTTCAACAAGCTTGATAATCCCCATACCACCGATTACGGCAACACCGACAGCTAGCAGCAACGCAACTCTGCCTCGCTCTCCGCCAAATTTCAGTTGTACCGGTATCATAACAGATGCAAACAGAAATATCATACAAATAAACAGCAAATCCACCGGCAGCCATTCCATAATTCCTATCTGCGGGCTTCTTATGGCAGTCAAAATACCGGAAAGAATAACAGATATACCCCAGGCACAGCCTCCCATCAGTATGGAAAACATATATTTTTCCTTTACATAGGCTTTTCTTGCGAAGGGCATGGTGAATAAAAATGCATAGCCGTTGTCATATTCATCATAGCTGATCGTACTCAGCACAAACATGGACGCAATCATGGTGAAGTAGCTGACAACAAAGCTTGAGTCGAATTCGGCAAACAACATAGCAACAGCCACAAACAGCATGATAAAGAAGAAATTCTTTTGATTCTTCATGAGCTTTATATCCTTAATCAGTAACCCTTTCATATCTGTTCACCTCGTATCATCATCATAATCACATCATCAATAGAGCCTTTTTCCACCGTGAGCTGTGGATAATTCTCCATATAATACTGCTTTTGATTCGTCAAGGCAGCCCAGCCATATGACTCCCTGCGGCGGCGCAGCAGATAGCGCTTATCTAGCTCTGCATATTGTTTTTCATCCATCTTCAGTAGAGCATAATCACTCAATAATACATCGGTATCCTCATGCATGACAATAGAGCCCTGATGAATCATGTACAAATCATCACACAGGCCCTCCAGATCGGAGGATATATGAGAGCTTACCAGCATACAGGCATCCTCATTTTGTTCCATATACTCACGCAGCATATCCAGCAGCTCATCCCTTGCGACAACATCCAGACCCGCTGTTGGTTCATCCAGAATTAACAGCTTCGCATGATGTGATAATGCAAGCAGTGCCTTCAGCTTAGCTTTCATTCCTGTGGAAAATTCACGCAGCTGCTTATCCAGCGGCAGAGCAAATCTCTGGCATTGCCGCAGAAATTCTGCCTTTTCAAACTGTCTATACATATTGTCCATAACTGGCAAGATATCCTTAATGTTCAGATATCCGCTGAAGCCGGAATCGGATAATACAACACCAATGCTTTCCTTTTCCTGCAGGGTTATATCCTGTATCGGCTTTCCAAATATTTCAATGTCTCCGCCATCTATGGAAATCAATCCCAGAATGGCTTTGAAGGTTGTACTTTTTCCAGCACCGTTCTGTCCGATCAATGCACTGATTTGTCCCTGTTTTAATTCCAGACTGCAGTGCAGGGAAAATGCACCATAATTCTTTACAACATTTTGCAGTTTCAACATAATCATTCCTCCAGTAGCAGATGGAACAGCTCCGATAATTCGCTGTCCTCCATCCCGCATCTTCTGCCTTTTTGAATGGCCATGTCCAAATCGGCTTCGATTTCCTTTTTATGCTCCTCCATCATCAGCTCCCTGTTCATGCCGGCTACATATGTCCCTTTGCCGTGAACTGTTATCACAAACCCTTCCGCTTCCAGATTATCGTACGCTTTCTTAACCGTAAGGGCGGATATTTTAAGATCTTTTGATAAAGAGCGAACAGATGGCAGGATATTGCCTTCCTTCAGTTCCTCATTCAGGATCATAGCTTTCATCTGTTCCATTACCTGCTCATAGATCGGGGTCATGGAAGAGTTGTTTATAATGATTTTCATGAGATACCTCCTCTGTTCATAAACAGTATATAACAGTATATAACTGTTGTCAACTGTTATATACTGTTTATTGCAAAATGAATGAAGTTTATATAATTCAAATATGGTTTTCTGCTTCTGAGATATAATCAGTTTGATATTCCGATAGTGCTTGCACATGTCAAGCAGGCTGATGGATTCTTTTGCTTCTCTGTAATGAAAGCACGTTTTACTGAAAGACAAAGCATCCTAATTAAACAGCCCTATACTACAGCTTTATCCAGGAAGCACGCAGTCGCATATCAGCGAATCACCTTATGGATCAATTACTATTGTTATCTGCAATTCCAGGTCTTTTACTGTGCTGACTGTTGTAACGTATCATATACATTCATCGCGTCCAGTATATGATATGGCTTTGTTTCTGCAGAACCTGCGGCATGAGCACTGACAAACAGCCATGTCTCATTTCCTATCTTCGCCTGAGATGCCAGACATAGACCGGCAGCCTTGGTATATCCTGTTTTCCCACCAAGAATTGCGGTATCGCTTAACGCATGCTGATCCATTGTCGAGCGCATGGTGGAGTATATTGTCATCCCTTCCGAATGTTTGTTGCTGGGGGCCATACTGTAATAAGGGGCATGGAAGGCTTCCGTAAACTGAGGCAGCTGCAGAGCGGCCTTCAGCAAAGTCGCAATATCGCTGACACTGCTGACATGCCCTTCTTCATCAAGTCCTGTACAGTTGTGAAATCTGGTATTCTTCAATCCGAGACGCTGTGCCTGTACATTCATCTCTGCAACAAAGGCATCTTCACTTCCATAAAGAGTGATTGCCAATGTCATACAGGCATCGGCCCCACTTGGCAGTAAGGCTCCATAAATCAAATCCTCATAGGTTACCTCCTCATTCCCTATAAAACCGGCCATGGATGCCTGCTCTCTTTCCAGCTTAGGAAATATAGATGCCGGTACCTGTACGGTTTCCTGCAAATTTTCTATATGCTGCAAAGCTGTATACACACTCATAAGCTTTGTCAATGAAGCCGGAGCTATTTCATCTTCCTCATTCTGATGCAGCAGCACCTTTCCATCCCTTTGTCTAATCAGAATATAATTTTTGCTGTACAGCTTCTTTTCCAGTTGCAGCTGCTGGTTTTCCGTATGTATTATCGGCTTTTCCTTTTCTCCACCCGATAACAGCGGCATTACAGCATAGGATAAAGCCGTTACCAAAAGCCCTGCGAGCAGCAGCCTTTTCAATCGTTTCATAGCATCAGCTCCTTTACAGCTCTATTGAACCATACTGTGCTTTGACAAATAAAACTGACGGCTTAACACTTTCTTAAGCATCACTTAATATGAGTTGCGCATTGGTAAACGCAATTACAATAGTCTTATTTTTCAATGCAGAGCCTCTACATGCAAAAAAACACCCGCAGGTGTTTTCGTATACTGTATAGGGAAGGAAGAACGGATATCGGTGATTGCCATTGCCATACAGTCATATGCCTGTATGCTTCATCCAGAATTTTTTATCAATCACGTTGAAAGGCTTATTGAGCCTTGAAGAATCTATCGGCTGCGTTTGTATCTGCAGCATAAATTACAGAAAATATGGCAGCTGGCATTTCTCCTACAGCTTTATGATTATGCAAAAATATATTCTCTACAGTTCAGTTATTATATCGGGGAAAGAAGTTTCATTCATGATTGTACAGCTGTATGCTCCTCTACAGACGGATGCAAGGGAAGCTCGACAATAAAAACCGTTTCCTGCAGATTGCTTTGTGCATATATATGTCCGTCATGTGCTTCTATTATCTCCTTGGCGATTGCCAGACCAAGACCGGCACCTCCGGAAGCTGTTGACCTTGCCTGATCCAGACGATAAAACTTCTCAAAAATGATATCCAGCTTCTGTTTTGGTATTTCATCCCCCTGATTAAGAAACTTTAAAACCGTATTGGTTTCATCACAGGTAACCTGTACATGAATTTCTGTATTCGGATAACTGTAGGATATGGCATTTTTCAGTATATTATTAAAGGCTCTTGCAAGCTTATCCGCATCGCCATAGCAGACAGCTCCCTCTGCAATATCCAGATGCAGCTGCTTATGCTGTGCTCTCAGGATAGGATAAAACTGTTCCTTAAGCTGCTCCAGTAGAAAATCCAATTGTAGTTTTCCTCTGGATATAACAATATCATGCAGATTAAATCGCGTTATATCAAAAAACTCATCAATCAATCCCTCCAGCCTGTCTGCTTTATCCAGTGTAATCCTAAGATAGGCTTCCTTTTGCGGCTGTGGTATATCCTTTACATCATTTAATAAATTCAGATAACCGATGACGGATGCCAGTGGTGTTTTCATATCATGTGCCAGATAGGAAATGAGATCATGCTTCTGTCGGGTTTGTTTTTCCAGCAAATCAAGCTGTTTCTGTTCCTTTGCCCGTATCTGCAGCAGTAAAGCCTCGATACCGCCATATCCTTCCGGAAGGTAGAAATCACGCTCCTCCAGAAACTGATGCAGTGCTTTTTCCACCGCCTTTTGCATATCCTCCTTATGTTGAAAGGCTGCTTTTCTCACCTGGAGTCGTACAATGATAATGCAGCCGCCGACGGTAAGCATTGTCAACAGAAAAAGCAGAAGCTTGATGCGGCTCCAGTCCGGCGAAAGATACTGATGCAGGACTCCGGTTGTATCTGTGTACTCCTGCATATAAAAAAGCTGTTCTGATAAAAATTCAAGAAAAATTCCATTCCCTAGCATATCCGCAATCAGAAATAAACCACCAACGGCAGCCGCAGCCGCAAGCAATATCCAAGCTGTCCGTTTCACAGTGAATCCCCCAGCTTATAACCAACACCCCACACATTCTGAATATATCGCGGATGCTCCCCACGATCATGCATCTTTTCACGGATATGACGTATATGCACCATCAGCGTATTGTTGCTGGAGGTCAGATATTCCTCCTGCCATATAGCAGTATAGAGCTCCTTTGCACTGACAACCTTTCCCTGTCGTTCACACAGATACCAGAGTATGCGAAATTCTATCGGTGTCAGAGATACATCCTTTTCATTCAGCCTGCATATATGCAAGTCCCGATTCATAACAAGTCCTAAATAACTAAGCTCCTGTGCTTTTTGCTGTACGTTATAACGTTTATATCTTCGCAGCTGTGCCTTGACTCTTGCCACAAGCTCCAACGGCTGAAAGGGCTTGGTCATATAGTCATCCGCACCAATCATCAGGCCAGTGATTTTGTCAATATCCTGTTCCTTTGCCGTCAGCATGATAATTGGCCAGGTATGCTTCTGCCGTATGGTTTTACAAATCGTAAAGCCGTCCATATCCGGCAGCATCACATCCAGAATAGCCAGATCATAGGTATGCTTTTGGATATTTTGCAGTGCCTGTGTACCTGTATAGCATACGTCCACATCATAGTTTTCATTTTTCAGATAAATCTCAACAAGACCGGCAATTTCCTGTTCATCATCCACAACAAGAATATTCATATGTATTCCCTCTCAATTCTTTTTATATTTATCAGCTACATTATAGCAGAGGGTAACTTATAACATCCTTACATTTCACTTAATTTAAGATAAATCATCGCTAGGTATCTTGATACCTTCTGCTTTATTTGTGTATTTTTACAATATTATCCATAAGAGACAGGAGCCGACATGAAAAAAGAGAAAGCTGCAGCCCATAGAGCCACAGCCTCCTGTTTGTATGTAGAAATTTCGTATACTTCAGCAGCTGGTAATAAAAGTCGCTTTGTTAGCTGAAGGATGCAGTATATTTGAATGTAAAATCATCACCGTCTTTAATTTTCAGACTGCTTGCGGCATCGCAGCTTCCTGCCGCTTTGCAGGATTCGTTGTTTTCTGATTCATACAGCCACCATGGTCCTTTATTGAAATCCTTGGTTTCGACACCCTTCAATCCCATGATAGTCTTACCATACTGACCATCCTCCATGACGACATCCAAATCCTTCGCTTTTTCCAGAAAGTCAGCTAGTGTTTCCGTTTTTCCTTCAACACTAACATCCCCACTAAACAGCTCCTTATTGTTTACCTCATCCTTAATGGTGATTTTCAGAGTCGTACGCTCTGTATTGTCACTTACAGGCTCCTTCTTTTCACTTTCCTTTGTTGAGCATCCGCCAATCAGCAGTATGGCAGATACCAATAAAATCTTACATAGCTTTCCCATTTTGCAATCTCCTTTCCAATTGTTTTAAGACAGCCGCAATCGGTTTATAACATACCCCACACAATGCCATGGACATACCTCCCTGAATAAGAGATGTCTTTAATCCCAGCAGCATATAGATCAGTGTTATTTTATCCGATATAAGCATAAACGGCAGTTGTACCAGCTGACCTGTCAGAAATGACAGAAATCCGCAGGTGAATACCAGGACAAAAAAATGTCTGTTCAGAAAATTTCTGCTGCAGCCCACAATCAGACTATACAGCGGGTAAATCAGACAGTACATCAATGACCATGGAGTGATCCCCTGCATACTCAGATTCAGTATGGTAAATACCACTGCCCCCAGGACAGCCTGCCTTGTCTGAAATATCATCGCAAATAGCACAATGGTGAATGTGATGCATTCCAGATATAGAATGAATGAAAATGATGTAAACACAACTGCTTCAATCGAAGCGATAACGGCTATAAAGCACAGCTCTCTCGCTTTCATACATATGACCTGCTTATAAATTCCCTTTCCAAAAAACCGTCATGTTTATTTTCATACAGGCACAACATGAAAAAGGTGTTAGAAAGCAGGTTCATGAAATCGAACAGAACGGCTTCCACCGTTTTCCCTTCCTGCTGTATCCGATGCATAATGCGTATGACTGCTTTGGTTTCCGCACGAAGTACATGCAGATAACTGGCACCGATACAGCCATCAGGCAGGACAAAATGATCCATATGCATGCTGTAACGTGCATAAAGGATGTTCAGCTTCTGTAGCTCTATATCTCTTATGGCACAATTACCACGTATGGATCCATTGGCGTGATAAATCATTTCCATGAGTTGAAGGAGATCCTCCTGTGGAATATGACGAATGTGATGTCTGGCGACGGACAGCATGGATGCCAGTCGATCGGTAGCGATTTCGTAATCACACAGGTTGCTTTCTTCCTTCAGAAAAGGATATGCACAATATTCAACACTCATTTTTTTACCCTCACTTTCTTTACGACAGCGGGTAGAAAACATATTAAAAAATCTATATTCTCCACACCCAGCAGAAAACTCTGTTTGCATAACAGGCAAGTCTCCCGGCTTAATTTCATCCTACTCTCCACCTTCTCATACCTGTGTGGTACAATGGTCACTGGATTTCGTCCATATCACGGTTGCTGGGGCAGCTGGAGCTGTTCGCTTCCATTCCTTGTTCGGTATTTTCATACACCTGTCATGCTTCTTTTCATTCATTCATTCTCTATTATATAGGTACAAGCGCCTTCTGTCTATAGAAAATGCAGGTTTGTTTTTTACCTCTTAATGACTCGACCTTTTATTATGCAAGCAAGAAAAATGCAGAGAAATGTTCTGCTTTCAGTATTTCTTTTATCAGAATAATGGTTGTTTATGCTTCGATTACTCTATACGATGTTTCGAAGTATTGTGATGTAAAGCTCATTTATGATCTGTCTTTTGAAAATAAAAGGAATAAAGCATCTTTAAGCAAACAAGTCTGCTCAGACGATAATCTATTCCTTTTCATCATATATATGGTATGCATACATACCCTTTTTAGAGTCATACATGGAGGTGTCCACCTTTTGGAATAGCTCCTGATAGGTAGTTCCATGTTCAGGGTAGTAGCTCACGCCAATGCTTACTGTAATCCTGTGGGTGAACTTAAACTGCTTCTGTTCCTCAGCCCAATGTCTGCGAAATTCTTCTATAATTTCCTCAAGTGTATCGCTTTCCAGATGCCTGGAACAGTAAATCAGAAATTCATCACCGCCGATTCTGGATACAATATCCTTGGGAAAGGTCTTTAACAGTGCCTGTGCCAGGGCTATTAAAATCTGATCGCCGACAGGATGTCCATACGTGTCGTTATAGGATTTAAAGTGATCCACATCCATCATGAGAATCGTTCCTTGTTCATAGACCCGCATCTGTTCTTCAATAGATTTCTCACAGTAATAGCGGTTCATCAGCTTCGTCAGATAATCATGGTGGGAATAATAGATAACAGCCTTATTGCTTTCCTGCAGCTCTCTTGTTTTTTGTGCGATTTTCTCACGCAGCTGCTCATTACTCTGTTCAATCAGCCGTTTTGGGAAAAATTCATCGCTGCTCTGATTGATATCCGGGACAGACTGATGCACATGCAGAAGCTCCCATCCATCCGTTGTGTATTTCAAAATGACTGTAAAGCGAAAATGCAATTCATAATTGATACGATCCCTGGCATCCTCACTTACATCCAGTTCTCCAAACACCAGATAGGTATCTTCACTTAACTGCCTGGAATGTATGTCCTCATGTTCGATTATAAAGCTTCCATTCCACTGCTTTTCTTCTTTTTCAAGAGAAGACGCAAATTCCTTCAAGGAATATGAAACCTCATGCTTTCCTGTACCAATCACACTGATTTCTGGGCTGAAGTAGCCACCACGTATCTCATAGGTGCGTTCTTCCAGATACATATGCCAGAGAAAATGGCAGAATTGTTCTGCTTCTGCTGCTGTATTCATAACCATCCATCCTTTATATTTATACTCTTATTATACACGTTTCCATCTGTGGTCGCCATCCCCAAAAAGTAAACATTTAGGTAATCGACAGTACACATTCTGCTTGAAACAGGTGATTTTAATCTTGATAAGAAAAACAAATATAACCATTTTTTCAATATCAGCAGAGTTATATCATTACTTATTTTATGTTTGGAAATGAACGCATCTACATTATTCGATCATGAGCTTTTTTTAATTCCCAAGGGAAGTATAGCTTTTTTCATCCAACGGCATCGTATACGGCTTTGCCAGCTGCCTGACAAAAATATCTGAAGCTCATATGAAAAAGAGAAGCAGAGATAGACTCTTCCCTGTAGTTGGATAATTCATCAGTTATACACGCACAAGAACAGTTAAAGTTACGGAATAGGTTCCAGCATTTTCATATTAAAGAATAATATTAAGGCATCTTAGCTCTTAAAACGGTGGATTAGAAGCACGAAGCTGATATAGAATTCAAGACGATGTAGTGAAGCTCTGCTTCAAATAATTACAGTATCCTGGTTCATGTGAGAAGCTTGAAGCGCAGCTGCATACTTTATTTTATAACCTGTTATAAATGTGTTTAAATCAGAATGCCATTACAGTGATCCAGCTCATGCTGAATAATCTGTGCACAAAAGCCCTCATAGGTTTTGATTTTTTTTCTGCCGTTAGCATCAAGAAAGGATACTTTGATTTTTTCATAGCGTGTTACCTTTTTCTGTGTATCATGGCATAGACAGCCTTCTTCTGCAGTATAGCGTTTATTTCCCGTTTTTATAATAACCGGATTCAGCATTATCACATAGTTGCCGCCATCCTGAAATATGATAATACGTTTTAGTACACCAATCATGTTTGCCGCCATTCCCACACAATGATCTGCATGCGCCTGCAAGGTGTCCAGAAGATCCTGCATCGTTTGTAAATCTCTTAGCGTGGCATCTTCACTGCGGCAGCTGAGTAAAAATGGGTCTTTCACAATATCCCTAATCATATATATTCCTCCTATTTTTTTAATTCGCATGTATTATCTCAGAAACTTTGGATATTGGCAATTTTTTCAAAACATACCGCTGATTAAAGTAGCTGCTATAAGCCCTGCCATATCAACCTTTCCCTCAATTTTTCTTCATACAGATGCCTTTCAAAGGAATTTTTACTGTATTTGGCCACAAGCGTTTATAACAAGAATCAAATTCCAACAGAATAGTAAACAACAGCATATACTGATACAGTGTTTGATGACAAACTGGTTTATATGTGATGAATATATAAAAACTAATATACTAACAAATATTAAAAAGACCTTGTTTCTGTTTGAAAAAGCATCTAAGATAATGAGTAGATACACAGGGAGGCGACGCTATGCAGAATATGCAGCATTATTATGACTTTTCTGGACAGAAATTCGGATATCCTTTAAGTCTGAGCATAAACAGCTTTAAACGGCAGGTTTTCTCCAGACAATCAAGTCTGGAAATATCTTATGTATTGAGGGGATGCTATGAGGCAATCACAGAGAATTTCACAGCTACCATAAACGAGCACGATATGGTCGTCATCGCTCCTAATGACATTCATATGATTCGACAGAATGAAGATTCAGATAATGTCATTCTAACACTGCATATTGATTTCTCCAGATTTGCACCTGCCATGGTCGGCGATGTGGAAAATGCCTTTGAATCAATGATCTGTACACGAGCAAAGAATTACCGGTCACTTTGCCGAATACGGTCTAAGCTTGGAGCACTGGTATCTATGCTGCTTCAAGGAGAAAGCAGCATATTTCAGATGAATGCCATCATGATGGAAATCATTTGTATTGCCGGTAATCATCAACAATATCCGGTTGAGCGATTGCCTCTGCAATCCATTCATCATGAGAATTACATGAAGGCGATTCAGTATATTGACCTGCATTATCAAAATGAGCTGCATTTGGAGGATGTGGCACAAACACTCTCCTTCAGCATTTCATACACCTCCAGGTTGTTCAAAAAATATACCGGAATATCCTTTGTTAAATACCTGGCCTATGTACGAATTCGCGCTTCCCTGGAGGCTTTATTGGAAGGCAAAGATTCTATTGAGCAAATAGCAGCAAATTGCGGTATGCCCAATTCCAAGTCCTATACGATTGCATTTCGAGAATTATACGGTGTTGTTCCAAGTGATTACCGCAAAAAATTCACACATAATTTGAAAATAAATGAGAATAAAAGAGAATCGCGTATGATTTTTGATGAGGAGCAGCGGCGTCTGCTGGAGCATCTTGTGAAAGATACACAGGAACTTCTTTATGAAAATGATGGTATGAAAATCATGCAGAAGGATGGTCATATTCTGTGTCATATACGAAACGGGCATACCGCAAAGAGTATCATAACGCAGACAAATGAGGAAATTATAGTGGAGGTCATAAGAAAATAGTTTTCCAGTGACCTCCTTTTTTTGTTCTTTTTTAACTATATAACAATATAGCATAAGTAAAATAAGATAAAAAAAGCCATATGTCATCAACTGATGTCAGCGATTACATTTTGCATTCATGATAAAATATAAGTAAAGGAGACGTAGTTATGAATACCTATACACATTTATTTTCACCTGTTGCAGTTGGGAAAACAGCTGTAAAAAACCGTCTGTTCATGCCTCCGATTTCTACAAATCTGGCATATAAGGGCTATGTTACAGACGAATTGATCAAGCATTATGAGGCCCGAGCAAAAGGAGGGGTCGGTTTGATTGTTACCGAGGTGACAACTGTCGAACCGACTTATATTTATCTGCCTGGCGACATGTCGATTCACGATGATTCCTTTATTCCGGGATGGAAAAAGCTGACAAATGCAGTACATCAATATGGTGCAAAAATTCTTCCGCAGCTATTTCATCCTGCCTATATGGCCTTTCCTATACCCGGGACACCACGATTGATTGCACCTTCCAATGTTGGGCCTTCCTACGCGAAGGAAGCGCCAAGACCGGTAACCATTGAAGAATTACATATGATCATCAAGCAGTTTGGTGAAGCGGCATTCCGCGTAAAGCAGGCAGGTGGTGATGGTGTGGAAATACATGCCGCACATGCGCATGGCCTGCTTGGCGGTTTTTTGACTCCGCTATACAACAAGCGCTGTGATGAATATGGCGGGGATATCAATGGTCGTCTGAAGCTGACACTGGAAGTCATTGCAGAGGTACGTAAAATGTGCGGGGATGATTTCATTATCGATGTGAGGATTTCCGGTGATGAATATAGTGATGGCGGATTAAACCTTGATGATATGGTATATGTATCCAAGCAGCTGGAAAGAGCTGGTGTGGATATGTTACATGTATCAGGCGGTACGACCATCAAGCGTGGAAGTGCCATTCCTGCTGCAGGCACCAAGCCTGGCGCACATGCACATCTGTCTCAGGAAATCAAAAAGCATGTAAGCATTCCAGTAGCTACAGTAGGGCGTATAACAGAGCCTTGGATTGCGGATGAGCTGATTGCAAATGGTAAAGCAGATATGTGTATGATTGGACGTGCTAATTTGTGCGACCCTGAATTCGCCAATAAAGCTATGCATGGACGAGATGATGATATCCGCCCATGCATTGGATGTCTACGCTGTTTAAATGGCATCATGTTTGGTAAACGGGTAGCATGTACAGTAAATCCTTCGTTTGAATTAGAGAATGAAGACACACTCAAGCCAGCAGAGGTCAAGAAAAACGTTCTAGTGATAGGAGGTGGACCTGCCGGTATGGAGGCTGCCTTTGTAGCAAAGCAAAGAGGACATCATGTAGTTTTATGTGAGCAAAGCGATATGCTTGGTGGTTTAATGAAGATTGCATCTGTACCGATAGCCAAGCAGGATTTAGCAAGAGTGATCAAATATATGAGCAGACGTCTTAATCATGCTGGTGTAGATGTGCGTTTACATTGTAAAGTGGATAAAGATATGCTGCAAAATGAATTCTCCGGATATGAGGTCATTGCCTGCAATGGGGCTGCTCCTTCTGTTATCAAAGACTTTACGAAATTTAAGCAATGGGCGACAGCTGATGATATTTTGGCAGGTAAAGCCTTCCCAGGGAAAAACATTGTAATTCTTGGCGGCGGCTCTGTAGGTTGTGAAACGGCAGATTATCTTGCACCACTTGTTTATGACCGCTATCCTAGAGATCGCAATGTAACGATATTAGAGATGACAAAGGATATCATGGCAACAGAATCCGGGCCTGGGCGTAGCCTTCTTGTACAGCGTTTGATGAAAAAAAATGTACAAATGCTTTGTAATGCCAGAGTTGAAAAGGTCGAAGAAGACAAAATTTATTATCTGAAGAGTGGAAAAACAGAATGCATTACAGATGCGGATACGCTGATATTTGCAATCGGTTATCATAGTGATCCTACAATACAGGAGTTGCTGGAAGAATGCGATATGACATATCATATGATTGGTGATGCTGCTCATACCGGTACAATAAAGGACGCCATTCATAACGGTTATGAAACAGCTCGCTGTATCTAATTTATCTCCTGATTTTAGCTTGTTGTAGCATTCGCACTCCATAATACGTATATTACAATAGTAAAAGAAGGACTGTATAGAAAGCGTATGCTTATCATACAGTCCTTTCTTCTATTCTTATTCAGATTTCTCCATCCTATTTGATGATTGGATCAGTGTCATCATAGTCTTTTAATTGTGGATAAATATTGTTATATGAGAAAATCCAAATAAAGTATTATTATGCAGCACCTATTGTTTTCTTAAAGCTGTATGCTGTGTGCTTTTCTATTGATGTATATGACTATATCATTTTTAATTATGTAAACTCTAAATCAAAAAAAGTATTACAATGATTACCATAATCATTCACCTTCATATATCCATTTTAATTGTAATCATCTGAAGACTCTTTGCAGCTTCTATATCTGCAGCAACCAACTGACTTCGCAGTTCCTCTAATACAAGATAAAATAAATATTTCATTTCACTCACATACAATTGCTCATCCTTGTTCCTCATAGCATATCTGAGTATATCAAAAATATGAATCAGCAGTTCTTTATAATGTCCGGTATTCAGGTGACACACAAATGGATACACCCATAAAATATGCTGTTTCAATTCCTCAAAAATCCCCTTTAAGCTGTTTTGATTATTTACACTCATAATGGAATCACAGTATTCACATATCAATCGAATCCAGTTTATAACGTTATTGGAAGCTGTAGGAATCCCACTCTGAGTCTTTTCAAAATACTGTACCATGCTGTCAAAGGACAGCGAAGTAAATGTTTGACAGGTCAATTGCAAAATATGCAGACACTGCATCCCTTCTATAACACGTTCTCTCACACCGGTATCTTTCAGTATCTCATGAATTCTATGCTCATCACATTGAATAACCTTCATGCCTTTTCCTCCGATAGGCTCAATGACACCAGTTGCCTGCAAAATCATCATAGCTCTGCGTAAAGTTGGTTCACTTACCTGATAGATTTCACAGAGATCCAATACACGAGGAAGCCTGCTATTTACAGGATAAACCTGATAAATGATATCTTTCAAAAAAGCACTTGCGACATTATAAATAAGTCTGGGCCGTCCCCGATATATATTCCAGCGAAAGTCAACTTTTTCTACAGGGGTTTGTACAGGTATTCTATCATATCGTTCCTGTGTTCGGCGAGTATCGAGCAGAAAATATTGCCTTATAGCTTCATACAATTCCTGATATGTTAATTTTCTGTAATAAGCTGCATCAATAAATGCATGTGTCTGCTCTTTATCCTTAACCGCCGTTGTACCGTTTAATTCAAATGTTTTCATATTTTCATAAAAAGACAGTCTGCCAAATAAGGCGATTTCTGTATACAGACTGTAAATCAAGGGATTTCCAAATACAGACAGGATTGTTTCTACAAGCTCCATTGCAGATTTTTCACCTTGCGTCATTTCGATGCTTTCATGTATAGCAGCACATTGTTTTTCATCCATTTGATAAAGAGCTTGAGTTAAAAGGTCTGGAAGCAAAGCATTACGGACTTCGCATAAATCCTGTACAGCTTCCTTTCTAGCTAGAA
This sequence comes from Erysipelotrichaceae bacterium 66202529, assembly GCA_017161075.1. NCBI lineage: Bacteria > Bacillati > Bacillota > Erysipelotrichia > Erysipelotrichales > Erysipelotrichaceae > Erysipelotrichaceae bacterium 66202529. The sequence goes on along the minus strand of CP046174.1, from coordinate 790,217 downwards.
AGAAATGAATACAGTTTTCCATATAATCCTGTTCATTCAATCCCAAGATAAGACGTGAGTGTCTGCCCCGTGACATCTCTATATAATGATTTTCTTCCAGAAGCTTAAAGGCATGTATGACTGGGCGTCTTGACACATGAAAACGTTCAGCAAACTGAGATATTGCAGGGAGTTGTTCTCCCTGTCGAAAGATTCCAAAAAGAATCGCTTCTACAATGTAATTGTATATCCATTCATGCAGACTTATTTCTTCCTTCATCTAATCATCCTCTCCAAACTATACGTTTCTTCCTTTCTATCTTACCACACCGTTGGCGTCGCCACAAACGCTTTTACATAAGTATTTATCTTTGATTATAGAATAATGACTATTTACTTAATTAGCATTAGTATACAGGTATATAATAAAATAACCCCATACTTTCTTAACAGGTGGCTGTGTGTAAAATACTTTATAGTATACAAAAGACTTCATGAGAGAGGCTTCATTGCCATCCAATGATTCCTGTAATGCCCGCAAATATCATTTGAAAATGCAAGTATTGTCGCTTTGTAGAAAAGCATTCAAAATATTACTATGCTAATACCTACAAGAATACCTTTGTTCTGCCTTTTATAACCTAAATGCATATGACGAAAAGATTCGAAATCATGCACGCCGTAAATTTTTTTGGTGTTTTATGAATGTATGAAAACAGTGCGATGGAATGTATTAAGCACTTTTATAGAAATAATTTACCATTTTCCCCAGCAAGATCATTACAGCTACGCCATTCCTCACTATTGATTTCGATAATGTCATGGATATTTATAACCTTATCTACAATCTGGATAAGGCGCAGATATTCTGGATCAAATTTGGATACCATCCCTTCCACTTTTACATATTCCTGCTGATCATAATAAATAATTTCTACGATTTGTCCAAGTTTCACCTGTTGAAGCTTTCTATTCAGTATTTCACACGCATCACTTGACAGCCTCTTTCTATCAACGACTACACGCTCTTTACATTTTAAGTAATCTCGAAAGCCTTTCAGGGTATCAAATGGTAAGAATAACTTTGCCCGTGCTGCATGTTTTTGCTCATTCCGCATTATGTCCACCTACTAATTTATTACGCGAAACTGTAGTCGCTTTATTCAATAAATTCATACCCTTCAAAACCACGTTTTTCCCAAATTTATGCTTAATATCAATTAGTGTATGCAGTAGCTTCTTCTCTTTTTCTAAAGCATCATAATCTGTAAACAAATCGAAAGTTTCATACGCCTCATCCACAACATTGCCAAAGCTTATCGTCAGCATATGTATGAGCTCACCACGGTTCACCGTATCCATATAAAGCTTTATGTATGCATCAAGAAGCAGCGCATAGGAGTTCGTAATATTCGGTAATTTTTTTGAGCCTCCCGTTGACGTTACATTGTTGGAACAATAACCGACATATAAGCTAATATGATTGGTGGCACAATGCGTTTCCACCAGATTCTGTACATTTAATTCTACCATCTCCTTCAGAACAAGCAGCGCTTCATTATAGTTATAATCTTCAAATAGTATCTGACTATTCGATAATGAATTTATTTTTGATTTATAGGCTTTTATTTCTTTAATCGTCGTTGGCTCTCTACCCCATGCATGATCTATTAAATATTCAGCATTTACACCAAATTCCCGGTAAAGCAAGCGCTGATCCAAATGAGCAATATCATACATATCACATACACCGTATTTCTGCAAACGTTTAGAAATACCTCTTCCAATATGCCAGAAATCAGATAGAGGTTTATGATGCCACAAGGTTTCTTTATAAAGTCTTTCATTTAATATTCCCAAGTTATCTGTACTATGCTTTGCGGTTATATCCAACGCGATTTTTGCAAGATAGAGATTGGTTCCAATACCTGCAGTTGCTGTAATACCGGTAGTAATGTAGATATCTTCGAGTATCTTCTTTGTCAGATTTTTTGCATCGATGCCATACAGTTGAAGATAATTACTTACATCAAGGAAGGCTTCATCTATGGAATAAACGTGAATATCCTCATGTGAGACATATTTAAGATAAATACCATATATATCAGCTGAATAACGCATATACAAATTCATGCGCGGAAGTGCAGTTATATAAGAAATATGTTCTGGGATTTCAAATATTCTACACCGGTTATGAACGCCTTGTGCTTTTAACTTCGGGGTGACTGCTAGGCAAAGTGCGCCTCTTCCTCTGGAAGGATCTGCGACAACAAGATTGACCGCAAACGGATCAAGCCCTCGCTCAACGCATTCGACTGATGCAAAGAAAGTTTTCAAATCAATACATAGGAACGTCCTATTCATATCATCACCGCCTCTTTACTAAGAGTATATGCCAATAAGTTGCAATTATCAATATCAAATGCAACAAATTTTTAATTTTTTGTATTTTTTTATTTACTTGTTGCAAATATTTGCAATACGAATTATAATGGTGAAAAGAGGTGAATCACTATGCAATTAAAGGACTTATTAAATGAATACAAAAAACGTATGAATGTAACAAACGATTATATAGCAGAACAGGTAGGTGTTAATAAATCAACAGTTTCACGGTGGATGAAAGAAGATACACGAGTAATGAAACCTATGGTGATTGAGAAGCTTTCTTATCTGCTTGGAATAGATGTGGAATCCTTACTGAAAGGATCTGATCGATTTGAAAAGCCTGTCCTTGGCACCGCAAAAGCCGGATATGGGCTGTATGCTGAAGAAAATCTTACCGGTTATGAAGAAGTATCAAAAAGTGATTTTTACCGTGGTGATTATTTTCTCCGTGTCTGCGGAGATTCTATGACAGGCGCTCACATTCATGATCAGGATTTGATTTATGTCAAGCAATGTGATGATGCAGAAAGTGGTACTATTGCCGTTATTTTGATTGCAAACACAGAGGTCACCATCAAACGGGTCATCAAAAAGGATCATCTTCTTATTCTTGAAGCAGCCAACCCTGCTGTTCCTGCCCGGTATTTCACGTATGAGGAGGTACAGGAACTCCCTGTAAAAATCATTGGAAAGGTTTTATACAGCCGCTCGGATATCGCGTAGTCTGTTAAAAATGCATTTTTACTAACAGTATAAAAATATTTCTAACATCATTATTTCAGCTTATCTCATCATAAATCAATACCTAAAAAAACAGTGCATAGATCATCATTTCATGGTTCTTTTATAACAAAGACAGGATTATTCACTTTTCAATATCGTCTGAATGCTAATGATTTGTAGCCATTCATCAGTACTGAAATAATATTTTCTAAATACAATCCTTATTCTTTTAAGCTGTTATATCATATCGCATGTGATATCCATACAATACAACACCTCGACGAAATGAAGTTTTTCTATATTTGCAGGATTATGCTTTATGTATACACAGCACACAAAGTCTTAATACACATATAAATAACATATAAGCTTTTAAAAGCATCTCATATAGTCATGTCTATAATACCTAACGATATAATACCTTTTGCATATATACTTTGCCATTGACTCTGCCATTAGGGGAGACTATATAATGAAAATGAATCATAAATTTCTATAAGAGAAATGACAAAGGAGTACACAATGACAAAACAGAACAGTATCGTGATTAAGGGATTGCACCAAAACAATCTGAAACATGTAGCGCTTAAAATTCCAAAAGAAAAAATCGTTGTATTCACAGGAGTTTCAGGGTCCGGTAAGTCAAGTATTGTATTTGATACGCTTGCCGCTGAAAGTCAACGGCAAATGAATGAAACTTACACAGCTTTTATACGTAGCCGATTACCAAAATATGAAAAACCTAAAGTAGATTTTATTGATCATTTGAGTGCATCTGTAATTATTGATCAAAGCAGACTACAGGGAAATGCCAGATCCACCGTAGGTACAATCAGTGACCTGTATTCAATGATGCGTTTATTGTTTTCGCGTATTGGTGAGCCGCATATCAAAAGTGCGTCCAGTTTTTCATTTAATGATCCTGCCGGTATGTGTCCGAAATGCTATGGTCTAGGTAAGATTGTGGAACTGGATTTACGCAAGGCATTAAATCAGGATAAATCATGGTGTGAGGGGATGGTTGACTTACCAGCGTTTCATCCTGGAAACTGGTATTATCGCCAGTATACAGAATCCGGATTATTTGATGTAAATAAAAAGCTGAAGGATTATACAGAGCAGGAATATAATCTTTTACTATATGGAGCGTATAAGCGTGGAGGTAAACGTTTGAATAAACGTATTGAAGGTATTCATAATCATTTTTCCAGACTCCTGATCAATCGTGACCATATGAATTCATCTGATATTTCAAAGAAGCGACTCGATGAAATGACACAGGAAAGAGAATGTCCACTTTGTCATGGCCGGCGTTTACATGAGAATATATTATCATGCAGAATCAATGGCTACAATATAGCTGAGCTATGCGAAATGGAGTTTCTGAAATTACGTGATGTTTTACTAGATATCAAAGATACAAGAGCTGAAACAATTATCGAAAATCTGATAGCCTCATTAACACGAATGATTGATATCGGCCTCCCGTATTTAAGCATGAACAGAGAGTCCTCCACATTATCTGGGGGTGAAGCACAAAGGTTGAAACTTGTACGCCATATGGGAAGTTCTTTAACAGGGCTTACCTATATTTTTGATGAACCCAGCACAGGTATGCATCCCAGAGATGTGTATCGTATGACTAAGCTGCTGAGAAAATTAAGGGATAGAGGGAATTCCGTTCTGGTAGTTGAACATGATAAGGATGTGATTAGTATTGCTGATGAGATAATTGATGTAGGCCCGTTTGCTGGGAAAAATGGAGGACAAATCATGTTTCAGGGAAGTTATGAGCAGCTTCTGTGTTCACATACATTGACTGGACAGGCAATGCGAGAACAGGTCAAAATAAAAGAACAGCCAAGAATACCACTTAAATATCTCCCCGTCACGGATGCATCAATACATAATCTGAAACATATCTCCGTTGATATTCCCCTTCAGGTTCTTACAGTAGTGAGTGGTGTTGCAGGTTCTGGGAAAAGCTCATTGATTCGTGATGTTTTTGCAAAACAATATAAAGACCGTGTAGTAATGATAGACCAGTCTCCTATAACAGCAACAGGAAGATCTGCCCCTGCCACATTTCTGGATTTCAGCAATGATATTCGAAAAATTATGGCTGTGGAACATCAAATTGATGTTGGCATGTTCTCCTTCAACAGTAAAGGAGGCTGTCCCCATTGCCATGGAAAGGGTGTCGTAGTAACTGAGCTTGTTTTCATGGACCCAGTAACCACAAAATGTGAAATGTGTGAAGGAAAGCGTTATAGTGAAGAAGCTTTATCCTATCGCTATCGTGGAAAGAATATATCTGAGATCATGGAGCTCTCGGTTGAGGAAGCTTTAAAATTTTTTTCAGATCATTCCAAAATATACAGAAAGCTACAAACGTTATCAGAGGTCGGCTTATCCTATCTTTCGCTTGGTCAGCCGCTATCGACACTTTCCGGAGGTGAGCGTCAAAGAATTAAGCTTGCAAAGCATTTAAAGAACAAGGGAAATATTTTTATTCTCGATGAACCCACCACCGGTCTTCATGCTTCAGATATTAAAGGTATTATGAAGCTTCTGGAAGGTTTTGTAAACCGAGGAAATACAGTTATCATAATTGAGCATAATCTGGATGTACTGAAGCAGGCAGATTATGTTATTGATATTGGTCCAGACGGTGGCACCAACGGCGGTGAAATTGTGTTTATAGGAACCCCCAGACAGATGCTCGAAAATGCAGATACAATTACAGCGCAGTATTTGAGAAAATCATGTGCTGTATGAATGAAAGCAGAATCCGGTAAGACGCAAACTTATATTCACTTTTAGATATTTCTGGTCAGGATATATGAATACCAGCTACCTATATTTGAGGGCTTTTGTATCCTTCAGTGCTTGCATGAATGTTCACAAAATTTATATAAGTATTCAAGCGCAAATGTACAAATTCTTTTTCTGAAGTGCAAAAACAAATGTTAGACAAGCTTCCAAAAATAACTCTCTGCAGATTCCATGTCCATAACCTCCTTCAGCTATCTAACATAAAAAATCCGGAACATTTAAGCATCTGCAGCTTCCGGATTTTCTTCAGCATCACTAATCACGACAAGGATAAGAAATGAGCAAGGATTCCAATCACCTCTCCCAGGATAGTTGACATAATCAGCATTGGTACAACTGATTGCTTGTCATCTTTAGAAACAATAATTACCATAGGCAGTGCCAACACTAATCCTATCACTCCTCCCTTCAACCACCATGTAAGGCCAAGTAAGTCCATATTCACTACGATAAACGGTAATGTAAAATAAAACACGAACGCTGATAGTACGGAATATTTATCGAGCTTCATTTTTATCATCGGCAATACATCAATCGCTCCAATAACGATTCCTAACAAACAGGTTATAAAAAATTTTTCCATAATTCCTCCTTATTTTCCTACATTAAATTAGACGGAGGATGAAATATTTTGTGACAGCATTTCATGATTTTTTATTATGGAAGTTCTCATTGTGTTAACAATAATAAAAAAGGGCATCAATTATCGTTAATCAATGCCACTCATAATTATTTGGATTTTACACCCTCCAGCAAACTCTCTTTCTCCTTTAAAATAGAAGCTGCTGCTGCACATGCCGGACAGTCACAATAAATTGCACCATTCTGTTTGATCTCCTTTGCATGCTTCGCTATATGAGCCGCCTGCTCAGCTCCAAAAAGCTGTTTTCCCTGATCTGACTCTGCCAATCCTATCAAATCGTCAATTGCAACAATATCTTCTTCCAGCTCTTGAAGAAATGCTTTTGTTGCTTCCTCTATGCGATCTGTTCCTGCCGCGTCCAGCCATGCCTGTGCTGCAGCCTTTGCCTCGGCACTACATGTAATTGCATTCATAAGCTCCTGTGTCTTTTCTGTGATGTAATTCATCAATTTCTGATCCATATCATACCCTTCTTTCTTGTTATTATGCTTTCATTATACATCGTTCTTTTTCAATTGTCATTTCAGCAGTTCAGAAAATCAGAGAAAATCCTATTTGCATGTAAAACTATCATTATGAATCAATTAAAAAGCCTATATACATAATGAAGCATCTGTTTCATATGAAGCCTTCAACATTAGCTGTATCTGATTTAAGATTATATATGCGTTTATGATTTCTTTCCCTACTCCGCAGATTTTACTTTCACAAGCCTGAGAATCTTAAAAAATAGATCTCATGAAGTTATATCAACCTGGCATATCACACAAAGCTATGAAAGTGAAACCCAGCATAAAAATCATCCGTTTACAACTGTTCGCATTATGAAAAATTTATGTTATAATACTTTCATGTCAAATTTTAAATTAAAGCTTTTAATATATTTCGCAGCAGTTTCTGCGAGTGCGCTGCTGATTTCAAATCTGGCAGCAGTTAAGCTATGGAATTTTTTTGGTATCGCAGTTGATGGAGGTGTGGTAGTGTTCCCGATTACGTATATCATCGGGGATTTGATTGTTGAATTTTATGGGAAAAAGAACGCCAAAAATATTATCCTAGCCGGATTTTTTATAAATATACTTGCAATTATTGTATTCTATATCGTGATTGCATTACCACCCTATGACGGTTGGACTATGCAGAACGCACTGGCAAGTGTGCTTGGATTCACACCACGTATTATTATAGGATCACTAAGTGCCTATGTTTGTTCAAATATCTTAAACAATTATATTTTCACAAAGATGAAAACCGGAAACGGTCTGTTCGCTTCCAGTTTTATCGCCCGTGCTTTGGGTTCTTCCGCCTTTGCACATATTATCGATTGTGTCATATTTGAGACAGTTGCCTTTATTGGTGTTCTAACCTTTAAAGAATTTTTGGCACAGGCAGCATTTGCCTATGTTATTGGAATTGGCTTTGAGATCTTGTTCTCACCAATGGAAGCATGGATTGCAGAAAAGTTAAGAGGTAAAATGACAAATGACGAAGTATAAGAATAACAACACATTTAGTTTTGAAATTACAAAAAGGATTCCAGGTAAGCTTGGACGCGCCGGTATCATACACACACCGCATGGGGATATTAAAACTCCTGCATTTATGTGCGTTGGTACAAAAGGCGAAGTAAAATTTGTATCCATGAAGGATATGTATCAGATAAATGCACAGGCCATGCTTAGTAATGGATATCATTTACGGAATACTTCCTTTGAAATTGCTGATAATGGAGGACTAGCTCAATGGTCAGGCTGGGATGGCCCGACTTTAACGGATTCTGGTGGTTTTCAAGTTATGTCACTGGGCTCTGGAATGGGTAAAGTTGTCAGTATGAAACGGGAAAATGCAGTAATCAATGCAGATCCTAAGGATCGTCTGGCTCACGTAAGTGAAGATGGTGTCAAGTTTCATGATCCCTTCACTGATGAGGAGGATTTCATAGGCCCTGAGGAATCTATGCAGATACAGTGCCGTATTGGTGCTGATATCCATATGGCGTATGATGAACTGACATCCTTAGCCGATAGCTATGAATATAACGTTGAAGCCTTGGCTCGAACAGAGCGCTGGGCTATTCGTAGTCTGGAAGAACATAAAAAGCATTGTGATGATCTTGGCTATCATCAGTCCTTATATGGAGTTTTGCAAGGAGGACGCTGGGAAGACCTGCGCCGGTCAACCTCCAAAAAATTCGCTAACATGGATTTTGACGGCTATGGATTAGGTGGAGCATTTCTAAAGGAAAGTCTTGGTGAAATTTTGCGATGGTGCTGCGAGGAGCTTCCGGAAACCAAACCACGGCATCTGCTTGGTTTATCTCATCCTGATGATATCCTGATTGGAACTGAGATGGGTGCTGATACATTTGATTGTGTAGCTCCTACGCGGGAAGCAAGACATGGGAAGCTATATACAAAATACGGTACCTTCAATTTAGCGAAATTCACAGATAGTCCGCTGGCGATTGATGAGAATTGTGATTGTCCTACCTGTAAAGCCGGCTGGACACGTGGGCAGCTTCGTGTATTGTGGAAATCAGAGAATAGTGAAGATAGAGAAAAATATTTCAACCTGGCGTCCATGCACAACTTGCGCTTTATCATTCGCCTTACAGAGGATATACGAAAAGCCATTCTTGAGGATCGATTCGAAGAATTTAAAGAGAGCTTTTTGAAAAATTATTATCCCAAAAAATAAATATACCACATTAAGGAATATGTAGAGCATTCATTTGCTCTACTGTATTCCTTTTTTAACAGCCTTCCTGTATAGATTTCTATACCCTTTCTAAATCTATTCATGAAACCAACAAAAAAACCCCATAAAATGGGGCTTTCGTGTGTGTACATAAATGTACGTGAGTGTAGAAAGTATGTACTTTCTATCTCTTTGAGAACTGAGGTGCACGACGTGCCGCTTTCAGACCGTATTTCTTACGTTCCTTCATACGGGAATCACGTGTTACAAATCCTGCTGCTTTCAATGCAGGACGGTAATCAGCACTAGCTTCCATTAAAGCACGTGTGATACCATGACGCATTGCACCAGCCTGACCTGTATAACCTCCACCTTGCACGTTGATTTTAATATCAAACTGACCTAAAGTTTCTGTTAATTCAAGTGGTGAACGAACAACCATACGTAAAGTTTCCAGTGGCAAATACTCCTCTAATGTTTTACCATTAACAGAGATGTTACCACTACCCGGAGTCATAAAGACACGAGCAACAGAAGTTTTACGGCGTCCTGTACCATTGTAAGTTACTGTATTTTTCTTAGCTGCCATTTCTTATTCCTCCTAACCCTTGATCTTCAGCTCTACTGGTTTCTGAGCTGTGTGTGGATGTTCACTACCTTCGTAAACAAACAGATGTCTACGCATTTTGTCACCCAGTTTTGTATGAGGCAACATACCGTAAATAGCTCTTTCGACCCATTCTACAGTATAGTTATCCTTCATAACACGTGCTGTACGCGTACGAAGTCCTCCTGCATAACCAGAGTGGTTGTAGTATTTTTTAGTGTCCAGCTTGTTTCCTGTAAGTTCGATTTTGTCAGCGTTTGTAACGATAACGAAATCACCACAGTCTACGTTTGGTGTGTAAGTAGGTTTGTGTTTACCTCTTAATACTGATGCTACTTCTGTAGCTAAACGACCTAATGTCTTACCCGTTCCGTCAACAACGTACCAAGTACGTTCAACTTCAGCAGGTTTTGCAAATGTTGTTTGGCGCATGTTGATATCCTCCTATGTAGTTTCCGGGGCTACAAGGGCATAAGTGCCTAACTAATATTCTATATTCAAACCCGCATTAAGTCAACATTTATTTTTCTTTTTTTCAGCATTTTTCAGCTATGTTTTTAAAAGAGACTATTCTTCCTGCCATTATGATAAATGCCAACAAAATCACGGTATTTGCCAGTATCATGATCCATCAATCTGCTGTCTCTTCTGCTCGTATTACCAAATTGCATTTCTTTACTCTATAATTTCAATATAAAGCGATTCTTCAGATTTCTGCTTGTCGTAAAATAAAAAACAAAACCATATCCAACACTTATACATTTCATCTTTAAACAATCCTTATTCACTTAATCCTCATTCCACCTGGATCACACAACAGAGAACCATATATGCGAATTATATGTGCGATCTGCTTATGTTTATTTAATTTCATTATTTACATGCCCCTCTACAATCATTTCTGTTGATTTATTATGATGATACATCCGCCATTCGTCAATGAAACAAAAGAAATTCATAATCATACACTTTGCTGCAATCAATATGATTAGGGTTATTACTGCATCATATTTTTCTCACTCATCCATTAAGAAACATGACGGTCTGCTGTCTATTACTCCAGGCTTTGATGATGTCCCTAATGATTTCTTCAAATAAACACTGCCTATGCTCATAACGTAATATCAAAATTACATCCACGCACCTGCATAAAAAAACAGAAGCACTTCAAAATAGCGTGTCTCTGTTCTTTTCTAAATATCAATCCAGAATCTGTACGCAGATTCCCAGTGTACCCGGGCCGGTATGCACCCCAAGTACTGGTGAAACCTGCTTCATGATAAATACATCGGTCCCAGGAAGTCTATCCATAATACAATCACGAATTTCTTCAGCAACCTCCTGCGCATCTCCATGCATAATCGCAATATTATACCGATGGTGCCCTTTCGCAAACTCCAAAGCTAAATCCTTTGTTTTTGTTATGGATTGCCGTCTTCCCCTTACCTTGGCAACTGTATAATAAATACCTTCATCATTACAGGAAATAATAGGCTTCAGATTTAATGCATTCCCAAAAAGAGAAGCAACCAGACCAATTCTGCCGCCTTTCTGTAAATACTCCAGTGTCTTTACAACAAAGAAAACCTTACACTGCGCAATGCCACGCATAAGCTTTTCTTTGATTTCTTCAAAGGACAATCCTTCTTCTATATAACGGGCTGCCTGTATTGCATGAAAACCACCACCAATCGAGATATTCTTTGTATCCATAATAAAGACATCCAAATCCGGTATCTGATCCGCAATCAGATGAATCATATTATTTGTTCCGCTGAGGCCACTTGATAAGGTAATTGCAATTACCTTTTCATACCCGTCAGTGCGTATTTGATCAAATATCTGATTGATTTGCTCACCATTAGGCAGCGATGTCTTTGGCACCTCTTTTTCAAGTCCCTGATATACCTGCTCCGGTGTAATATCCACGCCATCCAGATACTCAGCATCCTTATAAATAACCTTTAACGGTATAACATACATATGGTACTGCTCAACAAATGTCTGAGGAACATCGCAGCAGGTATCGACGAGGACAGCAATTTTTTCTTTATTCATTAGACAACCTCCTGTTTCTAAAGAACGAAACTAAATTCTCATATTACACTTACAGTATAATATAATCACCATAATTAGTCAATCTAGTTTTTATAACTATTTACTTCTAATAAATAAGGTATCCCACTCCTTCATGAGATACCTGTCACTTTATTTGCTTTTCCTTTGCGTTAATCCAATTCAAACTGACCCGTATAAAGCTGATAATATCTTCCTTTATCTGCAAGCAGCTCATCATGACTTCCACGCTCAATGATTTCTCCATGATCCAGAACCATAATCGCATTGGAATTACGCACAGTAGATAGCCGGTGTGCTATAACGAAGACTGTCCGGTTTTCCATCAGACGATCCATCCCCTTCTCAATCAGCTTTTCCGTACGTGTATCAATCGAGCTTGTAGCCTCATCCAAAATCAATACAGGAGGATTGGCAATAGCAGCCCGAGCAATGGCCAGCAGCTGTCGCTGTCCCTGTGAAAGATTGGCTCCATCGCCACTTAGCATGGTATCATACCCCTTTGGAAGCCGCTTGATAAAGCTATGTGCGTTCGCCAGCTTGGCAGCCTGAATTACATCATCCATATCCGCATGCAGATTACCATAACGTATATTATCTGCGATCGTTCCGGTAAATAAATGAGTATCCTGCAATACAATGGAAATAGAGCGGCGTAAATCATCCTTACGAATCAGCTTTACATCAATACCATCATACGTGATACTGCCGCTTTCTATATCATAAAAGCGATTGATCAGATTGGTAATCGTTGTTTTACCGGCACCGGTACTGCCTACAAATGCGATTTTCTGACCGGGCTTCGCATACAAATTGATACCCTTTAAAACAGGAACGCCTGGATCATAACCAAAAATCACATCATGAAAACGCACATCCCCACACAGCTCAACCAGATCCACACTGCCATCCTCATGCGGATGCCGCCAAGCCCAGTGTCCGGTATATTCCTGACATTCATGAAGGCTACCATCCTCATGTTTACGGATACGCGTCAGCGTTACATGTCCCTCATCCACTTCCTCACATTCCTCCATCATATCGAAAATACGCTCTGCACCAGCCATGGCAGCCAAAATAAAATTCAGCTGCTGCGTAAACTGATTGATTGGCATAGCGGTCTGCCGCACATATACAAGATAAGAGGCTAAAGCCCCCAGCCCGATTTCCCCACCTATCGCAAAGAAGCCGCCGATACATGCAACGATCGCATAATTGAAATATGAAATACTGACAACCGTTGGAATAGTTCTTCCCGAATACGTTAACGCCTCCGTGCTCGCCTCGCGCAGTCGCTCATTTCGGCGCTCAAACTCCTCGTAGTTCTGTTTCTCATGATTGAATACCTTAACTACCTTTACACCATCTACCATTTCTTCAATAAAGCCGTTCAGCTTTCCCATCGCAGCCTGCTGATGAGAAAAATAATATTTGCTCTTCTTACTGAAATACTGAATCATCAGATACATGATCACCATAAAGACCATGACAATCAGTGACAGCTTCCAATTCAGAATAAAAATAGCAAGCAACGTTCCTGTTATCATTACAAAGCTTTGAATCAGATTATCAAAGCAGTTATTCAATGCATCCTGTACCGTATCTAAATCATTTGTAAAATGGCTCATGACATCCCCATGCGTATTCGAATCAAAGAAACGAAGCGGCAGCTTCTGCATTTTGGAAAACAGATCCTCCCGAATTTCTTTAACAATGCTTTGTGCTGTATGTGTCATCAGCTGCTTATATATTGCTGTACACACTACACCACCTGCATACATGAGTGCCATAAACAAAATAGCTGCTGCCAGACCGTCATAATCATGTGGAAGTATATAGTTATCTATGATAGGATTCAATAGATAGGTTCCATACAGATTTGCACCTGCACTAACAATTACCAGCACACCGACAAACAACAGAGCAAATGTATGATTACCCAGATAACGAAGAAAAGTCCGTATTGTTTTTTTCATATTCTTCGGCTTTTTGCCTGTGATCTGCCTTGCCATTATAGACCAGCTCCTTCCTGTTGTGAGTAATAAATATCCTGATAGATTGGATCCTGTTCCAGCAGACTCTCATGGGTACCAATCGCATGAATTCTTCCATCATCCAGAATAATGATTTGATCAGCATGCTGAACAGAGGTAACACGCTGTGCAATAATGATTTTCGTCGTATCCTTTAAGGAAGCAAGACCTTCCCGGATACTGGCCTCCGTCGCCGTATCCACCGCACTTGTGGAATCATCAAAAATTAAAACCTTTGGTCGCTTCAGCAATGCTCTGGCAATACACAGCCGCTGCTTTTGCCCACCGGAAACATTGACACCACCCTGTCCAAGATCTGTATCATACCCCTTTGGAAAGCTTTTAATAAACTCGTCTACGCAGGCAATATGACATGCCCACGCAATATCCTCATCGCTCGCATTTTCATCTCCCCACAACAAATTATCACGAATCGTTCCACTAAACAGTGTGTTTTTCTGAAGTACCATGCCTACAGCATCGCGCAGATGTTCTACGGGGTATTCCTTTACACTTCGCCCATCAATCCTGATTTCTCCATCACTGACATCATAGAGTCTTGGTATCAGCTGAACCAGGGTTGTCTTTGCAGAGCCAGTTCCTCCCAGGATGCCAACCGTACTCCCCCTGTCTATATGCAGTGTGATATCACTTAATACATATTCCTCGGCATCCTCCTTATATTTAAAATACACATGGTCAAAATCTATTTCTCCACCCTGTACTGCCGCAGCTGCCTGGGGAAGATCACGAATATCCACTTCCTCATCCAAAACCTCAAGGATACGCTCCCCACTGGCAATCGATCTTGTCAGCATCAGAAATACGTTACTGATCATCATCAGGGAGTTTAAAATCTGTAATACATAGCTTAAAAATCCGGTCAGCTCCCCAACCTTCATCGTTCCTGCAAAAATCATGTTACCGCCAAACCAGATAATACATACAACTGTCGTATACATAACCAGCTGGAACAGAGGTAAATTCCATACAGAGGTGCGAAATGCATGCTCACTTGCTGAACGCAGACTGTTATTGACCTTCTCAAACTTCTCCTCCTCATAGCTGCCGCGCACATACGATTTCACAACCCGGATAGCATTCAGATTTTCCTGTACAATGGTATTCACCTTATCAATGGATGCCTGCATTAAACGATACAGCGGGCCGACTTTATGCACAATGATAAACAAAGAGATGCCCAGAATCGGAATAGCTATCAGAAATACGATGGCGAGCTGAGCATTGATGGTAAAGGTCAGAAAAAGTGCAGTAAGCAGCATTACAGGTGAGCGGACAATTGGGCGGACGCCATTGCTGATTGCTGTCTGCAATATGGTCACATCACTTGTCAGTCTGGTAATCAGTGAGGATGTGGAAAAGTGATCCGTATTCGCAAAGGAAAAGCTCTGCACCTTCGCAAATTCATCCTTGCGCAGCTCTGCACCAAAGCCCTGTCCTGCAGTTGCGGCATAACGCGCATATAAGATTCCCAATACCAGCGCAAGCAGGGCACAGATAATCATCTGCGCTCCCTTGATCAGAATGTAATTTTTATCTGCATTTGCCACGCCGACATCGATGATATCCGCCATAATAATCGGTATAATCAGCTCAAAGACAGTCTCCGCAACAACACAAAGACAACTGATTGCCAGATATTTTTTATATCGGCTCATATAGGGCCACATTCGTTTTAACATCTGTTTTTCCTCCTTGCTATTTTATTCCAGTGTTTTACCAGTCAGATTATGATACATTCTTCCCAGATATTCCCGGAACTGCTCTTTTTCTTCTTCGCTGAAGCCCTGCAGAGACTCCTCCTCGACCTGATGGCAATGTGTTTCCCAGGCCGTCAGCGCCTGTTCTCCCTTAGGAAGAATCTGCATGGAAAGCGCGCGCTTATTGGTCTCCACAACATGGCGCTTCAGCATTTTTTGCTCCTCCAGATTATTAAGTATACGGGACACTGTCGCACATTCCACATCACAGGCTGCCGCGATATCCTTCAGCATACAATTCTTGTTTGCTGCCACATACCGTAAGACCTTTGGCTGACCAGGAGATAAACCAAATTCCTGCATATTCTGGCGAATCCGGTTTCTCTGTGCATGAAATGTTTTAAACATCATAAAGTGAAATGCTGTTTTCATACTGCCACCTCCATTATTAGCAACCTAATTATTAGCATACTAAATATACTGCTTCCATGCAATTCTGTCAATGCCAGTCTCTGCTCTTTAGCCCCTATCAACAGGTATACGCTGTGCATAGTCCAATAACCATGATGATTTATATGCACATACCAAAATAATGCGCAAGAAAAGCTCCTCCTTTACGCTATTGTCATACAAGCTGCTTTCATTGACATTATCACCCTCATTTCATTTGTAGGTATGTTAACAAAACCAACAGCTCTTTTGTATTCACCCTATTTGCATATTATTGTAAGTCTAGCTGATATCCTTTATATACGACTTTTCATCAGAGCTGCTCTTTTTATATAAGGCTTTACATTCAGAATATGCTCTTTTCACTATATGTTTTTCATGCTGACCTCAGCGCTTTTGTTCCTATATACCCCAATATATTTCAGAGTAGTTGACAAACAGGCTTATCTTCCCTTCGATTATCAAAAAGCATGTGAATAAGGCACAAAAAAAAGGATGCTCTTTTTCTGCAATCTGAAATGAACCCCTTTCATTTGGTTGTCCAAATAATTGGGTTCACTTCAATCTTGTCTACAGCAACAGCATCCTGGTAAAATACAAGTTGTTATAAAATGATTCATATCATACAGTTTGTATATTCGCTCTTACGTATACATTGTAATAGAAATAAATCAGCGGATATTTATATAAAAACAGAAATTATCAGCATTCCATGTATATGATGTAAATAAACGGTCTGTGAGCATGCATGTATGCATGACAGCAAATTGATTAGATATCCACTCTTCTTTTCACCTTTTTTTCAAATGCCCTCCACGCCCTTTTTATACATATAACCTGCGCTTCTCTGTCCTTTATTTCTGAGGTTTACTCTGCTTACCAGCGGGATTTTGTACAGCCGCACGATATCCGTAATATGTAATCACAAAATAAGAGCCGTAGATCAGCAGAACAATTCCCCCTGTCATCAGATTGGTTTTCCACATATCCTGAAGTCCAAACAAGAAGGAGAATGCATTGGATACCACGGGAACTCCCACCATCGCATGAACAACAGCAAGACTTAACGGAAGCATAAAATATATGGCAATCTGTCCGCATATGGAACGGTTAATCATTCGCTGCGGTGTACCTATTTTACGCAGAATATCATAGGTAGTCTTATTGTCATCCGCATTACTCAGCTGCTGTAAAGCAAGAACTGCCGCACTGGATACCAAAAATACAATTCCCAGATATAATCCGATATATATAAACAGCATTCCGGAGCCAAGAGAGCTTTCCTTCACCTCATCACGGGTAACTCCGGAATAATGATATCCCGCAATCGCAGACTGCCTTGCATACTCTTCAAGATTCTGCTTCACGGTCTCATTGTACCTGCTTATTTGTTTTTCCTGAGAAAGATTGATATTCCAGTAGGTACGGACGGGCCTTTGTCCCTGTAGTACTGCGTCCGGAACAACAACCGCCAGCATGATATCCGGCATATACCCTGTACTCAGCATACTCACTTCGTTTTTCTTATCCGTGAGCGTCAGCTTATCATCAAAAACGGTTACTGCTTTATGCTGTTGAGAGGATGCTGTAAAAGCATCCAGAATATCCTTTCTTCCACTTATGAAAAATGCTTCATCCTCTGCTAAGGAAACACGTTTCTTTCCCTGTGCTGCCATAGCTTTATTATAATCGCTCAAGGATACATAATCCAAAGCTGCATCCTGATACAGTGTATCCTTATCTGCCCCCTGCATGAGAGGAAGAACCGATTTCAATGTAGTCTTATCACCATATACATTTACCTGATTCCATTCTTTGCTATTGTTAACCATGAGAAGCCGCATCATATCCTGTTCACTGATTACCTCATCCTGCATGTATGTATACATATACGGTGTTGTCTGTTCTACACTTTCCAGCAGTGTATGATGCAGGGAGAAGCCGCAGGAGAGAGCACCGATAGCCAGCAGAAGCATCAGACACACAATCCCCATCGCTGTACTCGCAGAGCTGATCTTTGCATTGATTTGCCGCAGTACGACCATGTGCAAATCACGGTAATAGGTTCGTTTACTAAGACGGATAAATTGAATAAGAAAGCCGGATAAGGACACAAAAAACAATATTGTCCCAATCCCTCCGATCAACAATATCGGAAGCAGCATAACAGCAAACATCTGTAATGAAGCGGTCGCCATGTAGTAAGCAGTACCAAGGAGTATAAGAGAAAGCAGAAGAACAAGAACTGAAATCCACGAGCTGCGCATTCTTGTTGTTTCCATCTTTTTCTTTGCCTGGAGGAGATCAATCAGCTTTACCTTTGCAATGACTCTGGTATTCAGCAGCATAATAACTATGAAGATCACGGTGAATGACACGATTGTGGATACTGCACTCGATAACGAAAAAATAAAGTGAAAGCTTACAGCAACCTGCAGCATACCGGCACTGAAAAGTCCCAGCAGCCAGGAGCAGAGAATCCCCAACAAAAGCCCGCTCAGCAGAGAAAGCACACCGACTGCCATTGTTTCATAAACCAGAATTTTCGATATATCCCGCTTTGGCATCCCCAACAGCATATATACACCAAATTCCTGCTTCCTTCTGCGAATTAAAAAGTTATTGGCATATAAAATCAGAAAAGCCAGAACAATAGCTACAAACACAGACAATACATTCATAAATTGCCCCACTGTCTGCAGCACCGTCGATTGTGACGCATTCAGATTTAAAATCTGTTCCTGTGCAGAAAACGAATTAAACGTATAAAACAAACATACAGAAAACATCAGAGTCATAAAATAAACAAAGTAATCCTTATAGCTTTTCTTCACATTGCGAAAAGCAAGTTTTGAAAATTTCATACCAGCACCTCATCTCTAATGAAATTATAAAAAAATCATCAGCTCTGTGCCATGGATGTCCCTTACATTCACCTTTCATAATTGTAATACTAAAGCATTTCCGTTTCACGTTCCATTCGTTAAGCATCCGTTTCCTTGTCATTAGGATACTGATACCATTCCTTTTCTGCCATGAAAGGATTTCAGATTACTATATGGTATACAGGCATAAATACTGCAAAGTAATTAAAAAAAATAATCGTCATAAGGCTCTCACTCACTTTTGCGTATAACAAAAAAGAGATTTTAACACCCATTGACCTATATCCAATAGCTTTTAAATCCCTTAATCTTTCAATCTCCATGTTCGTATAGGTGCTTTTATGATAATAACTTTGTACAAAATCAACATGCTTCCTCACGCTTAATCCTGCACGAATCATCCCAGAAGATACTTATTCTCTCGATTCGCTATCTGTAAGGGTATCAATTTATACTTGACATAACCGCCAACAATTAGTGGTTCCTGTTCACAATGCACTTTCGCTTCTTCGCAATTATTTGTTTTCAGAGTATACATCCCTGCCATTCCTGGATTCCCTTAACGTACACCGCAGATTTCTAATATTTCATCAATGTTTAGCCATCTTATGGGATTCACATGCCCCATAACTACCTTTTTATTGGTCTGTGATAGCTCCAGCTTTTCTCAAGCATTCCTATATACATATACGTAACCATATGAACCCTCTTTTCTGATTATGAATATAGATATATCTTACCAGATAACATGATATTACACAGCTTCGATTTTCAAATAGCCGATAATATCCTCAAAATCAATCTGCATCGTGTCATAAAACGTTCCCTTATAATATAAAGCAAAATGGTTTCTTTCCTTCCCCCGTACTGTAACAATGCAGCACTTTGGTAATACAAATGCCGTTTTATTCGTATATGTAAGCTTATCCTCATGCGCAATACCAAAATAATTCAATGCCTCTATCACCTTGGAAAAGGAGCATTGCCATGCCTTTGCCTGCATAAAAGCTATGACCTCTTCCACAGGCAGTCCTGTAAGCATAGCGATACAGCATTGTCCACAATATCCTGTTTTGGAATACGTAACCCTTTCTATATGGTCAATTTTGCGTATAGGATTTTCTATTGTATAGGGACTGTCATGATTGATTCGTGTTAGCTCAGGTATTATTTCAAAGGAAACATTTATGTCGCGGTCACAGGTAATGCTATGTGCGACAGCCTTTGAAACAGGAATCACATAAAAGCCGCTCCCTTTTGGAATCAGCCTGCATTCAAACATAGCTTCCTCCAGCATAACCCTTACAGGAATAACTCCTTTTTTATTGCATTTCTCATATACATTGAAAGGAATTCTGATAAAATAACGATTTCCCTGTCTGTATATACGCTCCGCGAATGCATATTCCATCCCTTATCTACCTCCTGCTCTGGCTGAATCAGTCTTCACATCCGGCTTGTCTCACAGCCTGCCTGAAATTTACTGAAGTATATCAGATTCGACGGGCATGCAAATCATAATTGACCTGCCAGCTGCCATCATCCTGTACCATAACATCCTGCCAGTGAAAGCTTTGATCCGCAATTTCAACAAACACCCATTTTCTTCTTTCATCCTCTGTATTGGTAAGGACGATTTTATTATCAACCTTGTTGGCTTCAAACCGCATTATTTTCCCCGTATAGCCATAGGCGATATCCCAGGCATTGGTAGCCGGATTATAGATACGAAGCGTAGTTCCATATTCATAACCAGGTAATAGAATTACATCTTGAATAGCCATTCCATCTAAAATCCAGGAGAAATGCCATTCCCCTTTCAGCACCTTTAATGTTTTACAGTCGATATACTCAATGCTCCAGCTTCCAATCAGCTTTTCAAAGTAATTAGCCTCCGAAGGTAAAGCGCTATTTTTTCCATCACATGTCAATCTATTAAAAAAATTATGCACGAAGCGTCCTCCTCTCATAAAACAGTAATTTCAGCATAGGTGTCCACGATTTCCCTACGCATTATACAAATACAGCTGCTGCGTATCACTGACTATCCAGTAACGGCTGATACATCATCATGGCATGATTCTCAGCTACCATAATTTCCTCCAGCAGCGTTCCTTCCTCAGACAGTGTGAGCCGATAGAGCTGGTTATGTCGGCTGTAGCCACCCCACCATTCCCTGCGTATTTCATGATTACGCTCAATGACTTCATAATGCACCTTTAACGGATTAAGCATTCTCCATTCTCCGTGCAAATATGTTTCTCCCACATGCAGACATAGCTGAAAGGGCTGCTCACTCGGATTGTAGATCATCAAATCGCCATAGGGATAAAAGCAGGTAGCACCGCTTCCAAAGGGCTGTGTCCGGTTAGCGTCCGGAAACACATCATAACCGTGGCGATGCCGTTCGACAATCTCCAGCGGTGTATGCAGCGTGATCCAGAACAATAGATTTGACAACTGACACAAGCCTCCGCCAATGCCGTATACAATCGTACCATCCTTCAGCATCATACCCTTTTTATATCCTTTTGCCGCTGACGGCTTCCCTATTATTTTCCAATAGCTCAATGTCTCCTTAGGATTTATGATTACCTTGTCCAGCTGCTTCACTGCCAGACGCAGATTCACTACTTTATTTTCCTGATATACTTCTTCCTCTTTTGTAAGATTCCGTTTCAGCAGACTCTTATGGGAAAAACAGACAATGGGATACGTTTCCTTTTCACATTTCAAGGCAAACGTTCTGTCAGAGGTATACCAGGATATATATCTGCGCCATGTATAATACCAGCCTCCCAGCATCAGGCGAAAATCTGAACGTTTTTTTGTACGCAGATCATTTTTTTCATTTATCATAACCGTACTCCTTTTCCTATAGACGATGATGCTTCCTTGAATTCAAATGGCTGCTGTTATTTAAGCACCGTCATGATACAGGCACGAAATAAACCAAGGAATGCGATACCACAAAGCGTCCCTGTAAGCAACCTCCTGCAATTTGTCGATGGCCGTATTTCTGCCGCCTGCAGGCCCCAGTCCGCAAGCATTAGCAGCAGGAAGCCTCCATAAATGTACAAGGGTAATGTTATGGAACAAACCCACATGAAAATACCGATGGCATAACCGAGGTATACCCCGCAGCATCTGGCACAGACCGGACACTGGTAGCCATGCACAAAAAAGCTGCGCTCCACCTTTTGATGGCAGGAATGAGAAAACAGATGCATCAAAAAAAGCCAAATTCGCTGTGCCTTCATCGGTTAAATCTGGCACCGCAGTCATTACATATACA
Organism: Erysipelotrichaceae bacterium 66202529; assembly: GCA_017161075.1. Taxonomy (NCBI): domain Bacteria; kingdom Bacillati; phylum Bacillota; class Erysipelotrichia; order Erysipelotrichales; family Erysipelotrichaceae; species Erysipelotrichaceae bacterium 66202529. The sequence continues at coordinate 767,885 of CP046174.1, read as the reverse complement.
GATGGTTCTTCGCCGTTCCCCATCAGCACAGCACAATCCGCAAAGCATACCGATCGGGCCAAAACAAATTGCCCCCAGAATGCCGCTTGGCAAATCATAGCTTTCATTACTGCGTTCTTCAATAATTCTCAGATTTCTACTACCGCATTTGGGACAGCAGACATTATCATATTCTTGATGATACATATGGTTACCTCCTGATGAGACACACTCATTCTCTGTTACTGATAAAACTAATGTAAACCTGCACAATCCTGTATGTTTTTGAATTGCACTCATGATATTCATATGATAACAGTTATTTGTTTTCTGAAGGAAAGTGCTGATGGAAATCAAAGGCTCTGTAGCACCGGTGAAATATCCGTTCAGCTAAAACTGCTTTTTAAATATACAGGAAGCAGAGCTCTTTTGCTTTCATACCGAAATCGCCAGTACCGAATATTTTTCGCTATCGCGCAACATCCGCTATCTAACCGCTATACATAAGTACCTTCTGCTTCCATTGTATAGGATAATGGACAAAAAGAAAAGAGGAAAGTTCATTCCTCCATCTTGGTGGATAGTTTATGATACTGTCTGTCAACTGAATACAGTAAGATTGGAGCTATGCTATATCAGAGGCAATATATCCGCTAGATTCCCTGTCTAAGCAAAATAGGAAAACGGCAGATACAGAAGACCTTTCAGCAATTATCATGTCCTATCGTAACCTTGTCATAGATAAGAAAATCGTTTATATATAGCAAAATAGCAAAAATCATACCCCAAGCTATTAACGGCTAAGGGATTTGCATACATACTGCAAAAATAAGCATATTCTGTAGTTCTCTCATAAGCCCTTAGGCAGCTATGGTTTCCTTCTGACTCCATCTTTGAACCGAGGAAACACGCTGTCCGTTTTTCTCATCCGTAGTCGCAATCAGTGTCGCATCCGCAACCTTGCTCAGATTGGATATCTTATCTGTAGGCGTTACGATGATTGCCTGAAAGCCAAGTGATTTCAACAGATAGATGCACTCCTCTATACGCTCATTATCCATCTTGTCAAAGGCCTCATCGAAAATTGCCAGCTGCAATCCGTCATTTCCTGCATCATATACACTGAATAAAGAAACAAGCACAGCGACATAAAACGGAGTCTGTGTTTCTCCGCCGGAGCTGGAGCCAATCGTTGCACGCAGCGAATTTCCATTATCCAGAATATCAAACTTCAGATATGTGGTGAAGCGTGAAAGCATCTGTACCTCTTTTTGCAGCTCCTGATATTTCTTCGGATCCTCCATGGAAGAAAGAGAGGAAATTTTATCAAACAATTCATGAATGAGCTCTTCATTTTCCTCATATACCTTTGTATTTAACAGATTGTGACCGTTTAGCTCCTTATTGGTAATCAGATTGTAATACTCCCGGTAATCCTCATTACAGGTACATACGAACTCATAGCTGGAGCGTCCGAATTTATGCTTTCTGATGGAACGGTTCAGGCGGTCAATCTGTGTCCGTACATTTTCAATCTTACTGTTAATGGCACTGAAGAAGTTATTCTGAAAGCATTCATAGGCCTTCTGCTCAGCAAGCGCACATTTATCAATATATGCCTCTACTACATTTTCAGAATGCTTTTCATACTCCCGCTCATAATCATCGCACATAAAATTTGGATTCAACGCAATGCGGAAGGTATCGTTGTAATGTGTTTTTTTCGTAATCAGTTCCACCTTGGACAGTTCCATATGATTATTCAACTCACGCAGTGCTTCCTCCAGCTGCTTCTGCTTTCTGCGTATGGCATCCACTGCCGTGACGGCCGCAATCGAATTCGGTATGCCATTTTCCGGTTTCTTTGCTTCCTGAAGACGCTGCTGTAGCTCCTGTATGCGGGAATTGCATAGCTTCATGTCGTCCTCCAGCCTGTGGCGGCGGCTTCCCTGCTCCACCTGCAGCATGTAAAGCTCATTCTTCTTTTTCTTTGCTTCCTCAATCTTTTGATCCAGCACCAGCAGCTCCTGCAAGGATTCCGGTGTCTGCGCAGCACGCAGCTCTTTAATTTTGTGCTCCAGTGCTTCCACATCCTTTGCCTTGTGTAAGCCGTCCTTTAACTGACGGATGAAGTCATCACTGATGATCTGCTGCAGGTGCACGGCCTGTAATATCTGTGTGATTGCTTCCAGCTTTTTGCATGACGCTGCACTTTTCTGAATCTGCAGTATCGTTTCCTGCAGCTGCTTTTCAATGGAATCCGAGCCGATGAATGGTACCTGATACAATGCCGGATTCATATGGGATACCGCATATCCGCTGTACAGCATACAATCACTGGTAATGCTTACCGGATAGCTTCGCAATGTGTCTTCTTCCTCACAGCAGACAACCCTGCCCAGCAGATACTCCACATAGGGCGCTACATCCTTTCGCTCAACATGAACACAGTCATACAGCGTTTTCGCATCCGGGCGTTTTCCTGGCTTTGCTTTGGCGATATCCACAATGGAATAGGTATGTATGTTTTTTTCTTCTTTGATCGCACGATAAATACGGTAGGCATCCATAAAATACTCTGCTTCCACCACCAGATTCAGCTTCTGGTTATGGATATAGCCTTCAATTGCATTTCTCCAGCTTTCATCCTCAATACGGAACAAATCCGCAAGTATGCATACCTCCACAGGTCTGCCAACCTGCTGTGCCAGCCGCTTTGTTAACTCCTGCTTTAATAGAAGAAGCTTTTGGGGATAGGTCTTTCTTCCTGCCTCCAGCTCCTGCCGACTTGCGCGAAGTGCGGCAAGCTCCTCCCTCTTTTCCTGCAGCGTATTGTGCAGACTTCCGCGAACAGAGGCTATCTGCTCCTCAATTTCCTGCATTTGTGTTTGCAGCTCAAGATAGGCTTCCAGATCAAAAGCTGACAGCTGCTGTGCCGCATGGATGGATTTTCTTACGGCCAGCTTCTTGGCGGATAAATCAAAGGCTTCCAGCTGTAATGCCTCATAATCTTCGATTTCCTCCAGCTGCTCCAGCTGTTCTTCCAGAACTTCCCCCTTCCGTATCAGCTGCTGCTGAACAGCCGCCGTATCCGTTTTCAAAAGATTTTGCTGCTCCACATAATGCTGTATCTTTTGCTCCAGAATATCTGCTTCATTATCCTTACGGGCATCCCGCAGTTCTTCCATATCCTTCTCAACAAGCTTTCGCTGCTCCTCGGTTTCCTTTGATTGCTGCATCAGCTTCTGATATCCCCTGGTATAGGCTTCATACTGTGCAGCTGCTTCCTTATGCTCCAAAACCATACCGTGATATTTTGCAGCCTCCTGCTCGATACGCAGCGTATCCAAACGCTCCTGTTCCCTGCAAATATCCGTATACTGCTCATGAATTAGGGATAGCTGTTCCTTTTTTTGCCGAACGGTTTCCAGTTGTTCCTTCATCTGCCGGTAATCCTTAATTTCCTCCTGCATTTCCTCCAGGTTCAGGTCTTCCTCCTCCTGACAGACATTCTTTACAATAAATTCCGAGATATTCATCATCGGAGTATAGGCTACTGCCATCTTGAATACATCAAAGAAACGCTGATCCTTTATCAGCATCCGCTGACGGAAATAGTTTTTATAATCCAGATGTGTCGTAAACATACGGCAGCTGCGATCCTGAAAGCTGTCCAGCAGCTTTCTCATACGCCGGATATCAAACACGGTTCCCCCATCCATAAAGCAATGCTCGGGAATCGGCTGATTCATCATGTAATAGCGGTGCTCCAGCTCTCCTCGCGTTGGCCCGCTAACATCAAACACGATACCAAAGCAATATACATTCTGCTTTTCATCCTCAAATTCCATACACAAATGCGAGCTGAACATTCCTTTATCGCGTTTAAAGGTACCATCTTTATATTTTCCTTTTAAATAACCCATCAGATCCCTGGTGGTTTTATCATTTGCTGACTTATTGAAAATGGAATTATCCGTACGCCCCAGTATTACCAGCTGCATGGCGTCAATTAAGGCAGACTTCCCCTCTCCGGTTTTCCCGCTCAGAAAGACGATATCCTCAAAGCTCAGAATCGTTTTCTCGTAATACAGCCAGTTGATCAGCAGCATCCGCTTCAGCTTCATCGTCTTCCTCTCCTTCCTCATTTCGTATCTTCATCAGTATTTCCTCCACCCGCTTTGGTGTCAGAACACAGGTGATATAAGGTAACACCCAGATCAGGTCTTCCTCTCCCTGTGCATATTTCTGAATAATATTCAGTCTCTGCAAAGATTGCAATGCCGCATGCACCTGCTGCATAGGCGGTCTGGCATTTACCATGGCAAATACATCCACCAAAAGCCGCAACAGCTCATTGACTGAAATACGAATCGTCAATGATGCATCCAGCTCCAGCATTTTCTCTTCATAATAATTGCGAAGTATGAGCAGCAGCTGTGTTTCCAGCTTTGTCAAACGGTAACGGCAAGCGCAGTCCTCACGTTCATTGACAAGATAAATCATTCCCATATAGGAAGATCGTTCCTTATATAGCAGCCATCCCGCAAAGCGCAGATATTCTTCAAAGCAGTCCCAGTGATCATTGATAAATACATAATCTGCATTTCGCTCCTTCTTTTCAAACTGCTTGATTTTCGCATACTGATAGATACAATTTTCTGCGAGAAGTATATTCACGATCCGGGCAAATTCCTCCCGATCCTTCAAATCCAGTTGTTCTACTTTCATTTTGTTTCCTTCCTTTTAATCAACAGATTGGGATATTGAAAATTCCCCTCTGTAATGCCCTCCTCATGATTGGGCAGCAGCGTCGCATGTACATCCATCTTCCGATCACGTCCATACACATAGACCAGAATGGAGCGGATATAGTCATCCATATCTCTGACACCGATATCCTTCAGCTTACCGTAAGCTTCTCCCTTCAGCTTTTCCGCATAATAGGCGGAGATGCTTTCTCTGGTAAAACGGGAATAGCGGTCAAAGCCAATGCGTTTTTCAAGCTCCTCCTGATTCTGCGTCCCCTCCTCAAAGGCAAAGGTCATGACCTCGCGCTCATCCCTGCGCGTGCGCCGATGAAAGGTATACACCTCATCACGTTCCATATAACGCGTCTGCTGAGCATTGATTGTTTCACTAACGAGATCACACATTTTCTGCGGTTCTTCTTTCATATGATGCAGCAGCTCCACAAGCTTTCCCTTTAATCCCTGATCACTATTGCACAGATACATGATTTTCTGTTTTGCGAGACGACGGTAGCCTGCATCGCTGTCTACCAGCTGTGTTGTCAGGGTTTCCACAATGTAGAGATCGTTATACATGGAATACAGCATATCCTCTATATGCTTTCTGGCTGTATCCCGACTGGATACACGGTAATGACTAACAGCACTGTCAACGATTTTCTCTTTCAGAGCTTCTTCCTGTAGCAGGGCTTCCAATATGGTTGCGACAGGATTCTTGAATCGCTTCAGGCTATCCTCGACAAGTGTGGGAAACACATAACCCTCTACAATATCCCCATAGTATACATCAAAAAAATCATGATAAATTCTGGTGGATGCCTTTTTCACCTGAATTGCATAATAGTCCCGTATTCTTGCATTCGTCTGTTCCAGTGTCAGAATCAGCTCCTTGAAATCCGCATAGGCATTACGGATATGCTGGTAGCTATCCTCTATTTTCACAGGGTCTTCCATATCCTTCAGGGAAGCATGAATACGAATCAGATAACCAATCTGTTCTCGTTCCTTGATAATATCATTCACAAAGGAAATAAACACACGGCTATGATATGGCAGGGATACCATTTTTTTCATTGTGTCCATATGCAGATCAACATGAATCCACGTATGCTTTTCAAACAGCCGCAATAGAAACTGTATATCGCGTCCATACACATCCTTTTCCTGACGAAGCTCTTTTTCTATATCACTGTATTCTGCTTCCTCCCGGAAGTCGATTTCATATTTTCGATCCTGTACATAATCCTCCAGTAAATCCTGAAGCAGGGCGCGCTCCATGCTCATGGTCTGATTACGGTAAATACACGTATGAATCTGCAGAAGCAGATCAACATAAATATCCCGGTTCTTCGATACCAGTATGGTAAAGAAGGAGGGATCCATTTTTTCAAATAAGGACATGTCAGCCCACCTCCAAAAACATTCGTCCTTTTATTTTACTATAAGAGAGGTAAAATATCCATGACTTTAGAAGCATGAGATAAAATAAAAACAGTGTCATTCTGTTTTACACGTATGAAAAAGAAGCCGGCAATGGCAAGCTCTGTAATCGTTGCTGATACAGAAATAAAGGCTATTCACATTGAGATATCTACTGAAGCATATCATCAGAGGAAATATCGACTGCATGCATAGAAAAGAGGTTACTTTATACAGACGCTTATCACTTCAGAATACAGGTATAGCATATAAGACATAAAAAATGTAAAAGAGGAAGGAATCGAATGTGTTTCTTTCTCACTTTCAGGCACGCGACGAGATATGAAATACAAAAGGATTGATAAACCTTGTATATAAATTCACAATTCACATATACCCGAATGTCGAGATAAAACCATACATCTCTGAAGCCTTCCTTTTTCAGATAAAGCAATTTTACACGTAGGCATTCTTTTCTATATGCAAGCGCCTTACAGGTTTATTTATGCGGTAATAGATGCAAAGCACGCCTTTATCACCATAGTTCCATAACAAAACATGGAACAGTAACGGAAGTGAACCTCTTTTGCTTGGTTATCCAAGTTTTGGATTCATTTCATACCCTTGTCCCATGTTTTTTAAATTTATGATATGTCCTATTCTACCGATTTCAAAGATTCCACCATCGGTATTTTTTTCAGCTTGCGATACATCACAAGATTCACAATAATGGCAAATACCATTGTAATCGCTACAGAATACAGGAAGGACAGCTTTTCAATATTCCGTCCAAACATCACCGTATCCAGTTCTGCCAGCGACATAATCAGGGAATGCAAACCAATTCCCAGCAGCAGTCCGGCAAGTGCCCCTATCAGTGTGAGAAATATGTTTTCCCTATATACATAAGCGCTCACCTCTTTGTCATAAAAGCCCAGTACCTTGATGGTCGCAATTTCCCGAAGCCGCTCAGAGATATTCACGTTTGTCAGATTATAAAGAACAACAAATGCAAGCAAGCCCGCCGAGATAATCAAAACCACAACGATAAAGGAAAGCGATGATATCGTATCCTGGAATGATGCTGCAATTCCCGAATAGAAGGATACAGAATCAATGGTATCCTTTTTCATAAAGGCATTGCCAAGTGCCTGTTCACTCTTTTCCGTACTATCCTTTAAGATTGCAAACATACCGGTACTTTGCGGGGTTTTGTGATATACACTCTTATAATAAGACGGTGTCATATACAAAATATGTCCTACATAATTTTCTGTGATAGCAGCAATCTTCACATTCTTTTTCACGCCGTCACCATTATCCACAGCGAACGTATCGCCCACCTTCAGATTTTTATCCTTTGCGATTTTCTCTGTGATAATCGCACCATCATTGTTTAAGGTAATCGTATCACCGGCGCCTCGTTCACGCAGGGATACATAGGTGCTGAATGCTTCGATATCCTGCGGCACATACAAATCAATTCCCTTATCCTCGCCCTCATCCGCATAGAAGCCGTGATATACAGCCATGGATGTAGCTGATTTCACACGGGAATCCTTTTGCAGCTCCTTGAGGTCATCCTCCTTCTGACTCAGTGTATCCTCACTTTTATATGACATGGTCACATCGAATTTAAAGATATCGCCATACTGCTTCGTGGCGATTTCACCAATAGAATCCTGGATACCGAACCCGGCAACAAGCAAAGCACTGCAGCCGCTGATTCCAATTACCGTCATAAAGAAGCGCTTTTTATAACGGAAGATATTCCGAGCTGTTACCTTGTGTATGAAGTTAAATCGTTTCCATATAAATGGTATTCGCTCCAGTAAAATTTTCTTTCCGTTTTTCGGAGCCTTCGGACGCATCAGCAGGGCCGGTGTTTCCACGAGCTCCTTATAGCATGCCGCAATAGCTGCCGCCACGGTAATCAGAGAAGCCAGACCAATCGCAAGAGATGCAAGCCCTATATCCGGCTGCAGCTGAACACTTGGCAGCGTATACATAATCCCCCATGCATTGAATATCACCGTTGGAAATACAATCATACCGATGACAGCACCAAAGCCTCCGCCAATGATACTGGCAATAGCCGCATAGGCCACAAACTTCATCGCAATATCTGGCTTGGAATAGCCAAGTGCCTTCAGCGTACCGATTTCCTGACGCTCCTCATCCACCATCCGCGTCATGGTAGTCAGACATACCAGCGCCGCAACCAAGAAGAAAAACAACGGGAACACCTTCGCAATCGCGCCCATACGGTCTGCGGCACTTCCATAATCCATATAGGAATAATGCGAGTGGCGATCCAGCACATACCATTTTGGTGTTTCCATACTCTTGATATCTTCTTCTGCACGATCCAGCTTTTCCTTTGCCTCCTGCAGCTTGGCCGCGCCATCCTTTTCCTGCTTTTCCAGCTCCAGCTTCCCAACAGCAATCTCCTTTTGTCCGCTGGTAATCTTACTCTGAGCTGCTTCACTTTCTTTTTCCGCTGTAACTCTGGCAGATGCAAGCTGCTGCTTCCCTGTTTCAATCTGCTGCTGGGCTGTATTGATTTGTGCTTCCAATGCAGTCAGCTGTGTTTGTCCCATATTCACCATTTCCTGCATGGTTGAAATCTGTGTTTCCAGCATATGCAGGGTAGGCTCTGCCACCTGACGGGATGCCTCCAACGTCGTTTTCTTTTCCTGGAGCAGCTGTTTCTCCAGTTCTGTAAGACCCGGCTCCTGCAGCTGTGCATCCACCTTGGCAATTTCCGCATCCAGAGAAGAAAGCTGTTCCTTTGCCTGAGCAATCTGCTTTTGCAGCTGCGGCAGATTTTCCTCCAGCTTTTTCTGCTGCGTGTCCAGATAGCTTTTTGCGCTGTTGTATTGTGCTTTCAACTGCACCAGGGTCTGCTCACTTTGCTGCAGCTCTGCTTCCTTTTCCTGTATCGTTCGCTGTGCACTGCTTTTTTCAGCGTTTAATGTTGCCTGTCCAACCAACAGCTCATCTCTTGCATTTTCCAGCTTTTGTTTGGCATTTTTTATTTCTGTTTCATATTTCGTCTTATTCTTTTCATATTCCTTACGACCTGCCTCCACCTTGGCGAGTGCTTCCTTCCTAATATCATCAAAGCGTGCCTGTGCCCGTTCCTCCCCTAAGGATGTGATGGCTGTCTTTTTGGGGTCAATGATATCAAAATATGCATCCGCATAGGAATTCGTTTTTTTGGCATTATCGATTGTGACATAAACCTCTGTAAAATATGAGGATTTAAAATTTGTATCCGGAATAACCGCATAATTATCAATACTGCCGCTGCCAATGGAGGAGCTTCCCTTCTCATAGGAAAGATAATACGGCATAGTTACTTCACCGACGATTTTATAGGTGGTGCGTTTCAGGCTTTTACTGAGCTTTTCATCCGTTCCGCTCGTAAAGCTGATGGTTTCACCGATTCTGGAATCTGTCCCCTTGATATTCGTATACTCAATTACACATTCATCCTCATGCTGCGGAAGCCGCCCCTTGATCAGACGCATTTGATTGATATAATTCTTATCAGATGCTTTTGCGTGCATGGGATAGGATAACAGCTTGTATACACGCTGCTGGTTATTATGCGTATTCAGCACATCCATGCTGTAGCTGCCATAGACACCCGCTACACCATCCACAGCCTTTATTGCGGATACATCCTCCTTTGTCATACCGATGGTGGACATAATCTTCAAATCCATGAAATTATAGTCATCGAAATAGGTATCCGCAGTATTTTTCATTACCGGCACACTATCACGTACCCCGGCAAAGAAAGCAACACCGATGCCGACGATGGCAAAGATGGAAAAGAAGCGTCCGAAGGATTTGCGAATTTCGCGCAGAGTATCTTTCAGAAGAGCTTTCTTTTTCATGTCAGTATTCAATCCTTTCCACAGGCAAAGGATGTTCATTGATGGTGATGCTGTCAATTTTTCCATTGCGCACCTTAATAACCTTATCCCCCATCGCAGTAAGCGCCAGATTGTGTGTGATTACAACCACACTGACGCCACGCTGGCGGCAGGTATCCTGTAAAAGCTTCAAAATCTGTTTGCCGGTATTGTAGTCAAGCGCACCCGTTGGCTCATCACACAGCAGCAGCTTGGGATTTTTAGCAAGTGCACGCGCAATCGCCACACGCTGCTGTTCCCCTCCGGAAAGCTGTGCCGGAAAATTGGAGGCGCGCTCCTTCAAGCCAACTGCTTCAATAGTTTCATCGATATCCAGCGGGTGCTTACAAATCTGAGTTGCCAGTTCGACGTTTTCCTTAACAGTCAGATTTTGTACGAGATTATAAAACTGAAATACAAAGCCGATATCATAGCGCCGATAGGTTGTGAGCTGCTTTGCATTGAATTTGCTTATTTCGGTTCCATCCACAAAGATATTTCCGCTGGTTGAGGAATCCATCCCGCCCAGTATATTTAAAATAGTACTCTTTCCTGCACCGCTGGCTCCGGCAATCACAACAAATTCCCCTTTATCTATCGTGAAATCCACACCGGCGAGAGCCTGTATTTCCACTTCCCCCATTTTGTATATTTTTTTCACGTTCTGAAATTCAATATAAGCGCTCATACCGGTTCCTTCTTTCTTCTTTTCTATATTATACTAGAAATATTTATGAGAAAACAGCCATTTTCAGTAAATCAAAGCTTTTCTTTTTTCTTTGATTTGCGTTTACCAGCGAAACGGTAGTATCCTTCGCTGATCGATATTTCCAAGCTTTGATCTGTACGCTGCTATTTGGCTGTATGCCTTTTATTGGGCTATGTTTATTCTGTAGAAATAGAGCATAGAGTCTAATTCATTTTCTATCAGAACCACGGTAAAGCAGCCAGCCTCCTTTTGCTGTATTTATAGGGATATTTCCTGTTCACATACCAGACAGTAGGTTCTATACTCCACGCTCTTACCCATTTGCAGAATATGGATATTGAAGAGTACCAAACAGGAAGTGATTATGAGTCCACTTGCATATGAAGTAAGAAAACAGAATCCGTTTCCTAAACGTGGATACTGAATCGTACCGAACAGGATGCAAAGCATTATACGTTGCATATCCTTTTGTCCCAATTATATATATAAACCAGCTGGCACATGGTAATCGTCTATACGGTATAAAATTGCTATTCGTTGTCTGCTATCATACAAAGCATTGTACAGCTTTTCATAACGTATCAAAATTAAGGAAACTCTCGTGTTTTAGCGAAGCTTGCCGTTTTCTATTGACGAATTCACTATCTTGTTTTACAATATAGCTGTAACTTGTATAACAAGATAGTGAGAGGTGATGCTATGCTTCCCAGTCAAATGATGAAGGGAATCCTGGATAACTGCATATTGATTGTGATTGCACAGGAGGATACCTATGGGTATGATATCTCTCAAAAGCTGCAGGCGTATGGCTTTTCTGATATTTCAGAGGGTACCATATATCCACTGCTGCTGCGGCTGGAAAAGAATGGATGTATTTGCAGTGAACTGCGAAAATCATCCTTCGGTCCAAATCGGAAATACTATTCCATAACCGAAGCCGGACGCAGGGAGATACAGGCATTTTTGAAGCATTGGAGGGAATTGCAGCAGAGTGTTGCTGCATTGACAGGAGGATATGTATATGAATCGTAATCTGCATGAGCTGCGTAAGGAAAATAACCGGCTGGATGAGGCACTGTGCAAGGACTACCAGTCGCTGATGACGGATATCGTCTGTTATCTGCGTGGAGCAAACATCAGTGAACTGCAGCAGGAGTCTGTACGCTATGATTTAACTGTGATGCTGCTGGATGCACAGCAGAAGCAGCTGCCATTGACAGAGGTATTCCCAAAGGACTATAAGGCATTCTGCGATACCATCATTGCAGAACTGCCCCCACGTTCCAGACGCGAAAAGCTGCAGGAGCGTTTGAATATCGCCTGTCTTTTGTTTGCTGTGCTGGGTGTTATCAATCTGTTCATATCCCGCGATGGGATACAGGCGCTTTTAAAACTTAATATCAAAGCCACATATTCCCTTTCCTTATCTACACTGCTGCTGGATTTCCTTCTGGCGATATGTGCTATTGGTATTGTGCTGTGGATTTGCCGCAGCAGCTTTGAAAAAAATGAGAGGACAGTGCAGAAGTACGCAATTTTACTCTGGCTGTTTGTCCTTGCTGCCAGTGTTGTCTGCATGATGCTGTTTCAGAATATCATACTGCTTCAGTTTCCAATCTGGCTTCTTATCACCACAAGTATCTGCTGCTATCTTCTGCATCTATTTTTAGAGCGTGCACCGCATACAGGAGCAAAACGATGACCCCAGAACAGCTGTCCTTGTATGCTGATTGTGCAAGCTGCGTTGGCTTGTGCTGCAGAGCGCTTTATTTTTCCAGGCTGGATGGCTTTCCACAGGATAAGCCTGCCGGAGTAGCCTGCCGCAATTTATGTGAGGACTATCGCTGCCGCATACATGCCACGCTGAAGCAGAAGGGCATGAAGGGCTGTCTTGGCTATGATTGTATCGGGGCAGGACAGGCGGCAGTTAAAAAAGGGGTATCCCATGATGCAGATCTATTTGCTGTTTATTTGAAGCTTTTTCCATTACACCAGATGCTATGGTATTTGTGTGAGGCGGTGCAGATGGAGGAAACAATCTCCTTTCATAAACAGCTTCATGAACACCTGCAAACCATACAGGCTGTATGCGCTCAGCCCTGGCAGGAACTGCTCACCTGTGATTCAGAGAAGCTGCATAAGCAGACAAGCGAGCTGTTAAAACAGACTATCGCACAGAAAAAGCTTCGTCAATACTTCCACAGTGACCATTTGATCGGCAAGCGGCTGTCCAAGCGAAAGCTCAGAAATGCCGATTTCACTATGAAAGCACTTATCGCTGCGGATTTTTCCTGCTGTGACCTGCAGGGCGCCTGCTTCCTTGGCAGCGATCTTCGCGATTGCAATCTATCCGCAAGTAATCTTCGCGGCTGCTTTTTTCTGACACAGATGCAGATCAATAGCGCGATTGGTGATGCACAGACCAGACTTCCCAAGCATTTGCTGCATCCCACCCATTGGCTCTAATGTGCAAATACGTGTAAGGAATCGTCCAAAGATTCCTTACAAAAGCACAAAAAGGGATTACGGGAGGTAATGACAGTATTCCTTGCAGATTGCGAATCCCTACAGGAACATAAAACAGGAGACCTAACTTCTGTTACCACAGATTACAGGGTCTCCTGTTTTCTTATCCTTACATAGACACACAAGCTAAACACGCTATAAATAGGCAGGCAGAAGGCTTATATCACAGACTGCTTTCAAATGCCTCCAGCGTCATCGGTCTTCCGAAAAAATATCCCTGAATATAATCCAGCCCCATGGTTTTCACCTTATCATATTCTTCCTGTGTTTCCACACCCTCCAGCAGGACGCGGATATTTACATCATGGCACAGGCGGACAACAAAGCGAATAAAGGTCGCATCAAATTCACTTGTTAAAATATCCTTCATAAAAATACGATCTATTTTCACAATATCGGCAGGTGAATTTTTCAATACGCCCAAAGAGGAATATCCGGTACCGAAATCATCCATAGCGATGCGGATACCAATTTCTCTGATTTCATGAAATATCAAACGCAGCTCCTCTCCGCTTTTCACCATATAGCTCTCTGTCATTTCCACAACAATATTGCCGCTTGGTACTTGATAGCGGTGCAGCACATGCTTCATAAACGATGGAAAGCCTTCATCACACAGCTGCAGATAAGATAAATTCACACTGACACAGAAATCCGGATGCTTCTTCAGCCACAGCGCACATTGCTGAACCGCGGTTTCAAAAATCCATTTCCCCGCAGGAACGATCATTCCGCTTTTTTCAAGCAGGGGGATGAAGGTCATCGGAGGAACATTGCCATACATACTGCTGCTCCATCTGGCAAGCGCCTCTGCCCCGATGATTCTTCCGCTATTCGCCTCCACCTGCGGCTGATAGTGCAGCTGAAAGCCTTCAAAATCATGCTCGATACTGTAGCGCAGCTGTTCAATCATATCCAGCTCCTGCAATTCTGTTTCCGACATTTCCTTTTCATACAGAGTCAGTCTGTTTTTTCCATTGCGCTTACTGATTTCCAGTGCATAGCCAACATTTTTCGTTAATGTCATCATATCGTTGGCATCCCGTGGAAAGGCTGCACAGCCGGCAGAAACACTGCAATGATATTTTTTCCCATCCAATACGCGCTGATGGGACAGCTCCTGCTGTAAATGCTGATAAAACGTCATGATTTCTTCTTTATCCGTACTATTTCTTATCAATACGATAAATTCATCCCCGTCGTTTCGGTATAAACGGGCATTCTCTGGCAGGACAGACTGGATAAGCTGTGCTGTTTTCGCCAGTACCTCATCTCCAAATTGATGATTATACAGCTTATTGATACTGGAAAATTCATCCAGATCGAGCATGATCATAAAGAATTGCTCCTGCTTTGCGATCATCATTTGCAGCGTGTCCTCCAGCTCATACTTATTAAACTGTCCGGTCAGATAATCTATTTTATTTTTACGTCCGAGATTCGTAATAATTCCGGCAAACAATGCAGGCTTGCCATCCTCATCACGCTCCACATATCCCCTGCACCGCAGCCAGACCCATTCTCCGTTGCGGTTTTTAGCGCGATATTCAACATTATGCCTGTCTACACGGCCATCGGCAATCTCCTGGTTTCCTTCCAGAAACACAGTCTGATCTGCCTCGTGAATTCTTGCGCCCCATACATTAGCGGCATCGTGTATGATTTCAGAAGGCAAATCAAATTCCTCCACCATTGCGGGTGAATACCGGAAGCAGGAGGGATCCTCTTTCATATTACACACATAAATATAATCATCCGTACTCTGCATCAGCGCACTCAGAAGCAGCTCTTTGTCATAGGTAAACTGCCGTACTTCCTGACTTTCATGATATGGTCGGCTGAAAAAGGCAGCTCTTGATTTCTCCATATGATAACGGCGTTTGGACAGATACATTTCATCGTCTGCCTGCATGATGATTTTTTTCAAAGAAAGCTCTGTATCCGGATCAATCTGAATCAGACCAAAGCAGAAGCCGATTGTATACGAAAATGCCTTACTTTCCTGCTCCAGCTCGCGCAAAATCTGAAACAGCTGCTGGCTTGCCTCCTTCTTGGACAGCGACTGATAAACGATTAGAAATTCATCCCCTCCAAGACGGATTGCGAAATCCTCCGCATTGAGATACGCACAGATTTTTTTCGCAGTTTTTTGTAATACCCGATCACCTTCCTGATGACCGCAGGCTTTGTTTATAATGCTTAGATCATTGATATCCAAAAGTGCTGTAAGAAATGCCGTTTCCTTCTTCCTGTTTTCACAAATACAGGCCGCAAGAAGCCGTTCTCCTTCTTCCTTGTTCCACAGTCCGGTTAAATGATCCCGGCCGCTGTCCGCAAAAGAAGTATCCTGAGATACTGATATTTTACGCATAGACGTCACCACCTTTACGCTTCTTCTACCATTGTACAACAAAAAACTGGCAAAACAAAACTAAAACTGAAAAAACAGCCATATACTGGAAGGAAGTCTGTTTTCTATATTCATGCTGCTGAAACTGATCAATCATTGATATGGTATGCAATATCGCCAATAGTTACATTCCATATCACATAAGCCCCAATAAGCAGTAGGATATACAGTGAAAGTAAAACGATGCGGCATTCATCCTTGTTGTATAGCCGATGCAGTTGTTATGCTTTACCTTATGAATGTCTGTTCCTCTCTACTTTTTCAGGTACTGTGAAGCATGCTTTTACCGTTTCATGACAAGTTTTCAGGTAGTATTACTGCCCATTTGCCTGAACCGTTTACCTCCGAATGGAAACCGCAATGCAGCTTATGCTGTATCTGTTTTCCGGTATCGTTTCATAAAATACAGAAATGTTTTTTTCTAAAGTTAACAACCAGCATGGAAATGCTTACCTGTGCGTGTTAAAATAAGAGCAGAAATGAGGAGGTGCCTTATGACAGATAAAAAGAAACCATGGATCATTGGAGGTGTAGTTGCGGCTGTTGCTGTGATTGCTGTTGTAGCTTTTCTGCTGCTGCGCGGCGGATCAAAGCCGGAGTCTGTATTAAATGAGTATACTGATCTGCTGAAAAAAGGAAATTACAAGGAGATGTATTCTCTGATCAGCTCAGATGCAAAGAAGAAATGGAACGAGGATGATTTTGTAAAGCGCAATAAGAATATTTATGAGGGTATCGATGCGACGGATTTCAATATGGAAATCAAAGACAGTAAGGATGTCGATGCCGGAACGGAAATCAGCTATCATATGCGTATGAAAAGTGCGGCGGGAGATATCTCCTTCGACAATAAAGCGACGATTGTCAAGGAGGATAAAGATTACCGCATCGCATGGGACAGCACACAGATTTTTCCACAGCTGACTGACAGTGATAAGGTCAATGTTTCCATTACCGAGGGAACAAGAGGCTCTATTCTGGATCGTAACGGAAACGCACTTGCTGAGCAGGGAAGTGTCTACCAGGTCGGTCTAATTGCCGGCTCTATGAAAAATGAGAAAGACAGCATCACTGCCCTGGCAAAGGAACTTGCAATTTCTGAGGACAGTGTGAAAAAAGCACTTTCCGCTTCTTGGGTACAGGACGATATGTTTGTTCCGGTGAAAACCATTACGAAACAGAAGCGTGCGGATATTATAGAGGCTCTGCGTAATATTGAAGGTGTATCTGTACAGGAGGCCACAGGACGTGTGTATCCATATGGAGAAATGACTGCCCACCTTACCGGTTATGTGCAGAATGTCACAGCCGAGGATTTGGAAAAGCATAAAAATGAAGGCTATACTACTACAAGTATCATTGGAAAAAGCGGATTGGAGAGCATATATGAAAGCAAGCTGAAGGCAGTCAGCGGCTGCAAGGTCATCATTGTGGATGAAAACGGAGATCTGAAGGATACCGTTGCCGAGCAAAAGGCAAAGGATGGACAGGATATCCGTACGACTATTGATATTGATGCGCAAAAAGCTGCCTATGAAGAGGTGAAAAACGATGCCGGCAGTGCTGTTGTTATGAATTCCCATACCGGTGAGATGCTTGCCATGGTCAGTATGCCTGCTTATGATCCGAATGATTTCGCTATGGGTATGGATACCAAGACGTGGGATTCTTTGAATAATAACAAGCAGAAGCCGCTGCTGAATCGTTTTGTTTCCACCTATTGCCCTGGCTCCACCTTTAAAGCAATCACCGGAGCTATCGCACTGGATTCCAAAACGATTACGTCAGAAACCACCTTCGATAAAACAGACAAATGGCAGAAGGATAGCAGCTGGGGTAAAAATTATGTGACTACGACACAGTCCTATTCCGAGCCGAGTAATCTGAAAAATGCCTATATTTATTCCGATAACATTTTCTTTGCACAGGTTGCGGATAAGATTGGTACGGAAACCTTTACAAGCTATCTGGATAAAATCGGATTTGGTAAGCAACTGGATTTCCCGTTTACGATTGCTAAGTCAACGTATGGTGAGGAGCTGGAAAATGCGCAGAAGCTGGCGGCCACCGGCTATGGTCAGGGAGATCTGCTGATTTCCCCTATTCATTTAACCAGCCTGTATACTGCTTATGTTAACGATGGAAGCATACTCCAGCCATATCTGGTGTATGAGGATGGAAAAGCAAAAACCATGGTGAAGAATGCATACCGTGCGGATACTGCGAAAACAGTGTTTACAGATTTGCAGGCCGCCATGTCAGGCTATGGTGACAATCCAACAAATGCCGCAGGAAAAACCGGAACGGCACAGGTAAATGACGGAAAGCAGGAAATCGGTTGGCTGAGTGCAGTGAATGATAAGATTGCAGTTACAGTTATGATCGATGATACCAAGGATATCGGTGAAAGTCATTATGTCATTCCAAAGGTGCAGCATATCCTAAATAATGTAAAATAACACAGGAAGGGACGTACTCCCTTCTTTTTCTTTTTCTATCTGTTCAAATACATTGCTTCACGCTATAATACCATTGTAAACGGAGGTGGAAGCTATGGCATTTCGCATTGTACACTGTAATATCAATGTTACAGATTTAGAAAGAAGTATTGCCTTTTATGAACAGGCGCTAGGACTTACGGTTGCCAGAAAGCTGGAGGCAGAGGACGGAAGCTTTACATTATGTTATCTGCAGGATGCTACAGGCAGCTTTCAGATTGAGCTGACCTGGCTGAAGGATCACCCGCAGCCCTATGAGCTGGGAGAAAATGAAAGTCATATCGCATTTGCGAGTGATGATTTTGAAGCAGCGCATAAGCTACATGAGGATATGGGATGCATCTGCTTTGAGAATAAGGAGATGGGAATCTATTTTATCAACGATCCAGATGACTACTGGCTGGAAATCGTCCCGGCATAATCTCACTGCATACGGAAAACATCTGCTTGCAGGTGTTTTTTTATATGCATTTCCTTCAGGTATTTTTCACTGTGAATAAACAGAGCAGTATGGTCTGTTTTGAGTCTGTTCCTGAGCTGTTTCATTATAGAGGATTTACTTACTGCCTCTTAAAAGCAGTCCTACACCTGAAAGCATAATTAGAAGTCTTAAACAAAATGCAGGAATACCAGCGTTTGGTATTTCAAAAGCTAAACCATGTCCCCACTCGTTGTATTATTGAATATTCCAGTTAATATGAGGCTGGCAGATCCAATCCCTGTATGCATTCATTTTGATAACTTCTTATAGCGTTAGTATGTAAAAATGAGAGAAAAACAGTTCATACAGGCATATTTAAGAAAAAAAGTAACTTTTTTTGAAAAAATTTAGGAGTTTTGCAGATTTCCTTCGTATAGATATATATAAAGACAAAGGAGGAAACTGTAAATGACGAAAGTGAAGGATAGGGAATATCCGATCCCCTTCCACAATGATGTTTTTTCAAGTACATGCTGATTGGTGAGGACGCAGGCTCTGCGATGCTGAGAAGCAGGATCATCGAGGAGATCTACAAGCTGAAGGTACAAAGGACAAGGGTGCTGAATCCGGAGCTGTTGCCGGAAACTTTTTTCGGTAAGCGGGCGATCCTGGATGTGGTACTGGAGGATGAGGATGGTCATTTCTTCAATTTGGAAATGCAGGTATCCGGGTACACGGAGGATGAACAGCTGCGCTTCCAGCAGTATGGCTACCGCCTGGCGGAAAGACAGCTGAAGAAGGGGGATGATTACACAAAGCTGAAGCCGTTCTATCAGATCATCTTCATGAACTGTAAGCCGAAGGATGGCAAACGAATGATACGCCACTACAAGGTAAGAGATGAGGACAATCAGGAGGAGCCACATGGTACACTGAATCGTGCAATCGTGTTTCTACCGATGATCGAGCAGCGCATAAAGGAGGCTGGAGGAATAGAGAAGCTGACAGAATTTGAGACCTTTTGTTATGTGCTTGCATATAATCCGGATGATGCTATACTAAAGATGAAGAGAAGGATGGTGGATGTAGCGATGGCAAAATATAATGAAATGAGAGAGGATGGACAACTGTTCAGCTGGGCGGAATCAGTGGAATTTGCTGAGCGAGCAGTCCAGGCAAATCTGCGGGAGCAGACTGCAGAAGCCAGAAAAATAGGATTGGAAAAAGGCTTTCAGCAAGGAATGGTAAAAGGAATGGAAGAAGGGTTAGAAAAAGGAATAGTAAGAGGAATGGAAAAAGGCTTTGAAAAAGGCATTGAAAAAGGCTTTGAGGAAGGTCAGGAAAAAAAAGGAAAGACCTTATTAAAGTCACTTGTATTACATAAGTATGGTGTTGATGATGACTGGGTGGAAGCATTGAATGAGCAACAAATCGATGAAGCTGTCATCAAGGTTCTGGAATGTGATACCTATGAAGCTTTGAAAAATAAGATTGCAAATACAGAAGCAAAATAATAGAATAATGAAAAAGCTGCATCCCGTAATATGAGGATTCAGCTTTTTAAGTCTAATAAATGCATATATCAAAAATACCTGTTTCTTGAATAGTGAATAAAACCTAACAATCTGCTTATCACTTTCATACATAAATGCAGATTGTTTCCGCTGACAACACATAATCATTGAATATATCCGACTGGCATATCGTAATATACGCTCTTTTCTATTAAGTCTGTGATTATATGCTTCTATAGCTCAGCAATTAACGTATTATTTTTTATACAATATACGTTTTCTTCCTGTTAGACATAAGACAGCTCCTGAGAACAGAAATAGCAAGATTGCTGCTCCTGTGGAGGTCGCATCCGCTGTATTCGGTGCTTCTGTTTGATTTGCTTGCACGATTGCTTCCTGCTTTTTACCACTTACGGTAAACCTAGTTTCCGCATACTGCCCGTCTTCATAAACAAAACGAACGGTATAGCTGCCCTTTTTCAATGTATCCAGATACTCCGGTTTCAGGGTTAGCACTGTGCTCCCGGATGTCAGCGTATAGGAATCACTGCTGATTGCACTGCCATTGATAAATATAGCATGAAGATCTCTGAGTTCACCGGAGCAGATTAGCTCAAGAGGCTTATTGCTGCCTGCGATATAGGTCTGATTCCCTTTCGTTATCTTTGGTGTTTTATTTCTGGCTTGGATAAGCCATGTACTGCCGGTAGAGTCAACCTTCAGAATACCGCCATTGGACTTGGTGATATATTGTTCTTCAATGGTGATATCAATAATCGCATTGCTGGTTTCTGTCGGTTTTCCACAGAATTTTACTTGTATACTTGTGTTGCCTTCCTTGATCTCGTCAGCAGCTATAACCCGCATTCCTTTCGGTAAAGAGAAAAACCAGGAGGAAATATCGCTACCTTTCGCAATCTTATGAAATGCCGCGTTTTCTAACGAAATTGTGCTGTAGCTTGCAATTTCTTCATTTACATAACCGGTAACCTTAATACTCTGTAGCGTTGCTTTGGGCTCAGTAGAAGCTGCTGTACCATAAATTTCAATCGTTGTGTCCTTATGAATATTCATAATACTGAGGGTATACATTGTATTCTCATCGGCAAACGCTCTCATATCGCGCTTTTCGCCATCAATGATTGCATACGGAGTGGATTCAAATGCTGTTTTCTCATCCGCTTTCAGCGTAAGAATTACATTGTCCCGTGGAGTAATACCTTCATTTTTCTCTAATGTGGCGGTTGCATTCTTCAAATTATCCGTATTCAGAATCAATTTGGAAGAAGTCAGTACGGCAGCTTCCCCTTTCACTGTAATTGTATAGGGATCGGTAACAGCACCATATACAGACACATCATAGCTATAAACCATATCGGTACTATCACCTTTCCTTAACAAGCTTACATAATTACAATCGCAACGAGCAACCGGACTGTCCGCAAAGTAATATCCGTTCTTCGCCTTGACAACCAGGGTAAGCTTACCATCCGCTGCTGTCTGTAAGGTTGCTTCTGCATTCTTCAATCCTGTCGTATCGAGTGATGCTGCTGGAGCCGCTTTTTCCTGTGCTGTGAGCAATGCTTCAGCCGTTTCTTCCTCCGCATGAATGTTTACGCCGCCATTCAGCATAAACAGCATGGCCAGAGCCATACAGGATGCACCTGCTTTTTCTAACATTTTTCTTTTCATATACGTATCCCTTCCGACAGCTCGCTCTGTCTTTTCCAATCACTTTAAAATCTGTGTATAGCGTCATAAGACACTATGGTCTGCTTAACGCTCTTTTTATATAAAGCTGTCATACTGAAGCCGGAGGCCATAAGCATGTACAGCAGCTTTCCTGCAGAAATCACATCTGCTGGATCTGCGTATCGGCAGCAGTTTTCCTGCTTGGTATCATAGCCCTTCTTTCGTTTTCCACATAGGAGCGTTCCCATAAGGCATTGACTTCGTACGCAGCAACACACCAACTGCCACTTGTTTAAAAAAGGCTCTTATACAGCTTCCTCCTCTCTGCTCAATCAGGAATTATAATATCCAAGAGTGTCCTGTGAATGCTTACAGGTAGAAATACTGCCTGGAATTATTCTATATATATATCATAATAGTTTAAAAGAATAATAGCGATACAGTAGGCTCTTTCTTGAACAAATCTTGAATGTTTTATCACACATATATCACGTTTATATGATATAAATCACAGCTGCATGCATATCCTGAAACATCCGCTTCAACATAAAAGAAGATGGATGCCCTCGTTACGATGCCATGCGGCTTTCCCGCTGTAAGACGGACAGGTAACGATTCCTTGTGCAAACATCTTGAAAATTTCATGTTCTGGTCCTATAATGAACAGGAAAAGCGAGGTACTATGAAAAAACTAACACTGGAAAACTGGCAGGAGCTGCAGCCGTATACAGCACTTGCCGATTATCATGAATACAATTCCAATACGATGACAATGCTGATGTGGGCCAGCATGTATGAAGTCCATTTTGAAACACACCCGAATTATGCCATCGCTTATACCTGTATGCCAGGCCGTGAACCGGTATGGCTGATGCCCTATTGCAGGAAAGAACATCGCAATGAAGCCGTTGATGCAATCCGATCCTATTCCCAGGAACATGCCATCGCCTTTGAAATTCATTCTATGACTAAGGAATTTAAGAATTGGCTGATGGATTCCTATCCGATGGAATTTCTTGTATGGGACTGCTATGACGCAAGAGATTATGTATACGACCGAAAACAGCAGGAAACCCTGTCCGGCAAGAAGATGCAGAAGCGCAGAAATCATTTCCATGCCTTTTTAAAGCAGTATGAAGGCCGCTTTGTGTACCGGAAGCTCGATGAAAGCACCAGGGAGGATGTGTATGCTTTTCTGCGCTATTGGCAATCCCTCAAGGATGCGGATGACAGCATATCCGCAGAGGATACCGGCATTCATGTATTACTGGAGCATTTGCAGGAGCTGCCGATTGAGGGTGGCTGTATTTATATCGATGGCAGGCTGGAGGCATTCAACATCGCATCCCGGCTATCAAAGGATATGATTCAGATTCATGTGGAAAAAGCGAATCGTGAAATCCGCGGATTGTATATCGCGATTTTAAAGCTGTTTCTTGAAACTCTGGAGGAGGACATCGTGTATGTCAACCGTGAGGATGATATGGGACTGCCGAAGCTTCGCAAGGCAAAAACAGATATGCAGCCGGTATGTAAAATTCAGAAATTCGGAAGTGCACACCAGACACTGCGCATACAGCAGGCGGATGCTTCCTGGGCAGAGAAAATCCGTGCCTTATGGGAACAGCAGTTTCAGGAGGAAACGGCAGAAAGCACGCAGTTTTATTTTGAGCGCCTCTATCATGAGGAGGATTGTCTGCTGCTGGTAAGTGAGGAGGAGCTGATTTGTATGCTGCAGCTTCGTCCCATGACAATCGTCCTAGATGGAAAGGATGTCCGTGTACCATTTGTTGTAGGGGTTGCCACTAATCCGGAATATGAGGGCTGCGGCTATATGGGCATGCTGATGCGGTATGCATTGCATATGGTTCAGGAGCAAGCACCGTTTGTACTGCTGCAGGCCTATAACTGGGATTTGTATAAGGGCTTTGGCTTTGTCGAGCAATATCATCGCGTATGCTGGAAGCTGAAAAAACAGGGGAACGGTGCAATGGTCGGCACATGGAAGGAGGCAGAGGATGCACAGGTGCTCTTATCCCTGTACCTGCAGTTCTGCGAGCATAAAAACGGCTGGCGGCATCGTGATCTGGCGTATTATAAGAATCAGTTTCTTCCCAATGCAGCGATATGGAAGCAGAAAGTCCGTGTCTATATGGAGAATGACCAGCCTAAGGGATATATTGTACAGGATGAAACAGCTGAGGAGCTTCATATCCGTGAATGTATCTATACAGATGAGGAAGTCCTGCAGCATATGATGCAGCATTTTGCACAGAAAGAAAAAACAGTCTATGTCGATCTGGATGCAGAGGCACAGGTGGAGGGCCGCAGTAAGCAGGAAACCTGCATGATGGTAAAACAGCTTAAAAGTCAGCCATTTCCACAGGAGCATCTGTTTATCCGTGAGGAATTATAAAATACATACTGCCTTATCATAGATTTCACAAGAGGCTGAAGTTTACAATAAGGAAATTCAAAAGAAAGCAGAGCAAGGTAAAAATTCACAGACTGGCATATTAAAGACTTCATACCTGCAGGAAAGACCTGCAATCACCGAAAGCAGACAGGTTCTATGGTAGTGCTCTGGGCAGAAATACCTAAAACAAGTAAGAACCCGTAAAAAGAAAGCAGTCTTATTTTATCAGAAAGAAGTATACAGCATAGATTACTGAGTGAAATGCGATTATAATAAACTCACAAGACTTTACTGATACATACAAAAAGGAAATCCATGCACCTTATCATGCTATAGGATTTCCTTTTTTCATATACGACTGGTCACTGTGCTGCCTTTAATAGCTCCCTCAGCTTTTCCACTGCCTCATCAAAGCTGCGCACAAAATATCCGTGCTTCAAAATTGCCCCCAGCACATAATGATTCATACCGATAGTCGGAACATCGTATCGGTTTGCGGAGCATAGACGGATATCGCTGTTGATACCGATAATGATGCTCGTATTCGTCTTGATTGCGATGCCAAGCTCCACCATGACACCCGCATCCTCGTTTGTCAGATCCGCTATAAAAATATCGCATTCTTCGACTGCCTTTGTATCTCCTTCATAAATCATTTCCGGTGTTGGAAGTGATTGCTTGTTTTCATTAAACGGCTGGTCAATGGGATTGAATATTTCCAGCTGCGGAAATTCTCTTCGCAGAACAGCACCCTCTTTTTTACGCTGTGCAGCCTCAGCCTCATTGAACAGAGAGCCTGCTATATAAACCTTCATCATACGTTCACTCCTTGTCTGTATGAACCGCATTATACTATAGATTATCTTATGCGTAAACCTCAACGCCTTGCTAGCAATACCACAGACGGTAAATCGCATGATATTGCGGACTTGTTTATAAGCCTTAAATCCAACCGACCAACAGATCCCCATATACAGGCCTGTGTTTTTCACAGAAGTATTACAGCATGATACGCATTTTAGCAGTTCTGATGGCTGCTGAGGTAAGCTGCGTGAAAGCTGCGCGTTTTTTCGTTTTTACATGCCACAAAAAAGGAAGCATCTTTTCTTTATCGGTATCCTGCACTGCCTTATCCCCTCTCTGTTTAACACAAATGCATATTGCATGCGCCAGCGACCTGTCAAAAGCAAATACGCCCGCTTGCCAGAAATCCTTCTTTTTTTTATACTATGCTCAGGTCATGACCTGCTGCCTGTAGCTTCTGCACAAGCACGCTGTTGCACTCCCTTCTACATGTGCAAAAAGCCAGGCAGCGCATCTGTGTTCACGACCTTAGCCGGCTCATGTATGCCACTTTCGGATTTCCTATGTATATCCTCCTTAAAATACTAGCAGCATATGTAAAAATCTGCGCAATTTGCGTGAAAGCCGTGAAAAACATGATACAATGGAAACAAAGGAAGGTGGTATACGATGAAAGGCTATCAGCTAAAAATCACCCTAAAAAATACGTCCCCTCCTGTGTGGCGCCGTATATGGATTCCGGCAGATATGACATTCCAAAATTTACATGAAGCAATCCAATATCTTTTTGGATGGATGGATTATCATTTATACGATTTCTACATCGCAAAGAAAAAAGTGAGAATCATCTGTGATGACTGTGAGGGACAATCCTTTGATTGCAATACTGACGTCAGGGATATGGATACCCCGCTGTATACATATTTGACAGAACAGCTAAAGCTTGTATATACCTATGATTACGGAGATAATTGGGAGCATCTCATCACAGTGGAAAAAGAGAGTGAGGAAGCAGCCTCTGAAATAAAGCTGTTAAAATGGAAGCAGGACAATCTTGCCGAAGATGCCGGGAATGTGTGGGGCTATCAGGAAATTGTTGCGATTGCTCAGGATGAGACACATGAGGATCATGAAAGTATGAAGAAATGGCTGGAAATGCAGCATATCCCTTTTGATACGCGTACCGTTCGTGAACAACTGTCCTCCATAGCACAGGAGGATATGTACTTTAGTTTGAGCCAGGAGGCAGGCATGGTGTTGAATGAAGCGCTTGCCAGTTTTATTGATCAGCTTGACAATATGGAGCTTCCCGGTATGAGTCTTATGGTCGCAGATAATCAGGAAACAAGAAAGGTGCTTGTGATTGCTCAATACGAACAGGGCTATAATATGCAGCTATATGAAAATGAAACAGACTATATGCGCGGCGTGGAAAGCACCCCTGCTTTGCCGGGATATAACCTGTATGCCAATGGAATCAGCATTATTTGTCTGGATCAGGGATTCCAGCAGGGAGAGGGCTGGGTTAGTGACGATGGACAGTGTATCGTAAAAATCATGCGTACAGGCTATCTGCCACTCGATCCGGATGATGATACCGCCTATATGGTAGCCTCTGATCTGCATGACTTTCTGGATATCCTGCAGGAATGCGGACATAACAATCTTCCGGATTATGAGGATGGGCATATGCTTTTGGGCGTATGGAAGAAAGACGGTACGCTGCAAATCACCTATCCCGATATCGGCATGGTAAATGACAGTATCACGATTCACCTGCATGCCGCTCAGGCTGAGGCACTGAAAAAGAAGAAGAAAATAAT
This sequence comes from Erysipelotrichaceae bacterium 66202529, assembly GCA_017161075.1. Lineage (NCBI taxonomy): Bacteria > Bacillati > Bacillota > Erysipelotrichia > Erysipelotrichales > Erysipelotrichaceae > Erysipelotrichaceae bacterium 66202529. Next base: position 741,000 of record CP046174.1, on the reverse strand, counting down.
AGAAAAGCTGTATGTTGATCTGATTGCGGATGTTGCCAGTGAATTCAATGATATACGCCTGCCGCTGTATCTGACAATGGAAAATGATGATTATGAGCTCAAAGTACCTCTGGATGATGAAAGCTATCACAGCTATGAAGCATTGAATGCCAATGTTGTATCCCTTGTCTGCGGATTCATTGACGAATATGGCGGTATCATCAATCTGATTGTAAATAACGATAATCTAGCGCAGATGCTCAGCGGTCTATGTGAAGATCTTTCAATGCGCCTTAATATTGAGGATTTTATGAGTGAAGCACAAAAGGCTATTCTGGAGGAAGATATCCACCATGACTTTGAAATGCTGAATACATTGGCAGGCATGAGTGAAGAGGATTTTTATCTGTTTCTGGAGAATCTCGATGAGAATCAGTTAGAGGGCTTTAGTCAAATGATTGAACAGTATATGGATAAATACGGTGTCGATGACGAGGAGACAATAGAAAAAAAGCTTCCGAAATTAAAAACCAAGAAGCACTTTGATGCGTGATACAGGAAATCACATAGTCAGGCTGGTAACGTATAATGAGTGAAAAAAGTGCAATCGCACATAATAACTCTAAACCACTTTCGGATGCTGGAAGAAGGAACACAAGAAGAAAGCAGGCATCCAAATGGTTCTTCCCCGCCGTTCGCTATAAGTGTACACACCTAAAAAGAAGAAGGAACGCTCCCCAATGCATAGGAGTTCTCCTTCTTCTTTTCTTTTTCTACCGATACGCTCTTTCCCCACATCTGTGTGAGAATCAATGTAACTACTGGAGTTTTTTTCTTCCCTTTTACAGGGTGTGCCTTTTCTTCTGCTGTATGTAAGCCTGGTTTTGATAAGGATGCTTCTTATCTTCTGCGTACCTTTTATAAAGGCCTCTTTCCATATCAACTTTTCTGCAGGTATTTGTTGTTCCCTAAAACTTAAAGTCCTCATTATAGAATTCATGCAGCCTTCGCTGATACTGCTGTGGTGTTACCTGGCAGATTTCACGAAAATCATGAATGAAATGTGCCTGATCGTAAAAGCCGCACAAATGAGCGATCATGGTAAGAGAATGCTGCTGTTCCTTCAAAAGTGTAACTGCCTGGTTGATACGCTGAATTTTCTGTATGGTTTTCATACTGCAGCCCAGCCGAGTCTGCACCATCCTCTGCAGCTGCCGACGGCTGTAGCCGAAGCTATCCATGACATCCGCAATCCGCTCATTTCTCTGCAAGCCCTGCAGCAGCTGCTTCATCGCACCATCCTCTGTATGCAGCATGGATAAAAAAATTTCATCCAGCTGGTGAAAGAACATGGTTTCTTTAAACGCACTGTAATATGCAGTCTCTATGCGCTCACAGCAGTTCGCATGCAGCTGCTTTAATGCTATACGTTCATCCCGGTACAAATGCTGCGCTGTCGCAAAAAACGCATGTGATCCCGATGGATGAAATTCCACAAAATACTGAACGCGATCCTCTCCCGGCTCCTTCCATACCGTTACCATTCGGGTTGTCGGGCCCCAGTATTCGATAGTCAATCCACCATCCGATAAAACGGATATAACGATACAGCCGCTGACATCCGGAACCAGATACAGAGGTTCTCTTTTCTGATAAGAGCTGTGACAGATCGTGTAATGTGCAATATACGGGCGCAGCAGCGGATGCGGCAGAAGATACATATGCGTATCCGTTTTCAACATGCTTGTTTGAATATCCTGTTTTAGCTTCATATCATTTTTCTATATACTGTATCGCTATACAGTCAAGACCGGTATGTGCCGCAATCACTGCACTTATGGTATTGATTTTTATTTCCAGACGGCTGTTTCTTTCCAGCAGCAGCTCGCGGATTTCCTCTGCCTTCTCTAAGCAATCGGAATGAATCACATAGACATAGCCCTCTTTCCCAGCCAGCTTTTCACTGACCGTATCCACAGCCAAAGCCGCAGCCTTTTTCTCTGTACGCACCTTGTCAAAGACATCGATTTTTCCATTGGTTGACGGATCTATAATCAGCACCGGTTTGATTTTCAATAAGCTGGCCGCAGCCGCAGCCAGCGGTGTAAGACGACCGCCACGCTTCAAATGCTGTATATCATTGGGCAGTATCACTGTACCGCTTGTCTTGATTACGCTGTGTAACAGCTCCCGGATTTCCTCTCCGGTTTTTCCCTCATCCGCATACTTTTTGGCAAGCAGTGCCTCATGTCCCTGCAAATCACAGGTCGTATAATCCTCAATATGAATAACGGGAATTCCGATTTCTCTTGCCATGATCTGAATCGTGTTAAAGGTAGAGGATAGTCCTGATGATAATGGAACAGATACGATCTCATCATATCCCTGCTCCTTAATGGAACGCAATGTGCTTTCTATCACACTTCCCAAAGGCATACTCGTCTTTGGCGTATGCTGTCTGCGTAATGCTTCATACAATTCCTTTGTACTGATATCTACACCATCCTGATAGGTTCGCTCCTCATCAATCACCTGCAGCGGAAGAAGAAACAAGCCGTACTTCTTTGCCTGCTCTATCGTCATAGCACTACCGCTGTCTGTCAATATCGCTGTTTTCATTCTTAACACCTCTTTCGTATATTACTTATTCATAACATACATCTATTTTACACCTTTTTACTCGGAAATGAAAATGAAATTCCCAGGACAGCCGTAGCCCGACAGAAATGTGATACCATGCACCAGGGAACAAAAAGAGCTACAAAGCATGCAAAGATATGATCAGAATCGTTTTCCATAGCAATTTATCGAATATCAATAACGGCCATATGGCAGCTCCTACTGCCTATCAGCACATAATCATGAACCCCCAAACACGTAAACTCATCAAAAGAAAATTGTGTAATTTTCCGTATATTTAATCACACCGAACAGGAATTTCACCTCTTTGCGACTTTCACTTTGTGTCAGGAGGAACACACACATCTACACACTTTTACACAAAAGCGGTATAATTGCCAATAGATTTACAAATATCAGCTTTACACAGGTGATTTCTGTGTAAAATTTATTATCTTTGACAAGTATTCCTCTTTCCTTTATGATATGCATGTGAGATAACAATCACGTTCGATCAAAGCGTTTTACTACTGTGATAGAAAGGAGTACAGATATTCCTTATATATCTGATAGTGAAACAACATGAAATATTTATGGAAGGGATCCTATGTGGATCAGGAGGATATCCGTATTGATCTGCACGATCGCGGATATCAGTTTGGAGACGGTATTTACGAGGTAACCCATGTGTATAACGGTACTCTCTTTGCCCTGGATGAGCATATTGACAGACTGATCAACAGTGCTGCCTTTATCGAAATGAATCTGCGCCATACCAGAGAGGAAATTGCCGAGCTGTTCAGGGAACTGGCAGCAGTCAATCAGATTGACAACGGCTATGTTTATGTACAGGTAACACGTGGAGACGGCTTACTGCGCAATCACGGCTTTCTCAGCTATGAGGAGCAGCAGCCTGTATTCAGCGGCTTTGCACAGAGCAGTGTGCGAAGTGAGGAAAAGATGATACACGGGGCAGATGCCATCACTGTGGAGGATCGCCGCTCTCTCATGTGTAATGTTAAATCTCTGAATCTGCTGCCAAACTGTTTAGCGAAGCACGCGGCTCAGAAGAAGGGTGTAAGCAAAGCGCTCATGGTACGCGATGGCATTGTAACCGAGGAAAAATCCGGAAACATCTTCATCGTAAAGGACGGGGTTGTCCTCACCCATCCGGACGGGGGAAAAATTCTGCCCGGCATTACAAAAAAACTGATTCTCAACATCCTGCATACCCGGCATATTCCGGTATGGGAAAAGGAATTCAGCGAGGAGGAAATGCTTCATGCGGATGAAGTTATGGTAACCGATACCAACAGCGAGATCGTTCCGATCATCAAAATCAATGATCAAATAATTGGCAGCGGTAAACGGGGTGAAATCACACAGGATATTCAGATTGCCTACAAGGCTCTTATCGAGGAAACGTGCGGCAAGCTGTAACTGCGTAACAACGGGGAAGGAACACACCAAGTTTCTTCCCTTTTTCCATCAGGAGGATTTATGAAGAATTCAAGAAGAAATCAGTTGCTGCAGCATATTGCAGAAATCACATCCATCGCAATCGCAAATAAAGAATATACCGGAATCAATACGGATGCCTTTACCATCAGTCTTGATTTGAAGCTGGACCGTGCAAATGTCAGCCGGATGCAAAATGATTTATGGCGTGAGAATATACTGATTAAGATACAGGGACGCCCAACCTTTTATCTGCACCGGAAAACCATTCTCAAGCGTTATCCGAATTCTTATATACCGGCACTGATTCCCAAGGATGAGCAGCTGGGAAATTATCTGGAGCACTCGCTAACACTTCCTCACGAGACAGCACAGGAGGCATTTACCGGATGTATCGGTTATTCGCAAAGGGAATCTCTATATACCATAATTGAGGATATAAAAATCTATCTTTCCTATCCCCAGACACTGCGTTCAATTTTACTATCGGGGCCGGATAAAAGCGGCAGACACCATCTTTTACACGGCATTCTACAATATCTGAAAATAGATAGGGATCAACTGCTGCATATTGACTGTGCTGCGCTGATGCTTAATAAAACAACGATTGCCGATATCATGGAGCGAATCGATGCCGCACTGGATCAGGAGAAAGATAATATCATCCTATTGGAAAATCTGGATATGCTTGCCATGCAGCCCTCCTGTCTGTGCACGATGGAAACGTTGCTTCGTTTTTATCAGAAGCTAGCAGAGGATAATGACCTGCACATGCTCATACTGGCTGTTGGCCAAGAGAGTGAGCAACTGAAGCCAATGCATGCACTGTTTCAGAAAATTTGTCATATACCTTCTCTTGACGAACGAACACTGAAGGAAAAATACGAATTTGTGCTGTCCTTTATGCAAAATGAGGCGGATGCCATCGGCAAGACGATTTCGCTTTCCTCCTCCATCCTGAACTGCTTTGCCACCGCCCACTATCAGAACAATTTACAAAGCCTGATACAGGAGCTGCGCCATGCTCTTTCCTATGCCTATGTACAATCCGGCAGTCAGCAGGAAACCTTTATCACTATTGATTATCAGCATCTTTCCGATGATCTGCTCGCAAGCATACAAAATGTATCCGACCTCTTACCCATCATTGAAAGCATCACCGCAGCCCTGCAGGAAAAAAATCATTTTCTCATTCCGGAAACAGAGTGCCTTCCACTGCAGAAGCTGCTGCACAGCAGTATACAGGAGGATGGTATCATACAGGCATTTACCAAGCAGGAGCCGAAGCTCTCCGAATATTGCAAGCAGGAGCTGCGCCATGCACAAAAGCTGGAAATCAATCAGCTTTACTCCCTGTCCCTGCAAAAAATCCGGGACTGTATCCTGCCGGTTATGGATGCTTATAGCTTCTCCATGCAGGAAAAGCAGTTAGATAAGCTATGCTACCGGCTAAACAATGTGTTCTCCATCGTAAAGCATCAGACCTATGTTCCTGCCTTTTTACCGGATGTGGAAATGGAGGACGTCGCTATCCGTCCTCTTTGTGAAGCGCTTTGTACAAGTCTCATGGAATGCTTTCAAATTCAGCTTCCGGATATGGAACGGCTGTATCTCTACTGTTATCTTTTATATTCACGGGAGTATAAAAGGAAGGGAAGTATCGCTGTTTTAGTAGCTTGTCAGGGAGAGGGTATTGCCGAGAAGTATGCTACACATGTCAATACGATGAAATATCATGTAAAATGCCATTATATGGATGAAGCCGGCTCGGCATCCGCAAAAAATCTGACAGACTTTTTAACGAGTGTTGTGGATAAGGTCAGGGAAATAGATAACGGAAGCGGTGTTGTTATCATCACTGATCTTAATCCGCTTCTGGATTTTGACGCAACGATAAGAAGCAGCGCAGATATAGAAACCGTTACACTTTCTCCAACCTCGCTTCCCCTGCTGATTCAGATTATGAATATGGTAAACAATCCGCAAATCCATCTGGAAGATATTCGTACGTATGACTTTGGCACTGCGCTGCAGCTGCCGCAAAATGATACTACAGGCTATGGTACGGAAATTCAGAAAACGCTGGATGATGTAGCCGATAAGATTTTATCCGATTCCCTTGTTTTCCTGAATCCAAAGAAAACAACAATGGCTTTATTTCGGGTTCTGATGCAGATATATGAGGATCTCGGCCTGAATTATACAAATGATATTTCGATCCGCTTTATTTTTCACAGTGCGTTCATGATTGAACGTGTCATTCGCCGAGAACCACTCAGCTATAAGAATACAAACAGTATCATTTCAACAAGCCGTGATGTATACACTGCCATTGACCGCAATATGGAGCTGATCAATGATTTATTCGGCATCAGCATCCCTTCCAGTGAGATTGCACGTCTGTCTGAAATCTTTGTTGATTTAATCAACGGCTGTGAGATGGAGGAGGCAGATATGGAGCGGGATTGCCAACAGCAGACTACGGTGTAAAAAAAGCGTCAATGTCATTTTGAACGGGACGCTTCTTTCGTGGATATAGGAGTATAGGGGGAAAGCCTGCACGGAAGGCAGAACAGAATTGTACCACGGATTCACTATCCTCCTTTTAAAAAGGCTGATTTCAATCGTCAGCCTTTTTTCTGTTCTTTCTATAACGATATGAAGCTATATTATGCTGAGCATCACAGTATGGCATACATCAGCTTTATGCAGCACATCTGACTACTCGTCTTGCTTTTCATATCTATATGTCTCTGCAGTTAGAAACAGATCATAACCTTATCAGATTCACAGTCGATAAAGAAAATCTTTCACATCCTTTACACTACATTTTCCAGTATTTTTACAACGTCTGCTCCGTCCGCTCAATGATATCATCCTGTGTTGCCTTGGACAGGACATTAAAGAAGGCAGAATATCCGGCGACACGGACAATCAAATCCTTATGCTTTTCTGGATGTCTTTGTGCATCGAGCAGGGTATCTCTGGATACTACATTATATTGTACATGATATCCCTTTAAACGGTTGAAAAAGGTTCTGATCAGCATCATCAGCTTTTCTTTGTTTTCCTCGGTTTCCAGCATTTGCGGAGTTACCTTCTGATTTAACAGCACCCCTCCTGTAATTTCATGTGTTGGCAGCTTGGAAACTGTTTTAAATACTGCAGTCGGGCCTGCTTTATCGCAGTTATGTGCAGGTGAGCAGCCCTCCGCAAGCGGTGTATGCGCTTTTCTTCCATCCGGTGTACTCATCGTTTGAAAGCCCTGTCCCACGTTTGCACTGATAGAGGAGGTACCCGCATAACGAATGCCGCCGATGGGGCCTCTGCCATATCGTGTATTCGGATACTTTTTCATTTCATCAATATAAGAAGCATAGGCATTCACGACAAGCTCATCCACTTCATCCACATCATTGCCATATTTTGGAGCATCCTCCATCAGCAGCCGCTGAATCCGTTTGTTTTCCTCACTTGTAAAATCATCCGTAAGGGCATCCCAAAGCTGCTTTGGTGTTATTTTCTTTTCCTCATAAACAAGCTTTTTGATTGCCGCAAGACTATCCGCCATATTGGCAATTCCCACCTGCAAGCCGGAAATAAAATCATATACCGCTCCCCCTTCCTTGATTGTTTTTCCACGTCCAAGACAATCCTGCGTCAGCGTTGAGCATAAGATATCCGGCACCTCACGTTCCGATGCCAGATCAATCGCATTCTCCACAATCACACTCGCTCTGGTTAAGGCTCTGACAACATGATCCCATGCATGCAGCAGCTCCTCATAAGAGGTCATATCTGTGAAATGTCCACAGCCGGAGGTAAACCGTTTCCCCGAAGTCAGATCAACACCGTCATTCATCGCAATGAGTAAAATTCTCGGGAAATTCATATAGCTCATTCCTGTACAGCGATATCCCCATTTCCCCGGAACTGCTGTTTCCACACAGCCAATCGCAGAATAATTATACGCATCCTGCTCCATGACACCCTTTTCGATAAAGGAAGGAATGATAATTTCATCATTATTGAATGCAGGCATGCCTGTACCCAGCTTCATGACCTCGACAGCCTCCGCAAAGAAATGCGAATCCATTCCCTTATGATAACGAACCGTTAAATTCGGCTGCGGAAGTCTGGTTTGTGCAATTGAGCGCAGAATGAGGAAGGACAAAGGATTTACAGCATCCTGTTTCTCTGGTGTCTGACCGCCGATAGTCACATTCTGATACATTGGACTTCCCGCACTGCTAAAGGTATGTGCCTGACTGCGCACCTTATTGATTGTCAGGGTTTTGATCCAGAGATTTGTCAACAGCTCCACTGCTTCCTCCTCCGTGAGCCTTCCGCGTTCCAGATCATTCTTCAAATACGGATACATGTACTGATCAAAGCGGCCGTAGGAAAGAGAGTGTCCGTTGGATTCGATTTGCAGCACTAGCTGTATGAACCAGACGGATTGTACAGCCTCCTGAAAGCTTTGTGCCTGCTCATAGGGCACCTTTTCACAAATACGGCTGATTGTCTGTAATTCCTCCCTGCGCTTTCCTTCAGTCTGTTCGCTTTTGGCTCTTGCTAAAGCAGCGTAGCGGTGCGCAAAATCCGTTACTGCATCGATAACGATCAATACAGCGCGGTAGAAATGATATTTATCGATATTTTCAGGAACACAAAGATCCAGCGCCTCCTTTAAGCGTACAGTTCTCTCTCTGTATCCCTTCAAGCCAAGCCGCAGCAGTGCTTCATAATCGACAGCCAGATGGGCATCTCCGGAATTCAGCTTCCCCTCCATACCGAAAAATCCGGTTTCCATGAAAACACTGACCTCCTCGGGAAGCAGCGCTTCTCCTTTCGCACGCAGCGTATTATGTTCCCAATAAGGGGCAATAGAGCGCAGTGCTTCCTTTGTTTCCTCACGAATGTAAAATACATCCCCATCCCGCTTCTCAAAGGTATCCAGCTCATCTATGATAAAGCGCATCGTATATTCCGGAAAGACGGGTGCAGCTCTGTTTGCGGATGCCTGGTTTCCCACTATGCAGGTTTCATCCTCAATATAGATAGACATATGGCTCAGAATATTTTCCAGCATATAGGCACGCTTCAGGACAGCAGGCTCATTGCAGTGCTGCTGATAGGATTGTGTGACCAGAACCGCCCGCTCCGCACAAATATACGGCTTTTGGTCAAGAACAGCTTCTCTGTACTGCTTCATTCGTGGTGTTAATTCGCCGAAATGCTCTGTGTTTTTCATATTGACCTCTCCTTTATAATTTCATTTGAAAGTATAATATCTTTCATTATTCACCTATAGTATACTTCATCTTTTATTTAAGTCAATAATTATTTCATTAAAATATAAATTATATTTCATTTGAAACTTATTCATTTACTTTTCAAATCCGCTGTGCTAGAATACTGTTGTAAAGCGAGGATGGAATGATGGAGAATGGAATTGTTTTCAATATACAGAAATTCAGTATACATGACGGGCCGGGTATTCGTACCACTGTATTTTTAAAGGGCTGCCCATTGCGGTGTCAGTGGTGCTCCAATCCGGAATCCCAGCTGAAACAGATTCAGATTGTATGGAAGCAGCCGGACTGCATACAGTGTCAAAGCTGTGTAAACATCTGTCCAAAGCATGCCATTTCCCTGTCAAAGCAACGTATACAAATCGATCCCGGGCAATGTATCGGCTGTATGCAGTGTCTTTCTGCCTGTCCGGCGCATGCATTATCAAATGAAGGGGAACGCACATCCATTCAGAAAATCGTAGATATCTGTTTACAGGATAAGGATTTTTATGAGGAATCCGGCGGAGGTGTCACCATATCCGGAGGGGAGGGAATGAGTCAGCCTGCCTTTCTGGAAACACTCGTCATACAATTACAGAAGCAGCAGATTCACACCGCTATTGAAACAACCGGATATGTACCACAACAGACATTTCAGCAGCTTGCCCCTCTGTTTGATTTACTGCTGTTTGATATCAAGCATTATGATTCCCAAAAGCATAAAGAAGGAACCTCCGTTCCCAATGAACGAATAATACGAAATCTGCAATGGGCTGTATCCAAAGGATTAACGATTTTGCCACGGATTCCCGTGATACCGGATTTTAATTCTACAGCCGCAGATGCGTTAGGCTTTGCCAGGCTGTTACAAAGATTAGGCATACAGCGCGTGCAGCTATTGCCGTTTCATCAGTTTGGGGAAAATAAATATGAGCTTCTACAGCGGCCGTATTTGTATAAACAAAAAAAAGCCCTGCATCCACAGGAGCTGGAGGACTATCGCCAAGTCTTCCTGGATGCAGGCATAGATTGTTTCTTTTAGGAGCATGTACTGCTCCTTTTTATATGCTTTTATATACTGTGATTCCCTGCTGCTGAAGATAGCTTTCAATTTCTGCAGGAATTCCCTGATCTGTATAAACGCTGTCTATACGCTTGGTATCCATCAGACTGACAACACCCTTTTGATGGAATTTTGCGGAATCGCTCACTACGATAACACGGGATGCCTGCTTCGCCATATCACGCACCGCTTCACTGCGCATATAATCATTTCCGGTAAAGCCGGTTTCCTTTGTAAATCCGTCCGTCCCGATAAACAGCTTATCCACATAGAACGCTTCCGCACATCTTCTGGTCATCGGGCCGACCATAACCTGAGATTCCTTTTGGTACTCACCGCCAAGCAGAATGATGTTTATCGCTCCTGTCTTACGGACATAATCCGCAATGAAGGCAGAGTTTGTTATCAGTGTCACATCCTTTTTCGCAGCTGCGATTTCCAGCGCTACCAGGGCACAGCAGGAGCCTGATTCTATCATGATTGTTTCCCCGTCTTCAATGGACTGTACAGCCTGTTTGGCAATCCGCTGTTTACTAGCATAATGATATGCCATTCTCGTATTGATATCATCGCTGTCATTTAATACCGCATAGCCATGCGCACGAATCAGCATACCGCTGCTTTCCAATGCATCCAGATCCTTGCGTATCGTGACCTGTGATACCTGCAGGAGCTCGGACAGCTTTGTGACCTCTACTTTTTTATTCTCATTTAATAAATCCAGAATCTGTGACTGTCGTTTGTTCATAAAATCATCCTTTTCTATGCCAAATCATAGCACAGGATACCTTCATTTACAACCAGTACAGCTTTCATTTACGCATTCTTATATGTTGTATTGAAGCAGCAATTTACAGTGCTGACTTTTTTCACCGTTTTCCAAAGGATAAAATTTGCATTTCTTGAAGTACTGGCATCGTTGCTGGAAGAGCGTTTTCATTCATAATTATAAAAGCACCTGCCAAAAAACCGCTTTTCTAAATTCTGAACGGCTTTTATTGCTGCTCTTTCTATAGACATACCTAATCTACAATATTATAACTTCTAATAAATATATAATATTTTCTCAAGAAATCATATGTTTCCTTTAAATATGCTTATAACTCTATATTTCTTTTCCCCTTCTCAATATTCATCTCATGTTATAATGTATATAGTGCAAGTCGCTTGTTTATAAGGCAATATTGATAGGAAAAGGATGCATTTCTGCATCCTTCGTTACTTTCTGTACGTATCAATGATACTGCGTATTTTTTCTGCATTTTTTGCAATTTCCGCTTGTGTTCCCTTCGTAAGCAAACCGCCGAAGCCCACACAGGAAATACCGTTTCTCAGCCATTCCTGCAAATTGTCAAGAGTGGCTCCCCCACTTGCCATCAGCGGCATTTTCGGTACTGGCGTCTTAATGATTTTCGCAAGCTGCGGCCCGTAGAAATTGGAAATCGGAAACGCCTTGATATAGGAGGCTCCCACCTCCAGCGCCTCGATCATTTCCGTAATTGTTGTACAGCCCGGGGCATACGGTATCTGATAGCGATTGCACATACGCGCAACCTCTTTACTGAAATTGGGAGCAATTACAAATTTTGCTCCTGCCAGAATCGCTATGCGGCAGGTTTCCGCATCCAGAACCGTTCCTGCGCCAACCAGCATATCCGCTCCAAATGCATGATTCAAAGCTGTAATAACCTCTCCTGCATTGGGAAGTGTATAGCTGATTTCCATGACGTCGATTCCACCCTGTAAACAGCCTCGTGCGATTTCCTTCCCCCGTTCAATACTTTCCGTACGAACGATTGCCATGGCACCGCATGCCTCCATACGGTTTATGATATCTGCTTTAAACATGCTATCTCTCTCCTTCCAGCTCATACTGCTGCAGCATCATCCGGATTTCAGCCGATACAGCCTCATCCGGCATCCTAACCGGCTTTCTGCATTCCCCGGCCGATATCCCTGCCATGTTCATAGCAGCCTTTAATACCGATGGGATGCTGCCCAGCTTCAAAACCTTACGTAAGGGCTCGATTCGCTCCTGCATAGCCTGTGCTTCCGCTAGCCTTCCCTGCTCAAACAGAGTAACAATAGCAACATCTATTTCGGTGAGAAGATTGCTTGTCGCTGCCACAGCTCCCTTCGCTCCCAGCTGCAAGGCCTTCAAAATCAGAGAATCGCTGCCGCTGAGCACGGCAAATTCCATCCCCTTCGTTGCCTCAATATACTGCCGGATCTGTTCGATATTTCCGCTACTGTCCTTAATTCCTACAATATTTTTATGGCACGCAAGAGCGGCTGCGGTTTGCGGCTCGATATTGTTTCCTGTATTCTTCGGTATATTATAAAGGATAATCGGCACCTTTACAGCATCAGCGACTGCTTCATAATGCTGCTGCAGCTCTGTTTGTGTCAGCGGTACAAGAAACGGTGTAATCACACTGAGGGCCGTAATGCCTGTCTGTTGTAAATCCTGAGATAGCTCGATTACCTCCTGGGTGGAATTGCCGCCGCTTCCTGCATAAACCGGTACTCTGCCATTGGCAAAGCGCACCACCATGTCGGCAAGCCTGATCTTTTCCTCTCTGCGCAATACATGGAATTCTCCGTTTGTTCCTAATATAAACAATGCATCCACACCTTTTTGAATGAGACGCTCTACAAGCTGCCGCACACCGGCTTCATCGATTTCTCCATCCTTCATCGGTGTTATCATTGCGGTAATCAATCCTTTGACGGGCATAGCTGTTCCTCCCTTCGTGTCTGTTCTCCCAGGCTTCCTCCCGGATGCCATTTCAGATAATCCTTACCTGTAATGTTCTTTCGATACTGCAGCAATACGCTGAGACTCTGCAGCACCAGCAGCTCCACCAGGATACTCGCTCTTGGCGGCTTGTTGAGGGCATCACCCTCCTGCTCCACATGCGCATACAGCTGTGCATCGCTGTGTGTGTACAGCCAGGAATCCGCATTGCCACTAACGGCGATAATATGTGCACCATTTTGCTTCAGCGTCTGAATGGTCTGCTTCAGCTCTTGCGTATTGCCGGAATTACTGATCGCGATAACCACATCATTGGCAGCAACCTGCCCGGCACTGCCATGAACGGCTTCCGTCCCATCCAGAAAATAAGCAGGGGAACCCGTGGAAGAAAGCAGAGACGCCGCATACCCGGCGAGATAGGACGGCTTTCCGATTCCCGTTACATGAATACGGCACCCCTTCTGCTCTGCAGCCTGTATCATATCTGCCGCTTTTTCCAACTGCTTCATATCATATGTATTTACCACCTCATGCAGCTGCTGTTCTGCCAGCCTCATAAAGCTGTGTGTTTCTTTAATATCCTTCATAGTGCCTCCTTTAAACGATCTGTTTTTGAAAATTTCCATAAACCTGAATCTGCGAGCTGACAATGACAAACGCTTTTGGATCGATTGTCTGTACCAGCCTGACGAATGTCTGCATCTGATCTCTTGTCACAACACTGAGCAGCACATCCTTCTTCGACTCTGTATATGCGCCATAGCCGTTCCAGCAGGTAATGCCGCGTTCACTGCTGGCTAGCAGCTCCTTACGAAGCTCTGTGCTGTTTTCCGTAAAGACCATAATTTCAACCTCAATATTTCGCTTATGTATCCGGTCAACGGCAAAGGATAACAGGGTAGAGCTGATCATGGAATACACGGCTGTTTCAAAGTCATAAAATACCAGACAAATCAGATAGACCGAGGTATTTACCAGCATATAGATGCGGCCGACACTTCCCTTGTTATGCTGTGACAGATAGATCCCGATCACATCAATTCCACCTCCGCTGCCTTTTCCGTTAAAGGTGATTACCGTAGCAATGGCGCATAATACAGAGCCGAATAAAATGGATACCAGGGGATCCTGCAGCAGGAGCTCTTGTTGTATTGGCAGTAGTGACAGCATCAGACTCTGTACGGCGATCGTAAGCAGCGTCATGATGGCAAAGCGCCGAGATACATAGCGAAATGCGAATACAAAGATAAGAATATTCAAAAGAAAATTGATACTGCCGGCAATATCGAAGGGAAACTGTATCCCGCTGCACACACTCACAAAATCTCTGAGCAGCTGTGCGATTCCCATGAATCCTGCACTGTAAACATGTACCGGAATCAGAAATACATTCAACGAAACGGCAAACAGGAGCGAGCCAAGCAGAATCTGTAAAATATCCTTAACAGCTTCCTTCTTCATTCTCATATACTCGCTTTACGCGTTTTCCCATCCCGCAGGTAATTTCCACAGCAGTACCCCCGGTTTCCTTTCCAAGCAGATTGGCGCTGATGTGCTGCTCTCCATCACACCCCAAGACCGTAACGGCATCATTCACCACTGCTTCCGGTATATCCGTAAGATCAATCATCATAACATCCATACAGATTTTTCCTAAAATCCTTGTTTTCTTACCATGTACAAGGACATATACCTTATTGGAGGCATACAGACAGCGTGCATATCCATCCGCAAAGCCAAGCGATACCACGCCGATGCGCATGGGCTTCGGTGTGATAAAGGTACGGCTGTAGCCGATGCCTTCTCCCTGTGCAACCTCACGGATTGCATAGATTCGTGCTTTCCAGTTCACAATGGGCTTCAGCTTTAAGTATTCGATATCGGCATCCGACCCCAGTCCATACAGGTATAGACCCACTCGTACCATATCCAGATGCATTTCAGGATTCGTCAGGGTTGCCTTGGAATTGCAGCAGTGGCGGATTCCTGGATCAATTTGATCCTCTTTCAAGCGCTGTAAAATTTCACAGAACTGTTGGTACTGCCGCTCAAGAAAGGCTTCATCCTGCGCCACCTTACTTCCGGCTGTGGAAAAGTGTGTATAAATTCCAGTGATATGCAGAGCTTCTGTTTCATATAACTGCCGAACTTCCTCATAAGCCTCTTGTAAACGATTTTCATCACAGTCGATTCCCAGCCGGTGAAAGCCGGTATCCAGCTTAATATGCATGGAAAGACGAAGCTTCTTCTGTTCGCATAGGTGTGCCAGATGCATCGCATATTCATAGGATAGCGCACTGCAGGTGATATCCCTTTGCACTGCCTCCTCCACATGACTGTCATCAAGAAAGCCAAAGACTAAAATAGGTTTTGTGATGCCATGCTCGCGAAGCTCCTTCGCCTCATAAAAGGAGGCAACTGCAAACCAGTCACTCTCTTCCTCTATTGTCCGGGCAACCTGTACAGCACCATGACCATAGCCATCCGCCTTCAAAACGGATAACAGCTTCGTCTGCGGTTTCAGCAATGCTTTCACTTTTTTCGTATTTTCCAGCAGCTGCTGAAGATTTACCTGTGCATAGGTGCGGTAAGGCAGTTGTTCGCTTTGTTTATATTCCGTATTCCCTGTTTCTGACATACGCTTTGATATCTCCTTTCACAAAATATGCTGCTCATAAAAAATGAGCCAACATGTATCGGCCCATTCTATGATATTAGAACAATCCGATCAGTACACCAGCTGCGCTGACAGCAGCCAGAATCAGAATGATTTTTACTGCGGATACTTTTTTGTTAAGCAGATATACAGAAAGCAGCACCATACTTAACGGCAGAATATTTTTCAAAATGACATCCAGCACATCTGCCTGTAAGGCAATCTTACTGCCCTTTCCCAGCACAAATTCCAGCGGAGAGGTCAGTGTCACATAGCTGGCAGCCAATGCTCCCAATGTAATACCACCCAGCGTTGAGGTCATTGTGGTGATCCAATTCAGCTTACCGCTGGAGAAAATTTCCTGAATGCCCTCTTTTCCTGTATGATAGGATTTTTTTAGCAGCCAGATAGCAAACGGCCATACGATTGCGACCAGGATACCCTCCAGTAAAAACGGCGCAATCAGATTTCCTGTCTGTCCGATACTGATACAGAAGGCCGTGACGATCGGTGCAATCGTTCCTGCACGCACAGAATCTCCAAGTCCTGCCAGCGGCCCCATAAGTCCAGTTTTTAAAGAGTTGATTGCCTCATCTGTAATCGGTGCTCCGTTGGCACGCTCCTCCTCCAGGGCCAAAGTGATTCCGTGAATCGCAAGACCGCAGTACGGCTCTGAGTTATAAAACTGCATATGCCGCTTACATGCCGCTGTCAGCTCCTCCGGGTTATCTCCATACAGCTTTACCAGCACGGGAGAAATGGCATAGAAGAAGCCCGGTGCCTGTAAACGTTCATAGCTGACACTCGCCTCCTGAAAGAATACCCATCTCCACCAAACCCGCATGAGGTCTTTATTGGTAATCTGTTTTTTCTGCTTCAATTCCTTGTTTGTTTCTTCCATAATTATTCACCTGTCCTTTTTGAAGATAGATCTGTATAGAAATAGGCAATGATGATGGCGAACAATGCGACAACGATCATTGAGAATCCCTGATAAGTCACCATCAGGAAACCCAGCAGGAAGAATAAAATAACGGATTTTTTTGACATCAGCATACGCAGTGTCATACCGATACCTACTGCAGGCAGAACACCGCCGATTACCTCCAGCATATGCAGCGGCATACCGGACAGAGAATCAATCGCAGATTTTGCGACATCCGCACCGAAATATACAACCAGTGCCACTGGAATTGTCATTAAAAGCGCAGTTGTGATCTGTGGCGGCCATACATGCAGAAAGTTCATTTTCTTAACATCACCAGTTTCCGCAGCCTTGTCCATCATATGAACAAAGATACAGTTTTTCGTCATATGAACCGTCCACAACAGATTTCCCAGCAGACCGATTGGCACCGCCATAGATACTGCGACCTCCGGTGAAGCACCACTCGCCAAGGCAAGTGCAGTCCCTACAATACCTGCCAGCGCTGAATCTGTCGGCATCGTGCTTCCAACCATAATAACTCCGATAAAAGGCAGATTGATGGCAGAACCGATAATCAGTCCCTGCACGGGGTCTCCCATGATCAAACCAACGATTGCGCCGTTTACCAGCGGCTGACGGACATAATTCCCCATGAATGCAGTCAGCCATGGCGTACCACTCTGACACAGGAAGTACAGAAATCCGATCAGAATTGCCTGAATAACATTTATATGCATACGTATTCCATACGGCTGTTATACAGCCGTTTCTCCTTTCGTTTTAATAATGTATTGTATTAAAGATATTTCCCTAAATCCTCAGCTTTTTCCGTTGGAACAACCTGTACCTTCATGACAAGCTCACGATTGAGCAATTCACGAAATACCTCACGTTCCTCATCAGAAGCCGCAATATTTTTATAAAGCTTGCTTCTTCCGGCTTTCATTCCCATACCGCCGATATTGAGATATTCCAGTGTAATTCCGTTGTTCATCAGCGTTAACACTGCCTGCGGAGTTTTTACCAGAATCAGGATTTTTTCCCCTTTACCATCCTCCTTTAAATAAGAGGCGGCATCCGCATCATTGAACACCTTCAGGGAGATTGTGGATGGAATCAGTGATTTCATCATCATGACCACAAAGGTATCCTTACATAATTCATTGTCAATAATAACAACCTCATTGGCATCGCATTGCTTCAGCCAGGCCGTCATGACCTGTCCATGAATCAGACGGTCATCAATGCGCGCAAATACAATCTGTTTCATAATTCTATTCTCCTTTTCTATGTGCAAATACGTCCATTTGCACGATTGATCTACAGCAGTGTTTCCAGAGGAATCCCTTTTTCTTCCGGAACAATCTGTATTTTTACAGAAATACCGCTTTTGTACAGCTTTTTTAATACATCCAGCTCCTCGTCCGATGCACAGATATTTTTGTACAACACCTTCCGGTTTTCTCTTGCGCCCATTCCACCGATGATGATTTCCTGAAATTCAATACCGCCCTCCATCAGCAGATAGAAGGTTTGCGGGTATTTGGCAAGTAGCACAAGGCCTGGGCCCTGGTAATCCTGCAGAAAGGAAATCCCGGATTTTGTGTCTAGCACCTGAATCTGGATGCCTCTTGGTACCACCATGGTGATAAAGGATCGGATAAATGCATCATGATAGGTTTCATCGTCGATAATCAAAATGTTTTTTGACTTTACAAAGCGTACCCAGGATGTCATAACCTGTCCATGGATGAGTCTGTCATCAATTCGTGCCAATAGAATATTGCTCATAACGATTCTCCTTTTTACTGAATCATAGCGGTTTTAGAAACCTTGGCGAACTCCTCAAAAAACTCCTGAATCCCTTCCTTACCAGCATTCTGTGCCATCCGGCTGATTGCATCCAGCCCCAGATTCTGCATCCGCCCGCTGAGGGCCTCCAGAATCATCGGCAGATTGGCACCGGACAGGATACGGTATTCATGTTTTCCCTGTAGAGCACGATAGCTCATCGTCGCCTGGTTATAGGGGCTTGCCAGCAGCAGATCACAGAAGACGACAACACCTTCACCATCATCCAGCTCCACAATCTTATCAGTGAGCTCTTTTCCAAACGCATCAATGCTTGTCTCATGCAGAATGGAGATCGTATCAATGCGCTCCTGTCTGCCGGCAATCAGCTCAATGCTGTCAAGAATCCCTCTAGCAAAGCCTCCATGGGTTGCAATTAGAAATCCAACCATGCTTCCTCCTGACTAAAGTAATCAATTACTTTGTATATGTTCTATACATTCCATAGCACGATGTGAGAATTAGCGTCCGATCAAGAAAGCGATTACATCTGCTACACTGATAGTTTACCTATCTGTCCCAGCACTGTCAAACCAGGCATTTTTTACACAAAAGTGGGCTGTGTGGTCTGAAAATAGACGGTTTTTTCACTTCATGCTTACTAGCTGAAGTTTCTGTGTAAAGAAAGCCTGCAGAAAAAACACATAAAGAAATAAACAGGAATACCGTATATCTTCATGTGTGTGCCAATGCAGAAGGAAACCTACACTATTTTTCCTGTATTTCTGCGTAAAAACAGAAAAAAGCAGGATATCCTTCACGGTAAGCAGAGCAGATATTGAAAACGAACAATCCGCACGCAGGAAAATACAATAAGTAAAGATTCTGCTTACGGAAGCAGATATCATAACATCTTTAGAAACAATTAAAGCGCTCAACAGCATAGAAGGTGAATACGTGCAATGAAAAGCAATAGAAAAGCAGTATGGCTTCCTTGCACCGTCACTGTCCTGACTCCATATGGATTGTGGATGATTGTTTCCTTCGTATATTTACTGCATGCAAAAAAAGCCCTCTCGTATTGCCGCTGCAATGCAAAAGAGCTCTTTTCGTATTTGTTATATGCTATATTTTTATGAATCTTCCTGTCGTATCTTTCAGTTTTCAGCCTGCCAGGATAACAGCTTTTCCTGTTTTTTTCTTACTTCAATCCTATATTTTTTCTCATTTCATTCATATATACAATATCTATTAACCGGCTTTGTATTATTGCAGCTGCTGGAAGCGATCCGGTATTTCCGGCTTTTCCTTTGCCTCCTGCAGCATCTCTACATAAACCTCAAAGGCTCTTTCCGCATGTTGATAGATGCCGCTTTTCTTAATGATATTTGCAGGATATGCCCCCTCTATGAGCCAGTATTCATTGCCCGTATCCGTTTCAAGCAGCCAAACATCACTGTCTCCCTCCTGATCGGAAAAGCCTGCTTCATATGTGATGCTTTCCACGATTTCCGGCTGCAGGATGCCTTCCGCATAGCTGCGCAGCTGTTCCTTCTTTACTGTTTCATTCATAACATCTTGCCTTCTTTCTAAATTTCTCATGATTGTCACGCCAGATAGTGCAGAGCATATTGTACAAACACCGCTAAAGACAACAGCATCGCTTCCTCATCAATATCAAACTGTGCATGATGATGAGGCAACGCACTGTTTGCATATTGCTTATTTCTGGAGCCGATAAAGGCATAGCAGCCAGGTACCAGCGCCAGATAATCCGCAAAATCATCCGCCTGCATCATTTTCTCCTGATTGGAAATTACATAACCCTTACCGGCAATGCTCTCTGCAATCGGTGTAACATCTGCGACCACCTGTCTGTCATTGATCAGCGGTGCCGCATAATCCTGAAATTCCACCTCTGCAACAGCGCCATATAATGCTGCACTCTGCTCTGCAATTTCACATACCCTTTGCCTGAGGTAGGCCCTGGTATCGGTTGAAAAGCTGCGGGTCGTTCCCTCCAAAAGGGCTTCCTCTGCCACAATATTATATTGTCTCCCAGCACGCATCGTCCCAACACCGACAACCGCGGTATCCAGCGGCGATAATGACCGTGATACGATGGACTGCAGATTTATCACAAGCTGTGAGGCGATATACAAGGCATCAATTCCCTTGTGCGGAGTGGATACATGAGCGCCCTTTCCCTGGATATGGATACGGAAATAATCACAGCTGGCATTGATTGGTCCCGGCGTCAGGGATATCGTCCCCACATCCAGCGCACTGCACATATGCGCGCCATAAATACGGTCGGCTCCTTTCAGACAGCCCTCCTGTATAAAGGTACGGGCTCCCTGCCCGATTTCCTCTCCCGGCTGGAAAAAGAAGCGCACCTCTCCAGAAAACTCCTTTTTTCTTTCCTGCAGCAGCTTGGCGGCAAGCAGCAGTACCGCTGTATGCGCATCATGACCGCACGTATGTGCACAGCCCGGATGTACACTACGATAGCTTTGATCGAGCAGATCGTCCATGGATAAGGCATCGGTATCCGCCCGTAATACAAGCACCTTTCCACTTCCCTGTTCTCCGTTTATCTGTGCATACACACCGGTTTCCTTAATACGGCGATGTGTGATTCCATACCGGTCCAGCTCTTCCTCAATTTTCTCTGCTGTTTTATATTCCTGCAGACTGGCCTCCGGATGTGCATGAAACCAGCGGCGAAGCATGATTAAATGCTCCCGTTCTTTTTCTGTATATGGGGCAATTTTCATTTGTATTCATCCTTTCCTGATTACGAAACCATCAGATAAACAAGTTTCATGCTCACGCAAGTCTTATATTTCTTTCTGAAATTATAAGACGGCTGCCAGAAAATGGCAAGCAGGTTTTGCATGAGAATAACCCTGATGCTTCTTTTCCATAGCAAGACATAAACGAATACAACATTAGAAACAGGCAGGAAGCTCAATTGTTGCAAAGCACTGCAGAGTTTGAATAGTATACAGAACAAAAAAATGCCTTTTTCAGGAGCCTGCTGAAAAAGTCGCTAATCATAAAATTATGTTCCACAAGTGCTGTAAAAAACATTCATTTTAGATAGTTATCTACCACTTTTACCAGATACACAGTAATTTTTTTTGAAATACATTATAAAATTTGACTTTTTCAGCAGCCTATTTTGCAGGTTTTTTTTGTTTTAGGGTATTTTATAAATAGTATCATACCTGATTGCGTTATCTGCATTAAAAACTCCAGAATATTCATTTTCATATGCTATTATCAGATTTTGCACTTTTCTAATTCTGCCATTACCATAATATGGATATGACAAAAGTGATAAATTGAAATAAGGAAAGTCAATACACCCTTATAATTTTTAATAAAAATTTATTATAACATGTATATAAATAATAAAAAAGCATTGTGTTACATATAAATACGGTATATTATTTAACTATAAATAGATGGATGGGAACGTGAAAATATGGTTAATTTAGACTTTAAATTCATAAATAAATAGGAAAGGAGAAGCTTATGAAAAAATCAATAATTAATAAACACTCAGTCCTTATTCTCGTAATCATATCAGTATGTCTAGCAATCTTTATTTCAACTAATACACAACAGATACAAGCAAATAACAATATTTCTTCTAATCAAAATTATGATTTCAGTGATTTAGAGAAACAGGGTTTATTCATTCAGGACCATGCAATGCCGGTTACTATAAAGCCACTTATTCAAGAATTGGTGATGTATAAATGAAAACTAGAAAGATTGATATATTATTAAAAGTAATATTCTCTTTATGCTTACTTATTTACTTAAGTTCATGGGGTTTGATATCTATTAATCCTTTACTTTTAAGAATAAATTCCTGTATAGGAATCGCGAGTGGTATATATTTGATTTTTTTCAAAAAAAATCAATAAAAAATAATATTCTGTAAAATAATTTTGCATAATTTCAAGTTGTTGTTTATATCAGTGTTTACTTTTTGGTTGTTCTTCAAAAGAAAACAATAGTTTGAGTTCAACTGATAATATGAAACTAATCTATGAAGAAACAATATCTTCCCACAAAGAATAAGCTGAATAACAAGAGGATATTATAAATTATACTGTGAAAATATATCAGGGTAAAGATAATGCTCATGGAAAAGTAAGATATGAAGTTGGGGTAACGTATAGACTTCAACCCTGCCAGATATTCATCCATAATTTCTCGTTTCATATCATCCATTTTAAGGTCATGAAGCTATTTCATGTGACTGATTGTCCATTTTGCTGTACCATCATATGAGAAACCATGTCTTACAAAAAAGTTTAAGGTTATAAACGCTATGAAGAGTATAGATAAAATGCGTTACAGAAGGAGATGCCATTCAAAAAGATAGGATCACTATGATTCCCGTACTGTTTTAGGAAATTAGGAAACATAGTCCTAAAACACCCTTTTAAGTAATTTGAAAAAAAGCCTTGGCATTATCATAGAACACCCTTTGCAATGCCTGATCATCCAGTCCACTTACGATCACCTTTTGCATTTCCACGGATGGATGGTGAAAGGGGCCGTCTGTGCCAAACATAATACGGTCAGCACCGACACGTTCATATGCCTCTTTGATTTTCGTATGCATCGGCATTCCACTCATTTCCAGATAGAGATTTTTATAGCGCTTAGCCATTTTCAGACTCGCATCAATGTACACACCGTGTCCATGTCCCATATGAATCATCATCACTTTAACATTAGGAAAGCGTTCTGCCAGAAGTGCAATACTCCAGGGGAGGGAATATGGCGGATGTCCGCAATGAATGCAGACAGGAACATGATAGTGTTCTGCCAGCTCCATCACCGGGTCAACACACACATCATCCGCCACAAAGGCGTGCCGCAGCGGATTCAGCTTTACCGCATGAAACCCCTTGTCCAGGTATTGCTTTAATTGCTGTGTACAGGTGTCCTCCAGCGGATTTACATACACAGCGCCAAGAAAACGATCCGGCCATTTGTTTACTGCCTGATAAACCGCCTCATTATCCTGCGAGCAAATTACTGTTTTTTCTATTTCATACGTATCCATCAACGTAAGAAGCTGTTCCGGTGTTGCAGCTACATTCGCCCAGCCGCCGATTTCTCCAATATGTGCATGCGCATCTATCTTTTTCATATGCGGTTCTCCTTTTGGTGCTGAAGCAGCTCCGTACGAGACAGCATAGCAGAAAGGACGGTAAAAATCACCAGTCCGATAATCGTCTGCATACAGATTCTCGGTACAGATGCAATAGCCGGAACGAGCCCTGTCAGCGGTATTTTCACAAGTGTATAAGCGATGATCTGAAAGATACCGCCTGCACCAGCCGCAGCCAGCCTGTTTTTACATACGGTTTTCTCCATCAGATATCCCATGATCCAGCCCATTGCATACTTGATAAAAAAGGTTGGAAGAACCCAGATCGCTGCCCCGCTCAGTAAATCAGATAAGGCTCCCCCCAATCCTCCTGCCAAAGCCCCCTGCTTTCTCCCCAGAACCATCACACCCAGAAAAATCATACAGTCTCCCATATGCGTGTAGCCTCCGGTTGCAGGATTAGGTATCTTTATAATATAGGTAGCCGTGAATATCAAAGCTGTCATAAGCGCTGTCATTGCCAGCTCCTTTGTTTTTTCATGCTGCATATAATCTCTCCTCTCTTTGAAATTGTATACATTCTACCATTAAACTGTATATTCAAAAATGAACAGTTTTATATAAATTTTAGAGTACAGATGAATATAAAACATATAGAACGCAATTCTTATGAATATGTTCATACACTTTAACTCACGATAAGAAATCCAATTATATGTAAAATTAAAGTCATATGAGCAGAAAATTTGACAGCCTGCCATTTAAAACATTTTAAATACAGATTACCAAAGCCTGCATCATTCGTTTCCTTTTATTTCCGAATTCAAATATTTCTTAATACAAGCCGTATTTGTATATCGTGATAAACGCTTCTGGTTATGTTAAAAATACTTCCCTTGGATTTAATCAAATGTGACATAGTATTGTCATATTATGTCTGGTACAATGGTATCAGATAGTGAGGAGGGCTTGCATGCAGATACAGAGAATGTTTGAAATCGTATATATACTGCTGCAGAAGCGCAGAGTAACCGCCAAGGAGCTGGCGGAGCATTTTGAAGTCAGTACACGTACCATCTACCGTGATTTGGATGCATTATCCATGGCCGGTATTCCCTTGTATACCAACAAGGGGCATCAGGGCGGTATCTTTCTCATGGAGGACTATGTACTGCATCGCTCCCTGTTCAGTGAGGCAGAGCAGCAAAGACTGATGGCAGCATTGCAGAGCTATCACATCGCCGATCCTCAGGACGTGGATTCCCTGCTCACAAAGCTAAGTGCCACCTTCTCCGCAAAGCTGACCAACTGGATCGATGTGGATTTTGTGGACTGGGGCGATGATAACAGTGCCAACCGTAAATTTCTGCAGCTCAAGGACGCCATTTTGGATAAGCAGGTCATACAGTTTACCTATCATTCCTCCTATGGTGTCAGTACATTACGTACAGTTGAGCCCTTGCAGCTGCTGTTTAAAGGCTCTGCATGGTATGTAATTGGCTATTGTAGAGACAAACAGGCACAGCGCTATTTCAAGCTGAACCGCATGGAAAAGCTGATCTGCACAAACAAGCATTTTCAGCGAGAGCTGAATAAGGAAGAGCTTCCTCATGCACATAACGAATATAAAAAAGAAATGGTCCATCTTGTCTTGGAAATGCAAGAGAATGTCGCTTACCGAATCTTTGATGAATACGATACCTCCTGCTTTCAGCGCAGAGAGGACGGAAGCTTTCTGGTTACGATTGATTTCCCTATGAGTGAATGGGTGTACGGATATCTCATGTCCTTTGGAGATTCCCTGCGCATCCTGGAGCCTGTCGACATACGAGATGAGGTTTGCACAAGGATGCGAAATGCCGTAAAACAATATGAGTAATATGACATGCAGATGTCTTATATGCTGTGATACGATATAGAAAAAGGAGATATGTGGCATGGAAAAAACGACAAAGCTTGATTATAAAAAAGAATATAAGGAGCTGTATCTGCCAACAACGAAAGGAATGCTGATCGACGTACCTACAATTCCCTTTCTGATGGTGGATGGAAGCGGAGATCCGAATGATGCGGATGGTGATTACAGCAAGGCTCTGCAGCTCCTCTATGGTATTATCTTTACCATAAAAATGAGTAAAAAGGGCTCCAAAAAGCTGGAGGGCTATCATGACTTTGTTGTACCTCCGCTAGAAGGACTTTGGGAAATGAAAGGAAGCAGCGAAATGGATTACTCCAGAAAACAGGATTTTCAGTGGACGTCCATGCTTCGTCTTCCGGATTATGTAACAAGTGAGGTATTTGCCTGGGCATGCACTGAGTTTCACAAAAAGCACGCGGATGCGGATATAGACAGAGTACGGATGGAGCTTTATACAGAAGGCTTATGTGCACAGATTTTGCATAAAGGCTCCTATGATGAGGAACCTTCAACACTGGAAAAACTGCATGCATTCCTGGAAGAAAACGGCTGCTGTGTGGATATTGGTACAGCTGCAGCAAGCGGTCAAATCCGCAGACATCATGAAATTTATCTTGGAGACCCGCGGAAGTGCAAACCGGAGAATCTGAAAACAGTATTGCGGATTCCCGTAAGAAAACGATAACAGGGAAAGCCATAAAGGAGGAAACCATGGAATATATACAGCTCACCCCGGAAAATTTGCAGAAGGAACATATCTGCTGCAGTATGACGGAGAAAAAAGGAGATCATAGCGTTACGGATAAGAAGGAATGGCTGAAAAAGCGCATGAAGGAAGGACTTGTCTTTTACAAAGGAAATGTACGCGGTAAGGTTTTTATCGAATACATACCGGCAGAAGCCGCATGGGTACCCATTCAGGCGGAAAACTGGATGCATATCAACTGTCTGTGGGTTTCCGGCAGCTTTAAGGGACAGGGCTATTCGGATGAGCTGCTGCAGCACTGCATTACGGATGCCAGGGCAAAGGGGATGCATGGCATCACCATTCTATCAGGAAAAAAGAAGCTGCCGTTTCTCAGTGATCCATCGTATCTGAAGCATAAGGGCTTTACACCTGCGGATGAAGCCGGTGTGTTTACGTTACTGCAGCTGCCGTTTCATAAAGATGTCAAAGCACCCTGCTTCGCAAAGACTGTCTTTCAGCCAAAGCATCCGGAACACACCTTTGTTTTATACTATACCGATCAGTGTCCCTTCGCTATTCAATATGCCACCAGATTTGCACAATGGATGAATAACTGGGGACAGCCCTGCACCGTACACCATATCACCACGCGAGAAGCTGCACAAAAATGCCCTGCACCGGTGACAAGCTATGCCTTATTCTACGGTAACACTTATCTGACAAATGAAATAATGTCGGAAAAGAAGGCTGAAAAGCTGTGGAGAACATATGGAAGCCAGACAGTGCAGGCTGGATGACAGCTTCCTGGTAGGCTGTGAAACCAGGCTTAGTACATCACTGCAAGGGAATGCCCGTATATCCATGGCTTTTTGGAGAAGCTTTAATGAACAGCTGAAGCTGTATCATGTGAAGCAGGGAAAAACGTTTGTAAAGTATGCACTGACCTTACGGGATCACGGGCAGCTACTGTATGCCTGCGGTGTACCAAGCTCTCAGCTATACCCCGAGCAATTCAGGCTCTATCGTATACCGCGCGGTGAATATCTCTGCTTCGAGCATCATGGCGATATGGCATTGCTGCCGGATACGATCCGTAAAATATTTGAAGAAGAGCTGCCAAAACGGAGTATTACCTGTAGGAAAGGAACACTGGTTTATTTCGAGAAATACACTGAGCGGTTTCATTTTCATCAGGATTCCTCCGTG
The DNA here is from genome assembly GCA_017161075.1 of Erysipelotrichaceae bacterium 66202529. Classification (NCBI taxonomy): domain Bacteria; kingdom Bacillati; phylum Bacillota; class Erysipelotrichia; order Erysipelotrichales; family Erysipelotrichaceae; species Erysipelotrichaceae bacterium 66202529. Next base: position 713,499 of record CP046174.1, on the reverse strand, counting down.
ATAGAAATCTATGTCCCTCTACAGCAGGATACAGTTGCGGAAATGGAGGAAATAGAGGCAAAAACCATTCTACAGGGCGGCGGCACAACGATTGGTCAGTTTTCCTGGTTTGGTATGGATTTTAATATGAATCTGTATAAGGGCTGTAATCACGGCTGTATTTACTGCGATTCCAGAAGCAGCTGCTATCAGGTGCAGGAATTCGACCGCGTACGCAGGAAAAAGGATGAGCTGCTCATACTGGAACGGCAGCTGAAGGGAAAGCGGAAAAAGGGAGTCATCGGTATCGGCGCTATGTCAGATACCTATAACCCTTTTGAAAAGCAGCTGGAAATTACAAGAGGTGCCTTACAGCTCATTGACCGCTATGGCTTTGGTGTGGGGATCGATACCAAAAGTACTATGATTCTGCGCGATCTCGATATATTGTCTCATATATCCTCACACAGTCCTGTCATTGTCAAGGTTACAATTACCTGTGCGGATGATGCACTGGCAGGCATAATCGAACCGCATGCACCAAGCTCCAGTGAACGCTTCCATGTTTTAGAGAAATTGCATCAGGCAGGAATATACGCCGGGATTTTGATGATGCCGATTCTACCTTTTATCAATGACACACCGGAAAATATCATTAACATCGTAGAGCTGGCCGCAAGCCACCATGCGAAGTTTATCTTTCCGGCATTTGGTATGACATTGCGGGATAATCAGCGGGATTATTATTACTATCAGCTTGATCATTATTTCCCGGGAAAACGTAAGCTGTATGAGCATCGGTATCATAATGTTTACAGCTGTGATTCCCCGCATGCTGCTAGACTTTACAAGCTATTCAAGACGGAGTGTCAGAAATATGGTATCCGCTACCGGATGAACGATATCATACGGGGCTACAAAAAGCAGCAGGTGCAGCAGGGACAGCTAAAGCTGTAGGATAGGAGAGTGTATGAAACGACCAGAATTAACAAGAGCATTGACACCTGAGGATTTTCAGAATACTTATTTTCTGAAGGAAGAATTACAGGCGTTTGCGAAAAGCTGTGGAATTTCGGCAGGAGGCAGTAAGGCAGAGCTGAATGAACGAATCCTGCAGCTCCTTCGGGGCGAGTCTGTACAAAACAGCAGGAAGGAAAGAGTACGAAGGAATGTACGGGAGGAGCCCCTTTCTCTGGATTCCATCATCGAGGAAAACATCGTCTGTTCTCAAAGGCATCGCAGTTTTTTTCAGTCTGTCATTGGGAAGCGCTTCTCTTTCAATGTGGAATTTCAGGATTGGCTGAAGGCACATGCCGGACTAACCTACCAGGATGCCGTGGATGCATGGCATATGATTCAGGAGCAGAAAAAGCATACAAGGACTGTTATCGGCAGCCAGTTTGAATATAATACGTATATCCGTGCTTTTTTTGCGGATAATCCGGGAAGATCTCTGCAGGAGGCTATTCAATGCTGGAATTATCGAAAAGCAATACCGGGAGCACATGTATATCAAAAGGAGGATTTGCGCTGTTTGAAGGAGAAGGAAAGCAGATAATCAGGTGAGAATTATTCATAAGCAAAAGAAAGTGTATTTTATGTTGTTAAACTTATCATAAATATACGCTTTTTATTTTGCGGTTTTATAAAAGCTTAGAACAGCGCCGTAAACAGAAAAAAGGATACCCTCATACAAAAAGGTATCCTTATGTCGCTATTGATTGATATCCGTAATTCTCACAACGCGTGTCCCCACCTGCTTCGCAAAGCCCTCATCATGTGTGATAATAAGAATCGCCATCTCCTTACTCAAATCCTTGATGATCGAGGTTACCGAGGCAATGGATTCCACATCCAGCGCACTGGTTGGTTCGTCAAAGCATAGCACGGATGGCTGCAGCATACATGCACGGGCAATCGCCACGCGCTGCTTCTGCCCGCCGCTCAAAGTGGAGGGATAGGCATGCAGCTTATCCTGAATCTGCAGCCGTTTTAATAGCTCCTCAGCCTTTTGTATTGCCTCCTGCTTGCTCATCAGCTTGTGATAAATCGGTGCTTCAATCAGATTTTGCAAGACATCACGATGCGGAAACAACTGATAATTCTGAAACACCATACCGACTTCCTTACGCAGCAGCCTCTTTGTTTGTTTATCCGCATAGACGCTTTTTCCGTTTTCATTCTTCAGCAAATACGTGTCATTGATGATAATCTCACCACTATCTGCACGCTCCAGATCACACAGGCAGCGCAGCAGTGTTGTCTTGCCACTCCCGCTCAAGCCCATTAAAACAACGATTTCCTTCTCCTTCACATCCAGCGTAACACTGCGAAGAACCTGGTTATCCTGAAAGGCTTTGCATAGATTTCGAATTTGTATACTCATACTGCCACCTCTACTTATAATAATTCAGCCGTTTTTCCAGATAGTTTAAACCACGGGAAATCGGCATATTCAATACCAGATAAATCACACCGACATAGATAAACGGAAGCCCTGTCGCATACGTACCAGCCGCAATCTTTGCATAGCGCAACAGCTCATCGATGCCCAGAATGGAAACCAGACAGGTATCCTTCAGCAATGTCAGACTCTCATTGATAAAGGATGGAATACAGTTTCTAAGCGCCTGCGGCAGCAGGATATGCAGAAATGTATAGGCATTGGAATAGCCGAGAATCTTGGCAGCCTCCTTTTGTCCCTCATCAATGGATTGAATACCGCCACGCAGAATCTCTGTGAAATAAGCTGTATAATTCAATAGAAATGCCAGAATTGCCGCCGTCATCCGGTCCAGCCGGATTCCCAGATAGGGAAGCCCGAAATAAACGAACATCAGCTGCAGCAGCAGCGGCGTACCCCGCATGATATAAATATAGAAGCGAACGATGGAAGAAACAACCGCATTCCTAGACAGCCGGATATATACCATGGGGAGCGCCAGAACAAAGGAGCCCGCCAGCGTTACCACCCAGAAAAACAGGGTGATCTTCAGCCCTTCTACAAAGGCCGGAAGCAGCTGTATAAAGAAATCCATAGCTTACTGGAACCAGGTATCCTTAATGGTATCAAAGGTTCCATCGTCCTTCAATTCCTGCATTGCCTTGTTGATCTCCTTGCATAATTCCGTATCATCCTTACGCATACCAATCGCATATTCCTCTGTTCCGAAATTTTCATCCAGTACGACATACTTAACACCGTTATCCTGCTGCTTCATATAGTAACGCGCCAGCGTTTCATCCACAACGATTGCATCGCTTCGTCCGGATTCCAAATCCATGAAGCAGTCATTGTTCGTATCAAACTGTGTCGGCTTTCCACCCTTTAAGTCTGCCACAAAGTCCTTATCCTTCATCACAGCATCATAGGCGCTGGAGTTTTTCTGCACGGATAAGGTTTTACCCTTGATATCCGCCTTTGCCTTGATTCCCGTCTTATCCGTTGTGATAATCAGCTGACGGTTCTCCATATACGGATCGGAAAACAGCACCTGCTTCTTACGCTCATCCGTAATGGAATATCCGTTCCAAATCAGGTCAATATTCCCGGATTCCAGCTCAGTCTCCTTTAAATCCCAGTCAATGTTTTGAAATTCCACACTCTTTCCGATTTTCTTTGAAACTGCTTCTGCCAGCTCTACGTCAAAGCCGACCAGCTTTCCATCCTTTTTGAATCCCATTGGCGCAAAGGTATCATCAATACCGATGGTCAATACCTCCTTATCATCCCCCTTGCCTGCATCTGAACCACAGGCGGTCAAAGAAAGTGTGCACAACAGTGCGAGCATTGTCATTACGATCCTTTTCATACGTTTTCCTCCTCAAATTTCAAGCATGTGATGAAAAAAAGCCTCCATCCTCTGGTTATTCTCCAGAGGACGAAAGCTGTGCTTACGTGGTTCCACCTCAATTTATCAGTCCCTTACGGCTACTGACCTCAATGAGTATCCGATATTCTTTAAAACCAGATTGTTTCAGGAATACCATACTCTGACAGGTAACGGAGTCACCGGCAGATACTACTATTGGTTCGCATCTGCAGCTCCAAGATGTGTTCCACAAGCTGTACATATCCCCTTTCAGCGGATGGGGACTCTCTGTAATGCCAGGCTTTGTGTACTATTTCTTTTCATCGCTTGTATTGTAGTTACAGTATACGGGAACAGAAAGAGGATGTCAATATATTTTGAAAGAAAATGTAAAATGTTTCTAACAATGTAAGAAACAAATGTAAGTCTCTTACAATCATTATACCCAATCTATATCGATCCACTGTTTTATCTTGTAAAATACACAATCTCAAGTATGATACAATATGTATATCTGTTTGACATTATACTGTACAACGATATTCCAAAGTGAATCCATGCATGCATTTCCTTAGTCGTAATGAAAGAACATGCCTCTATTTTCCTGTACTGCTTTCGTGGAAACATCTGCCAAAAAAACAGTTTTTGTCTTACATTATCATAGCACGCCTGCATAATTTTATGTATAAAAATGCTTTTTTACATATTCCGTGTACATAAAGATATTTTAAACAATTCAACATTACATAACATACTTATCCCTCCCCTTATACAACTCATTCTGTACACTCATTTTATACAAAGCTTGAGATCATACACGATATGTAAACAGATTGAAAGAATATGAAATATATTTTGAAAATATATTGACAAACAATGTAAAGCAGCTTTATAATCAAACCAATACAATTCGATTGATTCAGGAAGAGTAACAGAACCCTCGAATCCATAGAGAGCTGATGATGGTGGAAATTCGGCGTGAAGAGATCTCGTGAATGGGCCTGAAGAGAAGCACCGGCGAAAAGGAATGAGTAGCTGGTGACGCAATTCCCGCGTTATCTAAGGAAGCAGACATGTTGGTGTTTGTATAAGAGTGCTTTGCAATTTTTTTCGCAAAGCGTATAGGTGGCTAAACGGAGATAACCTTCGTCCTATGATACAGGACGGAGGTTTTTATTTTATTCTCACTCTTATACAGAAACGAAAAAGGAGAATGAAAAATGAATGATATTTTAGCAAAAGCATTCTGTCAGACAAAGCGATGGCGCAGCCGGTATAACAGCCGCCAAAAGCATATGACAGGAGGAACCTATGATCTATCCCGATTTACAAACCGTGCGTATATACGCCGAAGCATATACACGAATCCCTATCTATTCAGCAATGGACTATGCAAAGGATGATTTACTCGATCTGTATGCAGCCCTGCGAAGACCGTATTCCTTTTTTCTGGAAAGCGGTGTTCTAAATTCCTATGGACGCTACTCTATCATCGCTCTGCCCGCAAAAAAACGTCTTGTTAGCAGAGATGATAAAACCTACCTTATGCAGCATGGGGAAACAAAGCAGCTGGATGGAAACCCGCTGGATATTTTGAAACAGCAGATGCAGGAGCGTGCTCCTATATATCCTGAGCTCTCTGTATTTACCGGTGGAGCGATTGGTCATTTCAATTATGATGTGATTCGGCTATTTGAAGCCATACAGGACAACCAGCTTCCATCCCTTCACCTCCCTCTGATGCAGTTTGCCTTTGTAGAGGAGCTGATCGTTTTGGATCATGAACAGCATCGTCTGTATGTGATCGTCAACATGCAGGAGCCGCAGATCAACCTGGACGTAAAGTATCACAGGGCTATACAGCGCATTCAAGAATTGAGTGCACGCATAACAAAGCAGGAAGCATATCGTAATGAACCGCTTGCGCAACGCAAGGTTACCAGCTCCCTAAGCAAAGAACAGTTTATAACCAGGGTAAAGGAAGCTCAGAAGCACATTCAGGAGGGGGATATCTTTCAGGTTGTGCTGAGTCAGCGGCTGCAGGCGGATTACACTGAGGATCCCTTTGCCGCCTATGTGCAGCTGCGTGCTCTTGGGAAAAGTCCATATATGTATTATCTTGATTTTGCGGATTATGTCATTGCCGGCGTATCGCCGGAGCTGCTGCTGCAGGGGCGGGGGCAATCCATTATGACGATGCCGATTGCAGGTACAAGACCACGGGGAAACAGCGTGCAGGAGGATGAAGCTGCAGCACAGTCCTTACGCAATGATCCAAAAGAAAATGCAGAGCATGCGATGCTGGTCGATCTGGGACGCAACGATATCGGTAAAGTAGCAGCGATTGGCAGTGTACGCGTAGAAAACATGAAACAGGTACAGCTGTATTCCCACGTCATGCATATGACCAGTGAGGTACACGGACGATTAAAAAAAGAATATGACATGTATGATGCGCTGGCATCTGTTCTTCCAGCAGGCACGCTATCCGGTGCTCCCAAAATCAGTGCAATGCAGATCATCGAAAGCCTGGAGCCTGTCAAACGCGAAATCTATGGCGGAGCAATCGGCTTTATTGGCTACAATCAGCAATTCGATGCCTGCATTACAATTCGTACCTTTGTTTTCCATAAAGACAAGGTATATTTGCAGGCAGGTGCCGGTATTGTGAAGGATTCTGTACCGGAAAAGGAATATGAAGAAACTCTGCACAAAGCCAAAGCCCTGTTACGAGCAATCCATGGGGAGGTGGCTGTATGATTGTGTTAGTCGATAATTACGATTCCTTTACCTATAATCTTTATCAGGCACTTGCCGCATACGATGCAGATATTCGCGTACTGCGAAATGATGCCGTAAACAGCAGGGACGTCAAGGCACTGTGTCCGGATGCTATTGTTTTTTCCCCGGGTGCCGGTCATCCAGGGACTGCAGGCAATATGGAGGACATCATACGCTGCTGCTATACGGAAATCCCCATGCTCGGTATCTGTCTGGGACACCAGGCCATAGCAGAGGTCTTTGCCTCTACAATTACCTATGCCAGGCAGATTCACCATGGAGAGGCTGATATCATACAGCAATGCGCCCCCTGTCCCCTCTTTGATAACATCCCGTGTGCATTTGAAGCAGCACGTTATCATTCCCTGGTCGTAGAAGGGTTGGGAACAGAGCTGATTGCCACTGCCAGAAGCCGCAGTGATGAAATTATGGCAATTCAGCATCGCCAGTATCCGGTATACGGCATTCAGTTTCATCCGGAATCTATTCTGACACCATATGGCGCAAGGATTATAGAAAACTTTATGAAAACTGTGAAGCTCCACATGTGAAAGAGAAGGAAATCAGATAAAAAACAATAGAAGCTAATCTTAATATAAAACTGTACCCGCAGAAAGCGGGAGAACGGAGGTCTATATGTTAAAGGACTATATCAGAAAGATCAGTGAGCATCAGGATCTTACAACAAAGGAAATGAAGGATGCTATGAATATCATAATGGATGGCAAAGCAAGCGGTGAACAGGTGAGCGCCTTCCTAATTGCCATGAAAATGAAAAAAGAGAGCCCTGCGGAAATAGCGGCTGCCTCCAGTGTCATGGTGAGCAAGGCTGCACCTCTGCCAACCGCAGTAAAGGGAATTGTAGATATCGTAGGAACTGGCGGGGACTGCCTGAACACCTTTAATATCTCCACAACCTCCTCCTTTGTATTATGCGGAGCCGGACTTCCGGTTGCGAAGCATGGTAACCGCGGTGTTTCCAGCAAAAGCGGCAGTGCTGATACACTGGAAGCACTGCATGTGAACATCACGCTGCCGCCAAAGGAGGCTGCCTATCTGTTGGAAAACGTCGGTATCACCTTTCTGTTTGCCCAGACCTATCATGAAAGTATGCGTCATGTCGGCCCGATCCGCAAGCAGCTTGGCTTAAAAACAATGTTCAATATCCTTGGGCCACTAACCAATCCGGCACACCCGGACACCTATGTCATCGGAGCATACAGTGAGGAAATGGCAGATGTTATGATTCATGTCTATCAGGAAATGGGTGTTAAGCAGGCCGTTGTGGTTCACGGGGACTGTGGCATGGATGAGGTTTCCATGACCGGAGATACGCTTGTTCATGAGCTGAAAAACAACCGTATTTGCACCTACCGCATATGCCCGGAGCAGTTTGGCATGAAGCGCTGTAAGCTGCAGGAGCTGGTTGGCGGTGACAGTGTGGAAAACGCAAAAATTCTTATGGATATTCTGCAGGGAGAACACAGTGCCAAACGAGATGCTGTACTGATGAACAGCGGACTTGCCCTGTATATCAGCGGAAGCTGCGATTCCATTGCAGAAGGCATCAAGCTGGCAGAACAAAGCATTGACAGCGGCTGTGCACTGGCAAAGCTTCAACAATTCCAAAGGCTGTCTCAGGAGGTATGCGCATGATACTGGATACGATTATCGAACAGAAAAGACTGACGCTGGAGGATGAGCTGATACAGCTTTTACCAAAAAAGCGCGGTAAGATAGCAAAGCAGATGAAGCTGTATGATTCTCTATTTGTGATTGGAGAAATTAAAAAGGCCAGTCCTAGCAAGGGCGTAATCGTAGAGGATTTCAGTGCAGCCCGCTTTGCGAATGCATACGATGAGGCAGGCATCAATGCAATTTCTATTTTGACGGAGCGCAATTTCTTCCAGGGTAATCTGGATCATATAACGATTGCGCGTTCTGTTACCGATCTTCCGATTTTACGCAAGGATTTCATCATGGATGCGCGTGAGGTCGTACAGACAAAGCGCGTCGGTGCTAACATGATGCTTCTGATCGTCGCTATGCTTACGGATACACAGCTCAGAGAATTTTATCAGCTGGCCCGCTGTCTGGAGCTGGAATGCATTGTAGAGGTGCACGATGAAAAGGAGCTTGAACGAGCACTGCAGCTACAGCCGGAAATCATTGGCATTAACAACCGGAATCTGCATACCTTTGAGGTTTCCCTGGATACAACAAAGCAGTTGGCCTCCCGCATCCCAGCAGATATCAGCATTGTTTCTGAGAGCGGGATATTCACGCATGCGGATATGGAGTATGTCAAAAATGCCGGAGCGGACGCTGTTTTGATTGGAGAAAGCTTCATGCGTTCCCCTGATATCCGTACGCACCTGCAGGAGCTGAAATATGGCAATCATAAAGCTGTGCGGTCTTAGAACCTATGCGGATGCCTTGCTGGTAAATGAGGTACAGCCGGATTATGCAGGCTTTATCTTCGCTTTCGGCAAGCGCCAAATAACCGTAGAGACAGCCTGCAATCTTTCCAAAGTGATCAAAGGAAGCCGACTGGTTGGGGTATTTGTGAATGAACAGCCTGCCCGTATACTGAGCATTGCAAAGCAGGTCTCTTTGGATGTCATACAGCTGCACGGTGAGGAAACCGATGAGGAACTACGCCTACTGAAGCAGTCGTGCACCTGTGAGATATGGAAGGCTTTGCGCATACAAAGCATAAAGGATGTATCGAAAAACGCATATCCGCATGCGGATCATCTGCTTTTGGACAGCTATGTTCAGGGCATGCAGGGAGGCAGTGGCAAACGCATCGCTATGGATATCCTGCAAAGGCTGGATGTATCTGAATGCATAATCGCCGGTGGTATTTCCCTGGATAATGTGGATGAAGTGCTGGCATTGCGGCCCTATGGCATTGATGTATCGAGCTCTCTGGAGACAGATGGCAAAAAGGATAAAAAGAAAGTACATGCATTTATGAGGCATGTGAATATATGAGGTAATGAAAATGACAAAAGGAATGTATGGAGAGTTTGGCGGACAGTATGCGCCGGAAACACTGATGATTGCTCTGGAGGAGCTGGAAACAGCTTATGAACAGCTGAAGGAGGATCCGGATTTTCAACAGGAGCTGCAGTTTTATTTGCAGGAATATGCAAACCGCCCATCTCTGCTGTATTATGCAAAGAAAATGAGTGAGGAGCTCGGCGGTGCGAAGATCTATTTGAAGCGTGAGGATTTAAACCATACCGGTGCACATAAAATCAACAATGTGCTAGGGCAGGTGCTGTTGGCAAAGCGCATGGGAAAGACAAAAATCATTGCGGAAACGGGGGCTGGACAGCATGGTGTGGCTTCCGCCACTGCGGCAGCCCTGTTTGGCATGGAGTGTGAGGTATTCATGGGTGTTGAGGATATGCGAAGGCAATCCCTGAATGTATTTAAGATGGAGCTGCTGGGAGCTAAGGTAACCGGAGTGTCCAGCGGTACCGGTACCCTGAAGGATGCCTGCAACGATGCAATGCGAGCATGGGCGGCAAGATGTGAGGATACCTTTTATGTCCTAGGCTCTGCAGTAGGGCCTCATCCGTATCCGATGATCGTCCGGGATTTTCAGAAAATCATATCGGAAGAAATGAAGGCGCAGTGTCTGGAAAAGGAGGGACGTCTGCCGGATGTGGTAATCGCCTGTGTGGGAGGCGGCAGCAATGCCATTGGTTCCTTCTATGACTTTCTGCAGGATCAAACTGTGCGTTTAATTGGCTGTGAGGCGGCTGGGAAAGGAATTCATACTGAACAGCATGCCGCAACGATTGCACGGGGTAGTGTCGGTGTTCTGCACGGGATGAAGTCCTTGTTTCTGCAGGACGATGACGGTCAGATCATGCCTGTATATTCCCTATCCGCCGGTTTGGATTATCCGGGAATCGGCCCCGAGCATGCAAATCTGGCAAAAAATGGACGTGTGGAGTATGTTCCTGTAACCGATGATGAGGCTGTGCAGGCTTTCCTGTATCTGACCAAGACGGAGGGAATCATACCTGCGATTGAAAGCAGTCATGCGGTTGCTTATGCAATGAAGCTGGCACCAGCCATGCCAAAGGACAGTATCATAGCTGTAACACTGTCCGGCCGCGGGGACAAGGATGTAAAAAGTATTGCGGAATACCTGGAGGTGGATATTGATGAATAGAATAGATACGACCTTTGCGAAGCTGAAGCAGGAACAAAAAACGGCTTTTATCGGCTTTCTGACAGCCGGTGATCCGGATATGGATACCTGTATGGAATGCGTAAGGGAGCTGGAAAAAAACGGCTGTGATATTATTGAAATCGGAATCCCGTTTTCTGATCCGATTGCGGAAGGCCCCGTCATTCAGGAGGCAAGTCTGAGAGCCTTAAAAAATAATATCACGACGACCGATGTTATGCACATGGTGTCGAAGATTCGCGAGTTCTCCCAGATTCCGCTTGTTTTCCTCCTATATTACAACCAGATATTCAAATACGGAGCTGAACGCTTTCTAAAGGAAAGCGAGCAGGCAGGTATTGACGCTTTGATTATTCCTGATCTGCCTATGGAGCATCGGGATGAAATAAAGCCGCTTGCGGATGCCTGCCATATCGAGCTCATATCACTTGTTACACCGATATCGAATAAACGCAAGAAGCAGATTGCCCAGGAGAGTGAGGGCTTTCTGTATTGTGTAACCTCTTTGGGAGTGACCGGTGAGCGCAGTGTGTTTCAGGCGGATTTGAAAGCATTCCTGCACGAGCTTTCCACCTATAGCGATACACCGAAGGCACTCGGCTTTGGAATTTCAACACCGGAACAAATCACAGAAATGAAGGATTATGCGGATGGTGTCATCGTAGGCAGTGCCATCGTACGACAGATTGGACGGCTGGCAAATAAGGAAATCACACGCGAGGAGCTCGGACGCTTTGTGAAAACACTTGCGGAGGCGGCACATGCATGAAACGAAAAGGACAGTACGTCCTTTTTTGCATTATACTGACAAAAAAAGACACTCTCCTAATAAAAAAAGCAGGTTGCGTGATAGTTGCTAGACGGTTTCGCTGTACTCTGTTATTCTAAAGCCGGGAGTTGATATTATGAATGTAAATGATAAAATCAAAATGCTGCGCACAGAACATCAGCTGTCGCAGGAAAGTCTTGCGGCGCTGCTGGATGTGAGCAGACAGTCTGTAAGCAAGTGGGAAAAAGGTTTGTCAAAGCCCAGTTCAGAGAATTTAGCCCGACTGGCTGAAATCTTTTCAGTACATATACAGGATCTTATGAATGACAGTATACAACTGGAGCGCAGCTTTCATACCACTCATTTTTTCACAGATATGTTGAAAAAGAAAGCCTTTCTGATTCCTTTCTGTATGCTTATTGTATTATTTATTATCATGTTTCTGACGGGAGTACTTCTACGATATTTTAAAATGAGTGAGACATCGGTAATAATCGTGATGACAATTTCCGCAGTTTCTTCTTTGAGCGCCGCAATTATGTTTATCTCCGTAATTCTTCGCTTTGTATATATGGACTGCAGAATACGTAATATCCCTCCGTTGCGGTATGTATTGCTTTCCATAACCTTACCGGGGCTTATATTCTATCTGCTGTGCCGGGATGAATTATCACAAAAAACATCTGCAAGGATCAAAGCGTATGACAAGGAAATATAAAAAAGCATTACCATCTCTCGCCCTGTTCGCCGGGACTGTTTGTAGCTTTTCCATAATCAGTGTACGTATCACGGGTATGGCAGCTTGGCTGCTTTTCATTACAGGGCTCTCATTATACAACCTTGTAAAAGAATATGGGCAAATTCAGAAAAAGGATATTCTGACAGGCAGTATTCTGAGTTTCCTTGTACTTCCTGATAATGCTATACTATCCATTGTAGTTTTTCTTGCTTTTCTCAGTGCTATGACAATACTGCATGGCACTACCAATCCAATTCCCTTTTTCAGCACAGATAAAGCCAATTCAAAATCACAATCGTGCAAAACACTGTTCTGTCTAGGTATTGGTATTGTATTGGCACTTGTTAATGTATTCCTAGCAGCCGGATTGACTCCTTCCCATCCCGGATGGAAGCTATCCTATTTGTTTTCTGCATTGCAGGCTGGTATTTTCGAGGAAATTTGCTTTCGTTTATTCCTGTTCGCATGGACAATGCGTTTGTATGGGAATCGTTCCTTTACATACTTGGATAATTTTCTTATTTATATCATTTTGGTACTGCCTCATGTTCTCCTTCACTTTCCGCAAACCATGGATTTGATGAGTATTCTGATTCTTTCTCTACTGTTTGGACTGCCCTTTTCCATGATGATGAGAAAGGTGAATCTTCTTTCGGCAATAGGAGCACATACAATCATTGATCTAATACGCTTTATCATTTTAGGCGGTTAAATTTAAACAGGATACAGGATGCAGATTTCTTGACACCCCTGCAGAACACCTCTATAATGAACAGTGTTCAAGTTGGAGGTGGTGTATGAATAAGGTAGTTACCTCAAAGGAGGAGCTTCTGGATATCGCACAGCAAATCGTATTTCAGGATGGCATCGATCAGCTCAGTATCCGGAAACTGGCAAAAAAACTAAATATCTCAGTTGGTGCTGTCTACAATTATTTTCCATCAAAATCAGACCTTCTGCTTGCGATTGTGGAAAACTTCTGGAAAAGCATGTTCCATAAGGATATCTGTACCCTGAGTGAAACACTTCCCTTTGCGGATTTTTATGAGCTTGTATATCTGCGGCTTGCGGAGCATATGGAGGATTTCTTCTCTGTACTGCTTGGTCAGATGGATATCCTGCGTACAACGGAAAAAGAACGCGGGAAGCTGATGGAGGAGCAATATCAGGTCCATATGCGAAACGGCTTTCTGTATGCTCTGCAGCAGGATCACAATATTCCTGACAATGTATGGAATGACTGCTTTACAAAAGAGGCATTCATTGATTTCCTTTTTGAACACATGATGCATGATCTCTCCGCTCAGAGAAAGGATTGCAAACTCACAAAGGAAATCATTCGCCGTTTGCTTTATATAAGGAAATAGTCTTATTTTTGTCTCAAAATGAACACCGTTCACAATAAGGAGGATGCCCTATGCAGGCTGTTATGGAAACTGTTTTTGATGCATGTTATTTACTTACTGTTATATTCACAGGCTTTATCATATTGCGAAAAGCAAACAAAAACCCCATGCTATTATTTTTTGGAATCATGGCGGTAACCCTTGGCGTTGGTGATGCTTTCCACCTGATTCCTAGAGCTTATGCGTTATGTACGGATGGACTTGCAGCCCATACCACAGCACTTGGAATTGGGAAATTCATCACATCGATTACTATGACTGTATTCTATGTACTCCTGTATCATATATGGGAAATGCGCTACACAATATATAGCTCAGCCTTGCGGATTTCCATCTACCTGCTCGCAATCATCCGAATTGCTCTGTGTTTTTTTCCACAGAATGCATGGACAAGCGCGCAGGCACCGATATCATGGGGAATCCTGCGAAACCTTCCCTTTGCCGCGATGGGCATTGTAATTATCGTCTTATTTTACCGGCAGGCGAAACAAAACAACGATCACGTATTTCGTTTTATGTGGCTTGCCATAACCCTTAGTTTTCTGTTTTACATTCCTGTCGTATTGTGGGCAGATACGATGCCTCTGATTGGAATGCTGATGATTCCTAAAACACTTGCCTATGTATGGGTTGTATTCATGGGGTATCAATTGATGAAAAAGGAGCTGATTTTAAAATGAAAAAAACAATAAATCTTGCATTTCTATATGCTACTCTCGCTATGGTCAGCGGTGTCTTTTACCGGGAATTTACTAAGCTGAGCGGCTTTACAGGACGCACAGCACTTTCCTTCGCACACACCCATCTATTTTTGCTGGGCATGATGATGTTTCTGATTGTCACCTTCTGTATCCGCTTATTCGCCATTCAGGAATCTAAAAAATACAAAGCGTTTCTCTGGATTTACAATGCTGGGGTTCTTCTGACATCCATCATGCTTATTGTCCGCGGTATTTTAGAGGTTAACGGCAGTGCATTGAGCAGCGCAACAAACGGTATGATTTCCGGCTTTGCAGGAATGGGGCATATTCTTGTAGGTATCGGTATGGTTCTGTTCTTCCTCATGCTGAAGGAACGGGTGAAGGGATGATGTATGTAAATAAAAAATATCTGGTTTTGACCGCAGGCATCGTATGGGCTATCGCCGGCTTTAATATTGTACGAATCGGCTGGCTTAGCACCAGCTATCTAAGTCTGGCAGTCATTGCCGCAGCAGTCGCCACCTTCCTTGTTTTCTACAACATGATATTCAAAAAGCTGATACATAAGCATACAGCACGTATACTGGGAAATGAAGAGGAGCGAATGCATATATTGCGATTCTTCGATACAAAGTCCTATATCATTATGATCTTTATGATGACCTTCGGCATCACATTACGGGCAATGCATGTATGGCCCGATCTCTGTATCAAATCCTTTTACACCGGACTTGGCTGTGCATTACTCGCAGCAGGCATTGGCTTTATCAGACAGTATGTAAAAAATTTCAGCTTTTCTCTCCATGCAGATTAAGGAGTCTTGCGACTTCCTTTTCACAGAATCATGGTATATATAAAAAAGAGAATTCTATGTTACTTCAAAAACGTAGCATCCTGAATTCTCTTTTTATTATACAGCCCTTTCCTTATCTGATGCTTTAGGGAACACTTGTCCGATTACCTGCCGGCTGGAAAAATCGTATGGATTTGTAAATGTCGGTGCTCCTGTCTGGCGAAAACACTTCCCTGCATTCCCTCACAGAGCTCCTTCACAATGGCAAGACCAAGACCGGTATCCCGTCCGGTTCCGGCATTGTTCTTTGTATAAAAGCGCTCAAATATAGCCTCCGCATCCACTTCATCCATAACATCATTTTGAAAAATCAGCTCACATGCTTGATCCATGCTCTTAGCCGTAATCAGAAGCGTCCCACAGCCATGCCGCAGCACGTTGACACATAGATTATGCAGCATCCTTTTCAGATATACGGGATCGGCCTTTAGAACAGCCATCGCATCCACATCCAGCTCCACCTGCAAATCCTGCTTTTT
Source organism: Erysipelotrichaceae bacterium 66202529 (assembly GCA_017161075.1). Classification (NCBI taxonomy): domain Bacteria; kingdom Bacillati; phylum Bacillota; class Erysipelotrichia; order Erysipelotrichales; family Erysipelotrichaceae; species Erysipelotrichaceae bacterium 66202529. The sequence continues at coordinate 697,770 of CP046174.1, read as the reverse complement.
AAAATCCTCATAATAATGCAGCAGAACCTCACTCAGCAGATCATGAATACGCACCGGCTCCGGATGAAATTCAATACTGGCACTGCTCAGGCGGGTATACAAAAACAGCTCCTCCAAAAGATCCTGCAGATATGCCATACGTGCACGAATGACGGTAAAGCAATGTTCCCGTTCCACTTCATTCTCCGCTGTCTCCAGCAGCTGCAGATAACCGCTGATGCTCGTTAAAGGGGTTCGGATATCATGAGAGATATTTGTAATCAGGTGCTTGAAATTATGATCCATCCGCATCGCACGTACGCTTTCCTGCATATAGTATTCCCGCAGCTGCTGCATTTCTTCACATAGCGCCTTCATTTCCGGATCCATGGAATCGGAATAAAACCGGAAGGTACTATGCTCCCGGTTAGTGTAGGTCAGTTGTTCTCTTATATGCCGTAGATTCTTATGCTGAAGATACAAAAGCAGAATAAGGAACAGACAAAGAACGATCATAACTGTCATAATGATTTCCGGCATACTGTTCCCTCCCTTACTTATTTTAAATCCTTTTTTTGCAGCAGTATATAGCTACCTATATTATACAGGATTCCACTTGTAATTGCCACCATAGCAGCACGGCTGTATAACAGTGCATCCCATTGGTATGGCAGCTTGCCGGATACAGCATAAAGTATATAATCTGTATACTCTACCTTCAGCAATGACATGATACCGGTATGCAGCATAAACGTCGTCATACTTCCATAGGCGACAGCTACCAGAATCGTGACAACCCTGCTGCCTGTCGCATGGATCAGCAGATTGAGAAAGGATGCAATCACTGCAAGAATCAACAACTGCATAAAGGAATAGCTGAGAAAGGACACAAGCTCAAAGGCCGCAAAGGAATCCTGATGCCATATGTTTTCCACAGCAACCAGTATGATTACAGCAATCCAGTACACAAAGGCAGCTACGAAGGAAAACAGAAACCGTTCCAGTAACAGCAGCTCTTTATGGTGAATCATTGGATATATATTTTTCACAAATCCGCTGGAATATTCCTCACTGAAAAATAGGGAAAGGAATACCAGAACAGCAATCGTATAAAAGGCGCTTTTTGGAAAATAATAGAGGAAGTCAACCATTGTATCCCTATCTGCATAAAAGGATGCAAAGGGTGTATTGCTCTGCAGTCCCGATGCATTGCTCATCCAGAAATACAACAAGAGCATGATGATCATGGAAATATAAAACGACTTTTGCCGTACCATTCGATACAAATCCATCTTCAGATTATTCCACATGTGCTTCACCCTCCTTTAAGAAATAGGCTTCCAGATCCTGATGATGATCCTCCATGCCGTAAAGTGCTATATTATTCATAACCAGATGCTTTGCAATATGAGAAGGATCCTCATAGTGGTCATACAGGCGCAGTATTCCTTTTGGCAGCACCTCATAGGTTTCCACAAAGCATTTTTCCTCCAATATAACGCTAGCCCTCTTCACATCATCGACCTTTAGCTGGAAGCAGTCACGACAGCGCTCCAGCAATTCATCCTTTGTGAACTGCTCTACGATTTTACCAGAGCGTATCACTGCGAAATCTGTAGCGACCTTATCCAGCTCTGCCAGCATATGGGAACTGATAAGAATGCTCATGCCACGCTCCTCCTGTAGTCGCTTTAACAAATCACGCATATCACAGATTCCCTGCGGATCAAGACCGTTTGTCGGTTCATCTAGAATCAGCAACTCCGGATCACCCAGCAATGCCATGGCAATTCCCAGACGCTGCTTCATTCCCATGGAGAAATTTCCTGCTTTTTTCTTTCCTGTTGTGGAAAGAGAACACAGCTTCAGCAGATTCATAATCAATTCATGATTACAGCACCCCAGCATCAAAGCCTTCATTTTCAGGTTATCATATGCGGTAAGTGCCGGATACAAGCCTACATTTTCAATCAGAGTGCCAATACGACGGAAGATAAACGGGTCCTCCTTCGGATGCTTTCCAAACAGCTTCAATTCTCCCTCCGTAGCGTGCAGCATACCGCTCATGAGCTTCATCATGGTTGACTTACCGGCACCATTGGGGCCAATCAGACCGGTAATCGAACCCTTTTTCATATGAAACGAAACCTGATCCACCGCTGTAAAGCTGCGGAATTTTTTTGTTAATGCATTGGTTTCAACAATCCATTCCTTCATACTATCATTCCTTCCTTGTACATGTAGATTATAACAAATGAAGATTCAGAAACTATCTGGAAAAGGTTAAGAAAGCATAAAGAAATGCTTGTGTCCCTGTTTGTTCTTTATCGCAAAGCACCCTTTTCATATATGCCTTCATCCTCCTGCCATATACAAGTCCAGAATTTCATGAAAAGATCTTTTCATCATTTGCGAAATCAAGGAAGTGCGCAGCCTCCTTTTCTTTTATTCATCAAAAGAAGATTCCCGAAAAAAAAGGACGTTTAGTCCTTCCATTTAAAGCCAATGCCCCATATTGTTTCAATAAATTCACGCTCAGATACCGTACTCAGCTTACTGCGAATATTGCTGATATGCACATTGATCGTTTTATCATCCCCGAGATAATCATCCTCCCAGGCATATTCATAAATTTCCTTCTTGGTGCGTGCCCGTTTCACATCCTGCATCAACAGCTCCAGAATCCGATATTCATGACGGGTGAGTCTGATGCTGCTTCCCTCCAGCTCCATATGACGAAAATCCGGTAAAAGACGAACGCCATTTACAGCCAGCTCCCCTGTCTGCTGCGGATTGCGCTTTCGCAGCTGTACCTGGATTCTGGCTTTCAGCTCCTTTAAATCAAATGGCTTACATAGATAGTCATCCGCCCCCTCATTCAACAACGTGACGCGATCATCAATGCTGTCCTTAGCGGATAATACAATAACAGGAAGCTGCTTCTGCTTCAACTCCTGTAACAGCTGTTCCCCACTCATACCGGGAAGCATGAGATCAAGCAGAACCAGTGAAGCATCCGCCTGTTGTAACAGAAGCTGTGCCTCGGTGCCGGAATAGGCATCCAAACAGGTATAATCCTTCTGCAGATATTCCTTAATCATCTCATGAATCGTTTCATCATCCTCAACAATCAGGATGCGTTCCTCATTGCTCACAGCTTCGTAAAGTCCTTTAAGGGAAGGGTATCGGTAATATTCATACCATAGCTCTTTAACAAAGCGATTCCCGCATCACGGTATGTATCTGTCATTAGCGCTGCCGGTTCATGGGCATCCACACCGATAATTGCAGTATTCCCTACCTCGGCTGCGACCTTCCAAAAGTCTTTGTGCGGATATTGCATGGTATGCATGACATCATTATAGGCAGCTCCTGCAAGATTGTATTCCAGTGGTATCTGCAGTTTTTTTGCGGCCTGACACAGCCGGATGGATTCCCGTTTAGCGACCTCGTCAAATACACGGCGTCCCCGCATAAAAAGGTCTGGATGGCATAGATACGAATACAATCCTGTTTCCATGCCTGCAATCGCTTCATCCACATAGGACACAAGCCATTGCTCCTGCTCACAGGCCGTACCAAAATATACGCGTTCCTCGTCCGTTTTATAATAATGATTTCCAAAAATAATATAATCAACCTTTTTTTCTATGAGAAACTGTTTCAGCCAGTCTATGTATTTTGGAAAATATTCACATTCCAAACCGATTTTGATTGATATCTGATCCTTATATTTTTCTTGCAGGGATGAAATGGAAGCATAGTAATCATCGAATTTTGATAGTGGCATCCGCATGTTTGCCACAAAATCGCTGTCGTACTTCCATGGGGAATGATCAGAAAAGCCGATTTCCTCATAACCGTTTTGAATGGCGCTGAGCACATACTCCTCATCCCTGCCTGAGGCATGCATACAGCGCCTGGTATGCATGTGATAATTTGTTTTACGCATAGCTACTCCCTTCTTATATTAACAGCTATACTATACCACAAGTAAGGGAAGAATAACAAAAAACTGATTGGAAAATATACCGAAGTGCAGTATGCTTCCTATCAGTTTTCCTGTATACAGAATTGTTCCTTATATAAATACGCCTGATTTCTTCCCTTTTCCTTAGCCTTGTAAAGTGCCTGATCACTATGCTGATAAATATGTGTAAAGCTGCAGGGCTTCTGAATCAGGCAGCAGCCAATGCTCATCGTCAGCGTCATATCCAAACCAGGTAGACGAATTTCATGTACCTGCTTCAATATGGATTGCATGATTTTTTGTACCTGTGCTTCCTGCGCAAGACCACAGAGAAAAATACTGAATTCATCCCCGCCAATGCGTCCGCAGATATCTCCTGTCTGCAATACCTTTTTCATAATATCGACAATGCGAAGAATCGCTTCATCTCCTGCAAGATGTCCATAGGTATCATTCACCTCTTTGAAATGATCAATATCCAGAATCAGCAGAGCTCCCCAATTATGTTGATTAACTTTTTTAATCAGCTCATCAGCATGCTCCTGAAAGGCTTTTTTATGATAGATACCGGTAAAGCCGTCCAGCTCACTCGTATAGCGGAGTCGTTCATTCTGCGCCATGATTTTCTTTTGCTGATACTGACTTTCTTCCAGCTCCATCTTTAAAGCCAAACTCTGTCTGCCACGTTTCTGTTCCTCTTTCTTTGCCTGCAAATTAAGCTGATAGTTTTCAAGCAGCGCATCCTTTAGCTTTTCATCCTTAAATTCACTGAGCAGACGGATATACTGATTAGAGAGGCGGGCAAGCATGAGTGGATTATCAACAAGGCTTACCAGATGTTCCATTTTCTGATACACATGGTCGCATAAGCTGCGGTCTTTTTTCGTCAGACAGATATCAAACAGAAAGGAAAGCAACTGAAAGGTATTGTTTACATCCTGCTCCTGGTTCGTAATCGATACAATTTCCCGTACATGCTGCTGCAGGGCTTTGAAATCATTATGATAAGCATCCATATAAGCAAGAGTCAGAAGGTAGTTCAAAAAGGGAGAGGATACGCCCATTTTCTCACTGTTTTCTTCAAACAGCCTCTGCCATGGAGGGATTTGGTCAAATCGCTTTAGCTGTGCATAGGCGATAGTAATATTGGTTATCAGAACTGCATCGGAACGGTCAAAAGGAATTTTATTTTTTCTTCGTTCCTCATAGCCTTCCTGCAAATATTTCAGGGCATTATCAAAATCCTCTACCTTGATAAACAGTGTGCCGAGATTGTTCAAAATCAGATGGTGAAGATGCAGCTTCGGATGCTCCAGCGATTTATAATAGGCATTCAGAAACTGCTGAAGACCGGAGAGCAGATTATCCTGATCACTGTATAATACACCGGAAAAATTAGATAAGAGAATATAGGCTTCACAGCATGCCTCATCATTTTCACAAAGAGAAAGACCGGAAAGACAATCACGCATCGCCTGGGCGTTTTCTTTCTTTAAATAATGATACAGCGTACTATAGTAATAGGCGAGCGCTTCATACGTACGATTATGCTTTGCATGCGAAAGCTTCCGAAGTTCTGCGCTGTACGTTTGCATCCCCTCCAGATCGTTGCATGCCCTTTTCTTTTTTATTTCCTCATCCAGGATTTTCAACTGCTCATCCATTATATATATCTCCACCTTTGTGATAATTGTATCACATTTTCTCATGGTGCGATAGGAAACATTGCATCAACATTACGAATGATGGGGAAACCGGTTTCCACAGGAAATGTTTGTATCCGTCACATAAATTTTCATAACCACTAGTTAACGGTATGAAGTGGAACCGGTGGTTTTACTTTTTCATCAAAAAAAGGGGAACACCATCCATGAGTGTTCCGCCGTTTAATTAAAATACACCAGTTCATCCTCCAGCGGTTGAGCCTCTGACAAGCTTTCGACATACAAGACCGGGACATCCCCCTGATATTCCTCATCGTATTCCACAGCCAGCCTGGCGGTGACACAAACCCAGTCCTTTGGAATCAAATCCAGAGCATGCTCATAATGGCAAAGCAGACCGATCAAAGAGGTATCATCCGCACAGCAGACCATGGCATAGCGTCCAAATACAAATGCTTGCGGTATACCGTCCACATGCGTTGCAATCACCTTTCCCTTTAGCTGTATGCGCTTGCCCTCATATTTACGGGGATGCTCCAAGGCATCCATATACCACAGTCCATAATCGTCATCCTCGATTGCAATAACCTCTGCATGGATGTCGAATGGCAGCTCATCGTCTTTCAAATCTACAATTTGTCCGTCTCTAGTTTCATAAATGAGCTGAGCACCCTTGTTGATTGCCTTAATATTGTTTCGCAGATACAGCTTTTTGGTTGTTTCATCACAACGGTTAAAGATAATCGTTTCCGAGTGAACGAGCTGATCGTATATCATGGAGCGCATATTTCCCAAATACATCGCAAACGTGGAAGCATCCACTGTAGACAGTATCTGAACGAGCAGCCAGTCAAATGGATATTCTACATCCATAAAGCTATTAAGATTCCAAGTTCCGTTAAATTCAATCATAACACGGTCAGGTTCAATCAGACTATCGCATTTTTTCAAAAATTCATAGCTCATTGCTGCTTCGTTATCCACCGTGACCAGAGCAGTATTTGTCTTGGTAAGAAAATCATCATCATATTCTACCAAGCCCTCCTCACAGGCAAGCAGGAGCGTGCGCTCCCCTGTATTGAATCCCGCATCGAGCAATGTTTCCTTAATCAGTGTTGTTTTACCGCTTTCCAGAAATCCGGTAAACAAATATACAGGTACCGTCATAATCGTCTCCTATTCTGCCGCAAAAAGCTCTTTCAGTTTTTGTTCATTCAGCTTGGAGCCAATGACACAGAATCTTCCGGTATAGGTCGGCTGACCCTTACGGATTTCATATTCCTCCGGTACCAAATCAAAGTACAGCCATTCATTATGTTCTGATTTCAGCATACCCTTAGCACGCAGAATGATCCCATAGCCTTCCTTTTCAGATAACTCCTGCAGGATATGCGTAAGCTCCTGCTCCGTATAGGTGCGCACGGTCTCCATACCCCAGCTTGTAAAGACCTCATCCGCATGATGATGGTGATGATGCGTGTGTTCCTGTGTGCAGCTGCAGCTTTCTCCATGTTCATGATGCTCATGGTCATGACAGCATTCTTCTCCATGCTCGTGATGATGCTCATGGTCATGGCAGCAGCCTTCTCCATGCTCGTGATGATGCTCATGGTCGTGGCAGCAAGCTTCTCCACGCTCATGATGATGCTCGTGGTCATGGCAGCAGCCTTCTCCATGCTCGTGATGATGCTCTCCATGTGCATGGTGATGCCCGCATTCCGGACAGATTTCTGTTTCTTCAAGAAGCTCCTTTTCCAAAGAATGCGTATGCTCCATTGCTTCCAGAATCTGATCTCCGCTTAATTCATCCCATGGTGTTGTAATAAAAGTCGCATGTGCATTATGCTCTCTTATATCATGTGTAACAGCCTGCAGCTTATCCTCACTCAGATTCTGTGTGCGGCTTAAAATGATCGTATTCGCATATTCAATCTGATTGTTAAAAAACTCTCCAAAATTTTTCATATACATGCGGCATTTTTGAGCGTCTGCCACCGTTGTAAAGCTATTCATACAAATACCGGCTTCTTCTTCCACACCCTGTACAGCCCGAATTACATCGGATAGCTTACCAACACCGCTTGGCTCAATGACAATACGATCCGGCTGATATTCCTGCAGTACCTTTTTCAAAGCCTCTGAGAAATCTCCCACCAGCGAACAGCAGATGCAGCCGGAGTTCATTTCACGTATTTCGATTCCGGCATCCTTCAGAAAGCCTCCGTCAATGCCGATTTCACCAAATTCATTTTCAATCAGTACAACCTTTTCGTTATGTAATACGTCCTTGATCAGCTTCTTGATCAGCGTCGTTTTTCCAGCTCCCAGAAAGCCGGAGATAATATCAATTTTAGTCATTCAAAATACCTTCTTTCCTATTCCTTAGCAGTATTCCCAACGTCTGTTAGTATAACACCAGGACGTGAAACTTTCAAATATAAAACCATGAATCTCTTTTTGTAATAAAGCATCTAATCACTTATTAAGAACCTCGTGTCTTATGATCAATGAAAGAAAGATAAATTTCATTCTCATTTACAAGGAAGCCTTTCAATATTCTGCTTTTATGAAAGGTAAGAAAAAAGAATCCCTCAGGATTCTGTATATTCCTCATCAATGCTCTCCCAGCATTCTGCATGTTTAATGCCCAGCTTTTCCGGTTCAAATAAAGGATCTTTTCCCTGCTGCTTCTGCTTTGTATAGTCCTTTAATGCAAGGAAAGCGATATTGCCTAACAGCAAAATAACGATAATATTTTCGATTGCCATAAAGCCCATTAGCACATCGGCTAAATCCCATATGGTAGAGAAATCTGCCTGTGCCCCAAAGAAAATCACTACGATTGTCACCAGACGGAATATGAGCAATGCCTTCTTATCATTCATGATAAATTTCAAATTGCTTTCCGCATAGCAGTAGTTTCCTATCAATGAAGAAAATGCAAACAGGATTATAGAAATGGTTATGAAATGGATTCCCCATGCGCCTACCTCAGCAGAAACTGCAGTCTGGACATACGGCATTCCTGTCAGCCCGTCCTCAATACCGTAATTCAGCAGCATGAAGGCTGTCGTTGAACAGATGAGTATCGTATCAATAAATACTGAAATCGTCTGTACCAGTCCCTGCTTTACCGGATGAGAAACGTCTGCGGTTGCTCCGGCATTTGGTGCAGAGCCCATTCCCGCCTCATTGGAAAACAGTCCGCGCTTGATTCCATACATAACACAGGAGCCCGCAAAGCCTCCAAAAATAGCCTGCAGATCAAAGGCTTCCTGAAAAATCTGTGTGAATATCGCCGGTAGTCCGCTGATGTTGGAAGCTGTTATGTAAAGTCCCAGCAGTATATACAGCACGGCCATGATGGGAACAATCGTAGAGCTGATGATACCGATACGATGAACACCACCGAATATGACTGCTGCAGTAGCACCTGCAAGAACAAGCCCTACCATAAGAGAGGCTGTTTGTGTATCCGCTATATAATATTCCAGAGCACTGCTTACATTATACGCCTGCAATCCGTTAAAGCCGAAGATAAAGCAGGCAATCAGCAATACGGCAAACAAAATACCCAGCCATCTTTTCTGCAATGCTTTTTCTATATAATACGCAGGCCCGCCGCGAAACTGATCCCCATCGCGTTCCTTATAGATCTGTGCCAGCGTGGACTCCACAAAAGCACTGGCTCCTCCGATCAAAGCAATAACCCACATCCAGAAGATGGAGCCTGCCCCTCCTGCTGCCAGTGCGGTCGCAACTCCTGCGATGTTACCGGTTCCTACCCTAGAAGCAGTTGATATCATTAACGCCTGAAAAGAGGATACTCCATCATGATGATGTGCCTTTTCCTTTAAAAGACGAATCCCCTCCCCCAGCATACGAAACTGCACAAAGCCTGTCCGTATACTGAAATATAGCCCTGCCGCCACCAGCAGTACAAGCAATATATTACTATATAAAAATGTATTTAGATTTCCTAATAATTCCTGAATGAAATTCACGCATTCACTTCCTTTCCTCTTATCGTACCCCGCACCCGCTACTTCATTCGTATAACTTGCGCAAATAAAAACACGTTACTGGCGTGTTTATGGATGGAAATACCCGTAACAGTATATCATACTTATATAAAAATTGAAATCCTAGAATTTTAGTGATATATGATTACTTATCGCAAATCTTACTGCATCATGGTATACTAATACATATAAAATAACATTGTAAAAAAGGAGAAGCACATGAAATATCCAGTATTACGAACGAGGTTCTTACCTAATTTATATAAGCATTGCAAAAAAGTAAAGGTTCTTCATGTCAGCTATGAGGATATGGGATTCCTTCAACAGGAAGAACTGCGTTGCCAGTGGCTGCAGGAAGCTATAGAAAAATTGTATGAGCATATCGAAAGCAATTTTACCACCTGTCAGGCGACACGGGTGTTTTCCATGGAGCAGGAAACCTTTGTTGTATTCAAAGATAATCTGACAAAGAAGCTGCTTACGGAATTTTTGGAAAATCTGCTGGCAGAAATCAGTCATTATTGTGAGGATCAGGTACAGTTCAGCTATCAGCTGCTTACTGCGATTTTGTTTCAGGATGGCTGTGAGCCAAGAATGACGATGGCAAACAAGCTGGGAGAGGATATAAAAGACAGTGCAGAGTTTGAGAATGCTGCCGTATATTATACAGCAGGTAAACCGCCGAGAGGGAAATATTTCAAGAGCTGGAAAGATTATCAGCAGCATCATGTTGTAAAGGTGAAAAATCAGCCGATTACCACACCGAAAAAGCTGGCGGAGGAAAAGAAGGAAGCAAATAAAAAAGACGAAGCCTATATGTATTATATATGAAATCCAAATGTGCTTTATATATGAAAGGTGGCAATGCTGCCTTTTTTGTTCTTCCTGCTTGGTGAATAAAAAAGCTGTGCAATCATAAGGGCTCATACTCACTTTAGGATATAAGTATATAATGAAAAGGAAGAAGCAAAGCCCCCTGTATGATTAGAGACCTCATTTCCTCCTTCAGTTTTTTATCTATCAGTTCTTCATTACAGAGTAATTTTTTAGTAATTCTTTTTTTGATTTAGGAATTTCTGGATATAAGCTACCCTAATATTGGATTCCTACCATTATCGTTACTCTTTTTCATGTGATACTGCTTTTCTGCCATATCATTTCCACATCTTTTCCGGCATGTGCCAAACTGATGTATATAACCATCCCTGTTAAGTCTATATCATATGTCTGTTTTTGGATTTGCTGAAGCCCTTCCTGTGCCAGTACCTTCAATGCTTCCGGATGCTTCTTATATTCCTCTGTCTTCATATATTTCATTTCCATAACAAACGATGGAAAGCGATTCGTCTTTGCTTTTAATTCGATATCACTTCTGCCTTTGCCTTTCTCTTTATTGCTGGAAATCGTATAATCATTGCTTAACCACGCACACATTCCCAGCATCATCATGTGAAAGGAATTTTCATTCTTTAAATCGTAATAGGAAGGAAGCGTTAACAGAATCGTTCGATAGGTTTCCAGAAAGGCCGTCTCATCCTCTGTTAACAATGCCGCAAATAAGTCATTCAGCAATGTATCGGAAACATGTAGGTAATACGCTGTTAATGACATAAATTCTTCCTGCACTTCCTGATTGGGAATACGAATCCGCACCTTTTTCATGGGTAACTCTTGATCGATTGTTAAATATCCGGCATTCACGAACAGTCCCCATAAATTTTCAGTATTTGACTGTTCGTAGAAGCTCGTATTGATACTTACCTGCGTATCCAGCCATCCCTGTTCCAGTAACTTCTCATACCCCTTTTTGAATGTCCTATCGCTTTGTTCCATTGCATTCTTAATCATCGTATTCGAGCTTGTATTGACCCAATACGGCTTTAATTCCTTTTCATCCACATAATTGATAATCGACCATGGATTATACATATCGAAATCACCGATATGATAACCATCACGCCATGGGTGGGCACCGCCTACATCGCTTTAACTTCATCACTATACGACAAGTCATAATATTCCAGTAACTCTCTGACCTCTGTTTCTGTAAAGCCAAACCACTGCGCATACTCCTTATCCTGTACAGTGAATACCTTTAAATTATTCAAATCAGAGAAAACATTTTCTTTCGCTACGCGCTGTATTCCTGTCAGCATGGCATATTGCAGGGAATCATTATCCTTTAATGCGTTGTGCAGCAGGGATGATAACCCCGCGCGGATATCATGATAAAAGCCATGTACATGCGCTTCTATGAACGGTGTATCACACCAAAGGCGGGCTTTAGCCTATTCATCAATCAGAATTATCACCTTTTTATGATAATATACTCCAGCTTTTTCATAAGGAAGGATACTGCATTATCAATATTTGCAATATCACCATCCTCCGGATTTCCCAGACCATTGAGAATTACCTGATAATACGGCTGGTCAAAAAAGTTGATATCCTCCAGGACGAATTGATATTTCTTATAGGCATCCTTGACTTCCTCTTTTATAGCTTTTACAATAGCTGTAAGATTCCCTTTCGCATTTGCAAAGGATAGAAAAATAACAGGATACTGATTCATTTGAGATATATACTCCGAACCACTGATATTCGTTTTCTCAAATAACTGTTTTGAGCTTTTCGTGATATCAAAAAATTCAGCAAGCACACCAAGGGTGGGCAGCGCCTCGACATATTCGACGTCTTTCCAAACCTTCGCGGGCGGGTGATTAAGGTAACCTTGCTTTTTCGTTCCAGAAATTCCTGAACCATCATCGTTTTATCTACAGTATAATAATTTTCGTATTGTATCTCCCGATAATTCACAACGCCGATCGGCAATGCTTTTTTCACTATAAATCACCTGCTTTCTTGTTTCATTATACCCTATTTCCCTCTATTTAGGTATCACTTCTGTCACCTTTTCTTATTTCACAGCAGGACATGCTATAATAGAAAGCAGGAGGTAATATTCATGTCTGTATATCTGATTCCCATACAAACGGCTCTGCTTTTATTTCCGTTTCTTGCGGCAGTAATCACATTGCCTTATAGTATTGTACAATATAGAAAATATGGCTCTGTTTTGCCTATTCGTGTCTTACTTGTATATTCCTTTATCTTTTATCTGCTTTGTGCGTATTTTCTTGTCATTCTTCCTCTGCCGCCGATAGAGGAAGTAGCAAGCTATACAAAGCCAGTCATGCAGTTGATTCCATTTGCTTCCCTGAAAGAATTCACCATGAACAGCTCCCTGATTTGGAATAATCCCTCAACCTATCTGACAGCATTAAATGAACCAAGTCTGTATCTGATTCTATTCAACATCCTGCTGACAATCCCCTTTGGCGTCTATCTCCGTTATTATTTTCAATGCGACTGGAAGAAAACTCTGCTGTTTACTTTTCTATTAACATTATCCTTTGAATGTCTGCAGCTGAGTGCATTGTTCGGCATTTATCCGCGTCCCTACCGCTTATTTGATGTAGATGATCTGATAACGAATACAATGGGAGGAATGCTTGGTTATGCGATTACGCCATTGTTCGCTCACTTCCTTGTCAGCAGAGAGCGCATGGATGAAAAAGCCTTTGACCGGGGAAGAACGGTATCTCCTCTGAGAAGATCACTGGCCTTTATGTTTGATAACCTGATAATCCTTCTTACGGCATCCGGTATTACAGCATTGATCTTTAGGCTGCAAGAGCAGCTCATGTACAAGCATCCGCTTATGCTTATTCTGTGTATCTATTTCGGAGTGACACTGCTATTTCTGTTCCTGCTGCCAAATCTCACACATGGAAAAACACCGGGTAAGGCAATCGTAAAAATACGCCTGACCCGTACGGATGGAACACGTCCCCACTGGTATCAGTATTTTTTTCACTTCTTCATCCTTTACGATATCATTCTCCCCGCTCCCTTTTATGTCTTCTATGGCGTATTGGGCATACTCACCTGGAATGGTAATATAAAATGGATAACTGCAATCGTTATACTTATCCTAGCAGTCCTGTATATATACACCATGTATCAGTGTATTTTATCCTTATTTGATAAGGATATCCTTCCCTGGTATGACCGCATATTTCCAGTAAAAAACAGTTCTAGTATAGAAAATAAGGATATCGAAACTGCAGCAATAAAATCTGATGATATTACGACAAAAGCCTTAAAAGAAAATACGTTAAAAGAATAAATTATTAAGGACTTATTAAAATAATGTTTCCATAATACCAAAAAGAAGAAATAAATTTTCCTATGAATGATGAGTAGGGGCTTTATTTCTTCTTTAATTTTTTACAACTAAGCCCTATCGCTTTTCCTAAATGGTATTACAGACTTTTATAATTCTTCTCCGTTACTTTTGATAACCCTTTTATACCAATAGAAACTATCTTTTTTATAACGTGCTCCAGTCCCATTCCCATAATCGTCTATATCAACATAAACAAATCCATAACGCTTACTCATCTCTGATGAAGAACAGCTAACGATATCAATTGGAGACCATGCATAATAACCCACTACATTACATCCATCCTTAATAGCACCTTTGACTGCTTTAATATGCTCTCGAAAATATGATATACGATAATCATCATGAACAAGTCCATTATGATCTATAGTATCATATTCACCATATCCGTTTTCCGTAATCATCATTGGTTTATTATAACGATCTTGATACACATTTAATGCATATCGAAGTCCCAAGGGATCAATTCCCCATCCCCATGAAGATGTAGGAAGCAATGGATTAGCATAGCATGTCAGAGTTTCTTTTCTATGTGCTTCATCTGAAACACGTGTGTAGTAATAGGAAAATGTCATAAAATCTGCAGTATGCTTCAATTGCTGTATATCTTCCTGTTTTATAGAAATCTGAATATTTCGTTCTTCAAAATAGCTCCATACATAATCTGGATACTTCCCTTTCAACAAAACATCTCCGCAAAAGAAGTTTTCCATCTGATTTCTTTTTAATGTCCAGTATGCATCCTCTGGACGGCATGTAGCAGGATACGATATTTGACAATTTAACATGATACCAATTTGATTATCAGGATAATGCTCATGCACATATTGATGTATGCGAGCACAAGCCACCATTTCATGATGAAGCGCCTGATACTTTGCTTCCAACATATAATCAACACAATCATCCATAATGCCAAGAGAATTAAAGCACTCATAAACAATTAAATTAATTTGATTCACAGGAATCCAATACTTAACTTTTGTATGATACCGATCAATGCATATCTTTGCAAATTTGAAAAAGAAATCAATCATCTCTCTACTGTACCATCCATTATACTTCTGTGTCAGATTCAATGGCATTTCATAATGGGATAAAGTGATTAAAGGCTCCATCTCGTTTTTTATTATATCATCGATCAATTTGTCATAAAATTTTAACCCTTCTTCATTAGGCTTATCATCATCACCATTTGGAAATATTCTAGCCCAGCTGATCGATGTACGAAATGATTTCATACCTATTTCTTTAAAATACTGTAAATCCTG
This sequence comes from Erysipelotrichaceae bacterium 66202529, assembly GCA_017161075.1. NCBI lineage: Bacteria > Bacillati > Bacillota > Erysipelotrichia > Erysipelotrichales > Erysipelotrichaceae > Erysipelotrichaceae bacterium 66202529. The sequence continues at coordinate 682,615 of CP046174.1, read as the reverse complement.
TGGATATGTATGATAAAAGTCAATTCCTGTTCTTTTTGGAAATACAGAAGCAGTGTCCGTTAACGCTTCCTGTACATCACTTTTACACATACCTAAATTTTCTTTCTCTTTAATATTCTTATCTGGTTCATACTTCAAGATATCCGCGACACTGATACCTTTACCACCTTCCAGCCATGCGCCTTCTATCTGATTAGCAGCTACTGCGCCCCCCCATAGAAAACCTTCCGGAAACTTATCTCTGCTATGCTTCATCCGTTGTACCCTCAAGCTTAACTTTTAGCAAATATATTTCATTTTTCAAAGAAGTGTACAATTGATATATATGGTGTGCTATATTTAATTCTGAATTTATAGTCATTAACGTATCCTGAGCATGCGTAAACAACAGTGTTGTTTCTAAATGGTCATTTTCTATTGACCCCTGGATCATTTCCGTCTGTATTCTGTGAGCTATTGTGATTTCTCCTTTTGCCTTTTTAAATTTATCCTTAATTGTATTTTCTGTATGATTTTCATTTAATGCATCCAATGCTTCTGTTAAAAGCATTCTACAATTACCGGCATGTAAAATTATTTGCATAGCTGCCTCATTCAATTCCTGTATATTATTCTCTATCATTTTAAATTCTCCTTATTTTAGATTGGCATTAAGCTTTATCTTTTTAAGCAATCTCTTTTGCCTGAGCTGCCGCTTCTTCTTCACAACATTGCCGATCATAGATTTTGAAGAATGGATAATAAATTAAACAGGAAAGAGCAAACATAACAAGCCCAAAGGTCAACCCACTTAATCCACCTAAAACATATTGAGAAATAGGTTTCGGTAAGTACCAGAAAGACCACAGTTGTGTAATTTTAGGGATGATATTAAAGTAAAAACCTAAATATGTAAGACTTGAAATCACAAAGGATGCGATCCACATAGGTACCATCATAATTGGATTAAATGCTAATGGTGCCCCAAACACCAATGGTTCGTTTATATTGAAAAGACTAGGTATAACCGTTACTTTACCCATTATTTTAAGTTTTTTTGATTTAGCAAAGAACAGCATCATGAACACCAACCCCAATGTCATGCCAGTACCACCCATTGAAATATAGGTGCCAATTCCATAACAATTAATTGCTGTAGCTGTCACTCCTGCTTTTGCAGCAACAATATTTGCATTTAATGCTGTCATTGTGATAGTAGTGTCAATTGGATCCAGTAGCCATGATGAAATTCCAAATGTGTATAAAAATGCACACAGAAAGTTCAGAATTATAAAGCCTATATAACTGTCTCCCAATGAAATAAGTGGACTGAAAATCGTATAGATAACATCTACCATATTAATTCCCATTTGGAATATCACAAACCATCCAATTAACAAAATGAGCAGCATAGGGATGAATGTGTCAAACCAGACAGTTATGAATTCCGGAATTGTGGTATCTTCTTTGAAAAAAGAATGATTTGCAAATTTGCTCATAACCATACCTACAAGTAAACCAGATAATAAGGCCGCCAGCATGCCCCCCATACCGAGGGAATCGATCATAAAGGATATGCTTCCATCCTCGAATGAGGGTGAAGTTAGCATCAAAAAGAAACCGACACCAACAATTCCTGCTTCTTTTTTTGATTTATTATGACGCTTTTTTTCCATTAATGTATAGGGTACCAGGAAAGCCAAATAAACAGATAGCAGACCCATGGAAAAAGTACTGACAGCGCTGATATCCGGCATAGAAATAAAGTTTCCTAAAATATTAAGCAGTGTCACGATAGAGCCTATAAAAATAACAGGCATAGAAACATTGATAGATTCCTGGATTGCAAGAACCCAAGGATTTCGTGCAATTTTATTCATTTTAGGTGCGAATTTGTTTGTAATCCAATCCATAAATTTTTTCATATACTCTCTCCTCGATTTACAGTTCTTTTAATATCTCACGTATGAGATTCAACACTGCGTCCCCATCCAAGTTACCATAAGATAATTGTGGTATCAATGCGACAGGAACGTGATAAGGTTCAGCAATACACTCCAGATCATGAAGCATATAATTCAAATGTGGTCCAACAAGTAAAAGGTCAATTTCATTTATGTAATCTTCAATTGCTGAATCACCCCTTGCTTTTACATCGATTTCAATATTCTGTTTTTTTGCTGCCTTTCGAATATTTTTTGCCATAAACCCGCTGGATGCGCCTGTTCCGCATACCAATAAAATCTTTTTCATATTCTCCTCCTTTTGTTGAAGCAAGTTCTATGAGGTAAAGCATCTCAAATATATGCAGATCAATACCAATATCCTTGCTTACATTCACAGTTTACAAAAATTATTAGTTTTTCACAAATTTTAAAAGTTCCTCTTATTAGGAACTTTTAAAACTGGTTAAATATCTTACATTCATATATACTAGATTTAGATAAACAAATATAATGGAGGTATCGGGTGGATTTATGTAAAGGAGCAATCTTATGGGAACTTCACAAACATCAAAGCTGCTTACGTATTTATTATCAGAGAGGGAAAGATGGGTCTCAGCTTCATTACTTTCTGAACGTCTTTCTGTATCCACCAGACAAATCAGAAAGTATATTACAAAACTTAATGAGGATGCTGCAGGTATGCTTATAATTTCAAGCAGTATGGGATATCGTTTAGACTTAAAGCGATATCAGGAGTACATAAAAAATAAAATAGACTTTGAAGAAACACCAGCCACAAGACAAAATTATATTCTGCAAAAACTGATCTGTGAAAAAGGCGGTTACGATATTTTTGATTTGGCAGATGAACTCTATGTCAGTAATGCTACAATTGAAAACGATTTGAAAATAGTTAGAAAAATCATAAGGGATTATCACCTTGTTATAAAAAGAGACAAGGATGCAATTCGTATAATTGGAACAGAAATTGAGAAACGAAAGCTAATGAGCCTTCTCATTTCCAGCGATTCCTATGATAATTTTATTCTAAAGGATGAGATTCCTATGCTAACCTTCCATTATAACTATAAGGAGATTTACAACGAAATAAAAAAAATCTTTAATGATGCTGATATATTTGCAAATGATTATACGTTGAATAATACAGTTCTACACCTTGTGATTACCATAGACAGAGTACGTAACCATCACCAGTTAGAAGATAGTGTAGACATGGATAAAATCATAGAAAGCAATCATTTTAATGTGGCAAAGCAGATTAATGAGTATATTGAGAATACATTTGACATATACCTTAATAATGCTGAGTTATATAATTTAGCACTCGTGATTATTAATAATACAACAATGTTGGATTATTCCTCAATTTCACCAGCTAATATTAGTAATTATATTGAGAAAAAATATATTGATATTGCTCATAAAATAATAAGGGATGTTGAAGTCTGCTATTATTTAGACCCTTTTGATGAAGATTTTATAACAAAATTATATGAAATTATATATGTCTTTTTGACTATCTTTTTATATCTTCTCAAATGTCCGCAAAGCCTTATTTTATCGGCTCTACGGGCATTTTGCTTTTGTGGTAAACCTCACATATCTAGGTCTATCTTCTTATATTTTCGCTATCAAGCGTGGTTAAAATCGTGGTAAATACTTCTATGCGATTAGACGCTGAACCTCTGATTTTGCGGTATCTATGGACGCATGAGCGTACCAGTTCATTGTGATACTGATATTTGAATGCCCCATGATATACTGTAAATCTTTCGGGTTCATGTTCTTGCTTGCCAGCCTTGTGCAGAATGTATGGCGTAGCGTATGCGGTGTGATATGTGGCAAAGGGTTATCCCTATGGTACTTGTTGTATTTCTTTACCATACGGACAAAAAGCATATTGTAATCAATCGCAACTTTGGGCTTGCCTTTCTGATTGACAAATAGAAAGTTGCCCCGTCCGTCTATCACAAATGGTTCTGCCTTTGGGCGTTTCTTCATCATTCGTTGAAATGCCTGTATCGTTTCTTTGCTTAATGGCACTTGCCTTGTTCCGCTTTTTGTCTTAGGCGTTTCAATATAATAGCCTTGTTCCTTGCTCTTTAGTAACTGGTGGTCGATAACCACAACCTCATGGATAAAATCAACATCCATGATTGTCAGTCCGCATAGTTCCGAAATACGAAGTCCTGTTTTTAACAGTATCAGCACATCATCATAATACTTGTGATACACGTTGTCCGTCCTGATGAATGACAGTAGGGCTTGTTCCTGTTCCTCTGTCAATGCGACTTTCTCTTTGGTATCATTTTCTAGGACTTCACTTAACTTGAAATCAAAAGGGTTTTTCCTTACACAATCGTCTTGTATGGCGATATAGAATGACGCTTTTAACGAGCGTTTATGGTTGTTAATGGTATTGTAGGAAAAGCCTTTCTCTTTCATGCGTAACGCCCATTCTTTAGCGTCAGAGGGTTTGATTGTATCAATGCTCCTAGCACCTAACTTGTCCTCTTTCAATAACCGCATAAGTTGTTCCCGTTGTTTCTGTGTGCTTTTCTTCACATTTGCCCTCTGTGCGTTCTGTTTGGCGTAGAGTTGGCAAAGCGTCATTTTCTTGCCTGTGCTGTCGATACCGTCCTCAATATCCCGTCTTATCTGCTGTTCCAGTTCACGAAGTGAGGGTTTTTCCCGTTTTCCCTTTGGTGTCGGGTCTGTGGGTGTCAATCTCCAAGCATACACATATTTTGTGTTTCCAAATGCGTCCACATATTTATATAAGTATTTTCCGTCTGTTCGTTGGCTCTCTCCAGTATGCAGGATACGACCTTTGTTATCCCGTCTTTTTTCTTTCATGGTGTCTGCTCCTTTCCTTGTTGGAAAGAGCCTTGATATGACTTGTGTTCATCATAACACATACAAGGCTCATTTGCATTAGATTGCGTCCAATTTATCAATAACCTGTTCAAACTGTCGGCGTTTAATCTGTATGCGGTTGCCATTCATAATGAGCCAGCCAGCGTCCTTGTTTTCCTCTGCCAATCGTCTTAACTTGTTTTCTCCGATACGGAAATATTTTGACGCTTCTTCAATGGTAAGGGTGTATTTTTCCCATACGGGAATATCGTTGTTATTCATCAGATACCCCCTTTCCCATGTTTCGTGTCATATTGGATATAAGGGATAAGGTCGGTGCGGTTTATCCTCTGTAAATGGGCGGTTAATTTACTGGAAAGGGAATTACTGTATCTTGCCTTATCAAGCATAGTTCCCACTTTTTCCAGTCCACCTAATGCGTCATGTTCTTCCAAGAAGTAAAAACTTTTGACAGCGGAAATCACGCCACCCTCTGTGAGCCATTGCTGTGTTTCTTCAAGGGAATTTTGCTGTTTTGGTACTTGCAGTTTTAAGACTTCCACAGCCCCTAAAAAGCGTTCCCAAAACCGACAAGTTTTCCACCTGCTCTTATTACTTTCGTTTCTGTTTGGTACGACAAAGCGTAGGTTGTTTGCCAATAGCCCGAAAGCCAGTTCTCCCAGTTCCAGCGGTCTGTCCTTGAATGTCATGGCAAAAGCATGAGCCTTATCATCACGCAGTTGCATTTCTGTCCGTTTCCAACTGCCGACTTCATCAAGTGTCTTATTATGTTTTGAACAGACTTCCTTATCCTTGTCATAAAAGCGGTAGGACAATCCCGATTTCCCAGCACCGATATAAACGGTCTTTGCGGTGTCGAAATCATCAAACTTGCTTTCGTCAAAGTGGTAGCCCTCACTATTCGAGATAAATTCCTCTTTTTCGCATTTCTTCTTTATCTGCTCTATGGTAAAAAATGGCTTTTCGTTCTTATCATCAATGGCAATATCCAGTCTAGTGAAATGGAAGTTATCCAGTCCATATCTTCGCTCACAATGTTTGAACATATCTCCAAAGGTATAATTCCTACTGTCGAGAATACGGAAAATATCATCACAACCTCTGCCAGTCATAACAAGATAACAGCCTAGCCCTTGTGGGTTGTCCTCTGTCTTTCTTGCGTCCCACGATACATAAATATCTCCAATCTGCCAGCGTGCTTGATAAGTCTTGAATTTAATGCTTGCCGGATAGACATTGAAAATATCAGTCGGTAAACCTAAAATGTGCATGATGACATCTTCGGCGGTTGCAGTATCGAATACAATACTGATGTAATCAATCTTAACGGATAAATTTTTGTGTGTAGTTATAGTGCATTACTCCTTTCGTACTTCCCGTTTTTTTGCGGGGTAAAAATCGTGTTTTTTCCTTTATTTATCACAGTTTCTAGGTACTATGACATGTATGCGCAGGGCGGTGTTACATATACGCCCTTTATAAACGCCTAAAGGCGTTCCCTTTCTTCCTGTGTCTGATCCGTTCTTGACGCTCACGAGCCTTGTAAGGCTCGTGGCTAAACGGAACAGCCCCAGTCAGAAACCTTATTTTCGGTCTGATAGTCCATGCTTATTCATGCTATCAAAATGAAAATACATCTTTCCTATGCTTACTCAAGCGTGTGATTGACCCTAGCGTGCTTAATCACTCAATCTACCACGATAATAACTACATTAGAATTACTTGTCAAGATATTTTTCTTGACTTTTTACAACAAAATAAGTATGATAGGCTTATAAAGGAACGTAAAAGACGGGAAAGGAGAAGCTATACTAAGTTATGGAACGTTATATAAAGAAAATGAGTTTTTTGGGAGAGAACATACAGACCATAAGAAAACACAGAGGAATGAAACAACAGGAACTGGCAGACAAAATCGGTATCAATATGCAGAGCCTTTCCAAGATTGAACGTGGCGTGAATTATCCTACCTTTGATACGTTAGAGAAGATAATGGACGTGTTGGGAGTAACACCCAATGAATTATTGTCGGGAGAATGGAAGTATATCGACCACACCGAGCCCTATATCATGGATATTATCAAACGGGAACAAGACTTCAATGTTTCCTTAGATTACCTGTCTGAAAATGAATTTTTCGATGATGAAAAAGAATGCACATTTTACAAGGCATATAAACTCATACAGTATATCCATAACTACATTACCAATGAGGTTACGGAGTTGGAAGAACTTATGGAAATCAAGCAGTTGATACAGCGTCAAAAACTGGAACGCATGATAAAAGTGCATAAGGAAATGCGAGGGTTAGACCGATACAGAGAACAGCCCAAAGAGTATAAATACCATGACCCTTATGATGATTGGATATTTCGTCAGCTTGCGGATATAGACAACAGAAACAACATTCCCGACACTTCTCCACAAGTAGACTTCAATGAAGCAGACTATGAAGATTATCTAAAGGCGAAATGGAACAGAGGTCTTTAATTTCCTCTTGCATGGAAGATACAGCAAACAAAAAGCCCAGTAAAGAGTGCAAAGCACCACCAATGGTGGCAAGGCTCTTGACAGGGCTTTTTCTTTTCTGTTGTGGGGTAATCAAGAGGAAGAAAGAAAAAGTGTGCATTTTTGTTCCATAAATGCTAAGGGTATGCTGATTTTTATTGTGGCGGATATATGGAACTGTTATAATATGGATATGAAGAAAGCGACAAATTTGAAAGTGTTAATAATTTTCAAACAGCCTCATTGCATGGAAATAAGAAACAGACTATCCTTAAAGTAGGAGGTGGCACAAATGGCAAATGAAGATAAAAAAGATTTTAATGCTATGTTGCATGATAGTAAGGATATGCCAAAATTTCAAATTATCATAGACCAGAAAAGTATTGAGAAATATGGTGGAAACAAAATGTATTTTGCTCCCCCGATTGACTATGACAAAGTAATGAAAAAAGTTCCGTATGGTAAAGTGATTACGGTTGGAAAAATACGAGAACACTTTGCAAAATTGAGTGGTGCAGATTTTACAGAGCCGATTACAGCGGGTATATTTGTTTCTATTGTAGCGTGGGCGAGTTATCAGCGTTCCGAAGATGAAACACCCTATTGGAGAACATTAAAAGCAAACGGAGAATTAAATGCTAAATATCCAAATGGTATTGAAGCACAGAAAGAAAAATTAGAAGCAGAGGGACATACCATTATTCAAAAGGGGCGTAAAAATATACGATACTATGTAAAGGACTATGAAAATTCTCTTTTTGATTTGAAATAGGCAAATTCTATTTCACAATTTCATATCTCTATACACAAAGCAGTTAGTCTTAGGATTGACTGCTTTTTTCATACCTAAATTTCAGATTGGAGTGATGAAATGGTGTTTGTTAGAGCTGTTCAATAAGATTATCGGTGCATAAAATTTTATTGTGGTGCAGATATGAAAATGATATAATGTGGATATGAAGAAACGGACAAATTAGAATTTGGAGTGAAACAGAATGATTATAATAATCGAAACCGTAATTTTATGTATCGCGTTTTTTCTAATATGTTTTTGGGGAACAGGTACAGATAACAAAAATTTAAAAAGCTATTCATCTTATCCAGATGAAGTGCAAAATCGAATAAAGAGTATTGCAGAATATCAAGGAAAATTTAAGGAAAGCAATAAAGTGGTTACATTTATATCCAATTTTCTGTTATTTCTGTTCGTACTATTTATATTAGGGTTGTTTATCAAAGAAAATGGCTTCACACATAATTTTCTTTGTTTAAGTATTATAGGACAGGGATTGAATATCTTTGACTTATTTATTGTAGACCTTTTATGGTGGCGGAATACAAAGCGTGTTCGTTTAAGAAAAATGCCAGAAAAGGAATTGTATCAAAATCCGAAAAAGCATATAGAAGCGTTTATCAGAGCCTTTATTATGTATCTGCTAATTGCTCTGATAGACGGATATATATTGACACTTTTATAGGAATAGATATAAGTAAATCCCAGTTTGACAATTTCATATCCATACACACAAAGCAGTTAGTCTTAGGATTGACTGCTTTTTAAAAAGACACCATTTAGGTGTAATGATGTCTTTTGGGTGTTATTTTATAGGTCATATCAAGGCTCATTCAATCGTGGTAAATTCGTGGTAAAATGAGTTTTTTCTATACTTCAAAATACTTGAAAGTATAGTGTTTATGCGGATAATCGAAAATTAGATATAAAATTTCACAATACATATTAAAAACATGTTTAGCAGAATGAAAAATAATTATTATGCTAAAAATCCTATGACAAATAAAATAAAAGCTACTTATCCTTTGATTTATGATATCGCTGTTTTCATCGCTCAGGAATTAAACCATGATTATAATATCACTTTAACTGAGGATGAAATCACCTTTATAGCTTTTCATATTGGTGCTTATTTTGAAAATAATGTGCAAAGCAAAGCAAAGGTCACATGTGCTTTTGTTTATGCAGACTATTATTCAATGCATAAACATGTATTAGAAAAAATCATTAAAATGTATGGCGATAAAATTGATATGAAGTATGCAATCAGTATAAACAATTATCATCCTGAGCTTTTACATGTGGACCTTATAATCTCGACCATTGATATGCCTTTTGAAAGCACCTATATAACACTTCATCCATTTCTAACAGACAGAGATAACAGAAATATTAGAGATACTATTGATCAAATATCTATAGTAAAAAGAAAAAATGCTATTAAGGATTACTTAATGAATTTTTTTGACGAAAGGCTTTTTTATAAGAATCCAGTATTTCATGATAAAGAAGAAGCAATCGCCTATTTAGCAAAAGATATAGTCTCTTTAGGCTATGCTCAGGACTCTTTATTTCATGAAGTTATAGCAAGAGAAAACCTATCAAGTACGGCTTTTGGAGATATTGCTGTTCCTCACTCATTATCTAAGAATGCGAAGAACAGCTTTATTTCAATCGTTATCAGTGATCAACCTATCAACTGGGGTAGTAAGAGTGTACATATTATTGCTTTTATTGGTGTAAATGAGGATTCGAGAAAAATTTTCTCAAATGTATTTGATGAGATTATTGATATTTTAAGTGAGCCTAGTCATGTCAAAAAGCTGTTACAGGTGCAAAACTTTAATGAATTTATCACACTAATTAAGCAGCTGATTCACAAATCAAGTAAAGTTTGATTTTACACTGAATTTGTATCCAGTAGCGTTTACTATTTAATCATATTCACACTTACCGTAAATAGTATGTATCATATTATATAACAAGTTTTCATATTCAGATTTTCGAATACTCTCTACCCTGCAGCAGCAATGCCTCAATCTCCTGTTCACGCTCCAGATCGTAATCACCCAGCAGTTGTCCTTCGTAATGATACTGAATGCCTGCTTCCTCATTCCGCTTTAAACAATCCATAACCTGCGCCACTCCCGCCTTACACATACAGCGGTTGAATACCTGAACCCTTTTTTTCTGCAGCATTTCCTCACGACATGGAAATTCACTGCATGCATAACAGCCCTCAATTCCCTTTTCCACACAGCAGGATAAAATACGGCAGACATGCGCATCCGCACAGCCTCTTGCATGACATCCAGGACAATCTGCTTCAGAGCATACACAGCAGGCAATCCCGCAATATGCCATTCCTCTTTTCTCAATCATAAACACACCTCTTTTCCTGCCAAGCATAACATAAAAACTACGACAGCATAACGTCATAGTTTTGTAATTACACCTTATACAGCTGCAGGATTTCCTGGCAATCCTTTGTGATTTTATCAATCAGCTCCTGCGGCTCCAATACACGTACACCAGCCCCCATGCCAAGCAGCTTTGCATACCAGAAGTACTCCTGCTTCGGCACGCGCATAGTATACAGAAAGGAGGCATCCGGATTTGTTTTTTCTATCGTCCCTTGAAAATACTCCTTCATTTTACCTGCGGTATCGGGCTGACAAAGCAAGCGTATTGTCCAGTAAGCCTGCGTATCCGTTTCCTCCAGCTTCCTGAGAATCGTGGAAAGTGAGGGATGCGGATGCAGTATTGACTCCTGCTCCTGTACCTGATCCATCCGACTCAGCTTAAACATGCGATAGTCTTGTTTCTTTAGATCCCAGGCTACCAGATACCATGCATACCAGCGAAAGATCAGACCGATTGGTTCACAGCTTCTATGCATAATATTCCCCAGCGCATCCATATAGGAAAAACGAACACCAAGACGCTCCTTTATTGCTTTTCGCAGAAGCTCTCTTTCCTGTGCAGCTGTTTCATCCGCTATGGAAAAATCCATCTGAATACTGGATTCATTTCCACTGCGCTGTGGAAACAGCAGCTTCGCCGTCTGTACCTCCTTTTTTAAGCCTGCACTCTCCATACTCTTTAAAGAGGCCGCTATAATGGCATAATCATGATCTGTCACCATAGCCGTTGGCAGCTTATAGCCCTCCTGCAGCTCATAGCCTCCATTCACTCCGCTGTACGCGATGATGGGAACTCCTGCCATAGAGAGCGTATCCATATCTCTTTGAATACAGCGAAGCGACACCTCGAAGGTTTCCGCAAGACACCTGCCGCTCGCCCGTTTATGATTTAACAGATACAGCGTTATACCATACAGACGATCAGCCTTCACTCTTCCAGCCCTTGCATACATCCACCCACTTTGCATCCGGAAGCAGCTCCTCCAGCTCTGCTATTGTCAGCTTTATAGCCGAATTTGCAGTACCGCACGCCGGATATACATAAGCAAAGCGCTTTAGCGATACATCCAGAAACACCTGTGTATCAGAAGGGACACCAAAGGGACAGACGCCGCCCACAGCATGATTTGTATAGGCTTCCACTTCCTCCCCCTTGAGCATTTTTGCCTTGCAGCCAAAGGTTTCCTTATAGGCATGATTATCCACTCTGCAATCTCCCGCAGCGACAACGATCAGCGCATGCTCCTTTCCCATAAAGGAAAGTGATTTCGCAATCCGCTCTGGCTGTGTTCCCAATGCCTGAGCCGCCAGCTCCACGGTTGCACTCGATGTATCCAGTATTTGTATATCCTGTTCCTTTTGATATTTTCTCAAATATTCTCTTGCCTGCTCTATTGCCATAAAGCCATCCTCCTCATTTAATATTCTACACCCTTACGCGCAGGAATGCCTTTCTGATAAGGGTGTTTTCGCTCCTGCATTTCCGTATGATAATCGCATAGCTCCATCAGCTTCTGTGACGGATTCCTGCCGGTAAGAATAATTTCACGCTCCAAATTCTCCTGTAAAAAGGATATAAGGGCCTCCTCCTTTAACAATCCAAGATGTAAAGCATCCAGAATTTCATCAAGGAAAATACAGTCCCACGCAGAAGCATGCTTCTGTACCCAGGCAAACAGCTCCAACACCGCCTGGCCTGTTTTCTTCCGATCTGCCTCATTCATCTGAAAATAAAAGCCCTTAGGCATATCAGTCGCATGAAGACTTACACCATGCAGCGCCCGCAATGCCCTTAGCTCCCCGCTTGTTCCATCCTTTAGAAACTGCGCAACCCCGATTTGCTTACCATAGCCTGCCATACGCAGTACCAGACCGAACCCTGCTGTCGTTTTTCCTTTACCGTTTCCACTATATATATGAATCATGTCCAACACCTCATTCCTGCAGTATTTCCTACGCTATTATACCACAGCCAACAATTTTGCGTAACGGTTTCAGCTATAAATGCAAATTTGTGAAACTTCATGATAAAAATGTGAAAGATTTTCATGAAAATATTGATTTTATGTACAAAACAAGGTATCATCATAATATCATATAGAAAAGAGAGGTTAGTCATATGAAGAAAAAATTATTGGGAGGACTTGCATTGGCACTGCTTCTTGCAGGATGTGGAAACAGTGGCAGCACCGACAAGGAAAAAACGGATGACGGCAAGAAAACGTACAAAATCGGTATCATCCAGCAGATGGAGCATCCTGCACTCGATAGCGCCAGAGAGGGACTGGAGAAATATCTGAAGGGCAAGACAGATGCAAACTTTGAAATTACAGTGAAAAATGCACAGGGAGATAATGGAACTGCTGATACGATCGCCAAACAGTTTGTTTCCGATGATGTGGATCTGATTTATTCCATTGCGACCAACGCTTCACAGGCTGCGGTCAACGCGACAGGAGGAACGGATATCCCAGTCGTATTCAATGCCGTTACAGACGGTGTGGAGGCCAAGCTGGTGACAAGCAATGAAAAGCCGGGTGGTAATGTAACCGGCGTCAGTGATGCTGCACCGCTGGAGAAACAGGTGGAAATGATTCGTGAATTCCTGCCGAAAGCTAAGAAAATCGGTATGATCTACAATATCGGTGAAGTAAATGGAAAGCTTCAGGTGGAACAGGTGGAAAAGCTGGCACCGAAATACGGCTTTACCGTTGTGAAAAAGGGGATCAGTGCTACAACTGAGGTCGCAACCGCTGCGGAACAGCTGTCCGGAGACGTTGACTGTATTTATAACATTACCGATAATATGATTGTTTCTGCAACTGCATCTATTACGGATAAGGCAAATGCGAAAAAGATTCCAGTATTTGCTGCTGAGGACGGACAGATGAAGGCAGGACTGCTCGCAAGTGATTCTATCAGCTATGAAAAGCTTGGTGAACAGGCAGGAAGTGTTGTTTACGATATTCTGGTAAACGGGAAAAAGGCCGGGGATATCCCTGTGGAAACTGCTAAGGATACGACGCTGTATATTAGTAAAAAGGTCGCAGAGCAGCTGGGCATTGATATTCCGGATTCTCTGGCAGAACGCGCAACATTTGTAGAAGAATAAATTAAGGTGTGATTATTATGGATTTTATATTAGATGTTATGGCGCAGGGACTGGCCTACAGTATCCTCGCCATCGGAGTCCTGTTAACCTATCAGGTTCTGGACTATGCAGATTTGACCGTTGAGGGGAGCTTCCCACTCGGTGCGGCTGCCGGTGCCATGTGTGTTACACATGGCATCAATCCGTTTCTGTCACTGATTGTGGCATTTATTGCAGGACTTGCGGCCGGGTATGCGACCGGCTTCCTGCATGTTAAATTTGGTATTTCCAGTCTTCTAAGCGGTATCCTCGTCATGACGGGACTGTATTCCATCAACCTGGTCGTAGCAGGGGATATGAGTAACATTCCGCTGTTCACCTATGACACGATTTTCTCCTATGGAGCGCTGTTTGGCAACTCTGTTGGAGGCTCGTTTGGTACCTGGATCGTCAAGCTGTGGCCGATTTTCATTCTGCTTGTTCTCGTCCTGCTTTTAAAGCTGCTGATGGACTGGTTCCTGGATACAAAGTACGGCTTTCTGATGCGGATTGCAGGAGATAATCCACAGCTCATCGCAACTCTTGGCAAGGATATCGGACACATTAAAATGAACGGTCTTGCCATTTCCAACGGGTATGCCGCCGTATCCGGTGCTGTTGTTTCACAGTTTCTAAAATACTTTGACATCACGCTGGGTACTGGTATGATCGTCATGGGACTGGCATCCGTCATCATGGGTCTTACATTGTTTAAACGCTTTAAATTCATCGGCTTTACGACAAGTGTCATTCTTGGTGCCATCACCTACCGTCTGACGATTGCGGCAGCCCTGAAGGTAGGCTTACCGCCAAGCTATCTAAAGCTGATCATGGCAGTTATCTTCATTGCGGTGCTTGTACTCGGCAATGGTGTGATGGGAAAATTCTTCCATCGCAAGGTTCAGGAATCGTGAGGTGAGAGTATGCTTAAACTAGAACATGTAAAAAAGACCTTCAACAAGGGCAGTGCCAACGAGGTCGTATTGTATAAGGATTTGAATGTGGAAATCCATGACGGGGAATTTGTTACGATCATCGGCTCCAATGGCAGCGGTAAATCCACATTTTTCAATGTCATCAGTGGGAATATCCGTCAAGATGCCGGAAGGGTTACCTTTAATGGCAAGGACGTATCCCGGCTTCCTGAGCATAAACGTTCCCAGTTTATCGGACGTGTGTTCCAGGATCCGCAGAAGGGAACCTCTCCTTCCTTAACGATCCTGCAAAATATGGCGATGGCATATAATAAGGGGAAAAGCTTTGGTCTTAGTAAGGGTGTCGATAAATCACTGATACCGCTGTTTGAAAGAGAGCTGGCAGATATGCAGCTGGGACTGGAAAGCAAGCTTCATGTCAGTGTCGGCTCCCTGTCCGGAGGTCAGCGACAGGCATTATCTCTGCTGATGGCTACACTGATTACACCGGAGCTTCTGCTGCTGGATGAGCATACGGCAGCTCTAGATCCGAAAACAAGCGATCTAATCATTCAGCTGACTAAGAAAATTGTGGAAGAAAAGAAAATGACAACGATTATGATTACCCACAATCTGAAGCATGCTATCACCTATGGAGACCGACTGCTGATGTTCCATAAGGGTGAGGTTATTATGGATATACCAAAAGAGGAAAAGAAAACACTCACAGTGGAAAAGCTGATTGAAAAATTCAATTCCCTGAATATGATGGATGCGCTGGATGATGAGCTTGCATTCAGTGCTCAGTAAGATAATATTAAGATAATAAAAACAGGTATTTACAGTCCTTTGACATGCGGATACCTGTTTTTTTGTATCAGAAAGACGATTGTCATATCCTACGTCTTCCCCTACCCTCATATGCCTTACGGATAGCTGTATGAATCAAGAGCGTTCCTCTTGCCGGTAATCATACCTTGTGTATGCAGTAGATAGCAGATCCTTCTTTCTGACGCTAAATTCATATTTCCTTACAACGCGCTTAGTTTCCACCCCGGATATCCTCTTTACTCTCCTGATTCAAATAAATTTCCTCAAACACAAAATCACCACCATCACCCAAAGGACTTTGTGCAACCAGACCGACCTTCAGCTCCTCTGCCATTTCCATACGCAGAATACGATGCATCCGCCAGGTTTTACCATCCATAGAATAATGAACAGCAAATACTTGATCCCTGCGGCATAACTGCAGCCATATGTAATCCTGACTTGTTTCCACCCCGTTGCAATCATCGGAAGTGCCATCTGTCATAACAGATACAACTGCTCTGGTATTCAAATCCGTATATTCAAAGCAGACCTTTGCCCATCGTGTTTCCGATTCCATTGCCATGATTGCAGGTGCATCATAGGTGGAAAGAAAGCTCTGTGATACCTTTGCATGGATTACAAAATCACCGGTTATCTTGCGGTAGAGAAAAGCAGCACTCGCATGGACTGTTCCATTTAACGGACTGACAACGAAATCGCTTTTTGCACTGGCATGGATCGTTATACGACCATCCGTTTCTGTATAGGCTGCGTGATTCATACATTCAAATTCCATATTCCTTCTCCTTATAATTTTCTTTTTCATTTCAATGCGTTCTATCAAATTCAAAATTGCTATGTGATAGTTACTATTTCTGCTGCTCATCCTTCGCCTTTAAACGGCAGACGTGGTAAGCCCTGTCTCTGTGTTCAATATTCTTTTCATAATTTTTCTGATAAATCCGGGAATATACCAGATCGAGCAAATATTGTGCGGACACATGTGAAGAAAAGGTTGTTATCTTCTGATAGGAGGACTCAAAGCCGCACAGATACAGACGGCAGGTCGCAAAATAATGCAGCGTTTTATCATGGCTGCTGGATAATAGAAGCACCGTTACCTTATTTTCATACAACTGCTTGACGCATTCCTGTACATGATCGGAAATACCGGCATAGGAGAGGATAATCGCCACATCTCCCTGCTTGGCGGAGGCACAATACAATCTCTGCTGCAGAAGTTCTCCTGCGACATGGATATGAACTCCGATTTCTTCCATCTTTCTTGCGAAATTCTCTGCCACCTGCAAATTGGTATTCGTCGTAAGAATATAGGTGAAGCGTGCCTGATATACATGCTCAGCGAATTTTTCAAGCTGTGCGATATCCAGCAGCCGTATCGTCTCGTCTATGGAGTTTTTGTACAGACTTCCCAGTGTCTGAATCAGCTCTGCCGTAGATTCCTGTGCAGTAAAGGGATAATCATAATTTACAGCGCTGGGGCTGCTCAGCTTTTCATTCAGTTCGCTTGCCAGTTGAATCCGAAAGGCCGCATAGCCGTCAAAGCCCAGCTTGTGACAAAACCGGTAGATACAGGAGGTACTAACCGCTGCTGCCTGTGACAGCCGGGCGGTATTCATGTGGATGACCTCCATGCTGTGCTCCAAAATATAATCACAAAGAACCTGTTCGTTCACACTCCATGTGCGATTATTCTGCAAGGTTTCCCGTATATGCATACACATCCATCCTTTCTTTTTCATTATAGCCTCATGACAAAACTTTGTCATGTGACTTTGCCGCTTTGAAAAAAATTTTTCATCATTTCCCATCTGCATAACGAAACGATGTCAACCTTTTATCAACCGTTCAGTAAGCTATTTACAGCCTTAGCTCTTTCAGGATACACTGAAGCTGTCAAAAGGAGGGCAATAGGATGTATAAACTAATCGTCTGCAGTGTCGATGATACGCTGCTAACCAATAACCACAACATAAGCAAGGATACAAAGGAAGCACTGCTGCAGGCACAGCGTGCTGGTGCCAGACTGGCTTTGATCTCCCGCCGTTCTCCAGAAAATCTTAGAAAAATTGCAGCTTTACTGCATATGGATGAATACGGCGGCTATATCGCAGCCTGTCATGGAGCATATCTGCAGGAAATAAAAAGTGAGCGCGTCCTTCAGCGAAAGGAGGTATCTTTGAAGCTGCTGGATCGTCTGCTTGCCGCAGTAAAAGAACAGGATGTTAATCTATCCATCGTGGAAGACGGACATCTGTACACTACAGGAACAGACCCCTATGTACAACTGGAGGCATTGTTAAATGAAATGAAGCTGCATCCATGGGAGGATTTTGAAGAAATCTGTGATGAGGTTTTAAAAATTTATGTCACAGGAGAAAGCAGTGCGTTGAATGGCTTTATAAGCTGGCTGCCGAAAGAGTTAAGAGAGGAAGTACAGCTGATTCGCAGTGGAAAAAACATGTTCAGTATTGTACATGCCAATGTAGATAAAGGAACGGCATTGCAGTGTATTATGGAAGATATGGGTATCGCAAAGGATGCTGTATTGTTGATTGCGGATAGTGTCAATGATAAGGCGATGGTTCCCTATGCGGGCAGTGTCAGCGTCATGGGAAACGCAGAGGATGAGGTGCGTAAGGATGCCTCCTTCCTTACCCAAAGCAATGATTGTGACGGCATCGTGCGGACACTGGAGGTTTTAACACAGGATGTGGAGGTAATCTAATGGCAATAAGCGGACATCGTAATACGATAACCTGCCGCTTTCCTTCCCCACCTGTAAGTAACAAAAAAGCAGTTATGAAGATGCTTGCAATGTGTGCCATTTTGATAGCATAAATTGAAATTTCGTGTTAAAGAGATACAGATTGTAACACTTACCTGCAGATAAACGGGAATTGTTTCAAAAGCAGTTGGAAAAGTTCCCGTTTTGTTTTATACTGAAATAGATGTAACCGTTAACAATAATGGAGGAATGCTATGAGCAGATTAACTATTATGACCGCTACCAAAGCACAGCGTGTCATCGAGGATCTATATAAGGATCTGGAACGAAGAATCATTGCCAGTCCGCCGGGACTTTGCCCTGTGGATATGGCGAGTGCTTTTCTGAAGCTCTGTCATGCGCAGACCTGCGGGAAATGTGTACCCTGCCGTGTCGGTCTTGCTCAGCTGCAGATGCTGCTGGAGGATGTGCTGGAGGGAAGAGCTTCCCTTTCTACCATTGATTTGATTGAGAAAACAGCACAAAATATTTCGTGGAGTGCCGATTGTGCAATCGGCTATGAGGCAGCGGAAATGGTGCTGCATGGTGTACAGGGCTTTCGTGATGATTATGAGGAGCATATCCTGCACGGTCGCTGTACCGCCAGCTTGAATCAGCCGGTTCCCTGTGTTTCCATGTGTCCGGCAGGTGTGGATATTCCCGGCTATATCGCCTTGGTGAAGGAGGGAAGAAATGCCGACGCTGTACGGCTGATCCGTAAGGATAATCCGTTCCCAACCGTATGTGCGTATATCTGTGAGCATCCGTGTGAAGCGAGATGCAGAAGAAATATGCTGGATGATTCTATCAACATACGTGGAATCAAACGCTATGCAGTAGATCATGCAGGCTATGTTCCACCGGAACCGTGCGCACCGTCAACCGGTAAGCGCATTGCTATTGTCGGAGGCGGCCCCGGAGGATTGAGCGCAGCCTATTATCTGCAGCTGATGGGGCATCAGAGTGTTGTTTATGAAAAAAGGAAACGCCTGGGCGGTATGCTGCGCTATGGCATTCCGAATTACCGTCTTCCAAGAGCGCGGCTGGATGAGGAAATAGAAGTTATTAAATCCGCAGGTGTGGAAATTCATACCGGTGTGGATATCGGAACGGATATCGCCATGTGTGATCTGGATAAGGAATTTGATGCCGTCTATCTTGCCATCGGTGCACAGACAGATAAAAAAGTGGGAATCCCCGGAGAGGATGGGGAAAATGTCATATCTGCCGTGACTATGCTGCGCAATATCGGTGATGATATCATGCCGGATTTCAAGGATAAGCGTGTTCTGGTAATCGGCGGCGGTAATGTTGCGATGGATGTTGCACGCAGCAGTAAACGGCTGGGCGCAAGCTATGTTGGTATTGCCTATCGCAGACGGCAGGAGGACATGACTGCCCTGCCACAGGAAATAGAAGGTGCTCTGGCAGAGGGCTGTGAGCTGTTGCAGCTGCAGGCACCAAAACGCATTGAACTAGATGAGGAAAACAAGGTTGCCGCCCTCTGGGTACAGCCGCAGATTATTTCCACCTACCGCGGTGGACGCCCGGCTCCCAAGCGTGCAGAGGTTGACGAAAAACGGATTCCATGTGATATCGTTGTTGTCGCAATCGGTCAGGGTATTGAATCCCAGCATTTTGCAGAGGAGGGTGTTCCAATACGGCATGGAGCGATTGACGCACTGGATCATTCCGGTGTGGAAAACATGGAAGGAATCTTTGCCGGTGGTGATTGTGTAACCGGTCCTGCAACGGTCATTCGCGCGATTGCGGCAGGCAAGGTCGCAGCGGCTAACATTGATGAATATCTCGGCTTCCATCATATTATAGAATGCGATGCACCGATTCCCCCTGCAAATTATGCTGACCGTCCAAAATGCGGTCGTGTACAGCTGAAGGAGCGAGAAACATCGCTGCGCAATGCGGATTTTGAGCCGATCGAGTATGGTATGAGCAGTGAAGAGGCACAGCAGGAATGCGGAAGATGTCTGCGCTGTGATCACTTTGGATTCGGTGTATTCAAAGGAGGAAGAACGACAAAATGGTAACGATTACGATAGATCATCAACAGATTGCAGTGGACGAGCAGCTGACCATCATGGAGGCCGCAAAAGAGGCACATATCGAGATTCCTCATCTCTGTTATCTGAAGGATATCAATGATATCGGCGCATGCCGCATCTGTGTTGTAGAGCTTCAGGGCAAGGATAAGCTGGTAACCGCCTGTAATACGATCGTTCAGGAGGGAATGGTTATTTACACAAACTCCCCCAAGGTTCGTTATACACGGAAATGCAATGTACAGCTTTTGCTTTCACAGCATGACTGCGAGTGTGCCTACTGTTCCCGCAGTGGTAACTGCTCCTTGCAGAAAATCAGCAATGACCTGGGAATCACCTCCCTTCCTTATGAGAAAAAGGTCGTGTACACCCCATGGAACCAAACGTTTCCTTTGATCCGCGAGAGTAATAAATGTATTAAATGTATGCGCTGTATTCAAATCTGTGACAAGGTACAAAATCTACAGGTGTGGGATGTACAGAATACCGGCTCCCGAACTACTGTAAACGTATCATTAAACCGCAGTATTGAAGAAGCAGATTGCAGTCTTTGCGGTCAATGTATCACCCACTGTCCGGTGAATGCGCTCCATGTGCGGGAGGACAGTGAGCGTGCCTTTGATGCCTTAAATGATCCGGATACGATCACCATTGTTCAGATTGCTCCGGCAGTACGTGCCGCATGGGGAGAATCGCTGGGTCTGAGCCGTGCTGAGGCAACGATTGAAAAGCTGGGTGATGCATTTCGCAGAATGGGCGCCGATTATGTGTTTGACACAGATTTTGCGGCAGATTTAACGATTATGGAGGAAGCGAGTGAATTTCTAAGCCGGCTGCAGCATACAGATGAACACAAGCTTCCCATGTTTACCTCCTGCTGTCCGGGATGGGTGCGTTTTTTAAAGTCCCAGTACCCTGATATGGTATCCCACTTATCTACCTCCAAGTCCCCGCATCAGATGTTCGGTGCAGTCACAAAAACCTGGTTTGCGGATAAGCTGGGTGTTGATGCTTCAAAAATTTATAATATTTCCGTTATGCCATGTGTGGCGAAAAAGCATGAAATTGACATTCCGGTAATGCAGGATTCCGGGTATCGCGATGTGGATGTCGTTTTAACAACCAGAGAAGTCATTCGTATGATACATGCAGAGCATATTGATGTGTCTTATCTGCAGGATATCCCCCTGGATGATCCACTGGGAACCGCCAGTGGTGCAGGCGTGATTTTCGGAGCGACAGGCGGAGTTATGGAAGCTGCGCTACGCAGTGCCTATTATTTCGTCACCGGTGAAAATGCAAACCCGGATGCTTTTACAGCTGTTCGCGGCATGGATGGCTGGAAGGAAGCAGCCTTTGATATTCAGGGGATTACAGTACGCTGTGCGATTGTGAGCGGTCTTGGAAACACACGCAGACTCATTGAGGCAATGCGCAGAGGCGAGGTATCCTATGACTTTGTGGAGGTCATGGCATGTCCGGGAGGCTGCAGCGGTGGCGGCGGTCAGCCGATTCATGATGGTGAGGAGCTGGCAGCAATACGGGCAGAAACACTGTATTGTCTGGATCAGCAGGCAGAGCTTCGTTATTCCCATGAGAATCCATCCATTCATACGCTATATGAGGAATATCTGGGAGAGCCGCTTTCTGAGCTTGCGGAAAAGCTGCTGCATACCGATCATGAGGCATGGCAGATGCCGCATACAAGGTGAGCATAAGATTCACTGGCAAATTTACAAAGAAATGACTGCATAAATTCGATTCTAACGCTGCTATGGTAGAGAATGCATCTGTAATGAGGTAAAGAAGTAGTTAAAAATTTTACAGGGCTCTCTCCTTGAGAATATGGGATTGATAAAACAGTAAAAATAAAGGAAGAAATAAAGCTCCTTATTATTCCATGGGAATTTATTTCTTCTTTTCTTACTATATACCTGATACCTGTGTCATAAATGTATATATACCAAAATATATAATTATATCAAACTGTATGTTTATATCCGAAACGTCTATTATTTCTTAACTGTATTTTATACTCTATTTATACACTAAATGTATATTTGTCCCGAAAATGTATTTCGTACCTTATATGTATAGTAGTACCCTGTCATGCATCCTCCCCTCTTAATACAAAAGCAGAAAGGATATCGCTTCCTTTTGTAAAAAGCAGGTGCTATATTACGTTCTTATGTATTCAAATCCATATTTTTCATATATAATCTTATTATATATTATAATGGAGATGATAGCATGACAGAATCCTTTCAGGAACAAGCACAGACCCTGTATAAAAACCCTCGCTTTCATGATGCCTTTCACAGGGAGCTCCTTCATTCCCTGCGTGTGAACGGATATTATGATTATCATTATATCAGCGGCAATATTGCACGCGCAGACGTCCTCGTCTCACAAACACCGGCACAGCAGCTGCAATATCAGGAGAATGTGCCGGATCGGGAAATTCTGCATTATACGCTGAAGCACGCTGTTCCTTCCGGAAGCCGGCATCTGCTTTTGAAGGAATTACTCAAAGCTGCCTCATATCCTTCAGACTTGCAGGTAAAGGAATCCTTTCTTTTTGATTCTGAAAGCGTTCAGCTTGTTGAAATCACATCCCTGCCCCAATATATTGAAACCATTTTGAAATACAGGAAAAAACATATCTCCTGTTATTTCCGCGGTCATCAGAATATGAATTACCGTCTAATGCCCTCACTGTTTCGCGAGCATGAACTGGCAATACATGAGAATAGCATCTATAAGCAAACACTGATTGAATACCCAACGGATTTTCAAAATTGCAACACACACTTTGAAAAGCTTGTAAAAATGCAGCATTACCAAATTTGTACCCGTCTGCTTGATGTGACCTCCAATCCACTGGTAGCTCTGTTTTTTGCCTGTGAGAATGCGTCTGCAGCATATGGCCGCGTTCTTATGTTTGAAAGTGATACAGCTCCTCTGTTTCCCGACAGCGACAAGGTGTGTATGCTTTCCAGTCTGGGCTTTTTAAAGGAGGAGGTACGGCAGGCTCTGCGCAGAGAATCTTCCAAAGCCTTTTTACACAGCAGTGCCGCACAGACACTTCTGCATGAAATACAGCGGGAACAGCCTGCCTTTCAGCCAATCATGAAGCAGGATGATCTGAAAACCGTTCAGCTTGTGAAAGCCTCCCTGGATAATGAACGGATACGGCGGCAGAATGGACTGTTTTTCCTCTGTGGAAATTATGCAGACGATGATGAGGAACTTCCGCTTGCATTACAAAGGAAGCTGATGCATTATCAGGGGAAACAGATGGTATTTTACATAAAAAAGAAAAAGCAGATACTGGAGGAGCTGCAACTCGCACATATGTCGCATAAGGATCTGTATGGAAACCTGCAGGAAGCCGCATGGGACATTATGAATACCTGCAGGGAACAGGAGTAAATATGGAAACCTATAAAATTTCTCAGATTGCCCGGCTGCTTGGTTTAAGTAGTGATACTATACGCTTTTATGAAAAAAAAGGACTGGTGCATCCTGCTACAAATCCGGATAACCAGTATCGGGAATATGATTTGAACAATATATTGGAGCTATTGGATATCATCTACTATCGGCATCTGGATATATCCCTCAATGACATTCAATCCATCTGTACCAGCGGCAGCATTGAAACTATGCATGAACTACTGTTGAAGAAAAAGCAGGAAACGGAGGAAAGGATTCGTTATGAACAACAGCTGTTAAAAAAGCTTACTCATATTTCCGAAACCTATCAAAGAGTGGAATCCAATCAGAATATATGCAGTATCAAAGCCTTTCCCACTTCTGTTATTCTGTTTGAGAGTGAGAAAACAAGTGATTTTTTTACACAGCAGATTGCACACCTGACACAGGATCAATTTGTGCTGTGTTCCCTGTATAAAACATATCAGCTTCAGCATTCCGATATTTTGCCGGGAAAAACGATCATCGCACTGGAACAGGACATTATGGAAGAGCTGCATATGAGCTATCCGCAGGAGCATATGATGGAAGCACAGCATCAGCCCTGTGTATTTCTCGTCATTCATATGCTGCACAGCCAGATTCAGCCGCAGGATATCGAGCCGCTATTAAGGTATGCAAAACAGCATAATCTCACACTGCAGAACACCCTCTATCTTCGGGAAATTCCTCTGACCAGCTATCAGGATAACCAGAATTATTATGCAGAGCTGTATATTCCTTTGTGTGAGGATGTCAAGCACGTGGATACAGAACAGGAAAAGTGATGAAGGCATAATTTCTTACCGTTTTATCCAGTATATAGTTTTCAATTAACTTTATTCTCCAGCTTCAGCGCTTGTGTATCTCACACTGGCGATATTGGACATGTTTCGTTCAGGTATGTTGTAAGGAAGTACAGGTCTTGTACGCTCGTATGCAGACTGTATCATTTATTTAATATACGCTTATTGCTTATATAGTATATGCGTAAAAATCGCCTGTAATTTTATGTTTTATAATGGAAAAGAAAATTTCAGAGCGGCTTATCAGAAATTACAGCAGCTGGAGGATATAAATTACTGCACAGCCTTACGCTGTAAATCTTTTCAAGGATTATATTATACAAATACACAGTGTACGAATATCATTACTGTGTGAGGATACCTTCCTCACTTTTTTTATATTTTTCTTGACCTTGGAGCTGCTTCAGGGTTTATACTGAAATCCGCACGGAGGTGAAGCTGAAATGAAAAAAGATTATATACATAAACAATTCTGGAAATATGTACTTCCTTCCATGTTCGCTATGCTGTTAAGCGGCTTCTATGCAATTATCGACGGTCTGTTTGTAGGAAATGCCGTTGGGGATACCGCATTGGGGGCAATTAACCTCGCCTATCCGATTCAGGTCATTCTGAATGCAACCGCCATCGGACTTGGAATTGGAGGCTCCGTTGTTATGTCGCGCAGCCGCGGAGATGGCAGGGAAGCTAAGGCACGTCATGCCATGGGCTCGACACTGGCCCTGCTGCTTGTTTCCGGTATCCTGTTATCAGGTATGTTACTGCTCCTGCACCCCAGACTATTGAGAATGCTGGGCGCACAGGATGTTTTATATGAACAGGCACGTTCGTATATATTTGTTGTTTTGCTGGGGGGAATTCTTCCGGTGCTTGGAAACGGTCTGAATCCCCTGCTGCGTAATTACGGAAAAACCTTTCTTGCGACCGTCATTATGAGCAGTGGTTTGATTACCAATATTCTGCTGGATTATCTGTTTGTCTTTCGCTTTCGTATGGGACTCTCAGGTGCAGCATGGGCAACCATTATCGCACAGGGTGTTGTCGCGATCCTGTCTCTTGCCTATATGTATGCAAGAGAGCTGCGCACCTATTCCTGGAAGGATGCCATACCGGATCTTCCCCTTGTCAAATCCATTGTACGCATCGGTCTTTCCCCCTTTGGTCAAACCATGGCACCATCGTTCGTTATCGTTTTAACAAACTGGATGTGTCTTCGCTATGGCGGCAATGCTGCTGTCACCATTTATTCTGTGGTATCCTATGTCCTGTGCAGTGCACAGCTATTATTACAGGGAATCGGTGACGGTGTTCAGCCATTGCTGAGCTTCTATTACGGCGCCGATCAGGAGGATAAAATTCATATATTGTATCGAAAAGCATTTATCGTTACCATTCTTACCTCGCTTATATTATGTGCTGCTGTAGTTGTGTTCCTCAACCCACTGACTGCTCTGTTTGGAATCAGCGATTCTGTATTTGAGGGAGCCAAAACAGCGATACTGATAACCACTCTATCCTTTCCGTTTCTTGGTATTACAAGAGTTACCTCAGCTGTTTTTTATGCGACGGAAAAAACACGAAATTCCACGATACTTGTGTATATGGAGCCATGCTTTTTGCTGCCAGTAAGCCTGTTTATCCTGTCCTGGCTGTTTCAGCTCAATGGAATCTGGATGGCATATCCTGCCGCACAGCTCATCCTTTGCGCGCTTGCCTTATTTATGAAAAATCCATTGCATGCCCATACTTCCATACTGCAAGGTGAGGAGCAGGCAATATGTTAAATAAAGAAAAGAGGAAGCTCTTTATAATGAATAAATAAAAAGGTTGATCCCAACAGCGAAACAATTCTGTATGCTGTCTTGGAATCAGCCTTTTATTCTTTTATTATATATTAACATGGCTTATATATTGCTTATATATGTTACTTTTATATGTGCTGCTTATATATCGCTTTAAAGCTTAACTCTCATTCACGTAAAATCAGCGCTTTCTGGCTGATACCAGCAGCATCATCGGTCTGCGCATTTCATCGCACATACCTTCAATACCCAGCATTTCCTGAGGTGGCTGCGGTTCTATGATATGCTGAAGCTCAAAGCCGCTGCTGAGCAATGTATCCAGATAGCTTGTCAGCGTACGATGATACTTCACCACCTTCTCCCCCAGAAAATTAGCTTCCCGTTTTCCTTCATAATAATAGTTATCGACTGGAAAATGCAAGATAGCTCCTTTGTCATCGTAATACCAGTCCTGTGAACCATAGGATGTGAAAACCGGATGCTCAACAGAGAATACAAACTGTCCCTGCGGTACGAGCCATTCAGCAATGGATAACACCAGCGGCTTGAAGTCTTTTACATAGTGAAATGCCAGCGAGCTGATGACAGCATCAAAGGATGCCGGAGGAAAATGTAAATCCTCCATTGCACTGCATTGATATGTGATATCATATCCTCTGCTTTTTTCCATGGCAACTGCCAGCATTTTTTGTGAAATATCCGTTCCAGTGACAGCTGCTGCGCCATGCTCGGCCGCATATATGCAATGCCAGCCATAACCACAGCCCAGATCAAGAACACGCTTCCCTTTGAAATCCGGAAGCAGACGTTTCAGCTGTGACCATTCACCGGCACCCTCCAGGCCCTGAACAGAGCGGTTCATTTCCTTATATTTATTGAAAAACACATCGTCGTCATATTTATTTTCTTTCATTTTAGCCTCCCATGCAAATCCTGCATCTATGTTTTCTTTTGGTGATTTCCATGGGTCTATGCAATCTTTTGCGCAATGATTCCCTTTCTCACAGGTCAGCACTCCTTTCCGAATCCATGCTTCATATAAAGTATAGCACATAGACTGACCGTTTTCATCACAGGATTTTTATACTGTAAATTTTGTCCTTCTTCAAAAAGCATCTACACTTATCACTGCATAAAGCAGGCAATAGCGCTTTCTAAGGCTTTATAGAAAACCGTCTATTACGCTATAAGATTTCCTATGATAGACAGCTTCCTTTACATATAGTTCTTATTTTATATCGGTTTTTATCATTTATTTGGTTACTTCTCCATATCGAAGCTCCTGGATTTCATCCTGTTTTCATAATCCCATCGCTTTTCCCTTTTGCTTTTTTACGTAACAGCCTTTTGACATTATCCGTGCTTCATATCGGCGATCACTACAGACAAAAAGAAAAAGCCTCCTGATTATAACAGGAAGCCGTTCTCTACTATCTCTCGCTGTTTAAGCTGGAGAAGAAGGAAAGCTGATAAATACCACAGATACCAACCAGAATATAAATTGCTCTGGATAAAATAGATCCGGTACCGAACAGCATATCTACCAGGTTGAAATCAAAGAGACCAATCAGTCCCCAGTTTACACAACCGATAATACTGATAATCAATACGATATAATTTATGACTTTCATATACATCCTCCTTGGTATTTAGTCTGGACATTTTCCATAGGTTTATACCGCTATCTTTTTTCGACGAACGTGTTAAGGAATGGTATAATGAAAGGAGAGGAGTACAAGCCTATGAACATACCATTAACAGTTAAAGACCGCGCAATCAGAATTTTATTTACAGAAGGAGCTGACAGAAGAATGATGGAAGCAGCAATACGTCTGCACAACGAACAGATCCTTACCCCTCTGCTTTATGGAACTACAAAGAAGCTGCAGCAGCTGGCAGCCGATTATGAGCTTTCCCTTGACGGAATCGAAATCATTGATCCTGAACTTTTTGCACACAGAGAAGCCATGGTAAGGCGCATGTTAAAGCTGCGGCGTGGAAAAACAGATGAACAGACATGCCGCAAGTGGCTAATGAAGGATACCTATTTCTGTACGATGTATGTGGAGCTGGGGTATGCGGATGGACTGCTTGGCGGCTCCGCCAATTCAACAGCAGAGACATTGCGTCCTATTATGCAGCTGATAAAGACACGGATGCCACATACCATCGTTTCCAGTTGCTTTCTTATGAGCAGAGGGGATGAGCATTATATTTTCGCAGATTGTTCTTTGAATAGAAATCCAAATGTAGACGAGCTGGTGGAAATTGCATTACAGTCTGCGGATACAGCGAGGACGTTCTGTATGGAACCGAAGGTTGCACTGCTTTCCTATTCCACACATGGCAGCGGGAGCGGTACCGATGTCGATACGATTCATGAAGCAGCCCAGAGATTGAAACGAATGCCTCTGGATTATGCAGTTGACGGTGAGCTGCAGGTGGATTGTGCTTTATCAAAACGTGTAGCCGGCTTGAAAGCGGCAGATTCCCCGGTGGCAGGGACTGCTAATGTTCTAATATTTCCGGATTTGAATGCTGGAAATATCGGATACAAGCTGGTTGCTAATTTGGGTGGCTTTGAGGCACTTGGCCCGATTTTGCAGAGTGTCCGCCTTCCGATGAATGATTTATCGCGCAGTGCAACAACCGAGGAAATATACAAGATGGCGATTATCACAGCTATGCAAAGGGAAGCCTTGACAGAAAGCGAACATGAGGGGAGTATGTATGCAAACGGATTACATATGGGAAAATAACGGTTATACAATGCGATCCTTTCGTTTAGAGGATAAGGAAGAGTATTATATTTGTGGATTTTCAGAATGGGATTGCGAGGTTGCACGTTTAACAGGAAGTAAGCAGCATTATGAAAAAGAAGAGATTGACGCTTATTTTTTAAATTGTCTGACAGATGTCTCCCGCTTTGATTTTCTTATTTTCAATCCACAGGGCAGAATAATTGGAGAAAGCGTCATAAACAATATTGATAACGAAACACGCTCTGCGAATTTCAGAATCTGTATTTTTCATTCAGCTGACTGCGGTCAGGGAATCGGAGGCTGGGCTGTTCGTATGACGCGGGATTTTGCGTTTCGTGAGCTAAGGCTGCACAGGCTTTCACTAGATGTATTCTCTTTTAATCCCAGAGCAAAAAGGGCATATGAAAAAGCAGGCTTCCGTGTAGAGGGAGTCCTGCGGGATGCGATACGTGATGGTGACAGCTATGCGGATGATATTCTAATGTCAATTTTAGAGGATGAATGGAAAAGCCGGAGCAGTACAGAACAGGATATCCGATCATAGTCTGCAGATAGGAGACTGACATCATGCAGCCTGCTAAAAAAGATATGCGGATCGCTGAGCCTTTAGCATAGATTATTGCTTAAGGTGTAATATACAAGAAATAGATTATCTAAAATGCAAAAGAAGAATTAAAGTACCTAAGTGGTTTTGGTGTCAGGGATCATGCGACTCATGATGTCGGGAGATTTGAAAGCAAATGAATAAGGGAAGATGGTGTAAGGCTAATGCTTATTTATTGTAATCTAAACATCCATAGGAAATTTACTTCTTCTTTTTCGTTATGCAGCTCTGTAGCCTAAAGCGAGTAAAGATCAATAACCTGTGCTGCCATATTTTATTTAATAAAAACCAGAAACTTGCATTTGTCTCGGTTAATAACTGATATTCTACACTAGGGAAGCTGCCAATTATAAGGTAAGCTAGATCAGCGGCTTGTCTGATGTGGCAGAGAATACAGCCAGGTATCAATCTTTTTTCTAATGCTCCTCGTTATCAGATAGCTTTCTTAAATAAGGCTCCTTACAGCTTTGCTGCGTAGAAGCTGTATGCTTAACCAGCTATTTGCATATTTTGATATTTCCTTACTTTTATGTTTATCCTTTACTGCTCTTGTCTATCTGTTTTTCCACAAGCCTTTGTCGTATTCTGTACCATATGACTTAACGGGATAGGGTTCCTTCGTCCAGTATTCCCCATGCGGCTTCTGCGTTTGCCTGTGTTTTCTGTATGGAGAATACCACCTGCGTACCCTGAAAAGTAAAGGTTCCGGTTCCCTGCGTACCAAAGCCATCATCGCTGAAGCTGAAGGCTGCCGTATTACCGCTTCGCTGTGCAGTTCCCTCAATCGTAGCTACCTGCTGTGCATCATCCGGATTCAGACTTGTTAATGTATAGGAAAAGGAAGTAGCTGTCACATTGGAAACAACTAGGGTACTGTGACTGCCGCTGTAGCTGCCGGCAATATCATCATTCTCAGACTCCTTCGGTTCTTCCTCTTTCTGCGGATTCTGGATTGCAGTACCACGAGTGAAGATATCCTTTTGATATGGACCACAGCCGATGGATTCTCCCTCGAAGCGCAGCTGATTACTGCTGCGGATTGCGAATGTATACGTTCCCTGCGTATTATGCAGCTTGATATTTTTATCTGTAATGCTCCATGTTCCATCCAGCTCATTCATCACCTGACAATTATTTACTATAAAGGTAAAGGTTCCATCACTTTTCAAAACCAGTGATGCAGGCGTCCCGTCGTGTGCATTCTCAGCCGTAAAGGTACCTGCCATATCCTCTTTACGGTATTTTTCTTTTTGTGAAAACAATTCATCTCCGTATTTCCAATATACATAACCACCTGCTGCTACAGCACCCGCCAGTACCAGCAATAGCAGCAGCACCAGAGGCCATACCCTGCGCTTTTTCACAACAGTTTCCTTTTTTGTTTTATAATCCGTTTTATGTCTTGTTTTCCGTTTCGTTTTCTTTTTCGTCTTTCCTTTTTTCACTTTCTGCTTTTTTTCTTTTTTATCCTGAGCAACTGGCTGCTTCTTTTTTTGTTTATCGCTACTCTCATCTGCATCACACAATTCGCTGACACTTACCTGAAACAGAGTGGCCAGACGATCCAGCTGTTCATCATTTGGAAAGCTTTTTCCCTGTTCCCATTCCTGCAGCTGTTCCTCCTTTATGTGCATATAATCCGCAAGTCTGCGCTGACTGATTTCATATTCAGTTCGCAGTTTTTTTATATTCCTACCAAGCATCTTATCACATCCTGTCTTATTGTCTGTATTATCCCCGAGATGCAGGAATAAAGTCAAGAAATCAAACAGAATCGTAAGAATAATTATTAGATGTAGGAGAGCAGCTCGTTATTTTTAACAAAAAAAAGATTCCTTTTTCACTGACGAATGTAAGGAATCATGAGCATTTCAACAAGATTGGCACTGGCATGATCTTCAAAGGTACGATATACAAGTCTTTGGCAAACAGGCCCTTTCGGAGTAAGATGTTCTCTTTGAAAAAAGGAGTGTATTTTTTCGTGTGTCAGGGCAGAACGCTTATCTGATTGTTCATATGCATATATGACTGCATCCCCGCCTGCAAAGTATTGAAACCCGTATTCTTCACTGACACCAATTGCAACAGCACAATCCTCATAAATACCAAAACCGTTCCTGCTGCTTCTAGCGCCATCCTCCTCACAAAGTAAAGAGCATTGGAAAAACATATCCGCATTTTTTTGAAAGATATTGAATTGTACTGAGTCTTTTGCGTCCTCCTTCATATTCAGACAGTCCTTTTGTGAAATGAAGAAGAAGCCGGGCTTCTGAATGAGAATGCAATTATACAGACAGTATGCGGTCAGCTTTAAAATATCGATATAGTGATCCATATTCATAAGCTTTTGTTGCAGGTGCTGTATTTCCTGAACATAATCCTTGCGCTTCTGATTGACCATTTCCCGATGGGAATGAACATTGCCTCTGAGTATATTCTCACGGATATCAGACAGTGATATTCCCATGTGTGAGAACCGCTGTATATAGAGCAGCTGATCGATTTGTTCATTTGTATAGTAACGATAGTTCGTATCCGGATCTTTGAATGGGATAATCAATCCCAGTCGTTCATAATGCCGGATTGCCTCCGGTGTAACCCCCATGATCTTCGCAATTTTTCCAATTTTATATTGCATGTCATCACCCCGCCTTTTGTATTATACTATACGAAACGAATTTGTAAATATAGTTTTAAAGAATACGGATAGATATTCCTGTTTTGCCAATGATTTTGCTATATCTGCATAACTTTGGCAGAGTAAAATTATGAAGTTATTTCATATTCCTGTGTATTATATGTTGTATGTAGCGGATGTTCAACATCCGCTGTTTCAGTCAAATGCAGGATTACACTGATAGTAATTTTCTGCGTTAAGCTGACTCTGAACGTAGGCAAGTGCTTCCCCGAATCGCTGAAAGTGTACGATTTCACGTTCTCTCAGGAAGCGAAGTGGTGCGATTACATCCGGATCACTGGCAGCACGTATCAGATTCTCATAGGTTGTCCGCGCCTTTTGCTCTGCGCCCATATCCTCAAACAAATCAGTGACAGGATCACCCTTTGACTGATAGTAGGAGGCCGTAAACGGTGCCCCGCTTGCTGCCTGTGTCCACACTCCGGTTGTATGATCGACATAATAGGCTGCAAAGCCGCCTTCTTCAATTTCCTCCACACTCAGATTTCTTGTGAGCTGATAAAGAATGGCAGATACCATTTCCAGATGTGCGAGCTCGTGAGTACCTAAAAGTTATCCGTCTGTAGAAACAGCTGCTTATTGGTGTACGAATACCGTAGATACAAGAGTATCTATTGTGTAGTGCGATATAACTATAAAGACCAATATGCATAATTAAATTTATTATTTTCATAGTAATAAATAAAAATACCTATATAGATAACAGGTTACTATATATTTTTTAATGACACATCGCAATCGCCTTTGCATAGTTTATATCGGAGGTGAGTGAAATGACAGGCACATTAACAATTGAAACTATGGAAGCAAACGGTGCTCCTGTTAATCAGGCAGCTATAAGAGTGTATGAGAGAACAGACAGTGCTTCTAACTTTATAATGGGATGTTATACCGATGAAAAGGGACTAAGTGAACCTATTACTCTCCCTACCCCAGACAGCACACATTCCTTGCATAGCATTCCACAGGCATGTCCTTATGCACAATATGATGTACAAGTTATAAAAGATGATTTTGATAAAGAAATAATCAACGGTGTACAGATATTTCCTAACACAAATTCCACTTTGACCGTTATTATGCAATGCTGTAATGGCAGGACACCAAAGACAAACACAATTGATATAGAGCATCACGAATTATATGATAAATGAATTGATACAAACAATGCTACTCTCCAATGTGGAGAGTAGCAAATTGGCTATTCATATACAGACTCTTAAATTACATTTTTACTGATGCAATCACAAATACACAGTTAAAAGCTAAATCAGAGTGAACAAATATACATTAAGTTTTAGTGCAAGTTACCAATTAGATCCGCACCGGGCATTTCTCATGCAGCGTACAAATTGTCGTGCGCAGCGATTTTCTCTACAGTCACGACGCATTGTGTTGCAAGCTACTCGTTCTGATTCATTCAATGCGTTTGTACCATAATCATCGCATCTACAATTTCTATCACACTCGAATCTGTCAAAATCATAATCGTTAAAGTCATAAGCATTACATTCACATCTGTTACACATATATATTTCCTCCTTACGTGTTATTGAGATACATCTGCGTATCTCAATATATGATATGGAGGAATTAGATGCCTAATTAGGCTTATTATAATACTCATTGATAAAAGATTAAACGTTTGATCACCATCAATTAAAAGACCACCATTAAGGTGGTCAAGTGCCGCAAAATACTGCCTAGGTATCTCTTTCTTTTTAATGGGCGGCAACGTAATCATTATATAGTTTATATGAACATTTGTAAATACGTTATGAATATTTTAGCGTTATTAAGCAAGATAATAAAAAAGTTCGGATAAATCCGAACTTCGCCAAAGATAGTGGCCGCCTTTGTTCAATACCTAGGCAATATACAACAGGCGAAAATATTCTATCATATATATTTTTAATTTCAAGTATTTTGTTTTTTCTGCACTTTTTTTGTGTTTTAACATATATTATAATGAGTGATAGTTATTACTCACACCTCTAATTCTAAGTATTGAAAAGAGTTACACGTTGACGCTCTTTTCTTTATGCCATACCTACATTTAATCAACATTTCATTTGCTTGCAGATTTAAAAAGCCGGTATACACCGGCCTGACTCTCTGTGGGAAAATATTGGGGTATTTCCGAAAGGGGTAGAGAGCCAATAAAAGTATATTACATATTCACATGTATGTAAACTCTAATTATTTAATTTTTCTTAATTTTAATTCGATAATAAAAAGCCAGCTTATAGCCGGCTTTTGTCCCATTGTCACTGCATAAACTGTATGAAAGAGTGACTACGAAATTATATAGCATTTCTTCAAAAATTGCAAATCATTATCGTAGTAAAACATTGGAAGTTCCATATTTAACAAAAAAGGCTACTCTCTGGTGTGGAGAGTAGCTTAATCTTGTTGTAAACACTTTCTATTTTGCCAGTCTTGAGGAAAACCTAATGATGATAAAATATAATTGTGATTTATCGATTTAACGTGTTTAGATAATTGCTGTGCCCTTTTTCGCAACGAATTATTCATTATAGCAAACTGATGCTTTTCAAGAAACATATTCATTGTTATAAAGACATTATAGACATCTTGTCTTGGCGAATCAGGATTGATTTCATAAAATGAATGAAGTTCTGGAAGATATAGCGTATTATTTTTGCATTTAAATCCTAAAAACTTGTTGCCATGTGCTTCAATGTTTCGGACTTCACATATATTATTAAGGTAAGACAATATATGTGTTGGAGTTACTATAGTATTCTCAATATTTAAATTTCCTCTTAAATATTGGCTGAATATTTTTGCTATCTTATTCTGTTCCGCATCCTTCATGTGCTTATAAAACATAATAGTTTGACCAAATGTCATGTAATTACATAATACCCAAAGAGGTACATTATGATGCTTTTTCATATAATGTTTGACAGAATTATCGTCCTTTTCTCGCTGCTTTCTTGTGATGATTTTTGAAAGACATGCTATTGTTTGAGTTACATCTATGATATCGTTGTTCTTAAAACTTTTTGCATTAAGATATGAAAAGTCCTCTTGGTGTTCTTCAGAAAAAACATAGGCAATAATAGATTTGATATGCTTTTCTATTTCCATGATTGTTTTAAAGAAAATTCCTTTTATCTCTTTATCAAAATAATAAACGTGTGAAACTTCATCAAATGTTGCTCCATTTATATAATAATCATTACCATTCATGAAGAATTTACTATAATAGTTTATCACATTATAGTAGTTATTAAGTAATAAATATGACTTCGCTTTCTCCTCATCATCAAAGTATAATCCCCTATTTTTCATCAACTCAACTTGTTCTTCTAAAGTCTTGAATGGTTTAGCCATGTCGATTCCTCCTATACAAAAAAGCCCCTCAATTAAGAGAGGTTTTTTTGCGCAAATAGGTCCGCTTAGGATTCTCTACCGCTGTTCCTTGCACTTACTTTAAACCTTTTTGACAAGATTGTCAATAGGTGTGCAACTTTTTTTGCAAATAGGTCCGCTTAGGATTCTCTACCGCTGTTCCTCTCTAGTATATGTATTTAATGCTAATAAATTCACGAAAATTATATCATATTTACTATAATAATACATCTTTTTTTTACATTTAAAAAGACCACCCATCCCTGAAGGAATGAGTGGTTATTTTATATATTAGACTTCGCGCAACGGTCCGGCATACAGCCAGATTTTACGACCTCCGACATTTGCCTGCACTGAATTTGTAGGTTTATCCACCGCAAGCACCTTAAATTTCTTGTCACATTTCCAGTAATCACCTACGCTGAAAACTTGTGACTTTGTTTCCTTGCCGTTCTTATCACATTTGGTAAGTGGTCCCGCCTGAATGGAGTTACCGCCGTTCCCGGTCATCTCCTCGCACCAGATGCTATCCATGTTGGCCAATACCTGGTCTACGCTATGCACTCCTGGAATGACGAAGTATTCTCCTTTATGCAAAATCTGATCAGGCTGTGCTGGTTTGGATGGTTTGGAAGGTTTATTCTGTGCTGCAGGCTTGTTCCCTGGCTTCTGCTCTGCGCTGTTTGCTTTCAACTGGAAGCCTTCTGCAATGCCGTCTACAATGCCCTGTGCCACGGATTCTTTGTGTGCCTGGTATTCGGCCATGTCCGCCTTGTTATCGATGAAACACGTCTCTAACAGGGCGGAGCTGATGCCTAAACACTTGCATGTATAAATCACCAGCCAGTTTGTCACCTTGACACCGGAACCACCACGCTTCACGAAGTGCTTTCCAAGCTTGTTCATGATGGCCTGTTCCACATCGGTATACTGCTCGCTGTCTGTTACAAAGATTTCTGTACCGTGTCCAGATCCATTGAATGCATTGAAATGTACTTCCAGCACATAATCGTACTTTCCGATTTTGAATGTACCGTTCTGTACATCATAGAATGCGCTGCGGTTTTCGTTGTACACATCCACTGTCGCATACTTTCTCAGCTTCGGCGCAATCAGGTTGACCAGCTCTCTGGTAAGGTTAGCTTCTCTGTATCCGCATCCGGAAGCTCCTGGTTCGCCTGCGCCATGTCCTGCAATAAGCAAAATTTTCATTTTTCTTCGTCCTCGCTTTCTTTGTTAATAAGTTTGTCGGCAACAGCTAAGCCGTTGCTCAAAACTTTTGGTACGTCGAATCCCGCTTCAACGAAGTTTTCACAGATGGAGCGTGCTTCATTCACAATCAAGCTTGCCAGTACGAACCATCCAAGCAGTGTTGTAATCTGCAAGTCTACACCGATTATCTCACCGATTTCGATCAAGCCTGCTGCAACCATAAATGCAAACGTGATCATGATCCAGTATCCAATCTTTTTAAGTACTCCTTGCCAACCCTTTACTGAATTTTCTTTTTTCATGATTCTTGACTTCATCCAACCTGTTACCCAGTCTGCAATATTTAGTGCAAGGAACAACGCAAACAGATACCAGTGTTCTCCGAATATCACGCTGATAACTGCTATAACAGTGCCCACAAATGCGTTGTAGTTGTCTGTGATTGTTTGTGCCATATGTTTCATATACCTCATCTCTTTCCGCCATTCTTGGCAATATGTAGGGCGTTTTACCCTCTTATACTACTTCGTTAATTCTTCGTGACCTATCTCAACCAGAATTTTTTTCACTCCGGCTTCTAGCGCTTTGGGGACATCAGCAAAATCAAGCTTTCCATCTAAGATACGATATACCAGAAAATTTTCCATTATGCTTTACCTCCTGCCGCCATCAGTATCAAATCTTGAACTGCCTGTGCAGTCACCTCTTGCTTAAGTTTCAATTCTTCCAGCATGCTTTCTGCTGTTTCTTTATATAAAGACAAGAAAGCGACTTCACCATAATCAGCTGCTTTTACAACTTCCCCATCACCGCCATATTCAACTGGCGATACCTCATAATGCAAATCTAATGATACGTAGCTGTCTAAAACCACATATCCATCACATACAGTAAGTGTCTCGCCTGTTGCGTTTTCTACACACAATGTCTCAATGTTTTCCTTTTTTGAAAATTCAGAATGAATTTCTTTTAGTGATCTATCAGCAATGAAAGCAAGTTTCACATGATTATCTCCGACATTGAATCCGTCTGTGATCAGCTGATATCTACTGCCATTTTTCAGTTTAATAAATTCCATATCTTAATGCTCCTTTCATTGGATAGTAGACTTGCCCGTCACATAGGTAAGATGCACATTTATTCCTGTATCGCTTGCTAGCTTTTCAAGAGGGGAAAACAAAATAGTTCCATCCTGTTTAATATTTATCTTTGCGATAATTTTTGTACTACCTACGATTTCATAGAAATTTAGATCTACTGTTGGGCGAAAAGCTTCCGGAATCATCGACGGCGTAGCTATCGTAGTCTCTCCGTTCGCTGCCAATTCCTTTTGCATATAACCAGCACACTTTAAATAAACAACTTGCCCACTTCTATACATATTGGCCGGAGGAAGATATACCGAATTAGTTAATTGAACAGTATTTCTGTTTAATTCGGTTTTTATATCATCGAATTTCTTTTTACAATATCCGGCACTAGGTACTTTTGCATTGGATGTTGAATCCGTCGTAACGATATCGCTAGGTGTTAATGCGTCAGGTATTGCATAAGGTAAACTATTCCAAGGTGTTACTCCATCCCCCATTTTCATTTTAACGATTCCCTTTCCAACACCTGCATTCGGTATTTCATAACCGATTTCGCGTTCTTTCAAAACCATATTTGATTGTTCCCATTGTGCCTTTGTTCCAGCACGTGGTCTTATTGTATAAAATGGCATTTCTCATTCTCCTCTCTTTAAATCGGATATCCACCGTTTACATCAATGTCTTCTTCGCTCGCTTGTGTGAACGGGTCACCGCCGTCCATATCGAATGTTTCAAGTTGCAGTGCTGATATAGCATCATAACATTGTGCCACTGCATTTTTTACATCCTTTTGAGATTCGTTAGTTTGGTCTATCAAATCATCTAATTTCTCTTTGCTTTTTTCAAAATAAGGATCAACATTACTCGTATACCATGACTTCATAGCACTTAATACTTCTCTTTGCCAATATTCTTCCGGTGGAGAAACTGCAGCTTTGATTTTGTTGGATACATCTACTTGTAGAGCTAATCTGTTAGATGTGATAACGATTTTATTTTCGTCAATCGCTGCCAAAGACAAATATACATCGCCTTCGTTTTCAAACACCCCATCAGGCAACAAAATGTATGTCCCATCATCCTTTTCTTGTAGAGGGCATACAATCGGCATATCTGATTTCCAGCTGCTACAGAAACCAGATAACACCATTCCCTTAAATGGATTTGTTTCCGATGTGTCTTTAATAAGCTTAATAAAAAGATTGGCTGAGTGCTGATAACCTACAAGACTGTTTCCGTCAAGCATTATCTCTCTACCAATCTGTTTGATTTGTGTTACTACTATATCCATTCAATCACCTCCTACATAGCTTTTAATCTATTCTTCAACGTAGCGTAATCAGCTGGTGTTATTTTTCCATCTCCATTAAAATCATAGTGGTAGACCATATCATCATCAGCATCCACAGTACCCATAATTATCAAACGGATAATATACAGGTCAGCCCATGTATAGATATTGGTGATTCCACTATTCTTAATTTTGACTGTACCGTTATACAAACCGTTGGAATTTATACTCCATCCTCCAATGTCCCCGTCGTTTGTCCTAATAGTTCCGCCATCGAATAATGTTCCTGTTATCATTGATCCTGATATCTTCCCTGTTATCTCTGCATTTGTTGCTTTCAATCCATTTGCAGAGACATTCCCATCCGCATCCACATTAAAGTTGTTACCATTTGTAATCCGGATACCTCTTAATGTTCCGGCTGTTATGAAATCAGCATTGAACTTCCCATCGATCGTCCATGCAGAATTATATGGTCCCTGCCATCCATTCTGACTGAAGGCTATACCTCCTAGATTCATCCTAATGCAATACTTCGCATTCTCTTTCGGTAATGCATCCAAAATATAGATCTCATTCTGTGTCTGGTAGATATATCCTTTCTCTGCCCATGCATTTATCAGCTTCGTTGCCATCTCCTGCGCCTGTTGCAGCACTGATCCTTTCAGTTTTTCACCATCGTTGCCAAGAATGGATATTGCATCATTCACCTTTCCTGTTATGGTTTGCGGTTCTGAAGACAATGTGATTTTGTTCTTCTCTGGTGAATCATGATACCTCTGCAGCTTGATCACCTTTTCAATGATCTCAGTGTGCCCGTCAATAATGACGTGTGCAATATCATACAGCCCCATCTTCAGGAAGCTGTACCTATCATCTGTTTCCGCAAGGTCATTGACCGTGACCTCAAAGGATAATACCGGATATGCCTGTTCCTTCAACTTCTTTTTCGCATCAGCAAGTAGGTTCTCCGGAATCGTATATCGTTCATCCTTCCATACAATCCAGATTGGATGCGCCTTGCCTGCATATGCATTATCTTCAACATAGGTCTTTCCTCCATTTATGGATGCAAAATTGACATAGCTGCCATCCTCATTCTGCTTTCCATATGCTGTGATCCTGGTGGCGAAATCTTTTGAATTGCCTTTCATCTTAACACTTTCCAGATTCAACTGTGGGGTGATATAGATTCCTTTATCTATGACCTGTTCAGGATCCTTTACAACGATCTGTTTATCAAGTGCTCGGATCTCATATGTAACACTGAATATCTCCTGACATTTGAATAACACTTCATAATCAGACGCATCTTCCATCTCTAGGGTCCTTCGATAATCCCGTATACCTGCGTTTAAGATAGACCAGCCAGACGGTTTGATCGCTTCCAGAATCTCTGATAGGCTCTTTGTCTGAAACTTTGCTATATCCTTCGTGTTGAGATAAGGCTCGTTTTGATGCCAGTCATCCATATCCAGGCTGCAGGTTATCGTGCATGCTGTCTTTCTCTTGTTGATATCTTTGATCAGATAGCGGTTCTCTTCATTTCTGACTGGTGTTTCATTAGCGATATACCGGTACATTTCATCACTGGGCGAAATGTCAAAGCATAAAGTCTGGGTACCATCATATTCATATGCTGTATAGTAATTCTGCCGATTGGTAATCGGTAACCAACCTTCCTTTGTGTAAATTTCAAGCATCTTGTTCCTCCTATACGAAAATTGGTGTATATTTCAATACGACTTTTACAGACGTACTGCTCATACTGATTTTTTGACTTCCCGGATCCAATGTAGGAAAGCAGTTCTGTTTCAGCGTACAATCCGGATATTTATTCGGCTCTGTATCTGTATAAACTTTTTTCAATTCACCATCGAAATAGACCGTTCTGTTTGCATACAGCTTCCGGATGGTGTGCCCATCAATAGTGAAGGAATCCATAGCTGCCATTGGCGTTATTTCATACACACATTCTGTTTGCCAATTACCTGCGACAACGATATGGTTGTCAACCTTACTGAGTAACAACTGGCGTCTGCTTCCTTCCTGTATGACGGACAACGGGATCGTCACCCTGTACCAGCCCTGCCAGTATTCGTCTACGGGTTGGCTCAGTTTGGATAGATAGCACCGATATTTGAATCCATCTTCGATGTCGATCATATTCTCTTCATGGTTCAATAGCTCTGCCAGAAAATCAGATATATCCTTCTTGCTGCGAAACTCAGCTATCAGTTGCATACTCTTCGGCGTCAGCACTCTTTTGCCAAGAACAGGACGCAGGGAGCGTTCAGGCTGAAAGACCTCACGCTCTACTGCATAGGGCTGATATGTGAAGGAATTTACTCTCATATGGAATCGTTCCATCCGCTTGTTGTTTATTCGCATGTCACACCCTCCTATCTAAGCTCTGCAAGCTCAACACCCATTTCAGGTGCAAGCCAATGCGCAACTTCTGCACCGTTATCCAATACGAATCTAAACTCATTAACACCATTACGTACTAGCTGCATAGTCTTTGGGAACGCGTTCACGACACTCTGCTGCTGCGTGATCCTGGCATTCGTTTCCAAAGGTACACCGATGTCATTCACGCTGGCATTCACTTGTTTCTGCAATTCCGCATTCATACCGTCAACCTCATTAAGGATATCCTTCGTTGACTTCGGCATGGCCATTTCAAATCCCACGGCAATACCTGGAGGCAGCATCTTACCTACAAGATCACGCAGCAGTCTGGAAGGGGAATGGATGCCGAAGAAATCCAACATACCATCGACGATTCCATCGCAAAACCCACTGATCTTATCCAGGATCCAATCCTTTACACTTCCGATACCTTCCCACAGCCCCTTGATAAGGTTTATACCGATATCTACCATCTTGCCAGGTAATTCCCTAGCTTTCTGAACCACGGAATCGACGAGCTGCTTTG
Organism: Erysipelotrichaceae bacterium 66202529; assembly: GCA_017161075.1. NCBI lineage: Bacteria > Bacillati > Bacillota > Erysipelotrichia > Erysipelotrichales > Erysipelotrichaceae > Erysipelotrichaceae bacterium 66202529. Next base: position 640,307 of record CP046174.1, on the reverse strand, counting down.
CGGCATTGATACCGGTATTCCAAAGATCAGAACCCCATGCCCTTACTTTCAATATCGTGTTAGATAACCATGTTTGGACCTTTCCTGGCAATGAACGGAACCACTCTACGATCTTATCGATCGTTTTGGTAACCGACTCTTTAGCACTGTTATATGTATCACTTCCCCAGGTCTTGACTTTTTCCCAGGCACTCTTCAACCATTCCCATATCTTTCCTGGCAGTGATTTGAACCATTCAACTACCGAATTTATAAAAGCAGGAATATCTTCTGTAACGAAGTTCTTCAGATCGATGCCCCACTGGATGAAATGACCAATGATCTGTCCGACCATATAACCAATGTTATAAGGAATTTGGTTGAACCAGTCGATCACACTCTGGATCCACGCCGGAATCGTTTCTGTGAAGAAAGCTATGACGCTGTTCCATGCATCTTGAAACCATTGAACGATGCTGTCACACAGCTCCTGCAGGCTTGTCTTGAAATCTTCCCATGCCTGAGGTATCGTCACGGTAAAAAACTCGACAATACTGTCCACTGCACCTGAACACCATTCAACGATGCCGTTCCACAGGTCTATCCAGAACTGCCGGAATTCCTCAGAGGTATTCCAGAAATATACGAAGGCAGCCACTACTGCAGCTATAGCTGCAACGATCAATGTGACAGGCCCACCGGCAGCAGCCACCAAAGCGCTGCCCAGCCCCTTGATACCTCCACCAGCACCGATAGCACTTGTAGCTAATTTAGAGAATGCTCCGCTTCCAGAACCAAGTTTGATAAAAACAGTATTCATCAAACTATTACCATTGCTCATTAGATCAAAGAACCCAGAAATAGACTTGCTCGCTCTGCTCACTGTATTTGTGATCTTCCAAGCAGCGAACGCACTACCCACGCTGATTACGACCGGTAGCAGCTTCTTGATCAATGAGATCAACTCTGGAAGATGCTCTGCAGCATAATTCAATCCCTTTTCCATGACCTTCCCCACATCTGAGATCATTTCCTTCAAGGTTGGCAGACCATTACTCTGCAGCACTTCGTCGATCGATTCTATGATTGCTACCATCCCTCGTGTGATAGCAGCCTTCATATTATCGAATGTTCCCTTCCAGGAAGCACCTGCCTCTTTGGCAGCACCATCAATGGCCGCGAACTTGTCAGTTCCTTTTTCCATCGCATCCTGCAGGACATTCAGAAATTCTTCTGATGAGATGCTGCCATCTGATAATGCTTCGCGTACATCAGAAAAGCTCTGGCCAGTCGCATCCGCAAACAGCTGCACTGCAGGGATACCGGCATCCGTCAATCGGTCCAGCTGATCTCCCTGGACCTTCCCCTGTGCGACCATCTTTGCGATCGCATCTGTTACATTGGCGTATGTCTCATTCGTACCATCTCCATAGAATGCAACCGCATCTGCCCAGGTCTTCACCTGCCCTGTTGCCTTGTCCATCGACATACCGGATGTTACGAACTTCTGACAGCTCTGTGCCGCTACATCAAGTCCGTATGCAGTCCCTGTCACGGTGTCCTTGATCTTGGCCAGTGCCTGTTCTGCAATCTTGGAAGAGCCTGTCATCGTCGTCATGGTACGTGTGAACTGATCCATCGTATCAATGCGGTCCATCGCACTTCCTATGGATGATTTCATGGCGTTGAAGCCTGCAGAGACAGCCTTGGTGATTCCGACTGCACTCAGAAGGCTTTTCAGCTGCGTACCGAAAGATTTCGTTTTCCCCTCCATCGACTTCAGGCGTGATTCATAGTCTTTATCATTAAGATCTACCTCAATGATGATGGAGCCATCACTGTTCCCTAACAATCCGCATCACCGCCCTTCAGTCCTGACAGGATCTCTGCCTCCAGTTCCTCCTGCGACCTATCCTGCGCCTTTTCCTTAGGAAGTGCATAAAACTTTTTCAATTCCGTATAACGCTGTTTCTGTTCCTTATCCAGTTTGGAGATATCCGCAGTACGATAACCTACCACCTGGATGAACTTCGTCTGATCTGTAAGTCCCTCAAATAGACTTTTGAATTCCCACCAGTGCAACTCTGCGGCAAGCAGATCGATGCCATACTGCTGGCGGAATGCAGCTACGATGAGGTCCATATCATAGTCAAAACGATATCCGATTTCACCTTGCTTGCCAGAGGTCTTCCGTATCGGTTTATCTAGCCTGTAGAAAGAAAAAAGAGCCTGTATCAGCTCTTCTGAAATATCATCAGGCATGTTCATGACTCCTCGTATCATGAAATACAATTTATAATCCATTTCGATTCCTGCATCGACCATGATATTCTCAAATTTCATCCAAGTACGGAAATCTGTATCTATCGTATAGTCTCTGTTATCTGCTCTTACGGTTCTTGGCAGGTCGTCTCTTGTTAGCCACATTCTTCATACCGTACTTTCCATCCGCATATTCCATCTGCTTTGTGAACCGCTCCATGCTATTGACGATCCCCTGTACTGCCTGAAGCTCCTTTTCTGCGGACTGCTGACGCTTTTTCATCTGCTCTGTCGTAGCAGCTTCCTCCAGACGTTCTTTCAGTGCCTCTGCAAGCTGCAGGATTACATAATAAGGCTTTAAGTCATCCTTATGGAAGATCTTACGATATGTACCAGCGCCCAACAGTCCGTCAATAGTATTCCGGCAGTCGTCGATAAAGTTTTCCGTTACAAGTCGGTTTCCGCGATATTTATCCATGAAATCGCTGATTGTCTGATGCAATGTGATATCATCCGCATCCATTTCGAAGTGTAGTCCTGCGATATCTAGTGGGATGATGTTTTCCTGTAATGTGATCTTCATCTGCTATGCCCCCACTCCATCTGTTTTGAAGGTACCGGTTTTATAGTCGTACACGCCTTCTGTGAATGTTCCATCAGCGATATTGTATTTACCATGCAAGC